>JAZODJ010000031.1:0-15214 GCA_045597005.1 Alphaproteobacteria bacterium | reverse complement strand
TGAATGCAAAATTTTGCATTATCACTTTAATAAAGAGCAAAACAGCTGTCTATCCAGCATAGTTTGTAAAAATCCCCGTTGCATTCTATGGGTGTTTGTTTCTAAACTCACGATTGTTTTCTTCTGCCAGTTTTATCAATTCTTCTAATAAAAAAATCCCCGTCAAAAACGAGGAGATAAAAAACTTGGTGCTCTGGAAAAGACTCGAACTTTCACGAGGTTTCCCCCACAAGTACCTGAAACTTGCGCGTCTACCAATTCCGCCACCAGAGCAGATAGTTTAGATATTTATACTCATTATTCCATAAGAATCAAGTAATAAAATGCTACCTAAGACAATTCTGTAAATAACAAATGGCGTAAATGTTGACTTTTTAAGCCACCACATAACCAAATAAATCGCTATAATAGATGACAAATAAGAATAAACAACACCATCAAACATCCAATATATTTCTTGTAAATTACCCTGTTGCCAAACTTCCCACCCTGTAAGCAAAGCGGCTGCAATTATTGTTGGGATTGATAATAACATTGAAAATTTTGCGGCCTCACGGCGTTCCAGTCCTAAAAATCGAGCAAACGTAATTGTTACACCTGAACGTGATGTTCCGGGAATTAATGCCAAACATTGCGCACACCCTATTATGATGGCATCTAATACCCCCATGTGTTTTATCTGGCGAATAGTCATAGAACATTTATCTGCCAAAAAAAGCAATATTCCGAATCCTAATATTGTCCATCCGATTATACGGGTATTCCTAAGCCATTCCATACCATATTGTTTTAATAAATATCCGGCTATTACCGCAGGAATAGTACCAATAACAATTAGCCAAAACAGCTTGGCTCCTTCATTTTTGAATGTAGGAAGAAAGCGTGTTTTGAATACTCCTTTGATAATTTCCCATATTGTCGATGAAAAATATATCATAACGGCTAAAATTGAACCTACATGCACAGCGACATCAAGAGCCAACCCTTGATCCGGAAAATAACTGAACTTGGATAACAATATTAAATGACCGGATGAACTTACCGGTAAAAACTCTGTTATGCCCTGTAACAGGGATAAATAAAAAATTTGAATATTCGTCATTATTATCTTTCTTTAATACCAAATGCTGTACAAATTCTTTTTTTCAATGCCAATGGTGATATCGGTTTTACTAAATATTCGTGTATACCTATTGATTTAGCGTCTAAAACTGTCTTTTCTTTGGTATCTACCGTAACCATAATAATCGGCAAATCTTTGTCATCACCTATAGAACCATCTTTGATTTTTCGAGCCAGTTCCAACCCTGTCTGCTCAGGCATTTGATGGTCTAATAACACAACGTTAATTTTGTAACTACGCAAAATTTCTGCAGCTTCTGCAGTTGTTGCCGCTTCTTTGGTATTTTTTATACCTATTTGATACAATGCTGTTTTTACAAAAGTACGCGAAAACTTATCATCATCAACCACTAAACAAGTGATTGCATCCCAGTTTATTTGTTTGTTTACTGTTTCATTCATAGCAGACCTCACTTTGCTTAGTTACTTTATACATCGTATATTATTAAAAATTGTTTACAATTTTAAACATTTTTGCTGATTTTCTTCCATATCTAACAATGATTGCGGATTAAAGCGTACATTTCTTAATGATGCTCCCCAATGTAAATGAGGACCAGTGACTCGTCCTGTTTTGCCAACCGTTCCTATAATATCTCCCTGTAATACTTTATCACCACGTTTTACATTCATATCTTTTAGATGAGCGTAAATTGTTTGCAATCCAAAACCATGATCTATAACTATGACATTGCCGGAATAAAATAAATCCGGATATGCTAAAGCAATTTCTCCATCTGCAGTAGCTTTTACAGGGGTTCCTTCTTTTGCGGCAATATCCATTCCTTGATGAGGATTTTTAGGAATATTGTTCATAATCCGTTGTCCGCCAAATTTTCCTGAAATACGCCCATTTACAGGAAGAATAAAACCTGAACGCCAATATGCATCTGTTTTTATATCTTTTAGAGATGCTCTGACAACTTTGCGTTCCAACTCTATGGCTTCTAAATCAGAATCTGAAGGTGTAACTTTGCGTTGGGGAACACCTTTAATATTTTGAATATCCCACGAAGATGGAGCTACAGCAAATTGATATGAATTTTCGCCACCCATTGTTTCTATAACTTTTAAATTTTGATTATTTCCTTCATCTCGTCCAAATGCCAACAAAAAAAATCCTTCCGGAGTTGTTAACAGTTCATTATCGTTAAAAATAACCTTTTTGTTTTTACCGGATTTTCCTATTATAAATTCTCCCTGACTTACTTTACCGCAAAGCTCTACAGCGTTGGCTGAAAAACTAATCATCAAGAAACTAAAGGTCAAATAGAGAAATTTGTTTTTCATTATTTTTGTTTCCTTTTTTTGGTTGTTTTGTATTAGATAGCATTGCATTTGAAATATTTCTTGTATTTAGGTGTCCGTCAACAAATCTGATTTCTAAATTGTCTGCTTGTTTAGCCTCTGCTACATTATAAATTGTTTGTCCTTTATCACCTTTGACCCACGCAAATCCACGCTTTAGAACAGCATCAACAGATACTGCTGACAATCTTAAAGATAAATTGTTGAGAAACTCTGATTTTTTTTCAACAATATTTTTGATGTAAAATGGTTTTAGTCCGCATATTTCGATTTGTCCGGATTTAGTTTTAATAAAGTTGGTGAAAGCGTTATGCAAGCGTTCTATCCTATCATCAAATTTTTGCGTTGCTTCTTGCAATATTTGTGAGAGATTAGGAATTCCTCTTGCAAGCCCTGTAAGCATATTCTGTTTTTCAGTAAAATATCTGATTATACCATTTTTTAATCTGGCGTCTAAATTGTTAAGATTTGACTGCAATTCCGATTTTACCGGAACAGCAAACTCAGCAGCACCTGTAGGAGTTGGGGCTCTTTTGTCAGCCACATAATCTATCAGCATTGTATCAGTTTCATGCCCCACTGCCGATATGATAGGAATTTGACTGGCAAAAACGGCTCGAATTACACATTCTTCATTAAAAGGCCATAAATCTTCCAGACTTCCACCACCTCGAGCGACTATCAAAACATCCGGCTTGGAATAATTTGAAATTTCATCTAAGCGATTGAAATCTTTAATCGCTTGAGCTATTTTTTCAGCAGCTCCCTCACCTTGAACGGGGGTTGGAATAAGCAAAATATGAGAAGGAAATCTATCTCGAACTCTATGAATTATATCTCTGATAACCGCCCCTGATGCAGATGTTACAACGCCTATTGTTTTAGGCAAAAAGGGAAGCGGCTTTTTGTGTATCGGATCAAATAATCCTTCTGCAGCAAAGGCTTTTTTTCTTTCTTCTAAAAGCTTCAATAGAGCTCCTGCTCCGGCTACTTCCATTGATTCGATAACCATTTGATAAGACGATTTGCCTGCAAAAGTGGTTATTTTTCCGGTTGCCACAACCTCTAATCCGTCTTCGGGTTTTATAGTTAAGTTAGAGGCAACACCGCGCCAAACAACTGCTGAAAGTGTAGCGTTTTCATCTTTTAGCGATAAATACCAATGTCCGGAATCAGCTCTTTTTGCTCCAAAAATTTCTCCTTTAACACGAACTTTAGCAAACGCTGTTTCGACAAATCGTTTTATCTCAAACGAAATCTCGCTGACACTAAATTCCGGTATTTCTTGAGCCTTTGGGCTTAGGGTAAACAAATCTTCCATTTTTTTAACAATTCTTTTATTGATTTTATGCTTTAACTTTACGCAAACATGTATCAAAAGTTAAGCAAAAAATCTAATCTATGCCAAGATATTAAAAAAGCCCCGACTTCTCGAGGCTTAAAAATTAAAGTGACTTTTTAATCTCTTTGATGGCTTCGTCAAAATGAGAACAATCGGTTCCACCGGTTTGCGCCATATCGGGACGGCCACCACCGCCTTGGGCACCGACATATGAAGCAACTTTTTTGACCAAATCAACGGCAGAAACCTTGCCTTTGATATCATCACTCACGCCAATAACAACCGAAGCTTTGCCTTCGTTAGATGCAAATAACGCAATAATAACATTGTCTTTATATTTGTCTTTCATATCATCAACAATTGCTTTCATTTCTTTGGCTTGAATATCGCTCAATTTTTTAGCTACAAATTTGATACCGTTTATTTCTTCCACTTCATCCTTGGCTGAAGAACCACCGCTGACGAGTTGCTTTTTCAACTCAAAAATTTTGTTTTCCATTTCTTTGCGTTCAGCCAACAAATTGGCAACACGTTCTTCGATATCATTAATGCCTACTTTCAAAAGCTGACTGATATTGTGAACTTTGTTTTCCAAATCTCTGGTATGCAAAACAGCTCCACCGCCGGTTACACATTCCAGACGACGTACACCGGCAGCAATAGCAGAATCGGATAAAATAGAAAAGCTTCCAATATTACCGGTATTTTTAACATGAGTCCCACCACAAAGCTCTACTGAAACACCATCACCGACGCAAACAACACGAACTTCATCACCGTATTTTTCACCGAACAAAGCCATAGCGCCGGAATTAACAGCATCTTCTTGTGACATAATTTTGGTTTGGACATCATAGCTTGAAGAGATCATTTCGTTTACTCTATCTTCCAACTGGCGCAATTCATCAGAAGAAATTTGCTTATTGTAAGCAATATCAAAACGCATTCTCTCGGGCGCTACAAATGAGCCTTTTTGAGTAACCGAAGCACCGTATTTTTCTTGCAAAGCTTTATGCAACAAGTGAGTTACAGTGTGGTTACGTTGGATAGCATCACGATTTTGGGGGTTAACTTCAAAAGTTGCTGAGGTATTAGCTTTGATACTACCTTTTATCATGCGACACATATGAACATGAAGTCCTTCGCATTTCTTTTTAGTGTCATAAACTTCTACTTCAAAATCAGTCCCCTTAATCATACCGATATCACCAACTTGTCCGCCCATTTCAGCATAAAATGGCGTTTGATTGGCAAGTAATGAAAATTCTCCGTCTTTGACTTCGTTAACCAAAGCGCCGTCTTTTACCAAGGCAATAACTTGACCATCTGCGGACAAAGTAGAATAACCTAAAAACTCGCTTGAACCATGTTTATCTTGCATTTCGAACCAAACTTTTTCAGTTCCGGCATCACCCGAACCGGCCCAATTTTTACGAGCTTCAGCTTTTTGGGCTTCCATTGCTTCGTTAAAAGCTTTTTCATCAACACTGATGTTACGTAATTTCAATGCGTCTTGTGTCAAATCAAGAGGAAAACCATAAGTGTCGTAAAGTTTAAATGCAATTTTACCGTCTAAACAATCACCCTCACCCATATTTTTGGTTTCATCATCAAGTAATTTCAAGCCTTTTTCCATGGTTTTGATAAAACGCTCTTCTTCGGTTTTGATTGTTTCTGAAATTAAAGTTTCTGCTTTTATCAATTCGGGATAAGCTTCACCCATTTCTTTTTGCAATGACGGTAAAAGTTTATAAATCATCGGCTCATTGACACCCAGCATATGAACATGACGCATAGCACGACGCATAATACGACGCAAAACATAACCTCTACCCTCGTTTGACGGCAAAACCCCATCGGCAATCAAAAATGACATTGAACGCAAATGGTCGGCTATCACATTGTGAGATGATGCAAATTTGCCTTTAGGGTCAGAGTTTGCCATATCAGCAATTGATTTTATCAAATTTTGAAACAAATCAATTTCATAGTTGGAGTGAACTCCCTGCAAAATTGCCGATATTCTTTCCAAACCCATACCGGTATCAATACAACGTTGTTTTAAGTTAATACGGCTACCATCGGGTAAATCTTCAAATTCGTCAAACACTAAGTTCCAAATTTCTATCCACCGATCACCATCTTCTTCAGGTGTGCCAGGTAATCCGCCCCAAACTTCAGGACCATGATCATAAAAAATTTCCGAACAATAACCACAAGGACCTGTATCCCCCATTTGCCAAAAATTGTCTTTAGTCGCAATAGGAATTATTCTGTCAGACGACAAACCTGAAACCTTTTTCCATATGTCGCGTGAAACTTCGTCGGTATGGAAATATGTTACGGCGAGCTTATTTTTATCAATTCCAAATTCCTTGGTAACAACTTCCCAAGCAAACGCAATGGCTTCATCCTTGAAATAGTCACCAAATGAGAAATTTCCAAGCATTTCAAAAAATGTATGGTGACGAACATCATAACCGACAGAATCCAAGTCATTGTGTTTACCACCGGCACGAACTGATTTTTGGGAAGTAGTCGCTCGTTTGAATGTGGCTGTCTCGTTGCCGGTAAATATATTTTTAAATTGAACCATACCGGAGTTGGTAAACATCAATGTCGGATCATTGTTTGGTACAAGAGATGAAGACGGTAAAATTTTATGACCGTTTCTTTCAAAATATTTTAAAAAAGTATTTCTAATTTCGTTTACTGTAGTCATTTTGCTTCCCAAAAATCTAAAATGTTAACTGATTATTGATAAAGCAAAGTTGGCTTTCTGGCAAGTATTTTTTTGCAAGCTAAAAAACAATAATTAACCCCAAATTGTAAACAAAATTGAAATTTAAGAACGTTGCAAAAATCAACCACCAATAGTATGGATACAAAAGTATTCCCGCTATTTTACTTGTTTTGTGATATATTGTAATCATTTTAAATACCGTAACATCAAGTAATACTATAACGATGAATCCTAATCCCAAATATCCTTGAGCAAAAAATGTAAAGCACCATAAAATTTGTAAAAACAATTGAATAATGAAAAAATTATTGGCTTTACGCTTATTATACGAATCCGCATTTTTTAAAACAATAAATGTCGATAAAATAAGCAGTACGTATAGAACAGACCAAACAATGGGAAAAATATAGTTTGGAGGAGTAAAGGCCGGTAAATCAATATCATTATACCAACCATTTATGCCTGATTGAGTAAATATAGAACAAATATATGCCGTTAATAAAACTGCAAATGTACTGTAAAAAAATTTAAATCCGTGTTTCATTATGTTTATTCCTTGAAAAATTAAAGATTTTCATATAATAGATTTATGATGTAATTTGTTTTTTTAAATAGGATAAAAAGTTGGAATATAATTACAAACTTTTAACTGCTGAAGTAATCGAAGTATGCAACAATCTGATTATTGACGCAAAGTTAGAGGATTCTCAGCAAGTAGCTGCCTTTTGTGGCGCGGTTGAAGTTGCAAAAATGTGTAAACCCGGAATGCGCTTGTTGCTAAAAAGAACGTCAAATTCCAAAAGATTGGTAAAATATAATGTTGCCTTTATCGAAACAGAAAGCGGTATAGTTTTTGCAAATCCCAAATACAATCGCCAGCTTTTTCAAGAAGCCTTTGAAAACAATGTACTGGACGATTTTGCAGAATACAACATTTGTATTCCGTTGAATATAAATGATAATGTTAGCGGAATCGATTTTGAATTAAGAAGTGATGATGGCAAAAAATGTTTTGTATTTGTAACTTCATTGTATGAAAAACAAGAAGGGTATGCCGTATTTCCTCAAGCAATTAATTTTTTTGAAATGAAAATTTTGGAAGAAATGAAAAAGCATCAAAAAAACGGTGATGATGTGTGTATCTTTATGATTGTACCAAGAGATGACTGTATAAGTGCAAAATTTGTGTGGAATCTTAACGCGTTAGCTGCCGCATCAACTTTTGAAGCAGCTAAAAATGGTATCAAATTTTTGTGTTATGGTTGCAATGTAGCAAAAAATCATGTAGAAATTGGCAGAAAAATGGAAATTTTATATTAGTTTAAGGAAAAGCACGTGACTAAAAAAAATAAAGACGGAATTGTTATACATAGTGATCCGAAAGATTTTGAAGGGATGAGAAAAGCCGGAAAACTGGCTGCTGAATGTTTGGATTATATAACATCATTTGTTGATGTCGGCGTTACAACCGAATATTTAGATGACTTATGCAGAAAATTTATTTTGGAACATGGTGCTATTCCTGCCTGTTTGGGATACAGAGGTTATCCCAAAAGTACGTGTATATCGATAAATCATGAAATCTGCCATGGTATACCATCTTCTGAAAGAAAACTTCTTAATGGTGATATGCTTAATATTGATGTAACGGTTATTGTTGATGGTTGGTATGGCGATACATCTCGTATGTATTATGCAGGAAAACCATCAGTAAAAGCTAAGCGATTGTGTGATGTTACTTATGAGTGTATGATGCGAGGAATTGAAGTTGTAAAACCCGGTGCTTATTTTGGTGATATCGGAGCAGTAATTGAAGATATTGCCCATCATTATGGATATTCCGTTGTAGATATGTTTTGCGGACATGGATTAGGTAAAGTATTTCATGATGAACCTAATGTTTTGCATTGCGGCAAAAAAGGAACAGGGCCAAGGCTTGAAGAAGGGATGTTTTTTACTATTGAACCAATGATTAATTTCGGCAAAAAAGATGCGACTATATTGTCAAATGATTGGACTGCCGTAACTAAAGATCGTTCGTTATCTGCTCAATTTGAACATTCTTTAGCTGTTACAAAAGATGGTTTTGAGGTGTTTACATATTCCCCAAAGGGATTGAACAAACCTCCTTATAACGAAAAATAGGAATCTGTTATGGCAGAAAAAGAAGCTGATTATATCGGACATAGAGAACGTGTTCGCAAGAAGTTTCTTGCAAACAACGGGAAGGGTATGGCTGATTATGAACTTTTGGAACTGTTATTAATGATGGCTATTCCCAGAAGAGATGTTAAGCCGATAGCAAAAGAGCTTTTGCGTAAATTCGGTTCTTTTGCCAATGTTGTTAATGCCCCAACGAATAAATTAATGGAAATTAATTATATAAAAGAAACAAGTGCAGTTTTATTAAAGTCAGTGGCAGCAGCTGTTCAAAAGATTTGTTGGGAAAATTTAGCGAATGATGATAAACCCGTATTGATAAATATAGACACTCTCGTCGACTATTGCAGATCATCTTTAGCTTATAGTGATGTTGAAGAGCTTATGATAATGTATCTTGATGCATCATTAAAACTTGTCGATACAGAAGTTTTACAAAAAGGTTCTTTAACCGGAGTTGCAGTTGCTCCAAGAGAAATTGTTCAACACGCTTTAGATAAAAATGTACCAAATATAATAATGGTTCATAATCATCCGTCGGGAAATGTACGCCCTTCTGAAAATGATTGTGTATTAACCAGAAAAATAGCCCAAGCTTGTGAGCTGATGGGCTTAAAATTGCAAGAACATATAATTATAAGCAGGAACGGATACTTCTCGTTTAGAGAAAAAGGGCTTATATCCTAATTTATGCGAGATATTACTTTTTCTATCAATAATGTTATATTTCCCGTAAAAAGTTTAATTGAAATTGCCAGCAGAATTATACCGAAAAACTTTTTTACCATATAGAGCATTCCGGCACCAAGTAATTTTTCTATTTTTCCGGTAATTCGTAATATTGCGTATACAACCACCATATTAGCAGCTATGGCTGACAATATATTAATCGGGGCATATTGTGAACGTATAGCCAAAACGGTCGTCAAAGCTCCGGCACCGGCTATAAGAGGGAACACTACCGGAAAAAAGCTCGAATCACGAGGAGTATCTGATGTTTCTTTAAAAATGGATATATCTAAAATCATTTCGGCAGCCATAACAAAAATAATCAATGAACCGGCAACCGCAAATGATGCGGTATCAACACCAAATAAATTTAGAAATGCTTCTCCGACATAGTAAAAAATCAGAAACATTATAAATGCCAATACAGCCGTCTTTACGGGACGAATTATTTTTCCTTTTTTGCGAAGGGAAATAATAATAGGAATTGATCCCGGAATATCAATAATTGCAAAAAGAACAAAAAAAGCAGCCAAAAATTGTTGCCAGTCAAAGTTTGATAACATTGATATTTCTCCCGTTATAGCGATTTTTTTTGGAATATATCATCGGATAATAGCTTGGCAAGATAATAAGCGTTTTGTACACCGATTTTGCTTAAAAAATTGTTGCGACATAAAGTTTAGTGTGATAATGGATATGCAGAAGTTTGTATCTTGAACGGAGTTTTTTTTCATGTTAGCCCTATTAATATTTTTTATCGGTTTTATGATGTTTTCTTCCGCCAACTGGGTGGTTCGTAAATTTGGCGAGGTTACGTATGAACAAATAATGTTTCATCTGAATATGCCGTTTTCTTCTGAAATCAGAATGATGATGAGTTATTTAAAAAATACCGTAATGACAGGACTGATAATTGTATTAATTTTAGCAATAGTATTTTGTTATAAATATAAATTTCATATAAAATTAATTGATGCCTTTCGCGCTAAGGTATATCAAAAAAGAAATTTGTTGAGCTTTATCTGGTTGGCTTTTTGTTTGGTTTTTGTATTTTTCAAAATGAATGTTTGGAATATGATTACTTTTCATAAATATAAAAGTGAAACATCTAATTTTTATGAAGAAAATTATGTTATTCCGCAAAATACGAAAATTACATTCCCTAAAAATAAGCGCAATCTGATTTTGATTTTTGCCGAATCTATGGAAACGACTTATGCAAAGACCCCAAAACATAATTATTTCGGTGATGATATAATTGCCGGATTGCATGAGTTGGCGAACAATCATATTAATTTCAGTGATAATGAATTTATCGGTGGAGCTTATCAAATTGACGGGACACAATGGACACAAGCAGGATTATTTGCTCAAACCTGTGGCGCGCCGATACAACTACCGATAAATGATCCGAATTGGTTTCATCCTAAAGAAGGATTTTTTCCCAAAGCTTGGTGTTTATATGATATTTTGAGAGAGCAAGGTTATAATCTGACATCTTTAATCGGTTCAAATGGTGAATTTGCTGCGATGGATAAGTTTGTTGAAACTCATGGTGAACAAAAATTGTTGGATACAAATTTTTATGCAAAGAGAGACGGAATAAAATTATCATTTGAAAAAACAACCAAGTTGCCGGATAAACAAGTTTTTGAATATGCAAAAGAAGAGTTGCAAAACTTGAGTTCTCAAAATGAGCCTTTTGTATTAACGATGATGACACTTGATACTCACTATGGCACATATCGTTTTGATGCAAGTATGTGTGAAAGAAAATATGGCGAAGGGAATAATATAGAGAATGTTGTTTCTTGTTCTGACAAGCAAATAATCGAATTTGTAAACTGGCTCAAACAACAAGATTTTTATGATAATAGTGTTGTTGTGATTGTCGGAGACCATCTCACGATGAATCAACGTTTTAATAAAGATATGGACAGGAAACTGCTTAATATTTTTATGAACTCACCAGTTGCTGCCATAAACACAAAAAACAGAGTATTTACATCTTTTGATATATATCCGACAATCATTGAAAGTCTTGGAGCTAAAATTGAGGGACATCGATTGGGGCTTGGGACTTCGTTGTTTTCAGATATTCCTACTCTGACAGAAAGCAAAATGACAATTGAAGAAATGGATATTGATGTAAGAAAGAAGTCAAAGCTATATGATTGGATGCTTTACGGTAAAGATGTTCATTAAAAAAATTACCGCTTATTGATTTTTCAATAAGCGGTAATTTTTTATTCGTTTTTATTATCCGGGGATTTGTAAGGTTCGAAAAGGAGTTCGCCACCATTTTCTGTTATTAACACCAAATAATCTCCTTGCATTTTGTATGATTTGACCTTTGGCATAATTTGAACAAAATTCTGTTCAGCTTCCATTGCTTCTTCCGGTCCCATCATCATTGTTGAAGCAACATCACTTATAGTAATACTGTTGTTTTTTCCGATAGAATATTTTCCCATAAGATAATTAACAATTTTTCCGTTAAATTTTCCATCTTCGAAAAATGCTATCGTTGTCGGAATATTATTTAACGAATCGACTAATTTATATTCACCGGTTTTGAATGTTTGTTCTTGACCTCCACTGCACGCAGCCAAAAACATGAAAAAAGCTATGGTTATCTTCTTCATTTGTTTCTCCTCCATAAAAATATCATTCTTCTTCGTCTTTGATACGGATTACATCTGCTCCGACGGATTGCAGTTTTTCTTCCAGTTTTTCGTATCCTCGATCAAGATGATATACTCTGTTAACTATTGTTTCGCCTTCAGCAACAAGTCCGGCCAATATAAGAGCAAATGATGCTCGTAAATCTGTAGCCATAACCTGAGCACCGGAAAGTTTGTCTACACAGCGCACTATTGCTGATGCATGACCATGAACGTTGATATTGGCGCCCATACGTAAAAGTTCCGGCACATGCATAAAACGATTTTCAAAAATTGTTTCCGTTACCATGGAAGCTCCTTCGGCCGTGAGCATTAATGCCAAAAATTGGGCTTGAAGATCTGTCGGAAATCCAGGGAATGGCTCGGTCATAATATCTTGTCCGACAAGTTTTCTTCCTTTAGCATCAATAATAATCCCTGTTTCGGTTTCTTCAACCCGAACCCCCATATCTCGCAAAACTTGCAATGGTCGACGCAAAGTTTCCGAACGAGCGTTTATAAGTTCTATGCAACCTCTGGTTATAGCGGCAGCTACGGCATATGAACCGGCTTCTATTCTATCGGCAATAACTTTGTGAACTGTTCCATGAAGTTTTTCAACCCCGTCGATTGTTAAAACCGCTGTCCCTATTCCACTTATTTTAGCTCCCATAGAATTAAGCATTTTAGCTAAATCACCGATTTCCGGTTCTTTGGCCGCATTTTCCAAAACTGTGCGCCCTTCAGCCAATACGGCAGCCATTAATACATTACAAGTAGCACCGACCGAAACACCGGGGAATATTATGTGTGCACCTTTTAATTTTCCATCCGTATTTGCATATATGTAGCCATTGCGAATCTCTATCTTCGCCCCCATTTTCTCTAAAGACGAAAGATGAATATCCATCGGACGAGCGCCGATTGCACATCCGCCAGGAAGAGAAAGCTCACATTTGCCAAAACGCGCAAGTAACGGTCCTAAAACATAATATGATGCGCGCATTTTGCGAACATAATCATAGGGTGCCGTAACACTTTCAATATCTCGGGTGCGGTATGAATATGTTTTAGTGGCATGACCGTCTACGAAATCGTCAAAATCATTAATCCTCGTACCAAGCTGTTCTAAAAGCTTATTCATAGCACGAATATCAGAAAGCATCGGCATATTTGTTAAGGTTATGGTTTCATCGGTTAGAAGTGAAGCGCAAATAAGCGGGAGTGCAGCATTTTTGGCACCACTAATAAAAATCTTTCCTTCTAAAGCTTTACCACCACGAATTTTAATCTTATCCATTTTTAGAGATCTCCTCTTTTAACTGGTCGCGTTTCTTTTGTTGCAATTTTCTTTTTTCCAAATTTTTTTGTAGAGCTTTGGCTTCACGTTCAAAACGTTGATCATAACGAGGTTTGGTTGAAGCTTTACATTCTTTTGACATAGCTTTTCCTTTGTATCTATATTTTCGTTTTTAGTTATATCATACAAAAATAAAAAAATAAGTAAAATAATAAAAAATCCCTTGATTTTTATAAAATGGTTTTGTATGTTGAGCTTCGCAAGATGATACTGTATTATTTTGCCGCTATAGCTCAGTGGTAGAGCACACCCTTGGTAAGGGTGGGGTCGTAAGTCCGATTCTTACTAGCGGCACCATTTGTTAAAATCGCTCCTTTAGGAGCGTTTTTTGTTACGAAAACTAATCTTCCCGTAAAGTCCGATTTTATGTATTTTAAAATAGGTAAATTTTTATAGGATATCGGACTTTTTTAATTTTTTCTTGAATGAATTTAATTTAAAGTAGTATGATTAATTATGATAATTAGCATTTGAAAGAAATGAACATGTTGCATTTGTTGTTAATTGGTGGCGGAGAAATTGGATCTCCGAAAAGCGATGGATCTTTTCGCCCTTTAGAAACACTAGATATAGACAAACATTTTGTAAAAAGTATTGGGAAGATCAATCCTCATATATTATTTATTCCAACAGCTACCGAAAAATTGGATGAAGAGCGTTTATATGAAAAAGGTTTTTACTCTTTGTATGGAAAACGATTGGGATGCTCTATAGATACATTATACCTTTTAGAAAATCCTTCAGCCGAAAAAATAAAAAGCAAATTATTAAGAGCTGATGCGATATATATTGGCGGAGGTGATACCGCTTTTATGCTTGAAGAATGGCAAAAACATAATTTTTCAAGTCTTTTAAAAGAAGTTGCATTATCAGGAACGCCTATCGCAGGATTAAGCGCAGGCTCAATGTGTTGGTTTGAAAAAGTTGTTATAAAAAACAATGATAAGTCTATATTTACTGATGGCTTGGGATTATTAAAAGGTTATTGTATCCCTCATTTCAATAAGAAAAAAGAACTTTTTATCAAAGAAGAAATTGCTCAAAACACATCTTTTATCGGGATTGATGAGTGTGCTGCCATAGAAATTAAAGGAGTACACATAAATACTGTAAAATCAAAAAACGATGCAAATGTATATCGCTGTAGATGCATTGATAACACTCTACAACTAAAAAAAATAAACGTATCTAATAATGTATTATCTATACATCAAAGCAAAAAAAATGATTTTAGGTGATTATCTATTGATTTTATCAATGGTTATTTATAAACAACTCAGTTTTATATTCCAACTTTTTAAAATCATCATAATTTTCAGTTCGATACTCGCAAAGTATCGCGCACCATTTAACACAAAGCCCACCTTTTTGGTGGGTTTTGTGTTAAATAGAGTAATGGTTGTAAAAAGCGAACTTACGGGGGCAAAAGTAAGTCCGGCGCCCGATCCTCGCGTAGTAGAGGCGAGGAAGAGCAAGCGCTAGCGAGGTCTGAAAGACCACATCGTGCGTAAGCCGATGTGCATTCGCAACTAGCGGCACCATTTACTAAAACCGCCTATTCTAAGGCGGTTTTTGTTATATCAGTATTGTCACTCACAAAGTCCGATTGTTGCATTCCCATAAACAGCAATTTTTCATAAATTATCGGACTTTATTATTAAATCTGTTGTTTTTATTTTTTTGATAAAGTAACATAAAAGTGAAACAGGAGAGATTTATGACAGAATTTTTTGATATTTTAGATGAAAACGGAAATAAAACGGGAAAAACAAAAGCCCGAACGGAAG
>JAZODJ010000030.1:0-37613 GCA_045597005.1 Alphaproteobacteria bacterium | reverse complement strand
ATAAAGATAAAGCATCCTCAACTATAGATAGCGCTAAATCAAAAGCAGGTATTGGTAATGATAGCGCACCTGCTGAAAATTCAGCCTCATTCGGTTCATCAGCAACAGGACAAGACCTGGTTGATACTCCGTCGGCACTTCCTTCTCGCACTCAAATCAATGGGGCAGGAGGTTTAGCGGATGATTCACAATTAGAAAACACTCAAGCCGGAGAAACAAATCGAACAACAGATAAATCAGTGCAAAAACTTGAACGAAAAATTGAAAAACAAGATAAAAAAGAAGACAAAGTCGATGCAAAAATTACTGAAACAGAAGCTAAAATTGAAGATCTTGAAAATGAAATTCAAAATATTGACAAGTTTCAAAACCAAATACAAGAAAAGGCAATTGTGCCTACAGACGAAATAAATACAATAAAAAAAGATAACAAGAATATTCCAACTCGTAAAAGTTTTAAAACATCGGCAATTATGCGTTCATCAGAAACTTTGGTTTTTGCAGATATTTCTATGGATGGCGGAACAACACCGGATGATATTTTAATTGTTCCGGAAGAAATTACTTTATCTGATCAATGTGAAGGGATTAGTTATAAAACAGCTGCCGAAGGAGCAATGGATACATGTCTAAAAAAAATTAATGATACCATATCTAGTAAAGTTGCAGATGAGAATGATGAGAGTGATACGGAGAATACTGCATCAAAAGAAAGTATTGATGATGCAGTTCAAATGATGCAGAATGGTTTAGCAGAGTATGCTTCGGCAGGTTTTTTTGAAGCTTTGAATATTTACAACGAAAGTTTCAATTTTAAAAATGATCAAGTTGACCCTGTCGTAAACAGGTCAATAGGTTCTGTTGATGAAGCATGGGTTAATGTAAAAGAAATGCAAAAAATAGTTGGTACAAGATTTAATAATTTGCGTAAATTATGGGCCAGATCATTGGGAACTCAAGTATTTGAGGTTTATCAAAAATACGGGATAAAGTCGGATCTATCGCAATAACAACGGGAGATGTTTTGAAATGAACAAAAGTTTAAAATATCTTTTTTTTATTTTAGCAATACTTGTCTTGCCTAGAGTAGGAATAAGTGTTGAAAATATTGATGATGGCACCAATGAAAACGGCGATATGATTCTTCCGCAAGCATTGCGTAAAAGATGCGGGCTATCTAGCAAAAATCCCAATATTACCGATGATTGCTACAAAAGGTTGGCTTACGACAGTCAACGAGGAGATTCACCGATATTTAAATCTTTTGAGGAAAAAAAATTACAAAATTTTGAAGATTTACGAAATTTTATAACTAATGATTACACTGCAGATTATCTGAAACAGGCAATCCAAAAGATGATTGCTTCAGGAGAATATGACGAACATATAGGTAATTTGTTGTGTGAATTAGAAACAGAAGATGAGACAAAGAAAGATTGTGGCTCTTATAAAGATGCGCAAGGAAATGTAAACCAAGATATCAATACGCAACAAATTCTACATAATAAAATAGCAACAGATAACAATAGTGTGATGATTGATGCTATTCGTATCCGTTCATCAATGATAAATTTAACAAATAACAGTACTATGTTTGATGCTATAGTACCAATGTATGCTACAGAAAATCTAAGCAGTGAATGTGCTAAAATACCTTCTTCTACGGAAATTGGTAAATGTGATACAATACCAAAAAAGGATAAAAACAATGAATAAATATTGTGCAAAAATATTTATTTGCCTATTGATGTTAGGGATAACATGTGAATGTTATGCCAATTCTAATCCTGTTAATAATGCATTGATTCAAAGCAATATTTATTTAAAACAAGCTGGGTTGGTTCAGGAAAAATATTCAGGAATAGCCCGAGACATTACAAGCAAAAAAGTAGCTCCTGATAGTTTAATCGGTAAAGATGCTGCGGCATTACAAAAAAAAGCCGAGAAAGAGATGCGCTCTGCCGAAAGTCATAAAGAAAAGGCTGAAAAATATCAAAAATATATGGAATACGCCAAAGAAAGCAAAGCCCAATTAGAAGCCAAATATAATGAATATAACGAAAAATATATGCAAAAATACGCTGATGCAATGAATAAAATCAACGAAGGCAAATCAATACTTAATGATTATCAAACAAAAGCGCAAGACGGGCTTAAAAAAGTTAATGAGCTAAAAGATGAAGCAAAAGAGTTCAAAAATGATGTCGATAAGTTAAAAGACCAACATCTTCCTGCTGAAGAAATTTCAAACGAAACAACAGATGAAGAGAATAAATCTGCCGAAGCGGAAGAGGAAAATATTGAGGATGAAACACCAAATGAAAATATAGCGGAAAATGGTGTACCTCAAAATATTGATGTTTCAGCAGAAGTTTTTTTGCAAAAAAATAAAGTGAATGTCTTAGATAATACAATCAAAAATAACGAGCCGGATATAATTTCTGCAAAAGAAACATTTGTACCAGCCCAAGAGGTTGATTTTATGATTTCAAATCAGGCGGATGCAATCATTTCAGCAGGAGAAATGGCCGGCAATGTCGCCGAAGAAATAAAAGAAGTTATTGTGGAACCTAATATGGTACCTATTTCGTCTGTTAACTTCCAAGATGTATCGGTTGAAGACGTTATGTCTGCACCGGTTTTAAAAGGAGAAATGCCAAAACAAAAGTCAATAGAAATAAAAACAGATAAAGGATTGGTCGAACAACTTGTTCAATCATCATCTAAACGAGATGTAAAAGAATTAAAAAATAAACCAGAAGGTTTAATTGAGGCAAAAGATGTCAAGAGTATAAGAGGCAAATTTATTAAAGATAGTGACAATAAAATGCTAAAAAAACAAAATACTGAAGAAATTAAATTAATTCCAAAGGAGAAGACAGATGTCAAATAAGGTAAAATATATCATGTTGGCAATACTGACATTGTGCCTTTTGCCTTGGAGTTTATCTGCATCAGAGATTGCTAAATCCAAGGTCAAAGGTGATCCTGATGTATTATGGAATTCTCCTTTAGGTAGTAGTAATATTGAAAACAACGCCTATAATCGATGTCTGTTGATTAAAAAACTTAATCCCGAACATGGAGCCGCCAGTACTGCAACAGCAAATCAATATGATACGCTTACTGAGTATATAACAACTTTATATGCCCAATCCATTAAAATATCGGCATATATTGAAGCAGAAAAAAATACCGAAACGTCAAAGCCTGATTTATCAGATAAAATAGCATTGATTGAAAATGAAGTAATTTTACGATTATCGGACATTGCCAGACGCGTAAATATCATTAATGCTTTTGAATCTGGGATAGCAGTTCTAAGAACAGCACATGATATCACGAAAATGAATAAAAATACATTCAAACAATTTAAAGCCATTGAAGATGGCGAATATAAAAATGTCAGTGATTGTGAAGTTCTGAAAGAATAAAACAGAGGAAGAAAATAATGAGAAATTTGTTTAACATATTGATTTTACTTCTTACCGGAATATTCTTTGTTGTAAGAACAGATGCCTATGCTCAAGATGTTTTTACTGATGATCCTACAGAAACAAACTCCAAGTTTTCTGACTGGGTAAACAAACAAAAACACAATTTTGAAGAAACAAAAGAACAACTTGGACAATCACAGTTAGCAACGACTATTGGTAAAGGTGTTGAAGCCGGCAAAAAAGGAATCAATTTTGTCAAAGATACAATCGGTGACGTGAAGCAGTTTGTCGAAGATGTCCAGCAATCAGATGAATATAAAATTGCAATGTTATCTAAGCAAATTGCTGAAAAAACCAAAGAATTGGCAGATCTTGAAAAAAAACGCGAAGAAGAAATTTCAGCATTAAAAGATGATGCCGAGCTTACACGTGTTACTCTTCAAGAAAAAATATCTCAAGCCGAAGAAAACATACAAACAATGTCTGAAATTTCTTTATCTGATGCCGAAGAACCTCAAAATATTGAAGATTTTGTCGATGTAAGTGAATTCGATATAACAGCACTAAAAGCCGAATTAGAGGCCATCGACAGCAATTTGGAAGATGATATAAAGGCTGTCAGTATAAGTTATGCCGAAGAAATTTATGCTAAAGGCGAAGAAATTGCTGATTTAACCAGAGAAATGGAAGAACTAATATCTAAAAATGATCGCAAGCAAGACAAAGCGTCCAAAGATCCGGAAGCCGTTATAACAGAAGCTATGGATAGTTTTTCCTTTGATAATAATGATAACATCATTACACTTGATGATCGCAAAAATAAAGAAAAAAAGAGAACTAAAAAACTTTCTTCGGTTGTTATGGTATCGCAAAATATGTCAAGTTCTTATATCAACACTTCGCAAAACAAAAAAGAACAGCAAGAACTTGTGGCATTTTCCGCAACAACTCAACTGGGTTCTTCAGATGTATTACAGCCGGCTATTGAAGACACCGTAAATCAACTTGATGATGTATACAACTATTTGCTCACTGAACTTAAAACTCTTGAGGCGCAATCAGCTTTTTATCTTGCTGCAAACAAAAATTATAAAGCCGATAAAGCCAAAGCCTCGATAGATATGTGCAATTATAGTGATGTCAAGAAAAAAAGTCTTTTTAGCGGTGTAAAATCTGCGTATGATAAGCTAAAAAAACGTGTGAATAAACTAAAAGATACCGCAGGTGAAGTGATTTCAGATGTTCAAGATTTAAAAGAAAAAGGCAATGATTTGAAGAATATTGCTGATGATGTCAGTGGTAAAGTTTCCGGACGCACGGGTATGCAATAGGAGGAAAATAAAATGAAAAAATATTTGATTACACTGATTTTCTTCCTTTTTACAACAGAAGCTCAAGCGCAAGCACCTTGGGATATTGCGTATCATGCTGCTCCGCAATCTTTGGCGGTCAATTTACGCGAAGACATAGTTCAAATCGCTGCAAATTTACAAAGTACAACCAATCAAGCCAAAAGTATTATTATGACAGCTAAGAATGATGCAACAAATTTGCAATCTGCGGTAATGTCCACGTTTAACAACATTTCAAGTGGTGCCGTTTTAAGTGTTGTCGGCAATCCGGGGCAGGGTAAAACAACGTTTTGCGGTAAAAATTTAAAAAAGGTGGAGGTTAATGAAATAGCAAACAAAATGCGAGAATTATTTTTCACTAAAAAATCTTCTTATACAGAAGATACCAACAGAGCTAAAGAAATCCGCGAAAAATTTTATATGGATAATCTTTATGCTATATATGCCGCATCATTAATTATCCAACAAGAGCTTGAAAACGATATAAAAGCCAAGATTGCCATAACCAAATCATGTGTAAACGGAGACAGAAAAGCTTGTGACCTCCCCGAAGCAACCGGCGAAAATGATACAATTTTTATGTATGCCAAAACATTAGAAACACTGGACAGCTTAATTAGAATGTGGGAAAGCGTATCTGCCTTAAAAGCTCGTCTTGTAGCAATATCAATGATCAATGACGTTGATCACGCAGTTGCAACCGATGCTGATTCAGCTCAAGAAAGCAAAACATCACAAGATCAAAGTGCATTTATAATTCCTAAGGCTCATGCCGTTTTCAGTTCATCTCAAACAATTGCATCGGCGCAGTTATCTTTCAAAAAAGTATCCTCATCATTGTCAGCTGTTGAGGCCGCAAATGATGATAATAAGCCAAACAGACTGACAGGAGGTACAATTGAATTTACTTCTCCGGCGCCATCTGAAAATATACACCCGATACTTCAATTAGAAGAAGAATTTGACGCAATTGACGAGTTAACAGGTGTTGAAAGTATTGTATCGGAAGCTGTAGAAACACATAATATGATTGCATCTCTTCGAGAATATAAAGCAGAAGCGGAGCAATATGTCGAACACAAAAAGAAATATCAAAAAGATTTAACGCGTCTTCAAGAATCAGAACAATGCGCAATCAATTACTTAAATCGTTACTTTTCTAATCCGATAAAAGTTTGGTCAGGAATACCATTAAGCAAACAAGTTTATAATCATTCATTGCGCAAAGGAATTTCTGGTTGGGCTTATGAGGCGTATGAAGTAGCTAAGGCCGCAGAAACATCAAACATTACCGCCGATGATATGGCACAAGAGTCTATAGATGCAAATGAGTTAAATGACCTTAGTGATGATCCTGATTTATCAAAGGCGGATAAAGCCGCCGGAAAACTAAAAACAAGTGTAGATACAAGCAAACAGGAAAAATCAGCAGAAGAAGGTAAAAAATCTAACTTAAAGTTGTGGCAAATAGGCGCAGAAGCTTCAAAAATTTTAGCCGCAGACCCCAAATCTTGGGGGAGTCCGACCAATACAAAAATGATTTGGACCGATACTAAGAATTTTTATCGTCAGTATTTACAACGTAAATACGCTAATATAAAATCTTATTTAAAGGTATATACACGTAATGATGTACTTGCTTTGGTCGTTGCTAAATTAAAAGGAAAAAAGCAAGACATATCGGATACTAAATATCAAAAGAACTTGCAAAAGACATCTGAGGAATTATCACAAAAACTCATAGCTAATATGCAAGAATCTAAAACAGTAAGCCAAAAACAAAATTCATCTTCAAATTCGGCTATTTCTAAATTACAAAAACAACGTGAATCTATAGTCGCACAAATGGACAAGATAAGCGCATCAATAAGGGATAAAAAAAATACAATTGCCGATATTCGAGCAACAGCTGAAGAAAAAACTTTTCAAGAAATTGATGAAACTATGAACCCGACACTTGTTTATCCGACATCCGGAAATTCTGGATCGTCAAAAGTTACAGCAATTCTCGGTGTCGACGGAATGGATCGTATGCATTCATCTAAAATAAGTACAGCAGTTGATACTACAAAAATTAAAAAATTGGAAAATGATGAAAACTCAGATCAATCAAAGCTTGATAGATATAAAAAACAACTTGAACAAATAGATGAAAAAATAGCTATAGCTAAATTAGAAGCGCAAGAAAATAAGAAAAATATTCTTGATGAAAAGGAAAGTGTTGAAGGAAAAATAAAGCAAGCTATTGATGATAGTATCAAACTTGATGCCGAAAAATATGCTTCGGATGTAAAGAAAAATATTATGCCTATTTTAACGGCAAGTGCCGCAGCTAATCCGTTACTTAATCCTGTTACGTTATTTGCAATGGCTGAAAAAGCAGCAGATGAATCGCTTAATATTCTATATAAACAGGTTGATGCAATCATCGATAGCGGATATCAACAAATGTTGTCTTTGGGGGATGCATTGTATTCGCAAGATTCTCATCAAAAAATTGTTGCGATTCACAATCAAACACTTAATCAAATACGAGGTTTGATGCTGACATATAGTGTTGCCGGTTTGATAAAAGTTGATAGTTTGGCTGTATATGCGAAACTCGCCACGATTGACACATCTGTTGAAACAGAGGGATTTTTTATTGGTTCTGCACCAAAAGCCAGAGATTTAAAAGCTCCGTTTGCAATCTTAAATTTTGATATGCCGCCGGTACGTGAAGTATTTCGTTTTGACACCGATGATTTTCTGAATGTAAAACCTTTAGTAAAAGGGAAAAAGGCAAGCCGAGCAATAACCTCATCGGATTTCTTAAATTTTGGCGGAGAAATTCCTTTGATTTGGCAATATATGTTAAAAGATGATGCGTTTATCGAAAGCAAATACAACCTAAAAGAACCTCTTAGCTCTGGTTGTGAAGATGTTGCTTTTTCCAGAGGAGGAATTTTCCCGTGTGTAGTTTCCGGAGGTAATTTGGTTTTAGATGTAAACAATAAGGGGGAATATATTGAACGTAGCGATGTAGCAGCGGCATCTCTTCCTAAATGCTTATTAATTGTTCAAAAAAACGGCAAACCTTATCATACTTTCTGGGATACTGAGGTAAAGATTTCTAAACCCCAAATAACACTGGGTAAATTAAAACAGAAAATAGCAAAACCTGCAGACAGAAATTGTGAATATAGTGAGTTGGGAATGCTTTTGGAAGCTGATGAAAACAATAATTTATCATTCAAGGAAAGAGCTTTTACAGCATATAGTGTTTTGGCTGAAGATACTGACGGTAAGAAAATAAACAATAACAAAAAAAATGAAATGGCCTCAGCATATCATGCAATGATAAGTCGAAACCAGATAGGCGACTTTTTGAATCAAGCCGAAAACGAAAAACTAAGTCGAGACAATTTAGCAGAGTATGAGAAAAAATATAATGAACAAATGGAAGGATTAAAGGAAAAATTAAGAGCCTTCGGGTTTGAACCGTCAGATGATTTTGATCTTACCAAAGAAAAAGACTTTGCCCTTGCCGAAAGAACATTAAAAACAATCAAAAAACAAAAGATGGCTGAGGCAAAATCAGCTTTTGCACAAGTTAAATATGATAAAAATAATGATGTCGCGCAAGAAAAAGCAACAAATATGAAAAAACTTTTGGATATTTTACAGAAGGATTCTGAGGCGTATTTGAATCTTACAGCCATATCATATGATAATAATAACATTGATGCTGATTTAAAAAAGGCAAAAGCTGATAAAGCTGTTGTAGATAAGTATAAAAACAGTTTAAAAGAACAAGCCAAATCATATAATGATGTCGATGAAGCCTTTTGTGCAAACTATTAAAATAGGGAATAAAAAATGAATTCTGCGCAAATAGAGGGAGGAAACAAAACTTTGGCGATTGAAGGAAATGCCAAAGAGCCTCGCTATATCAGTCAACTGGAAGAAGAGCATAATTCTTTAAGACAGATATATTATTTATGGGTTTCTCGTTTTTTTATTCTGACGGCTACTGTTTCGATGATGTTTTTAGTTTTGGCCTCTTTGTCTTTGTTTCGTTTGGCGCCTCTTGTCAGTGTTGAGCCGTTTTTGCTTGTGAATCAAAGTGCATCAGAAAATATTGTCAGAAACGAGGCAATTACCCAAGATATGGCTTCAAGAGACAAGTTGATGGAAATGTTTATTCGTCAGTATGTCATAATTCGTAATACCATAATTAATGATCCTATAGAGATGCGTACGAGGTGGATGTCAGGAGGAATGCTAAACTATCTTTCTGCTCCGGATGTTTATAATGAGTTTGGGCGTACCACCAAAACAATTTGGGAAACGATATTTAAGCAAGTTCTTGTGCGCGAGGTTGAAATAATTTCTGTTACTCGTCAAGGCGGAAGTCGTTCTAAAGTTTGGAAAGTTGATTTTAAGACATATGATTTGTACAATGAACAAGGTAAGACACAAGCGCAACAAGAAACAACCTTAAGAGTCAGATATTGGACGGCTTCAATAACGGCTTATTTTATTCCTGAAAGATCTTTTGTCTTTCCTCGCCTCATTAACCCTCTTGGTTTTACTGTTACAAGATATTCTCAAACAGAGGTGGAAATATTCTAATTTGTTGATAAGTATACCTAACCCGTTAGACATTTAAAATAAATGGGTATAGTTTTATAATATCTGTAATACTATACGAACCCGAAAATAATGGAGAAAATCGTATGAAAATATGTTTAAAAATGCTTGTTGTATTAGGGGTTATTGTGCTTTCAGGGTGCTATGGTTCTTATTATGAGCCGGAGCCTGTGGGAATAGGTACCGGTAGTGATGAGCTTAAGCTGTCTCCGTGCGCTTGTATGGAAATAGAGTTGCCTAAAAATTTGCCGGACTGGTTTGTTGCAACAATATAATGTGTAAGGAATGGAATGGTAGAAGAAATCGGGCAAAACAGACCAAATCCTCGCTTACTTGAAGGACGTCGTGTATCTCAAAGATCTTCGTCTAGAGTGGAAAAAAACGAAGTATTTGTAGCAAATATTGCTGAAAAAAGATATCTTTGGACGGCAAGAGCTTTTGCGGTTGTAACGGCGCTTAGTTTGTGTTGTAATATTGTGTTGATTCTAGCTATATTTCAAGTGTTGCCTCTTTATCGCGTTGAGCCGTTTTTGTTGACCTTCCAAAATCGTTCTGAGCAGGTTTATAATATCCAGCCAATAACTAATGAGTTGCGTAATCGTAAAGCTATTACAGAAGTGTTTGTACGAGAATATGTTTTACTGCGATCTACTTTTAGTAGTGATGTCGCTGAAGTTGAGGCTCGTTGGATGCCTGGTGGTCCTATTCAGGAAATGTCGGATAATAGAGTGTATCAGGATTTTGTTGATAATGTTGCTAAAAAAGCTGTTGATATTATTAAAAATCAAGGGATGGAACGCAGTGTAAAGATATTGTCGGTTAATGAGCTGGCTGATGGTGTTTGGCAAGTAGAGTATGAGACAAGAGATATGTATCCGGATTCTGTTCAGCCTGAAGTCAGTTATTGGACGGCATCTCTTAATGTTGGATATCGTCGTAAGTCGGTAAAATATGGTGAAAGATTGAAGAACCCTGTTGGTTTTACGGTTGTGCGATATGCTTTAAGCCGTAATAAAGTGGAGTAATTTGGCGTGAAAAATAAAATAAAAACTAAGATAGTTGTTGGGTGTTTGTTGTTGTCTTCTGTACTTGCGGTAGATGCTTTTTCTCAAGTTGACCAACAGGTTATGGATGCTAGTGCTGAACAGGCACAGGGAAATTATACTCCGATGAATTTAGGGTACGCCGGGTTTAACTCTTTGGGGATGACGCAGGCGGCGTGGTTAGATCCATTGCAAAACTTAGGTGAGGGGCAGTCAAAGCCTGCGTATTCCAGATATTATTGGACGCCTGATTTGGTGTTGCCGATACGTGTTCGTGAAGGTATGATAACAATGGTTAATTTCCCTGATTGGGAATTAATAGAAGATATCTTTATTGGTGATAGTGCTACATTTGATGGTCAAATTTCCGGCCCCAGCACTTTGTTGTTATACCCTAAACGTGGTGCAAATGTAGGGGTTGATACTAATATTATCGTATTTGGTCGTTCCGGAAATCGTTATGTCTTTTATGTTAAGTCCGAGGCTGTTAATACAGAGCGTTTGACTAATGCTATAATCGATATTGACGTTGTTGATGATTATGCTCCTGAGGGAGCCAATAATACCCCGTATGCTGGTGGTGGAAATTTGTCTTCCGGTGGCGGTAAGAATTCAAGTGGTTCTATTTCAACATATACAAAACGTTTCCAGAAATCTGATTGGTTGAAGTCGATTCCTGTCGATCCTAGCGATTTTAAATTTGATTTGGAGGTTTATGTTCCTAACCCGGATGATGTCGTTATTGCTCCGGAAAGAGTTTGGAGAGACAATATTTTCACTTATATAGATCTCGGAAAGAAGTCTCTAAATATGACGCAACGTCCGGTGGTCAGTATGATTGTTGAGCGCGTAGAGGTTCCTGTTGGTTTTAGAACTAAGGGGCCTGATAATAGATTAATTATTGTTGAGGGCGTCGGCGATATGGTCTTGCGTAATGGTAAAAGATTAATATGCATAAAGATGCGTCGTTCCGATGAAAGCGGCTTAGAATTTGCGATTGATGCCAGAGATAATTTACCTCCTACGTGGGAAATTGGGCCTAATATACCAAACCAACAAACAATGAATGGTGCGCCAATGAATATGGGAGGCGGAATAGGCGGTAATATGGGATATCAAGGTGCCACTGGACCGGCAATGGGCGGTGTAGGACAAGTTGATATTCAACTGGGACAGAGTCAAATAATTGTTCCCGAATACGCTAAAAACGGAATTCCAGGGCAGAATATGAATATTGCTGACAATTTTGATTACTCTAAAATGCAGCGTATAAGCGGAGGACAAAATAGTGCCGGATATAACACGCAGGTTGCGCCGCAATTCGCGTATGGTGCCGGATTCCGTGATGTAGATAATTCTAATATTTCAATAGAATTAGGCGCTGATGGCGATGTTGCTAATTTGGAAGAATTGTGGGGCAAGCTGTCATCAAAATATAGCGATCAATTAGGTAGATTTACTCCGTTCTTTTCAGTTGATGCTCCGGCAGACGGGCAAGGTAAGGAATTATTCCATCTTCGCGTAGGACCGGTAAAAAGTTTAGATGCTGGAGATAAAATCTGTGGCGAACTTGGGCGTAACGGCGTATTTTGTAGTGTAGTAAGGACACAATAAAGTCAAAAATGAGCAAAGAGCCTTTAACACATTCCGAAAAATATGTTAAAAAGACCAATACAATCATTTTGATTATTGGTCTTTCCTCTTTGCTGATATTTATTTTCGGGCTTCTTCTTCTGATAAACAGCGATAATAATTTTGAAGAATATGAAGAACCCGTATTTACAGATAATGCTGATGTGTTTGGTAAAATTACGACGACCGAAACATCGCAAGGAATTGAATTTTCTACAATGGAAGGTGAAATTCCTTTAACTGCAACGCCAAATCCGGTGCCAATGGGAGAGGTTGTTCTCGGTACGGATGCAAAAAATGTTTTAACACTTGGAACTAACGGAAAAGCTTCTGTCAAAATTGTTTCTGTAGAATTAGCTGATCCGCCGGATGCCGGTTTTACCTTCAATGACAGATGCACGGGATTGTCTCTAAGTGGTGATGAGACATGCCATATTACCATGTCTTGGAAACCTGTTGTAGCCGGAAATGTCCAAAATAATTTTATTATTTCTTGGCACGAAGTTAATTTAGGAAAAGATAGCGTTAAAGCTGAAAAAGTTCCGGTAACAGGTAATGCTGTAACCAAAGAGGATTGCAATTATTGTGAGAGCAACTCCAATGAAGTTATTTCTGATAAAAATGTAAAAGCTGTTCGTTACGCAATAGGTCCCGATGGTAAGATTATAGGGACAATAGATGAGGATGGTTTTGTCAGAGATGCTAATGGTAATATAATCGGACGGGTTGGAGCTGACGGGCTTATCGTTGATAAAGATGGAAATGTTGTCGGTGTTGCTGAAAACAGGCAAGCCGTATATGACGAGTTTGGTAATTTGATAGGCTATGTTAATCCTGATGGCAGTGTTGTTGATTTAGAAGGTAATGTTATAGGTCGGATGTTGCCGGATGGTACCGTTGTTGATTTAGAAGGTAATGTTATAGGTCGAGCAGTTGAAACCGGCTTTGTTTATGACGAGAATGGTAATATAATCGGACGAGTTCTCCCTGATGGTACCGTTGTTGATATGGATGGAAATGTTATCGGTCGAGTTTTGCCTGATGGCAGTGTTGTTGATTTAAATGGTAATGTAATCGGAGCCATAACCAAACCGGGACGTGTTGCTGTTGATGAAAATGGGAAAGTTCTCGGTGTGGTAATGCCTGACGGAAGTGTTGTTGATACAAACGGAGATGTTATTGGCTATGTTAATGAAAACGGCGAAGTTGTAGCCAAAGATTCTCCATTAATGGGTAAAAAGCTCAGAGTTGCATACGATGCAAACGGCAACATAATAGGCTATATTGATGAAAATGGAAATTTGCTTGATATAAACGGAAATATTATAGGTAAAGCGTTACCTGATGGCAGTGTTGTTGATTTAGATGGTAACGTTATCGGTTACGTAGGAGAGGAAATAACATTTGATAAAAATGGAAGAGTTATTGGTAAGTTGGTTTCTTTTGACAAAATACCTGTAGCTCCGAATGGTAATATATTAGGAGCATTACAAAATGACGGATCTATTGAAAATGAAAAGAAACAAGTCGTTGGAAGAGCGTTGCCTAATGGTATGGTTAGAGATGTGTCCGGTTCAAAAATAGTTGCTAAAATGGTTCGCGCCGGCATTGTCATAGGATATGGTTGTAATCAAATGGGATATTTGGATAAGGACGGCAAAGTAAAAAAAGGTAACCAAGACACAAACTATAAAGTTACACCTGAAGGAATAGTTTTAGATGTTGATGGTAAATATATAGGAGAGACGTTAAAAGGTGGTCGAGTTTTTGATAAAAGTTGTAATTTTATAGGGAATGTTGATAACAACGGAATAGTTAAGGATTTAAGCAATAGGTATGTCGGATGCGTAAATCCTGATGGTAGCGTACTTAATGAAAAAGGCGAATTTATAGGTGCTGTTGCTAAAAACGGAGCTGCTGTAGATATAAACGGTCAGTATCTTGGCGAAGTAAATATGAATAATGTTGTTGTAAATGATGCCGAGTTGCCGGTCGGTTGTGTTGATTTATTAGGTGATGTTTTTAATAATAAAGGCGCGTATATCGGTAGAGTTTTAGGTGAACGTTATGCAGTGTCTTTATCCGGAGAATACCTCAATAACATTGACAATAAAGGAAAAGTTCGTATTTACGGAAAACCATCGGCCAGATTAACTCCTAATAATTTGGTTTTGGAGGAAAATGGTAAAGTTATCGCTTCTGCTGTTCCTGCGCAAACATCAATTATAAGCTCATCCGGAAAGCTTATAGGACGATTGTTTCCTGATGGACAGATATATGACATGAAAGGAGTTTCTCAAGGAGAACTCAAAAATTCCGGTTTATCTTTATATAATAACATTTATGGAGCTGTTTCACCTATTGGTGAGGTTATTAATATAAAAGGTGATATTGTAGGAACTGCCATAGATGGAGGAATTGTTGTTACACGCTATGGCGATATACTCGGAAAAGTGAATCCTAAGGGTGAATTTTTTAATTCCAAAGGAGAATATCAAGGAGCTATCGTTTGTAGGGGGCCTGCTATAGGATATGATGGTTCATACATCGGATATGTAACATCTTCAGGAAAAGTTATAGATATTGATGGAAAGGAAGTCGCATCAGTAACTCATGACAAAAAAATTGTAAATTTATCAAATGAAATAATCGGTGAAGTTATTCCTGAAGGAATAATGGTCGATGTTATGGGAAATTACCGAGGATATCTTAATTCTTTGGGGGATGTGATCGGTCTTAAAAATGAAGTTATAACTGCGATATTACCCGGAGGATCAAGCGATAAGAATCTTAATTTATTGCTTCCAGGATATGTTATAGATTTTGGCGGAGAAATAATCGGAATGGTTTCACCTGATAGTTCGGTTGTAAATTCATCAAATGTTGTTTTAGGTAAAGTTCTTTCTGATGGTAACGTTATGAGTGTATCTGGAAAGCTTATCGGTGAAGTGGTTTTAGGCGATATAATAATATCAAATGATGATAAAGTTGTGGGTTATGTTAATTTTGATGGTAAAATTTTAGGTAAAGATGCTAACATAATAGGCAAAATGCTATCAGGTGGACTGGCTGTTGATGTTAACAATCGCATACTGGGAAAAGTTTACAAAATAGGCGCCACTATTTTAGGTAATGATGGGCAGTATAAGGGGCGTTTGGCTTATGACGGATCGGTTTTGGATGCAAAAGGTAATAACATTGGGTATGTCAAAAGCAATGGCGCGTATGTTGATTTGGATAAAAAAGTATCTGGTTATGTTCTTGGCGAAGTTGCTAAAAACCGAAGGAATTAAGGATGTATCTATTTAAGAAAAATATAAAAAAGCTTTTTTTATCAAGCGCCATCTTGATTGCTATGTTGTTTGCATCGGTTTCAAACGCTCAAGAAATTACGGCTATAAGTTTTGACGGAAAAGCCATAGGTAAAGTTATTCCGGATGGAAAAGTGGTAAGTTTTGATAATAAGTTATTGGGGAACGTTACCGCAGACAGCTTGATTGTGAATTCTAAGGGAGATCTTATTGGAGGGGTCGTTCCCCAAGGTATTGCTATAGGTAACGATGTAAAGCTTCTAGGAAAAGTAGGTAGCGATGGAGCAGTTCGCAGTGCTTCGGGGCAAATTATAGGTCATTCTTTGCCAAATGGTTTGGTTGTTAATGATTATTATGAGATATTGGGACAGGTTATATTTCCGGGATTGGTTTATAATGATGAAGGAAAAATTTCCGGTCGCATTACCGGAGATGGATATTATACAAACCTTGCAGGACAACAGATAGGTGTTGTAACACCAGACGGCTACGCATACAGAAAAGTAGGAAATGATTATTTACTTGATGGACGTCTTATTTCTTCCAAAATGGTTGTTTCCTTATCCGGCGAGTTTATCGGCAGTGTTGTTCCCGGAGGTCAAGTAACGGATTTCAATTCTGAAGTTATAGGTCAAATTAAAGCTAATGGCTACGTTTACAATAAAAACAATGAGGTTGTAGGTGGTATCGTTAACACCGGATATGCATTTGATAATAATGGATATTATATGGGTTTCATAAGCTATAACGGAGAAGTTATTAACCAAAATAAAGTTGTAGGTAAGATGAGGGCTGATGGACTGGTTACAAATATCGGAGGGACGGTTGTAGGCTCTTGGAATAATTTTTCATCTACAGCAAATGATATGAATGGGCGATATTTAGGCAGATTGCTTCCCGATGGCAGTATTGCCAAGGGGGAAACAGCTATCGGCTTAATAGGAGCCAGAGGTATAGTTTTTAATGCATCGGGATTACCAATCGGAACAACAACTAAAACAGGTCCTGTGTTTGATTACAAAGGAGAGTTGAAGGGGCATGCTTTAAGTAATGGAACAGTAATTACATTGGGCGGAACTACTATAGGTTATATGATTGGTGAAAAAGCATATAATTTGTCCGGAGTAATTATAGGGGCTGTTTTAACGCCCAAAGCTGTTTACTCATCTGATAGTGTATTTTTGGGAATCAGCGGAATTTCCTCATCCATAGAAGGTAATGGGAGCAAACTTTCAATTTCTCCTTTTGGTTATGTGTTTTCTCAGTCCGGTACAATTGATGGAAAAGCAAAAAATATTGATTCGTTCTATACTCCGTTTGGAACTGTTTTGGGGTATCAAGGATTAGATGGAAAAATAAGAAACAGTAAAGGACTTGATATAGGGCGTGTTGCAGGTTTGGGATATGTGTTAAATTCCCAGAATCAAATGGTTGCTAAAAATATTACCGATACTTTTGCTGTTAGTGATAAAGGTAAAGAAATAGGTATTTTAAATGGCGAAAATATGTTGCTTAACAAATCGTTATCAGCTGTTGCCAAAATTTTGCCGGATAACAGTGTTTCTGAAATAAAATCAGGAAATTTAAATTATATGCCCAAGGTTGGCGAGGCTTATCCCGATTCTATAGCTTTTGATTTTAACGGACTTTTTCTCGGCTATACAGATATTTTGGGTAATGTAAATAATTCTTCCGGTGCAAAAATAGGGCGAGTAGTCGGACGTTCACTTGTTGCTGATAATAATGGAATAATCATTGGTTACATAATCGGATATCAAGGCGCTATTAATGATAAATGTGAACTTTTAGGTGTGATGTCTTCAAGTGGCGGAATTTACAACTATAGGGGGGTATACGTCGGAAAAACACTTTCGAATGGTTCTGTAATAAGTGACAGTGGATCAATTCTTGGTTACACAATAAAGCAAACTCCGGTTGTAGACTTTAATGGTCGTGTTATAGGATTTACAGGTTATGATGGTAAAGTAAATAACGAAAAAGGGGAATATATCGGTTGTTTAAATGAAAGACAGCAATTGCGTAATGCTGATAATGCGCTTATAGGAGGTGTTGCAGATTTTGAACCGGTAATATCTTTCGAAAATAAAATAATAGGATATAGCACAATAAACGGATTAATTGTTGATACATCTAACGATCTTATAGGCTATCAACAACCAAACGGAAATGTAAACTCAAATTCAGGAAAACCTTTAGGCGGATTATTGCGATATAAATTGGCCTTTGATTTTGATAATAAATTTATTGGACATATATCTTCAAATGGTAAAATTTATAACGCCAAAAATGACGAGATAGGAACAGTCAATTTTGACGGATATGTGGTATCAGATGATAAAAAAATAGGTTATGCTTTATATGACTTTTATGTATATGATGATAATGGTAAGGTTGTTGGTATAATCAATCGCAATGGTGAGGTTTCGAATTTTAGCAACCAAAATATGGGGGATTTCGACAGAGGGTTCGTGTTGAAGAATGGCGTGGTAATAGCTCGAGGAAGCCGTGATTACAATATTCGCAACAAAAACAATCTTGTAATTGGTGAATTACAGTTGAATGGTAATGTTTTTGATAACATTAATAATGTTATAGGTAAATTATCACAAGACGGAACAATTAAAAATGACAAGGATGAGGCTATTGCCACGGCATATTCTTTACAGTTTTACAGTTTTTCGCTGTTATCAAAACGTCAAGCCGTTTATGACGAAAACGGCAATCTCATAGGATATCTTGATGAAAATGGTAATTTGGTAGATGCTGATGGAAATATTATAGGAAAAGTAGGTCCTGACGGTAAACCTGTTGGATTAGACGGAAAAGAATTAGAGCAAAATAAATCGGTAAAAGATGAAAGTGAAACAAATATCGATGATGAGAATAAAAGTATTTCCGATGATAAGTCTGATTGGTTTGATAAAGATTCCATTTTTAATATTTCAAGTGATCGACCGGAAATCAAAGACGATACATCACCGGCTCTAAAGTTGCTTGAAGATAAAAAATATTACAAATCTTTGGGTATTGCTCTGACACCTGATGGTGAATATCTCGGTGATATTTTAGAAAATGACACTGTTGTCGATGAAAACGGAAATATAATAGGTTATCGTATGCCTGATGGTTTAATAATCGATGATGAAGGCAATTTGATAGGAACGGAAGAGCTGGCAGATATTGATGATGAAGATGAAATAAAAGATAAAGGCGTGTTTGTACCTGCCGGAACATTCGGTCCCGGAGGAGCTTATGGTGTCGGAACAGGCCCTGCCGGCAATTTAGGTCCGGGCGGGGGATATGGTCCTGGCGAAAGATATGATCCTACTCGTCAAGCGGCTTTGAATGCTGCAATGCAAGAACGTCGTCAAAACATAAGTGTTGGCAAAATAAGTTCCGGCGTCAGAAAAGAGGCTTTTGACGGATATCAAAAGGATTGGTCTGAACAAGGAATACCAAAGTCAATTTCATCATGGCGTGTTGATATGAGTGAAATGATTTTTTCTGACAAGCCTATTCCTGCAGTTATAGCCAGAGCTATTGATACCAACAATCCTGCACCTATTACTGCATATGTAGAACGTAATGTCTACGCTGAAGAAGGAAGAAATATAATCATCCCTGCCGGTTCAAGATTAATAGGTTCATTCGGATCTATTACAGCTGCAGCAGAAGCTACATCAGAATCAGCAAGAGTTCAAATAAGCTGGGAACGTCTAATACGTCCGGATGGTTCAATATTCATATTTACGGGACAAACAGCAGATGCTCAAGGACGAGCAGGTGCGTTGGGTTATGTTGATCAACAACTGTTCAAAAAATACACAATGCCTGTTGTAACAACAGTTTTGACATCAGCAGCTTCATATTTTATTGCATCTGCTGATGATGCTGCCGGAGATATTGAAACTTCTAAGCAACAAGCGGCTAATGATGCCAGACAAAATTTCTTGAACGACATGGAAAGTCTGTTTGACGATATATTGGCAGACAAAACAGATGTAAAGGCAATGACATATATACCGGCAGGTACCAGAATTATTGTCTATCCGAATACAGATTTGTGGTTGAGAAACGTTGAAAGAGACAATGAAGAATCTCAAAAATTCCAGAAACCTGAAATTTTAATTGACGATGTTAAAACAGGTCAAAGTAATGATCAACGTAAACGTGAAGAAGTTGCAAAAGCTTCCGGTGGATCTGTAGTATATGATCCGGAAGAAGTTTCTGTTGAGGCTGCCGGTCCTGGAACACAACCATTAATTGTTGATACCGCACCTAAGAAAACAGCTAACACAATAGCACCGCCACCTCCTCCGACCGGAGGAACGATTCCGGCGTCCGGCACTACTCCGCCGGTAACAAATACAACAACTTCCGGAACGTCTTCAAGTAGCGACAGTATACCGGCACTATTTTAGGGAGTAATTATGAGATGAGTTTTACAGTACTTGAATCAATTTTAAGACCGTTAGCTTACTGGTACGAACAAGATGGTATTGAAGAAGTTGCTATCAATCATGCCGGAGAGGTGTGGCTTCGATTGCGAGGTAAAAGAGCCTATCCTTGGGCTGTTTATAAAGATGAAAAGCTTAGCAAAGAATATTTGACTGATTTGTTGTATATTATAGCCAATACTTACGAATTACCTTTTGATCCCGTTCAAGGAAATCCTGTGGTATATGCTACTATTCCGGGTGAACATCGTTTTTCTGCTATTTGCGGTAAAAATGTTATGTATGATAATGAGGATTTAACCGGAGGGATAGCTCTAACGATTCGTGTACACTCGGAAGATGTTGCCTTCGGATTAGGTGATTATGGATTAATGCAAGGAGGAAAGCTTCACAAAATAAATCCTCTTAAAGATATTAAAGAACCGGAAGACCCATACGAGCGTTTGTTATTAAGTATAAAGCGTGGCGATCACATTTTAGTATCAGGAGCTACATCAACCGGTAAAACCACATTCTTAAACAACTTGTTAAAAATTTTAGACATCAACAAACGTATTTTAACCATCGAAGATACCAGAGAACTTATCGTCCCCCATAAAAATAGGGTTCACATTACTTTGTCTCGTACTGAGCAAACTAACGCTTTAACCTATGCTAAAGTCATTGACTTAGTTGTTCGTTTTACTCCTGATGCAATTATCGGTGGGGAAATATCCACCGGTAACGCCGGAGCTATATGGGAATTGATGGGGTCTGGTCACGATAACTGCTTGGCGACAATTCACGCCGAAAATTCCGAGGCTGCATATCAAGCATTTACAGATAGGATTTTGCATACATATCCGACTATTGACAGAAAAAAGACAATTGAAGAAATGCGTCAAAAATTAAGAGTTGTTCAAATTAACAGAGACGGCAATCTTCGTGCAGTTACAGAAATTACTTAAAAGGAGGTCTAAGACCTCTTTTTTGTTAGTTGTTAACTCTAAATTTACAAGATTTATATACAGTAAGATAGTATGGATAAAGTTTAACTAAAAAAGAAAAATGGTTGCAGATATAGATACAGAAGCACGTCGTAAAGCAATGCGCAAAGGAGAAGAAGATCCTTTTGTGGTTGCTCAGCGTTATTTAAATATCTATCGTCAAATGCATATATTTTCGCCTGAAAGAAAAGAAGCATTTGATAAAATGCTTTTGGAATTATCGCCAAATATACGAGGCATGTTTTCATCTCTTCCCGGAGGTAGTATGCTTCAGGATTATGTTGATGACCTTGCAGAAAAGGCAGGGGTAGAGAAGTCAATTCCGTCAATATCATCCGTTTCATTAAATGATGATGCTAATCAACAAGCCCAAATTTTAGCAAATGCTTTGGCTAAAGCCCAAACTCAAACCCCACAAATTAATGTGCCGGCGAATAACACTCCTGCCAAGTTATCAATGGATAAAGATTTTGCCGGAGAGTTTGCAAAAATAATAGGAGGGTTGATGCAACAGCAATCAGTTATTCAAAAAGAAGGACTGGAAAAAGTTTCATCGGACTTAAATAAAACACAATTGTTGTTAGCCAAATTATTAAAAGAAGATAAAGATGAACAACAAGAAAAACTAAAAAATCTATATGAAATAATATCTCAAAGTCAAACAGCTTTGGGAACAACCCTCAGCAAGTTATTGCAAAGTAAATCATCTGCCGAAGCCGAAGGAAATTCTACTCAGGAATTAATCCAAATTGTTTTAGACGGGCAAAAACAAATCAATTTACGATTGGATAAAGTTGAGGAATTGTCAACAAATAAGGCAAATGATAATATACAACTCATTCAAGTGTTTGAAAAATCACAAAATGAAATAATAAAAAGCTTAAGTAATTTGCAGGCAAATACGATTGTCCCACGCTCCGATATTGACGATGAGCGATTAGCAAAAATTATATCGCAGTCACAGGAAAATATAATAAAAACCATAATGACGGCTAATTTGCAACAAAACAATACATCTGCAAATCAAGCAAATAATAATGCCAATAATATTCAAATAAACACAGTTGATAACTCTTCACAGATGATGTTATTGATTGATAAAATAGCCTCTTTGCAAGCAACAAACGAGCAGAATCTTGAAAAGGTTATTACCAAAACTATTGAAGCTCAAAGCGAAATATATAGCAAAGTACATAGCCAACAAAATAAAGAAATAGCAGAAGCGATAGCGGAAGCAATCAAAAGCATCCATCCGGTACCGCAACCGGTATACGTTATGCCTCAACAGACAAACACTGTCATTAAAGAGGCTGTTGTTTCTGAAGATGATGATAACTCTGAAACATCCGAGTATTTAACTGGGACGTCAGAGACGGATGATGCATCAGCATATTTTGAAAATTATGCTGTTCAAGATGTTGAGAACACAACTTCAGAAGCAGACATTACTCAAGAAATTGAAAGCGAAATCGATGAGATTAAGGATTTAGTTGATAATAATGAAAAGACTACAGGTGAAGATGTTTTAGAATTTGTGTCAGATGTAACACCTGCTCCCAAAAAGAAAAGAAAAAAGAAGAAAAAGAATAAAAATAAGGTAGCTCAGGTTGATGTAGAAATATCGCAGCAAGACAGTTTTATCCCTAAATCGGAAGATGATTTTTCTATAGACGATCTTCCCTCAGTATCCGAAAGTGTTGATGATATTTCTCTTTTTGAAAGTAAATATGCAGATGAAAATACAAAACAAGAATACAATATTGTTGAAGAAAAAATCAACGATGAGCCGATAACAATATTATCAGATTCGGAAACCGCAAATGATGTTTTTTCTAACGGTTGGAGTGACTTTTCTGCAGAAGAAACAATTGCTTCTGAGACTGAGGATTGGGGTTTTGATAATTCAAAAAAATTAACAACAGATAATGACAATCAAGAAGACCAAGATTGGGAATGGGTATATGTAGAAGAAGATGAAAATGGAGATTACTCAGAAGTTGAAGCAATTGGCGAAAACAGCTATATTTACAGTGCTGATTTGTATTCGCAGGAACAGGCTTCCGGAGATGCACCTATCATATATGGTGGTTGTCCTATCGAAATAAAAAAGGAACCACAGATATACAATGATAATGATTACGATGAAATGAGTGATCCATATCAAAATAGTATTCTAAAAGATTAAAATAATAATTTACATTAGTTAAATGCTACACTAAATTAAAATAAAACAACTATCAAGCGGAGCTAATATTATGGAGCAAAACAAAACTTTCAATTCTGGCAAGGGAGCCGGTGGAGATACTTGGTATGTCGACAATTATGTTTTGCTTAAAGAATATTATGATATGACAATATCACGCATAGCAGCGCGTTGTGTCAGAAACGGCAATATTGCAATAGAAGAATATAAGCACTATGCCTACATTTTAGATGTCTTGGAAGAAATCAGCGAAACCGGAGATTATATAATTTCACATCCGGATTTGTATGGTTATGTCGATAAAAAAATTGCTGGTGGATTAAATGCTTTAAAGAAGAATTTGAGTGAATTTAAATATGAACTTAAACATAATGCAACACCGGAGATGATAAAACAGGATAAAAATGAGCTGAAAAAAATGAAAGCTGCATTAGGGGATATTGATAAGTCAGAAGATCCGACAGCCGGTGCAGGAATGTCAATGGATGATGTTGTTAATAAACTTATGCAACAAAATAACATCAAACCTAATTTCACAGAACAAGAAAAAAATACTTCATCTCCGGATATTAAGCGTCCTGAAGCTCCAAAACAACAAATGCAATCAGACAATCGGTCTATAAACCAACAAAAGCCACAGGGATAAGTTATGACAACAAGAATAAATTTACATATAACATTGATATTAAGTTGCATTTTTTTGACTTCTTGCAGCTTTGTTGATAGCTTAAACAGATATTTGGAAGCCTCTTCGGGGGAAGGACAAGCGGTTAATACCCCCGAGACAATGAGCCCTGAAAATACAGCCACAATGCCGCAAAATAAAAACAATGCAGCATCTTTTCCTGTAATAGAGAGTGAAAAACAAGATTTTAGTGCAGTAGTTGAGACGCCTTTTTATTCTGAAATTCGTACGCCGCAAGGAGCCAACAGCCTGGATTTAGAAACTCCGCTACGTTGTTTTGTAAATTGGGAAACCCAACAAATGATTTCAAGCGTGCCATATAATTTGAAAGCTTTTAATTTGGTTAAAAATGGTCAAAATGATAGTTTGCCACGATTCGAGGTTAACGGATTTTCTTTTGGTACAATGTCGGCTGAAAAAGCTCTGTTAAAATTAACTAAAGAGGCTGGCTTAAAATTAGTTGCCAAAGATGCCCCATACGCAAGTATTTCAGCAGAAAATTTGCGAGGTGATTTTACTGACGTTGTTAATATGATTGCTGATGCCGCTGAAATTTATTATACTTACAATTCAGTCAATAAGACCTTAAGAATTTCGCGCAAAGCAAACTTCAGTTTGTTTATTCCAAAGTCTAAAACTATTATGCTGGCTGTTTTAGATGTTTTGCGCGGTGCCGGTATTACAGATTTCACAGCGGATTTTGATGATTACACAGTAACCTTTGATGCTGATTATGAACTAAAAAATCAAGTTTTAAATCTTATCAGCTATTTTGAAGAAAATCCTGTGCTTCTGGCATATGATGTTAAGGTATTCAATCTTTATCCATATTCCGAAAAAGGGGTGGAATGGCAACAAATAATGCAAACATTTGATTTTGGTTCAATAAAAAGTACCAAAAGTGGTGTTTTAGGACGTATTCTTACAACCTCAAACGACATAAATATTGCATCATTAACGGCTTTTTTGAGTGGGCAGGCTCGTGTAGAAAGTGTAGGCGAAGGAAAATTTGTTGTTCCCAATCTTTGGTTCTCTCGTTTTGATATTGGTAAATGTATTCCGCGCGATTCGATGCTTGCAGATTTATCTGTTTTGGCAAAGGCATCTTTTGAACAAAATGATAAAATATATTCAAATATAACTTTAGAAAACAGTAATGGTGAAATTTCACAGTTTTCAATAAGAAGCAAATTAGGTGAAAATTTCCTCATTATAGGATTGCCCAATAATGTTTTTGCGAAAAATTCACCTTTATCCGAAACCGTAATAATGGTTGTTCCAAGGATTATTAAAACATTAAAAACAAGTAAAACATTAGAGAATAACATGTAAGGATAAGATAATGGATAACCAAACACCTACCGGACGTCCTCAGTTAAAAAAAATTAAAAGACCGATAAATCGGACCGCTCCTGTTTCATCGCCAACACCGCCAAGTGCGATGGCAAATCCTTTTGGTTCCAAGCCCTCAGTATCGAAGCAATCTCAAGCCGATTTTTCGGATATTGACAATTATCTTGATGATAAATCTTCTTCTGTACCTAGCAGAGAGGTTAATACTTCCTCTTTTTCAGAAAACAATGGTTATCCTCAGTATTTAGATGAACAAGATTATCAAAGAGAGGTTTATGGACGTGAGGATACAGAATCAAATCCCGCATGGCTTAGCGTTAAAATGTTATCACTCATATCTGTTTTGTGTCTTTTTATGGGGATTGTCGCCGGCAAATTTTTATTTGCGGAATCAAGAGTTGTTCGTAATGGTCTTCAAGGTGTTGTTGTTAACAACGAAGTTCCGAGAGGCCGCGCTCGTTGTGGAGTTGCAGAAAGAGGGCAGGGATGCGTTTTATACATTATGAATCCGCAAAGACAAGATATGTCTGCAAAAGATTTTTATGATCTGGCTGCTCAGATGACAGGACGCCAGCGATTTATGATAGAAACCGGAAATATGCGATATGCAAATACCAAAATACGTCCGGGAGATATTGTTCAACTTAATATCCCTCCGCTATAAATAATAAAAAAAACCGCCATCAAATGGCGGTTTTTTGTACTATAAGCTGATAAACACAACTCGATGAAGGTTTTGCAAGTCATCATCGGTTAATAGAGTTTTTTCTTCCGGGTTCCATCTGACACCATATAGCTGACCTGATTCGTTTTCTCTCACAGAAATAATTTTTGCAGAATGATTTTCTGTATAATACACTGCAATATCACCGACGCTCACCGGTTCTTGAGGATCTACGAATAAAATTGCTCTTGCCGGCAATAAATTTCCTAAACGTCTGGTACATAAATTAACCGCATATGCATCTTTTTTGTTTTGTAAAGATATCGGGCAATCGACCTTTTTAACTTCTTCGTCAACATCAATAATGATATCGCCATTTTTACCGGCTACACCAAACACTGAAATCTGAACATTTTCAATTGCCCCTGTTCCAAATGATGCAATTGCACCGCGAGGAGTTGACAACAATTTATATTTAGCATCATTACGCTGAATAATTTCTTCCAAAAATCCGTTTTCATCCAAATCTTTGATTTGTTGTCTAAGTTCATCAACCGGCATTTTCAACGCTTTTGCAATATTTTTCATTTCTTTGTCGGAAACTTCTCTTTGTCCCATCTCAATACGATGATATACAGACAAAGTCATATCGGCACTTTCTGCAACTTCGATAAGGGTAAGATTTTTTTCATTTCTGATTTGACGTAATCCTGCGCCCAATGTTTTCAAGCCGCTTTTTTCATTAATCTTATTACGTCTTTCTTGTTCACGACGCCATGCCAAAACAATTTCTTGTTGAGAGTTTTGTTCATTAACAAACAAATCTTGCAAAGGGCAATCTAAAAATTCGGCAACTCTGACAAGTTGTTCCTGATCAACACGACGATAACCTTTTTCAATTTTTGATATTGCCGATAAAGAAACGCCAAGATGATCTGCCAGTTCTTGCATAGAACGCCCTCTCAAGCGACGGTACATTCTGATTTGATTCGGGAAAATAATTTCTTCCATTGTAGATTACCTCTTATCAAAAGTTAAATATTTACTTTGATATTAGTTCAAAAGGCGCAATAATCAAGAAAATAGTACAAAAAAAGACAATTTGTGTACAAAATTTTGTGATTTTTTTAAACATTTTTTTATAAAAAAATCAAAAAACTGTAACACTTTATAAGTAATTTATGTGTTACAATAAGCTATGGTACCATAGGAAGGATTTGCAAACAATGATAAAGGCCTTTTTAGTCAGTTTCGCACTTATAATAGTTTTTAGCATGGTGTATGTTACGGATTTGTTTGTGTTTCTTTCCGGAAAAACAGCACTGTTATTGGCATTGTTAATGGTTGTTACAATGCTTGTGATAGCACGGATTATTCTAGGTAATCCTTATGTTAAGGATAAACAGGATGACGAAAACGAAGAATAAATTTTTATTTGTATCGCTTATAGGACTACTTTTATCCGTAGCTTCGTTTTCGTATGCCCAAATTATACAAGGTATAGAAGTTCAAGATAGCCATAAGTTTTTAGAAAAAAACTTAAATTCAAGTAGTTTGGGTGAATTTAAGAAAAAATATGGCGAAAGTATGAAGGATGTTAATGTTGTCGACTGTGGAACATCCAAATGTAATATAGCATACCGTGTTTGTATGAAAAAAGAAGAAGATGCAAATTTTTGGCGTTCTTTAGGTAATACACTGTTAAATATTGAATACCATGGCGCTAAATATTCAATAGTTGGAGGAGCTCTGGGAGGGGTTGTTGGTAGTATCTCTGCTGTAGCTAATGACGGATGGATTAAAACTGTCACTACTAAATATGTCTGTGTCGATAAAAATGAACAGGCATCATACGAAAAAAACGGTTATACAGTAGCAGCAGAAGGAGGCTTAACAACACATACAGCCACTAATAAACATAATGTGACAAAAGGTCAAACAGTTAAAGAAATAAAAGATAAAGACTGTTATTTAGCTCAAACAGCCAAAGGTGAAGCAAAATATTATTGTATAAAAGTTGTCGGAGACGTTGCTATCGTAAATGCCGCCATAAATGCGGATGGAAAAGGTTCGTGTCCTGTAGTTCCTGTTTCATTATATAACAGTCGTAAATGCACATTTTGTTCAATGCTTGGTGTCGTGTTCAAAGTGAGTGATAATATTACTGTTTTGTCATATTCAAAATTGGCCCCGTCATTTGCGATTATCATGGCTTTGGGGTTGGCAATATGGATTGCAATGAAAACATTAATTTTTGTCAGCTCTCTTTCCAAACAAGATGCCGCCAAATATATTACCGAAATGCTGAAACAAAGCTACAAATTTGTAATTGCTTATTTTGCACTAATTTATTTCAATAATGTTTTTGATTACATTATAGCTCCGCTTCTCAATGCCGGATTAATATTCAGTCAAGCATTTTTAGGTATATCATCAACAGAGTATCGTTTTGGTGAAGATGTGTATACTGCACTTATGAGCGGAAATTTAGAAAACATACAAGCGATTCAAGGCGAACTTCAAAGTGATTATGTTCGTAATCTTGATAATCAATATTATAATATTGTCTTATATTCTCAACTTGAGCAATTATCCTATATGGTTAATCTCAATTATTCATTACTTCAATCAATCGGTAGCTCATTATGGTGTTTAGGCAAAAAATATATTTTCTTTATTTTAGGTGATGGCACAGGGGGTACCTGGGGGCTTGGTTGGGGCTGTATGATATATGGTTTGTGCTTTTCTGTTTTTGGCTTTTTATTAAGTATTGCTTTTGTCTTTTATTTGTTTGATGCTGTTGTCCAATTAGGTATAGTTGGTGCATTGCTCCCATTTTTGATAGCAAGTTGGCCATTCAAAATAACATCTAAATATACCTCGACAGGTTTCAAGATGTTTTTAAACAGCGTGTTTACCTTTATGATGATGGGAATGGTAGTAAAAATAAACATTGGTTTGATAAGTACGGCTGTTGATATGAACACCAATGGCGATATTGGGGAAACAGCAGGATTGGAAACTCTTGTCACGGCATTAGACAAAATAGATACCGAAACCCTCAAAAAAATAGTAAACATTTGGAGTGTAGGATTTTTATTGTTTATGTTTGCTAATATAATGGGCTTTTTGATGATGGCAAAAGTTTCTGAATTTACCAATCGTTTTGCCAGTGGTGGAATGAAAGCGGCAGCACCGTCGATTGCTACTATGGGAGCTTCAGCAATAAAAGGCACAGCCTCAAAACTTACAGCGCCAACTCGTGAGGCAATTGGTGATTGGGCAGAAGAAAAAGTAGAAAGCGGTGTCAGAAAAACAATAGATTTTGCCGGAAATCGTCTCAAATTAAAATGGACTCGTAAATTGATATTTGGTAAACGCTATCAACGCAAAGAAAACGAACGCAACGAAAAGATGCAACAACAAACAGAAAGCGCAAAACAAGAGATGTTTGGTGACGGCAAAGCTAAACCGGTGGTTATCAGAGGAAATACTACTCTTGAAAGTGAAAAAACAAAGCAAAATACTCCATCAACACAAAACACAAAACAAAATATGGAGCAAAATGCATCTCAAAATACAAATCCGAATAAAGTTACGATAAAAGGAGACGATACGCCAACGGATAAAAATAAAACCGATCAATCAACACAAAACAAACCTCAACAAGCTCCTGTTTCAACAGATGAAAAAGGACAACAAGGTCATAAACCCGGTAATTTAGGAGATATTGAATGAAACAACTGACAAACATATCTCTCTTATTAAAGAAAATATTCTGTATCATTTTAATGGTTACGGCTCTTGCATCTTGTTCCGATAAGAAAGACGAAATAACAGCCGGTCAAATTTGTGAGAATCAAGAAGCTTATGGTGAAGCATCACTGTGTGTGGATGTAACAGATCAAACATGCTTAGGATGTGTTATCATCAATCTTATTTATGATGCGGTGGGTAGCAATGTAATGAAGATGCACTCCGACTTTTCAAAAGGTGCAATGGCAGTGATGATGGTCGGATTCTCAGTTTGGCTAGCTTTAAGATTATTAAAGTTTGTAAGTTCCGTTACCGAAACCAATGTAGGTGAGGTGTGGAACGAAATTTTGCGCAAAGCTTTCATTTGTTTGATATGTGGATTATTGGCTTCGAACGGTACTATGTTGCTATCTGTGATAAACACTTTGGTATTCCCTGTGTTCTTAGCTTTTCTTGAATTGGGTATAAGTATATTAAATAATGCGATTGCATCTTCATCCAATACAACAGAATTAGCAGCCAATCCTACCACAATAATGGTTTTTGGAACAGAGATAAATGTGCAGGGAATTAAGTTAGCATGTGATATAAGCGGTCCCGTGGCGGTTAGCGAAAGCGGGTTCCCTGAAGGAATAAAAAATGCACTGGAGTGTATGATAACAGCTCTTACCGGATATCTAACAATAGGCGGAGATATAGCTAATACCGTAATGCAAAATACTGATAGCTTTATGCCAAGATTAATGGGGTTACTCTTATATGCATTTTTCTGGGTTGTAAAAATAGGTTTTGTTTTCTATTTGGTCGATTCCATTTTCCAAATGGGCATAATCATTCTTTTATTGCCGATATTTGTTTTGGCTTATGCTTTTGGTCCTACCCGCAAATGGACGGGCATCGGATTCCGTCAGATTATTGCATCATCCGGATTTATGATGTGTTTTTCAATTATTGTTGCCTTAGTTCTCAATGCGATGATAAGCCTTGTTGCCAACAACCCTGAGATATTCAATCCGGAAAATCTTGAAGCATCAATGTCTGATATAAGTCTTGGGTTCTTGTGTTTGCTGATGATAGGCTTCTTGATTTATGGTTCTATGGGCGTTTCACAACAGCTTACCTCAGCATTACTTGGTGCAAAAGTAGACAGCAACTTCCAACGCAACCTCAAAGCGTTTATTCAAGGTGTAGGTAAAGCAATTTGGAGTGGTCTCGGTATGGTAGTTTCTTGGGGGGCATCATTAGTACCGCAAAGTAGTGCGAATTTAGTTGGCAAAGTTCTCAAAGCAGCCAAAAAAGGAAATGCTTTGCGAGCTAAGCTTCACAACTGGGCAGGGCGTAAGTAATAAGGACTGGAGAAGGACTATGATTTTTGCAAATATAAACATAAAATCATTGCTAAAGCCGATAAAGGTTGTGTTATTTGCATCTTTATTGAGTGTGTCCATTTCGCAGAACTTATCTGCAAAAGAAATAATATGTGGTAATACCAAGTGTGATATTGAAACTAGAAAGTGTATAAAATATAAAGGATGTTCAAATGATGATTATTGTACTCCTAAGGTTGATAAGTATGAATGTGTAGGTAAGAATACCAATGAAAGGATAAGAGAAGAAGGTTATACGGAAATACTCGTTTCAACAGATGCGACAGGACACCAACTTACCGGTGAAGAGGAAATAGTCGCACTTCGTAAAAACAAAACGGCTGCATATACGGTATATGAGAAAAGGAAAATAGCCGAAGAACATTATTCCAATGTTCAATCAAAAGATATATCCAAAACAGCTGAAAGGATTCTGGTTAAGACCGAAGCAACAGAAAAAGAACGAGAAGCTCTCGGCGAAAATGATACCAAAGACCTACGAAAAGCTATAGAAAAACTCGCTTCGTATACCACCATAAAAGGCTATACTGAAGGAAAAGGCAGCCCCGGAGATACCAATATAAAAGACGCTATGGATGACGCTATTGCTGAATTGAACGAATTAAAAGAAGACGGTCATATAACCGAAGACAATTATAACCGACTAAAATCCGAAATAGGCGAATTATACAATGTTGCCAGCCAAAATCTTGAAGCTGTTGCAGAAAAAATGGGAGATAAAGAACTTGCTGAAAAACAAAGGCAAGAACGTATAGCTGTCAGAGATGAAGTTATGCAAAAATGTGCAACTTCAGCTCAATTAAAAGCTCGTTATAATGCCGGATGTTGGTCTTGTCTAGTATTAGAACGTCTTACATCGGCATTTTTGCACGCCGCTAACAAAGGATTGCCGGTGGTTCAAAAAGCCGGAATAACATTATTGCTATTAGGTTCCGGTCTTTGGATTATGTTCTGGGCTTTAAAGAGTGTATCCTCATTTACCCAAGTTCAGACCGCAAACATTTTAAATGACTTATTCAAGTTTTTATTTAAGGTTTGTTTGGCGTATGTTTTCATTACTCTTAGCACTACGGCAATAAGCCAATATTTTATTCGTCCTATTATGTCCGTCGGAGCAATTATTGGACAACAGTTTTGGCATGAAAAAGTTGCTCTTTATACAGAGGATTGGGAAGAACTGACAGATGAAGATTATGCAGAAGTAGATAAAGTTGTTGAAAATATTATGTCACAAGTTCCAACAAAATCATCAAAACAAGAAACCGTTATAAATGAAGGTGCGGGAAATGATTTAACACCTGAAGAAATCGCCGAAAACGAAGAAGCCAACAAAGAAAACGATGCAAATTTTGCAAAAACAGCGATTCCCAACCTTTTAATTCCGGGGGTACAAGGAGGAGTCATATCATCTGGTGCCGGTTGCCGTCCAAAGTCTGCGACAGGAGGCAAAGGTTCAACATGTCACCGAGGTGTAGACGTCGGCGGATTAAACAAAGGTAGTGAGTGTATTCCATATATTGCTGCCGGTCCCGGACAATTATATTACACTGAATTAGGCGGATATGGTCGTGTGGCATTAATCAATCATGGCAAAGTCGGAGATTACTATTGGGTTACATCATACAATCATATGAGTTCTGCCACTGAAACATTAAAAATCAAAAACAGCCTGCGTAGTGGAATGTCTATTAAACAAGGTGTTCCAATCGGGTGTACCGGTGGAAGTGGCGGTAAAAGAGATGCTAGCGGTAAAGTACAGATTACTGAAAGTGGTTTTGATAAACACGTCCACTTTGAAGTATTTGCTTCAAAACAAAACCCTGGTGGCGGTTGGCCTTCAGGCAAACAGGTTGATCCTCTGGCATTGTTAGGGGGAGAAGTTGTATTTCTAAACGATATATGCAATCAATGTAATGGTAACAATCGTGTTGTATCTAAAGCTGCAGAAAAATTTCTTGGATGTAAAACAGAGACTAAAGATTGGACATGTCGCATTCCTGTCGGTAACGGTTGGGCTGCTGCCGGCGAGGCTATTCAAAGTGTAAACTCATCAGTTGATGTTGGCGGTTCATATAGCGGAGACTATAATTATGATAGTTTGGTCGTTGATATTCCTCAAGAAATCAAATATACCGGTCCCACCAATATTATGCCAAAATCAATTATGAATTCGATTCTCGGTGCAATGCGCGCAATTACCAATACAACGGCCGACAATATGGTCTTAGGTAACATGGTAATGTGTTATGCCGGATTAAAAAATGGTGGTGCTTGGAAAATTGAAATATTCGATATAGATATAGCCCATGTTCTCAACATATTCTTATGGCTCGAAGGTGCCATAATTTGGGCATTAGGCTTTATGTTGACATTAGCCGTGTCATACTACTTTATTGATATATCGTTCAAAATAGGTTTTGCCGTTCTTGCTATACCAGTTGTTTTCGGAATATGGCCTTTCGGGTTTGGACAAGACAAATTATTCAAAGCAATAAGTATTATTGCCAAATCATCCGCGACCTTTGCCTTCTTAGCCATAACCACAAAATTTGGAATGGACTTGGTTTCAGAAGCTCTTAATGGAGTGGATGATATCTATGCCAAAATAGATGCCTTTGCAACCGAAACCGTAGCTGAAAGTCAAGAAGATCTTTTCAAAGCCGAAATTGACAATACACTCTATCTGTTTTCGCCGACATTTATTATGATGGCTTTCGCTATAATCTATTTTTACAAAATGGTTCAGGGAACAATTTCCGATTTGGTTAACAAATTTTTCCCGGACAATGTATTTGGCGATTCATCACCAATGCACAGCGCTGCAACAATGATGACATCATTCGCTCATAAAATGGCAATGAAGGTAACGGGGGCAGACCTTGCCAAAGATATTGTCGCTCATCAAACAGGTCGTCTGGTCAAAGGTGGTCTGACAAAAGCTAAAGATGGTGTTGTTGGAGGTCTAAAAGCCGCTGCTCATCCTGTCAGAACGGGCAAACAAGCATATAATGCCGCAAAAAATCTGGGCAAAAATATTTCATCCGCCTTTGGCAAAAAGAAGTAGAGGTGTGTTATGAGAAAAGGATTCAACATAAGTCTAATAGCAATTTTAATAGCGATATTTGTTAGCTGTACTACTCAAAAGTCTTTTGCTTCACATGAACCCGCTATTTATTTTACGGAAGATGGTGGTGTAACCAATACATTTCAAATGCAAGCAGAATATTTAATGGAAGAATCTGCAAAGAAAAAAGGTTGTGATGGTGTCGATGAATGTAAGCCCTATTGCAAATACGAACGTGTTGAAAGTTGTACTTTTTGTTCGCTGTTTGCATTGGTATTCAACACTGTAAGCGCGATCGGTGAAAAAGCAATCACAACTTTTTCTAATTCCGTTGTTCGTGTTGTTGTTGTTGCCTTTGGTATTTGGCTTGCTATACAGACGTTGTTGTTTGTTTCTTCCGTAGAAACCCGCGATTTAAAAGATTTTATGCAAAATATAATCATTCAAGGTTTTTTAGTTATGCTTGTCGTCGTTATCCTCAAAACCGGCGCCGGAAATTTTTTCAATAACTTTATTTATCCCGTATATAAAACCGGTCAAAATGCCGCTCAACAAGTTTTTACCGACTGCCTGAATGAAGCCGACGGTGCAGAAAGTGAATCCTGTAAAGCCGATAAAAAGATTTTGAATAGCGATTATCCTTTAATAAGTCGCGAATACACAAACAGCCTAAGTCCTGATATGGGAGTATCCATCATCAAAACAATGACAATGATGGAAAATCGTGTCAGACAGATGAAAGCCTTAGGCAGTTCTTTGATGTGTGAGTCTTGGTCAAGCGAAAACCGACGTTTCTTTATTTTCCCATATTTTCGTTTCCTTTTTGTCGGATTCGCATTTTGGACTCTTTCAATGCTGATTATTATTTGTGTGCCGTTTTTAATGATTGATGCGGTATTCCAGTTGGGTGTCGCCGTAGCATTACTGCCTGTCGCGGTGGGATGTTTTGCATTCAAATCAACACGGCAATATAGCAAAAAAGTTTGGGAAACGTTTCTCAATTCAACTTTTACTTTTTTATTTATATCAGTAGTTGTTTTAATTATCATAGGGACACTACAAGCTACGGTAACGTCATTATCAGAGGTTAGCGAGTCTTTACCGGAATTAAAAAGTATTAGCGGAGAGTTCTCAGCAATGTTCAATATTGACGGTTGGGTAAATCATGGTGGCAGTCAATATCATGCCGCAATTACTAAAAATTTAGGCGTAACAACGCAAGTGTTTATAAAAATAGTATTTATTTTCTTGCTTGCTTGGGCAGTTCTTAAAATGGCAAAAAGTTTTGCCGGCGAATTTGCAAGTTCAATCAGCTCTACGGCAATCGGATCATCGATCGGTACAATGGCTGCATCAACAACCAAAGGCATGGCATTAAAAACAGCGCAACCGATGCGAGAAATTTTAGGCGACAGAATGCGTCGAGGGGCTTTCCGCTTTGCTCGAGGTTTAAGACGAGCTTCTTCCGGTCCAAGCTATAAAAAGCAAAAAGACAAAATAATGCAGGAAGGCAAAACCGAAAACGGCAAAACAACCTACACCGACAAAAAAGGTAGAACACATACGCTTGAAAATGGTGTTATAACCACAACCGAGACTCAAAACGGCAAAGAAGTTACAACCATAAAAACTGAAAATATAACGTTGGTAAGAACAAAAGAATCTAAAATAATAAATGGTAAAAGGGTTGATGTCTATAATGATGAAATAAGACCAAATAACGAGTTGCTCAATGAGGTTATTCGTGATAACGGTTCAATCGACACCGAAAAAATGAAAAAACTTTACGCAGGTCTAAGCGGAGAACAACGTAAGCATATGCAAGTAGCAATACTGAAAGCCGCAACCGAAAAACGTATCGGTAAAGATGCTCATAATTATGGTAAATCTGATAACGTTGCTCCACCCGAAATTGTCGAAATGAACAGCGAAACCGGTGAAATGGTTATCAAAGAGGTTAATGCCAAGGGCGAAGTAACATTCAGCAAAATGCGGATGCATGCTAATGGTCATTTAGAAACCAGTGTTACCAAAATAAATGACAAAGGCGAAGTTACAACCTATACCTCAGACGGTATTCATAACAAGATAAGTAAAAGGAAGTTATCTCCAAATGCTGATGTTAAAGATATTAACAATTTAAAAGATGTCGAAAACAATATCGACAAAAGTAAAGAAGAAAAAGAAATTTGGGGTTTTAGCAAGTATTATCAACAAAGTCGTCATCGAGTAAACGGTATTCCTGACGGTATATATGACAAAGAAGAAATTAAAAAAGCTCATAGATTCATTTCAGAAAAAGGTCATGAATTTGATAAAGCTGAAATAGACTATTTGTTTAATTAAAAAAATAAAGCCCTTGCTAGGGCTTTATTTTTTAATTAGAAGCTTCCGTTTTTTAAGAATTTAATTATTGTGTCACACAATTTTTTGTCTTTAAACACACGCCATTTGCGTCTTTTTACCTCAATCAAGTCTTTAGCTTTTGTATCATTAATGATTTCTTCTTTTGTTTTTTTAGTTTCCCAAGACCAAGTGACAAGATTTAAGAATCTCTCAAAGAACGGTCTTTTAGTTATAACTATTCCATTTTCAATAGCAGTTAGCGGTGGTAATTTTGCAATTTTTTCCGGCGTCAAATCATCTCCCATCGGCCCGACCAAAAATCCGGTAATATGATTGGAACGTAATTTTGCAAATAATTTGCTTCCGTATATATAAGGAGAAACAAAAACTGAGCGCCCCAATTTCAGACGTTTTTGCCATTCAGCTTTTTTGGCAAAAAGTCCTTGTAAAACAGCACATCCTGCACCATGAGCTACAAACGATACCGTATGGACATCTTCCAAATGATCCAAAAAGAAATGAAGTTGCTTTATATGTGAAGCCAAATCTTTTTGAGTAGAAGGATAATTTACTGCCGCAACCAAAAAATCATTTTTTAATGCCCTGCGCCAAAGGGGTTTAAAAATATTCTTCGATTCTCCCAGTGAGTGGAGCATAATAATCATATGTCCTTTTTGGCGAGCAATTTCATATGCTTCTATATATTTAACAAAAGCCCTTCTACATTCCTCAAAGCTTCCCTCATGACGTCTGATATCCCAATTATCCAACAATCGACACTTTTTCGTTACATGGTTACGTTGAATTCTCCATTTTTGATAAAAGAATACATCTTCCCAAAAGTGGCTTCCGCCACAAGTATAAAAACTTTCTCTCATTAAAGACTCGCTTATCTATATTTTACAAAACTCGATTTCTAATTTTCGAGTCGATACATTTTAGGGCATTATATGTGCTTTTTGGTTAAATAAAAGCAAATATTTTTTTGATTCACAAAGTTATTAAAAATAAAAAATATAGATTTTTCAATACGTAAAAAAATATGTGAAAAAAAAGACATTTTTTTTAAATTTTCTTGTTGACAATTATGATTGGCTGCATTATACATCAGCACACCAGCGCGGTGAGGTATATTTAACGATGTTGGTAGTTATAAGATATAGTGAATAAGATATATATAAGAGGATACGCAGACAGTATTATATTTGGATAGATATGATATTAAGTCTGAAGTATTTGATATAAAGGAACCTATAAGAATTCTTTTTAATTGAGTAATTTAG
>JAZODJ010000029.1:0-43309 GCA_045597005.1 Alphaproteobacteria bacterium | reverse complement strand
AATTCTTTTTTTTTGAGAGTGCTTTTCTTTATAACTTAATATTAATTTTTCAATATTTTCGTAGTATGTGCTTTTAATAGGAACTTTTTCATTATCTAAATTTTGTGCTACTTCTTTAATTAATTTCATCCAGCTACCACCCCTTGCTATAAGAGACAGTATTTCTCTCATACAATGAGCAACTAGCATACTTTTACAAGGAATATCTTGTTGTAATAATTGCTTCATTGCGATATAAAGAGATGCGGCTGTTTGATCAAATTTTACCAACACATTATATATTTGGGGATCATTATTAGTATTTGAAACACTATCCTCATTATTAAAATCAACGCTTATAGCACAATCTTCCATGGTCATTAAAGTTTTCTATATTGATTAAATTAAATATTAGAATAAGTATACTGTAGCTATAAATGGAATTCAAGCAGAGTATTGAAATTGTGCAAACCAAAAGTTATTAAAATGGTTGATAATTAAGTATTTTACTTTAATAATACAATTTTTCTCCTTATGCTTTCCGTCCGCATCCCATTTTAAGCGGCAAGAAAACTTCTTATTAATTGTACTTGCTCTTTCATCGCCAATATTTCAGAACGATGCTCCAAGAAAAAGTTGATATTAATTACCGATTTTTGTGCGGTTTTCATAGAGTCTGGCTCACCAATACAAAAAAAGCCTCTCTTTATGAGAGGTTTTTTTGTATTGGTAATATATCCCAACATGGTTTCGAAGCTATATTACCTTGGTAATTATGGGCTCGAGGATAAAAATAACCGATGCTCCGGTTGTTTTTACCGCAAGAGGCGAAGTTTTGTTAAATTTTTGAGCCGGAGAGATACGGCGAAAAAAAGAATACAAAACGAGTGACCGAAGCGAGTTAGCGAGGAACGAGCTTATGAGCAAGAAGAATCCCGTTGGGATCACCGGTTTGAAACCATTGTATTAGAAAATATTTAATTTCTATAAAAATTTGTTGACTTTTTTAGTTTTTTTATTCGAAAATCAAGACAACACAATCAAACCGAAAAGGAAAACTAAATGTACGAAATTTTGCAAAACATCAATAAACCAGCAGATGTAAAAAAATTAAACAACGAACAATTAAACATCCTTGCAACCGAAATTCGTGATGCTATTTTAAATCGCGACAGTATAATCGGCGGACACGTCGGACCCAATTTAGGTATTGTCGAAACCGCAATCGCATTGCACTATGTGTTTAATTCTCCGACTGATAAAATTATATGGGATGTTTCGCATCAATGCTATCCTCACAAACTTTTAACTGGAAGAAAAGAAGGTTTTATTACTGATGAGGGTATGAAAAAGATTTCCGGTTATACCAACCAAGATGAAAGCGAACATGACTTTTTTAAAATCGGACATACCTCAACTTCAGTAAGTTTGGCTTGCGGACTTGCTAAGGCTCGTGATTTGAAAGGCGAAAAACATAATGTTATAGCGGTTATCGGCGATGGTTCTCTTTCCGGTGGTGAAGCATTAGAGGGCTTTAACAATGCGGCTGTTTTGGATTCAAATATCATTATTATTATAAATGATAACGAAATGTCCATTGCCGAAAATCAAGGTGGTTTATATGCCAATTTACGTTTACTGCGCGAGACCAATGGCGCAACCGAATTAAATATGTTCAAAGCCTTAGGATTTGAATATCATTATGTTGCAGACGGTAATTCTACTCAAGATTTGATTAAAGCACTATCTTCCGTAAAGGATACCGATAAACCGACTGTTTTACATATTCATACACTAAAAGGAAAAGGTTATAAACTAGCCGAAGAAAACAAAGAAACATGGCATTGGAATGTTCCTTTTAATATTGAAGATGGTAGTCCAAAATGGAATATGTCTGGTGAAAATATCAATGATTTAACCTATAAATACATTTTAGAAAAAATCAAAACAGATGATACAATCGTTGCCATAAATGCAGGAACTCCCGGAGTTTTCGGACTAAATGCCGAAAGACGTAAAACTTTAGGAAAACATTTTATTGATGTAGGTATTGCCGAAGAACACGCTGTTGCTTTTGCATCAGGATTAGCCAAAGGTGGAGCAAAACCGATTTATTTAGTAATGAGTTCATTTATTCAACGTACTTACGACCAACTATCACAAGATTTGGCTCTAAATAACAATCCTGCTGTAATTTTGGTTGCTTGGGGAGGAATTTCCGGTGCTGATATGACACATTTGTGTTCATTTGATATTTCTATGACCAGTAATATTCCCAATTTGGTATATCTTGCGCCGACAACGGTTGAAGAATATATGGCTATGCTAGATTGGGCAGTTGAACAAAACGAACACCCTGTTATTATTCGCCAACCTAAAGAAATGATACATACATTTTTACCTGTCGATACGAATTACAGTAAGCTAAATACTTATAAAATTGAAGAACAAGGGACTAAAGTTGCAATTATCGCCGAAGGAAGTTTCTTCAAATTAGGTAAGGGTGTTGCTGAAGAACTAAACAAACACAACATAAAACCAACCTTAATAAATCCTCGTTATTTAAGTGGTATTGATAAACAATGTTTAGAAAACTTGAAAAATGACCACCAACTAGTCATAACTCTGGAAGACGGTGAACTAGATGGCGGTTTTGGTGAGAAGATTGCTCGTTTTTATGGTTCAAGCGAAATGAAAGTATTAAATTATGGTTCATTTAAGGAATTTACCGATAGAGCAAATTTAGATGAACTTTATACTCGCTATCGCTTAAAATCGGAACTTATTGTTGAAGACATAATGAATATATTGCGATAAAGAAAAAATTGTAAACCATAAATTTAGAATAAATTTAAAGATTTATCTGGCTGACATCGTAGATATCACAAAAAAACGGCAATTATGAAAAATTGCCGTTTTTTATACATTTACAGTTTTTGGCAAAAGTCTTTAAGGCGTTTGATTGCCTCAATAATTTGTTCTTCCGAACACGCATAACTTAAACGCACATATTCCGAAGCACCGAAAGATTCACAAGGAATAACCGTCAACAAATTTTGTTCTAACAATTCTTGAGCAAAATCTTTTGCAGGTTTTCCTGTTTTTGCGATATTACACATAACATAAAATGCACCTTTAGGTTCAATAAAACTGATTTGCGGAATATCTTTAAGCAATTTACACAGCAATTCTCGACGACGAGCAAATGTTTTAACCATATTATCAACATCTGCATCAGCCTTTCCTTGCAACGCAACAAGCGCAGCATATTGTACAAAAGTTGTTGCATTACTTGTCGCATGACTTTGCAAAGCTGAGATTCTTTTAGCTAACCATAACGGGGCTGCCAAGTATCCTAAACGCCAACCGGTCATGGCATAAGCTTTAGAAAATCCGTTTATTGTAATTGTTAAATCTGCAATTTTTTCATTCAATGAAGCAATACTGATATGTTTTGTATTGTTGTCATAAATGAGTTTTTCATAAATCTCGTCCGATAAAACCATAACATTATGTTTTACAGCCAAATCAGCAATCATCTGCAAAACATCTTTTGAATATACTGCTCCGGTTGGATTACTGGGTGAATTAACAATAATTAATTTTGTATTTGCGGTTATAGCATTTTCTAATTCCTCTTTAGTCGGTGCAAAATCATTTTCGGCTTTTGTATCAACAACAACCATTTTTGCACCGGATGCTTTTATCATTTCGGGATAAGATAACCAATACGGTGCTAAAACAATAACCTCATCACCAACTCCGCACAATGACGTAATTGCCTCAAACAGAGCCAGTTTTGCGCCAGTAGTTACAATGATATTGTCGGTGGTTGTTTTTATTCCGTTATTAGCAAATTTTTTAACAATTTCGTTTTTCAATTCAGGTAATCCGCTCGATGCAATATATCCGACCTTTCCATCATTTAGTGCAGCTATAGCAGCATCTTTAATTGCTTGGGGCGTATCAAAATCAGGTTCTCCGACCGACATAGAATAAACATCCAGTCCTTGTTTTTTAAGCTCTTTTGCACGAGCAGCCAAGGACAAGGTAACGGAAGGCGATAAAGTTCCCAGCGGACTATAATTATTTTGTAAATCTTCCATTTTTATACTCCTATTTGTATGGAAAAGTTTCGATAATACCATCTTTGGCAATTATGCATTGCATACTTAAAGCTTTTTCTTCGTTTTCATTAGGAACAGAAACAGCATACTTCGCGGGTCTGTCAAGCAAAACGGCTGTAGCCAATGCACAAACCGTAGTGGCAATTCCATAATAAGTTTTACCTTTTCCCTCAATAATTGTCATTCCGGCACGCGTAACATCTTCGGCGAGTTTTTGTTTTTCATCATCAGAAAAGTTTACAGGTTTACCATCGACAGTAACCTCATTCCAGAGAACAATTTGTTCATCGCCGTGTTCTCCTACAACCGGAGCATTTATACTCGATGTCGGCTTATTTAATTTATCGGCCAAAAGAGCAACCATTCTAGATGTATCAAGAGTACAACCGGTACCAAAAACCCGACCTTTGGGAAGTTGCAAAAATTTTGCTGCATGATTAGCTAATACATCAACAGGGTTCGAAACAACAATAACAACAGCGTTAGTACCGGTATTTTTAATTTCAGAACAAATTCCTTCCATAATCTTCGAATTTTTCAATAATAAATCGTTGCGACTTTCTCCGACTTTGCGAGCCACACCGGCAGTAATAACAATAACATCACTATCAGTACAGTCTGCATAGGTACCTTTTTTTACAATGGTTTTACTTATTTCCGGAAATCCGTGACGAATATCCCAAACCTCAGCATTAGATCGTTTATCATCAATATCAATTAACACAATTTCATCTGCAATTTCTTTTAACATCATTGAATAAACAGATGTTGCTCCGACCAATCCAGCCCCGATTACGGCAATTTTTTTCATAACAATCTCCTTTTTTTTTCATGCTCATATTGTCGTGATGATAAAACAAATTAAATATAGTATCCAGCAAATTTTTATGTTAATCTTACGTTTATATGGTTTTTTGTGAATGAAATGTATTCATATATTATAAAAAAATGAAGATGAATTTATTAAAGGATATTAAAATGGTCGTGAACAAGCACAAAGATATAATTATAAATAAATATACCGAATATGATGAAGATGAGCGCTTGGTTAGTGATAGAGGGCATAACGTGGAATATTTGACAACCATGCGGTATATTCAAAAATTCTTAAAACCAGATGCAAAAATATTGGAAATTGGAGCGGCTACAGGGCGTTATTCTATTGCTTTGGCCAAAATGGGATATGATGTTACAGCAGTTGATCTTACTCCTAAAAATGTTGAAATTATGAAATCCAAAAGCAGAATACTAAAAAATTTTAATTGCATGGTTGGAGATGCTTTGGACTTAAACATGTTTGAAGATAAAACCTTTGATATGGTATTAAATCTCGGTCCTATGTATCATTTGTTTAATAAAAAAGATAAAAATAGGGCTATCAGTGAAACCGTAAGAGTTGCTAAAAAAGGTGCAATTTGTATGTTTGCATATCTTCCTTGCGCTTCATTGATGAGTGGTTATGGATTGCGTCATCAAGGAGCAGGGCGACTTGGCGAGGTAATGGATAATAAAGGGCGTTTTAAAGATGTTCCGGAAGAAGTCTTTAATGCTTTTTATATAGAAGATTTTAAAAAACTGTTTGCTAAGACCAATACAAAATATATTACGAATGTTGCAACAGACGGAATTGCATATGCTATGAGGGAATGGGTTGAACAGTTATCTGATGAGGGATATGAGGCTTTTCTTAAATGGCATTTTTTGACTTGCGAAAGATTGGATCAACAAGGGTATAGCGCACATTTGCTTTATATTTGTAAGAAAAATAAAAACGTAAAAATATAATATCAAGATATGAACAGCAATTTATCGACAATTAAATTGACTTTTTATATAGTTCATATCGACGGTATTTGGGCGCGTATATTTCTTTATGGCATTACGGGCATAAGTTGCATAACAAGAAATTCGCTCAATAGGAGAAATACTTTTTTCACTCATATATCTTTTAAACGCATGCCAAGCCATCTTATCTTTACGACGACTTAATTGGTTTTGTCTCATACGATACAGTAGCAAAATCTTATCCAAACCATAAAATTTTTCACCTTCTCGCATATATTTCATCCATAAACGAGCATCTTCGCAAAGTTCTCTGTCGTCAGGAAAATGAATATATTTAATTTTATCTCTGTCAATCATTACTGTTGACATACCTATTTGAGTTGTTTTCATATATTGTTTTATATCAACACATTCATCAACATTAACTTGTCCTCGTTCACGAACTTGTCCATCTTCTGTCAAAAGAGCATAAGACGTATGGGATAGCCCTGCATTATGTTTTTTCATAAACACGATTTGACTGGACAGCTTGTTTTTAGCCCACAAATCATCCGCATCAATAAAAGCCATATACCTTCCGTCAGCATGCTTTATAGCTTCGTTTCGTGCAGCCGCAACACCTTTATTGGTTTTCAAAGAATGAACTTTTATACGTGCATCCTTTTCGGCATATTTCAAAATCTCATTCAAAGACTTATCTGTGGAAGCATCATTCACAACAATCAGCTCCCAATTTTTATAATCCTGATTAAGAACAGATTCTATCGTGTGGCGAACATATTTTTCGCAGTTATAAACAGGTAAAACTATCGATACTTTATCCATGATTATCTCGTTATTATTTAATATGTACGAACTTTAACATATTATTGACTTCTTGTAAATAGCATCATTCATAATAAAAAGCAGATTTATTCAATAATTAAGGATTATATGTTGTTAGCCGCTTAATTTTATGATATAATCCTCTTGAGTTTAGGCAATCGAGAGGTATTGGCAATGGATAAAAAAACACAAATATTACAAGATGAAATCCAAAAAATTGTCAATCATGTATCTGAACGAAAAGTTGAAGCCGATATTTTTCTTTCTCCTCGCCAGTTAGATATTATATCTCAGCTAAATCATTTCAGTACTCATAAAATTCTCAATGATATAGAGGTGTGTAAAGATCCACGCAAAATAGCCTATAAAACCAATCAAGAGTTAAAATTAGCCTTAGTTGCGCTTTGCTTAAGCGTCGTGTTAACCAAACATCGTTCCAAAAATTTTTATGATAAAGAATATCTTGAAAACAATATTCTGGTTGAAAACATATCAAATGGAACTGTGTTTGTCGGTTTTAATCAAATAGAAGAGTATATTGTGGATGAAGCAATAGATAGCGAACTTGTTTTTGATTGGATGGTATACCGAGATTTTCAAGGAAGAGGGATATCTGCTTTGATAAACGAAAAAATGTGTGATATTGAGTTAGAAGGATATAATTCGGGAGGGTGTCCGGTTTATGAATTTGCCAGATTCCAACGCAAATACTTTGACTACAAACGCCGTAAGCAAAATAAAGATAAAGCACAAGCTCAGGATACTTTTCGTAATGCCATAGTCCAACAAGTAGCCAATCAAATCGCTGCACAACAACTTATGAATGGTAATAATCCTCTGGATTTGGTTAATCTGCTTTTTGATTCAAAAGATTATGACAAAGCTTTAAGACAACTCACAAAATCAACTACGGAAAATCCGAATAAAATATTAAAAATATCTCATAATAAAAAATAGCCAATGGCAGATATGTTTTCTCAAATTTGTATTGCTTATTAAAACAATCTAAAATAATATTATTCCAGTATAATACTGAGGAATGATATATGACTAAATACAGAATAATCGGTAATATGACCGGCAATTCAATGGATGCTATAGATTTAATAATGACAGAATTTGATGGCGATATAATGACGGACATATGCTCATATACCAAGCCGTATGACAGAAAAATGCAAGAAAAAATAGAAAATTTGCGCCTGTCATCATACAACAAAACTAAAGAAGAAATTGAAAAAAATCCCGATTTTAAGCAAATACATGATGAGTATATTACTCAAATTGCTGAATGTATCAATGATATGTGCCGTAAAAATAATATCGATAAAAAACAAATCGATGCAATAGGTTTTCACGGAAAAACATTGGATCACAATCCCCCGTCAAAAGCTCGTGCAGAGGGAACGGCACCATACACGGTACAAATGGGATCCGGACAAATGTTAGCAGATATGACAGGAATACCGGTTGTTTATGATTTTCGTTCAGATGCTATCTTTGCAGGTTTTGAAGGCGCCCCCTTGATTCCTCCTCACAATGCTCATATCTCGGCAACAGAAGGCGATGGGATATACTACAACGGCGGAAATACATCCAATTTTGCGGTCGTATTCGGTGGTGTTGCTCAAATAAGTGCTGATTCCGGACCTTTTAACGAATATGTAGACAATTACATCAGGCAACATACGAATCATTCTTTTGATAAAGACGGAATGTTTGGTAAAAAAGGAACTCTTGATAAAGATTTATTGCAATATCTTTTTAATATCGGCCGCAAATACTATGAATGCAGTTTGCCAAAATCAGGAGATCCTGCCTACTATCATAAAGATGAAATCTTTGCATACATAGAAAGTAAAAAATTAAACTTTGAAGATGTTGTCCATACTTTTGAATATTTTTCGGCATATATTGCCGTTCAGGCTTTGAGCTTAATACCAATCGAAATAAAACTTCCTAATGCAATCATTTTGTTTGGCGGTGGTTGGAAAAATCCCGTTACAAAAAACAGTTTTGAGATGTTGATTAAAGGCGAGGGCTATGTTTTGCCGGAACACAAAGATTTGTTTGCATCATTGGTTTCTCGTTTTCAAACATCACCGATAATCAAAAATTCTACATTTGGCGAATATATGGAGGCAAGACTATTTGCTGATATGGCAAGATATAAGCTTGCAAACAAGGCTTGGGAAATGCCTGAAGCTGTAAAGTCCGGACAAAATATTGTTTGTGGTATTATTGCGTATCCGTCAATAATATCGCAAATTTATACTGATTGTATAAATAGAGCCGCAAAAAAATAATCTGTACAACAATGAAAGGAAATAGACAATGAGCGAAACAACCGCATTTATGATTCCATTAGCTTTTTTTCTAATAATATTTATCGTTATTCCGGGTTTTAGGATTGTGATGCAATACGAGAAAGGCATCATCTTTACCTTGGGACGGTATACCAGTACTCGTGATCCCGGTTTAAGATGGTTTATACCATATATTCAAACGATGCAAAAAATCGATATGCGTATAATGACTGTTGATGTTCCCAAACAAGAAGTTATGACCAAAGATAATATTCCTGTTAATATTAATGCCGTAGTTTATTTTAGAGTTAAAGATCCTGAAAGAGCTGTGGTAGAAATAGCTAATTATGTTTTGGCTGTTGTTCAACAAAGCCAATCAGCATTAAAAGATGTTGTCGGAACCAATGATTTAGACACAATTCTTTCAGAACGCAAACGCATCGGAGATGAAATCAAATCAATTGTAGATATTGCAACAGAAAAATGGGGTGTAGATATTGATGCTATTAATGTTCAAGAAATCGAGCTGCCCGAAGATATGAAACGTGCTATGGCTAAACAAGCCGAAGCAGAACGTAATCGCCGTGCAATGATAATAGCAGCACAAGGCGAAGTCGAGTCCGCCAAAAAAATGCTCGAAGCAGCCCAAACACTGGAACAAAGTCCCGTAACTATTCAGCTGAAAACTTTGCAAACAATGAAAGATATATCGTCATCACAATCTCAAACAATTGCAATGTTTCCTGCCGAATTAATTAGTTTGATGGGTGGTAAAAAATAATAATAAAAAATAATAATAAATATAATAAAAAAATCTCCGGTTTTTATTAAAAAATCGGAGATTTTTTTTATATCATTAAAGTTTTCATATTTTGTTTAAGCCAATACTCAATTCCCTGTCTGGCAACAAGTCTGAAATTTTCTATATCATCTTTTTTCTCGCTGTTTATATAAAAAGATATTTCTTCATCAAGCATATTCTCAATATAATCGGAAAAAGCGAATATAAGATTAGCCGATCGTGGCCAAACTCCATCATTTACAAAAATATTATTTTCAAAATAAAAGAATAATTCATTTAAGATATTATGAAAAACTTCGTTGTTCATTACACGCTCCTATTGTATATAAACAATATAATATACAATAAAAAAGTGTATTCAATATTATTTTTGTTATTTTACAATAGTAGTGGATAAGCGGTATAAAATTAACTCATTCTGCGGGATATAAAAACAACTTTTCCGCAAATATTCAAACTTTTGTAATCGGTTATGTTAAAGGCTTTATAAGCCTTGTTGTCGGCAGAAACTTCTATTGAATTATCAAAAGGATTTATCTGTAAGCGTCTTATAACGACATCTCCTGCAGTGTTAATTATATAAACACCATCAGATACCGGAGTGCTGTACGACATATCCAGCCAAACAATATCGCCATGATTAATTGTCGGGGCCATTGCTTCACCGGAAACTTTGATAATTTTTATATTGCGAGGATCGGAAGACGTATACATTTTAACAACATCGCTGGTCATAAATTCTTGCCCGACGATGTTGTTTTTAACTTTTTCAAAGCGTCCTTTATTAGGGCCGTCCATATCAACCACATCTATCGCTACAATATCACTTGTATTTGTTTTTCCGAAATTAAACAAATTTGATATAGTGCTGAACTTATCTTGTATAATGCTTGAAGGTAGCGGAAAATCACACAATTCTTGTTCAGACACCTCTAATATTAAAGCAAGCTTTCTGCGAGCAGTTTCATCCAAACGTTTGGGCGATTTTCTTTTTATAAAGTGAAACAGATATGTCGAATTTTTTCCTAATTTTAAGGATAATGAATTTAAGCTCATTCCTTTTTCTTTGATTTTATTTTCCAAAAAGTCTCTAATCTGTTGTTGTTTATCCATGTGCTTTCTCCGCAATAAAACATTTATACATCATAAATATTGCATTTTTACAATTTTGTAAACAGAAATTCAAAAAAAAGTTTATTCAGATTGACATAAATTAAGATAGTAATGTAATATTACAATAAAAGGTGTTGTAAAAGGGAGCGAGTATGCAATATACGGATAAACAAAAAGCAATAAAAAACGGCTTTATAAAAAAAGACGGACGAATCTATAAACAATCGTTACTTGAGGTATGGCATTCCAAAGGGTGGCTTGAATTGGAAAATTCTGATTATTGTGCCGATGAAAGGTTGCATTATGGAATGCGTCTCGCATTTGATTATTTTATTATAAACAGAGCAAATTTGCACTCAGGATTAGTCCAAAATACAAAAGTAGATTCCAAACAAACACCTCTATCCGGAGCAATTTTAACATCGTTGGACAATTATCAAAAAGCGATTCGCAATGTTCCTTCTGAATTTTGGCCGATAGTTCGACAAATTTGTATCGAAGAAAAAAATCCCATAGCTCCTAAAAAAATGAGTGAAAGACAAAGGACTTATTTTCATTTTTTGTGTCGTGTAGATTTATGTCGAGGTTTAGATAGGGTAATATTCTCATACACGCAAAAATTGAAAAAAAAATAAAATAGAATTAAAACTTTACATTTTGTAAAAAATGGTATACTAATTTCCAAGTATAATAAAAAAAGGACCAAAGATATGGATTTTGTTGAAACTTATGCATTATTTTTTCTGTTTCTGAATTTAATTAATCAAATTAAATTCGGATGTTTGTCCACACATATTATTTTTAGTATAGCCTTAGAAATTCCTATTCTTGGGCGTGTTTTTATGTTTTGGTAAAAAAAATTTTTTTTACCCCGATTGACAACCCCGTCGGGTGAGTGTATAAAACTAAGTATGGTGAGAAAGTGGGTCAAGACATCGCTTCCTCACTTTTTTGTTTTTAAAATTATCATCAATCTATCATCATACAAAGGAGTAATACAATGGGCTTGGCAACACCTGTCAAATATCCGTCAGTATCTGCTATGGAAAATAAAATAGAATGTTATTTTGCCGAAAGAGCGAATTTCAAATCAGAAATATACAGTCCCAAAAAAGGTGAAATTATTGAGATTATCGAACAAGCCCCGCTTCATTTAACGGGGCTTTGTGATTATTTGGGTATTTCAAACCGAGAATTGGATTCATACCAACAAATTCCAGAGTTCAGTGAACTTATAAGGCGCGCCAAAAAAAAGTGTGAAGCATATCTTGTTGACCAATGTGTTCGCCTTCACAAAGCAGATTTTATATTAAAGAATAATTTTCCGACATCATGGCAAGATGCTTCAGAAACGTGCATTGGCGATGAATTTAAAAAAGTCTTGGTCGAATTCGTATCTAAATAGATTGGAGTTTTATCCATGAACAATCAAACTATAACAGCCCAAATCCCTGAAATATTTGCCCCGTTACTTACGGAAAAGAAACGCATTAAGTTTTTTTATGGGGGACGAGGAGGCGGAAAATCATATGCTTTTGCCGATAGCTTATTATTAAAAGGACGAATGGAAAAACTGTTAATAGCCTGTATACGAGAAGTCCAAGACAGCATTAAAGATTCCGTATATCGTTTATTATGTGACAGAATAAAATTTTATGAATTAAAAGACTACAAAATCAAAGAAAACAAAATTGAAAACAAAATAACCGGTACTCAGTTTATATTTAAAGGGCTACGCGATCAAGATGTTCAAAAAATAAAATCATTGGAAGGTGTTGATATAGCTTGGATAGAAGAAGGACAAACCATATCAAAAAAATCATGGAACATTTTATCTCCGACGATTCGTAAAGACGGATCAGAGATTTGGATTTCAATGAATCGCAACGAAGAAAATGATGCCCTGTGGGAATTATTGGCAACAACTCCGGACAATCGTACACTTATTCGACAAGTTAATTATTATGATAATCCGTTTTGTCCCGAAGAACTGAAATATCAAGCCGAAAAATGTAAAAATGAAAACCCCGAAGACTATTCTCATATTTGGCTGGGAACTCCTTTATCTCAAGGTTCGACCAAATTAATTACTGCTTTGTCTGTTCGTAAGGCATTTATTGCCAAAATATCAAATTCAGCCTCCCCTCTGGTTATAGGATTAGATATTGCTCGTTTTGGTGATGACAAAACGGTTTTTTGTTTTCGAAGAGGTCGCTTATGTTTTAAATTTGATATACTAACCAAACAAGATACTGTTGCCATAGCCAATCATTGTCAGGCAATTATTCAAGATTTTTCACCGGCACGAATTTTTCTTGATGTCGGCGGTATAGGCGGAGGAGTTTATGATATTCTGATTTCTCGAGGATATCGCAGTATAGTTCGTGCTGTTAATTTTGGTTCTCAAGCTTTACTGACAGACCGTTATGTAAACCGTCGAGCAGAAATGTGGGATATGGCAAGAGAATGGTTAAATCAAGAATTACCGGTCCAAATTCCACCGGATGAAGATTTATTAAATGATCTTTGTTCCGTAAATAAAAAATATGATTCCAAAGGCCGATTACAACTTGAAAGCAAAGATGAAATAAAAAAAAGATTAGGGCGTTCGCCGGACAAGGCGGACGCTTTTGTTTTAACCTTTGCCGAACCTGTTTATGATATCGGACAATCAAAAACATTCGGTAACGGAAACGTAAGTATTGAAGATATGTTTTCACAACATCATCGCGAAAGCAGATGGTAAATTTGCAACATTTAAATACAGGAAAACAAAAATGTTAAAAGCTATTGCAGATAGAGTTTTTATAAGACTGACACCAGAGGATGATAAAACTTCCTCACATATTATTCTAATTGATGATTATCATCACAATCGCAATATCGGTATGGTTGAAAGTATCGGATCAGATGTTTCATCAGTAAAAATCGGTGACAAAGTTCTGTTTCATATTTTTGATGAACTTCCAACTCCCGACAAAGACATTGTTGTCATAAGAGAAAGTTCAATTTTAGGAGTATTTGAAGATGAATAAAACAACATTAATTAAGCAAAAATCCATAATAGAAAAATGGTTTCAAAAAATTAACCGAGCAGAGAATATATATGGTGAATATCACAAACTAATAAAAGACATACGTAAATATTACCGTGGTGAAATTCATAAAGATAAACAAAACATTTTTTGGTCTTCAATTGAAACACTAAAACCTTTTCTATATTTCAAAATGCCAAAACCTTATATTGAGCGCAAAGAAAAATCAAATAACAAATCTCATAATTTAGCTTGTCGAATAATAGAAAAAGCTCTTATTTGGAATCTGGAACAATTTGATTTTGACAGCACAATAAAATATGCTCGTAATGATTTTTTGCTTGGAGGAATAGGTTTGCTGATAGAACGCTATAAACCGACCTTTACCACCATAGAAGAGGAAGATGGCAAAAAATTTGATATAAAAATTGATGAACAAGTTAACAGCGAATATATAGATCCCGTCAATTTTATAGCTGACACCGAAAAGGTCGGAATTTGGGAGGATTGCACATGGTTTGCCATCAAACATTATATGTCTCCAAATGAAGCGATTTTATCTTTTGGAGAAGAATTTGCACCAATTTTTGATGAAGCATCTTTTGACGGGAATAAATCAATAGAAATATATGAAATATGGGATAAAGAAAATTGTCAGGTTATTTATCTCAGTAAATCATCTCCGGAACATATCCTAAAAACCATAAAGAAAAGTTGTTCGCAAAAAGATTTTTTTCCGTTACCGAAGCCGTTATTTGCAAGTTGTACCAATGACAGTATAATACCTGTTCCCGATTATGTTCAGATAAAGCCCCTATTAGATGAACTCGACGGAGTAACATATCGTATGGAAAAAACAATGAAAGCAATCAAAATATCCGGTTGTTATGACAATGCTTTTCCCGAACTTGCCAATATCTTAAACAAAGATATTTCATTGGTTAGTATTTCTGATTTTGATCGCTTAAAAACAGCAGGAGGTCTAAAAAACATTGTCGATTTTATGCCTATCGATCAATATATTACAGCCCTGCAAACATTAGCTCAGCGTCGCCAAGATATCATTAACTCAATTTATGAAATAACCGGCGTTTCAGATATAATGCGAGGAACATCAACAATAGGTGATACGGCCACGGCAATAAACAAAAAAACATGTTTTGGGACACTTCGCAATCAAGATCGCCAAAATGATATGCATCGATTTATTGCTGAACTTTTTAAGATTAAAGCCGACATTATTTGTGAGCAATTTGACACCGAAAAACTTATATCATTTTTGCCGATATCAGAACAAAATACACCGGAGGCTGTTCTTGCCGTAAATATATTAAAAACAGACAAATTGCGAGATATGATATTAGGTATTGAAACCGATACAACATTTTCCGAAGCCGATATTGTTCACCAAAATATAGAGGCTGTAACGGCAATCCATACGATAATCGAACAAGCTTTTGATGTTGTAAGCAAACAGCCGGCTCTTTTGGATTTATACCGTCAAATGATAAACAGTATTGCAAACAGTATGTCAAATGCTCGTCAATATGAAAATATACTTTCCAATTGTTTTGAAAAAATTGCACAAGAATTTGCAACTCCTGATGTTGTTACAGATGAACCTGATATGCAACTTTTGGCATTACAACTGCAAAACAGACATAACGATCAAGATTACGAAATAAAAAAAGAACAAAACGAAATAAAAAAAGCCGAAATATTATTAAAGCATCAACAAGAACATTCAAAAAATCTTTTAACCGAAAAAGAGATGAATATTCAAGCCGTATTAAAATCCGACGGTAAAGATGCCGCAATTAATACCGGATTGGTCAAAAATTTATAATAAATCTAAAGATTAATCAGATGACATATTTCAGTAAGAGTTTTTCGGCAGATATAGTTTTGCCGGACGGAACGGTCGCAAATTCTGTTTATGAAATTGACCGTTATTTAAAGGCCAATAATTTGGCATCAAGTTCAGATTATTCTGAACAATATTTCAAAAATATTCAAAAAAATAAAGAAAAAATTCAGCAAAAGGAAATTTTTGCCGAACTGGTTCAACAATATAAAAAAAGGATATGGAATGAGTGAAATAAGAGAAGAATTAGAACATTTTGCCAAACTGGCCGAAGAAAAGCAGTCAAGCAAAGAAACACTTCAATCGGAAAATTTACCGGATAACAATTCTATTCAGGATGCAAACGATTATCTGGAAGCCCCCAAAGGCTATGATAAAGAATTAGCCGAAACTTTTTGCGAACTTCCCGACAAATGGCGACGCTATTTGCACAGTCGTGAAGCAGAATTGGACAAAGGTTTTGGTGAATTGCTCAAACGCACAGGTGAATACAAATGGTTAGATGACATTTTTTCATCTCGTGCAGATGAGCTGCAAAAAAATGGTATTAACAATCCCAAGGAATGGTTGCAAAACATTATTTCTGTTGACGCAATGCTTTCCAAAGATCCCCAAAATACCATTTCAATGTTGGCAAAGGCCTATGGTATAGGTTCTACCAACAATTTTTCATATTCGGCACCCCTCAATCAATCGCATAAATTATCTGACATAATGAGCGAACATATTGTAGCCAAACAACTAAATGATTTTATAGAAGAAGTTGACGACAAAGGAGCCTTAAAACACCCATATTACAGGGATGTTGTGCTTGATATGCACGATCTTATAAATAAAGGAATTGCCGGAAATTTGTCGGATGCTTACGAAATGGCAGTTTGGTTAAATAGCAATACTCGAGCAAAATTGATTGCGGAAAGAACAAAAGAAAATCTCGAACTAAAAAGCAAAAATGCTCAAAAATCCAAAGATGCTTCATTTACCCTCAAAGGCAAAGCACCTGTCAATACAAAAGATTTAACGCTTCGAGAAGAACTTGAGATGCGGTTTGCCGAGCTTGAAGACGATAACTAATTTTTACAAAAAAGGAAAATAATAATGGCAAATGAACTTTATGACTCAATATTTACCACTACTTTAGCATCACGCACAGCCAAATTGGCCGATAATATTTCCAAAAACAATGCTTTGTTAAAAAAGTTAAAAGAAAAAAAGAATATTCGTCTTATTTCCGGCGGTTCTAAAATATTAGAAGAACTTGAATACGGCGAAGGAGATATGGTTTGGTATTCCGGTTATGATACTATCAACTATTCTCCCAAACAGTTATTTACGGCAGCCGAATACGCAATAAAACTTGCTGCAGTTCCGGTGGCGGTTTCCGGAGAAGACTTGCTTAAAAATTCAGGCAAAGAACGCGTTATGGAGTTGATGGAAAAGCGTATTCAAAATGCTGAAAAGACAATGAGCAATCAACTTGCAGCTGCGATGTATGGCGATGGAACATCTGCAGACGGAAAATCAATCGGCGGACTAAAATTATTGGTTGCCGATGATCCGACAACCGGAACCGTCGGTAATATAAATCGTGCAACATCCGGCAACGAGTTTTGGCGCAATCAATCTGCAACACATCAAAATTTAAATTCAGGCAACATCCTTCAAGCTATGGATGAGATGTATCTAAAATGTTCCCGTGGCTCAGATAAACCTGATTTGATAGTTGTCGATGATAAGCTTTATTCAATTTATGAACAAGCTTTACAACCTCTTGCTCGTTATAGTGACCCCAAAATGGCTGATGCCGGTTTTCAAAGTTTGAAATTTAAAGGGTGCGATGTCGTTTATGATGGCGGGCAGGGTGGACATTGTCCTGATAATCATATGTATTTCCTCAATACTGATTATCTGTATTTACGTCCGCACAAAGATCGTAACATGAAAGTTATCGGCGGAGACAGATTGTCAATCAATCAGGATGCAATGTATCGTATTATCGGATGGGCAGGTAATATGACGATGTCAAATGCCGCTCTGCAAGGTGTTTTGATTAATGAGATAACAGCATAAAAAAAATAACAGAGGGGGCTTTAAAGCCCTCTCTTCATTTATAAGGAAATAATAATGGATTTTTCAACATATCAAAAACTTATTGAACAACATAAAACACGGCAAGATGATAATGTCATAGCAAGATTTTATGATAAAACAATAAAAACTTCTGAAGTTGATAATAACGGCATACCAAAATTTAAAACGGTTTGCTATTGCGAAATTCGCATCAAAGATAATACAACCGAAATTTATGATCAGCCGGCAACTCAAGATAAAATAGAGCGTTTTCCTGTTGAATATGCCCGTTATAGTTTGGCAAAAAAGAAAACAGAAAACGGAACTCCTTTGGAGCAATTTGCATTTTTGACCGCAAGCGAAATAGAAACTTGTAAATATCGAGGTATTTTTTCGATTGAAGATTTGGCAAATATGTCTGAAGAACACGCCAAAGACTTAAATTTAAATGCTGAAGTAAACCTTGCTAAACAATTTATCACTAACAGCAAACGCATCAAAAACGCAATCGATTTTTCGGAAATAGAAGCTGATTACAAATCTCAAATTGCCGATTTAAAGGAACGTATAATCAAATTAACTCAATTAAAAAGGAAACATCGATGAAATCAATTTTGGAAATATGTCAGGAAGTTGCCGATTTGGCAGCCACCAAACGTCCGGAAGATTTGTTTAATAAATATTCACAACAAGACAGCATATTTTTAAGCGTAGCAAAATCAGCTCTTGATAGTTTATTGCGTTATGGCGATTGGCCCGAGCTTGTCAAAGAAGGAATATTACGCACATCCGGTAACGGTCAAAGCTATTTTATCGAAAATATTTGTCCGGATTTTTATTGCCTCATAAATGATACAATTTATATAAAGGATACTAATGAAAAAATTATTGGCGCGCTTTCTCCGCAAGATTGGATGAAAGAAAACTGTTTTCATACATCATACAACGGATTAAAATTCAAATTTCAAAACAAAATGATAAAGTTTTCTGGCGCTCCTCAAGATAATTTGAAAATAGTTTTTCAATATCGAAGTAATACAATTTGTTATGATCCGATACGCGGATATTTGGAAAAAGATACCATAACGGCTAATTCTGATATTCCTGTTTTTGACGAATATCTGGTTAAGTTGGGTATTTTATGGCGTTGGTTAAAACGCAACGGAATGGATTATTCGGAAGAATATAGTGAATACGAAAAAGAACTGAAGAAAAAATATGCATCATCGTTAGCAGTTAAAGACATCGAATTTAACGATATTTATCCAAACATTTTATCATCAGGAGAAATAATTAATGTTAATCCGTCCTAATCGTAATAATAAATCCGTAAACTACACGTTGCCGTCACCATATGGCGGACTAAATGTCAGAGACAGTCAGGATATTATGCCTGCAAGTGATGCAATTATAATGGACAATTACATTCCGCAAGATACCAAAGTGGCATTACGTAAAGGATATTCTCAATATATAAAGTCCGAAAAACCGTTTTTTACTTTGGCTTCATACAATAAATACGGTTTTTCCCGGTTTATAGGTGTTTCAGGAGGTTTTGCTTATAACATATCATCAAAGAAAAATCCCAAAAAATATGAAACGGTAGTATTTAGCAACAGCCGTTGTCAAACCGTTCTGTACAAGGATAGACTTTTTTTTATGAACGGCGTTGATATTCCGAAAGTTTTTTATATCAACGAAGAAGGTGAAGATGTTTTTGAAAATTGGGGGTTTTCCAATGAGAATTTAATTGCTGAAAAAATTATTGCCGGAGCTGTTTCAAAACAATTTTTGTGGTTTATTGAAAAAGGCAGCCTCACAGTATGGTATTCATCAGAAGGGGGCAATATATCCGGAGAATTATTCAGTTTTGATTTAAGTCAGGTAACCAGATTTGGCGGATATATTGTTGCTGTATGTTGTTGGACACTTGACGGAGGGCAGGGAATAGACGATCTTACTGTTTTTTTAACCTCCGAAGGAGAGGCTTTAGTATATTCCGGTTCCAATCCTAATTCTCCGACAGATTGGGAGCTGAAAGGAAGATATAAACTTCCAAAACCCATAGGTTTTAAGTGTACACTAGCCTATCAGGGTGATGTAATTATTATTACCGAAGAAGGATATCTTCCGCTTTCGCGCGTATTGCCCTTAAATCAAGCCGGTTCATCATCAATTTCTTTTTCCGACAAAATAAGAGGAATGGTTTTGGAACGCACTGCAAATAATAAAAACAAGGAAGGATGGCAGGGTATTATTTATCCCAAAGGCGGATTGGCATTATTCAATGTTCCGGTTGCTCGCCACTATGAACAACACGTAATTAATATGAACAGTGGTGCTTGGTGCAGATTTACCAATATTCGTTCACATTGTTGGGAACTTTTTGAAGGAAGATTATATTTCGGTTCTGATTATGGCGTCTATTTATTTGATGATGGTTATTCTGACGGCGGACATCATATATATGGTGAAGTTCATCAGGCATTTAATAATCTGGGGCATAACGGATTAAAAAAAATTCAGCTTCTTAATCCTCGTACCAAGTCATCAACAAAATATGAGTTGGTTATTTATACCAATATGGATTTTGAAAATCGCAAGGACACTTTTATCGAAAATCTCGGATCTACAGGAATAACCAAGTGGAACGAAGCAAAATGGTCAACCTTAGATAATCCGATAGGAACCAAATGGCAAACCCTGAAAGGAAGTATACGATCACAATGGATTGCAAATTCGGCAACAGGTTTTAAGGCCGGTATAGTATTTAAAACCAAAACAAGAGGTAATTTGATAGAATGGTTTGATACGGGGGTTCGTTATGAAATTGCCGAAGGAATATTGTAATTTGGTTTATGATCAAGATAATAGAATAACGGAATGGGTTTGCAAGGGGTTGGGATTTGATAGACGTTGGTTAGATAAAGAGTTTCATACATTTGGTTTTTATATATCAGGCAAACTTATCGGAGGCTTAATATATCATAATATCAGACCATTTCGAGATTTATGGTGGACAATTTATACAACGGACAAACGGTGGTGCAACAGACGAAACTTAAAAAAGATTTTTGAGTTTGCCTTTAATTTTTGGCAGGTTGAACGCATAAGTATTTTAGTTTCTACAAACAATTATCCTTGCATAAAACTTATCAAAAAACTTGGTTTTCAACAAGAAGGATTATTACGTAACTATCGAGATGATGGTGCGGATTGTTATTTTTATGGACTTTTAAAAACAGAAAACAAATGGAGTAAATAATATGAGTAAAGCAATAGGAAAAGCATTAGGTGCCGGAAGTGCATCAACATCATTATTCAAATCAGAAAAAGATATACTGAATTTTCTAAATAATTACGATACATCAGCTTATGACAATACCTTAAAAAATTTGACATCATATGCATCAGATGCTTCGGCAAATCTCAGCAATATGGGTAACTATATTTTTAATGTAAATTCATCGGATGATGCTCGTAAACGTGCAGAAGCAGCAACATATCAATCATATATAAATATGTTATCGCCTCAATTTGCCAACCAAACATCTGATTTGGCGACATCTTTGGCAAACAAAGGGATTCCTGTAGGTTCAGAAGCTTATTCCAGAGCAATGACTGACTTGCAAAATAATCAAAACAACGCTCTTAATCAAGCTGCGTATCAATCTGTTTTATCAGGGCAAAATTCATATTCCAATAGCTTAAATGATCAAATTAACGCTGGTAATTTTTCCAACAATGCTCAAAGTAACTATATCAAACAACTGTTACAAGCATTACAAAATTCGTATTCAGGTTATGATATTGCAATGGATAAATACAAAATAAGAAATTTGGCTAATAACAGAATATCTCAAAACAAAACAGCCAACAGTGCCGCACAATATGCTGCAGGAAATGAGTTTCTTAATTCTGCCGCACAAAGTGCTGCAACCGCATTTATGGCATCAGACAGCAGATTAAAAGAAAATATTCATCCTGTCGGTAAATTAAACAACGGTTTGACGGTATATTGCTTCAATTATAAAGGAAGCAATATTTCACAAATAGGATTAATTGCTCAAGAAGTAAAAGAAATTAAGCCCGAAGCCGTCATAGAAGACGAAGATGGCTTTCTAAGAGTTCGCTACGATTTGGCTAGTGCTTAGTTTTTTATCATTAATATCTCCCATTTGCATAAATGGGATTTTTTTATCAAAGAAAGGAAAAATAAATGCCGTTTGATAGTGAAGGAATATTTTCTCGTCTTCATTGTTGGGAAGATGACAGAATAAACGATATAGATATTGTAACCGATCATATGGATGCCGAAGACGATAATTTTGCAGATGGTCTAAGTCAATGTTTTTTAAAAAACGGAACTTCTAAAATGGAAGGAAATTTTAATGCCGGCAATTTCAAACTTACAAATGTGGCTGACGGAACCCTTCCTGATGATGCCGTCAATAGAGAACAATTGGATACAGCAACCAAAACCGCCAAAGAATTTATCAATTCCATTGTTAAAATCGGCGATATCAAAGCATCATTGCAAACAGAAAATCATGATAATTGGATATTATGTAACGGACAGGAATTATTACGTTCTGAATATGCCGATTTATTTGAAGTCATAGGAAGCAAATTTGGCTCCGGTAATGGTGTCACAACTTTTAACGTTCCTGATTACCGTAACAAGTTTTTGCGCGGTTTAGGCGATACTTCAGCACCGGATTTGTATACCAAACAAGATGAAGGGCTTCCAGATATTGAAGGACAAATAGAATTTACTCTTCAAAAACAAGGTTCCAAAAAAGCCTCCGGAGCTTTTAGTTACTCCGCCTCAAGTAGTAATGGAGGCGATTATACTTCAACAGGTCCATACGGCACATTTAAATTTTTGGCATCATCGGCAAATCCTGTTTATGGTGCAAGCAATCACGTAACACCGGAAAACTATGCCGTCAATTGGTTTATAAAAGCAAAGCAGGAGGAATAATAAATGTCAGGAAAAATAACTCCCAATTATATTGCCGTCAGAAAAGGAGACAGTTTTACAATCCGTTTTCAGTTTAAATGTGGCAACGAATTCGTCGATATAAGCGGATCATCTCTTAAGATGCAAGTTAAAAATCAATCAGATAAAAAAACTGTATTAACCAAACTTGGTTTTATCGATGATGCACTAAAAGGCAAAGCTCATATTGGTCTTTTACCCGAAGATACTCAAAGATTAAATTGTGATAACAATTATCTTGTTGATATTAAAATAACTTTTGCCAATGGAGAAGTTCATACTTTTTATCCGCAAGATGTCAATAAATCAGCTTCATTTATAATATCTGAAAATATAACGGAGTAAAATATGGAAAACACAATAACTTTAACTTCCGGACAAAAGCTGGAAATTCTTATGCAAAATGAGGTAACTCAAGATATTGATTGTTCAATCAGCTATATCAAATCCGGAGAACAAGAACTTGATAGTTATGTTAAACACACCATCAAACCTAATCTTGATGCTGTTATTACTTCAACGCAATTAATCATCAAACAACAAATAAATCAAGGAATTGAAGATGCGTCTGTTTCCGCCGCAAATGCAACTCAAAAGGTTATAGACGAAAATATGGATGATATAAAAGATGATATTGTTTCTTTTGCAGAAAGCGATATTAAGCCGGAATTAACAGCTCTTGTTCAAACAGCATCTGAATACGCATCAACTACTATCAACAAAAGCAATGAAGCATCTAATTATGCTCAAAATGCATTAGATTCAGCTCAACAAGCCAATAATAGTGTTTTGATAATTCAAAATACTATTAAAAATGTTGAAGATGAAATCAGTCAAATCCGAACAGATATGAATTCTTTAACGACCAAAGAAATGACGGACGGACAATGGATTGCAAATTACAAGGTACTATCAACCGCAACCGGAGTGAACGAATATACATTGGATTTATCCGATTATTTGCCAAATGACGGATATATGTATGAAGTTATGGTTTCAACTTATTTAAGCCGAATAGATGATTCTGGAACTAATACATATTTGCCGATATACAACACAAGTTTAGGCGTTGACGGAACTGATGGTGGTGAAGGAAAAACAAATTCATTTATGAATGATGCTGTTGACGGTGCTAATATGCAACAATCCGGTGGCGGTTGTGTGGTTATTGTTGGAGTGGATAGAACATTAAATTATGGCATCAGGCAACACAAATTAACTGCATTTGCCTTAAATGCAGTTGCTTATCGAAGAATTGGAACTAATAGATAGGGGAATTTAATATGAAATATTATGCACAATACAATCATACAACCGGCGAGCTTTCAAAAGCTAATGTTAGGTGTCTTAATGCTGATGTCGATAATATTGAAATATCAAAAGAATGGTTTGATAGTTTTGAAAAATGTTCTTATCAGGACGGACAAGTCGTTTACAATCCTGATTGGACTTATATTCCAACCTATGAGGAAGTGCGACAAATAAGAGCAAAATTATACGCTCAAAAGGTTGACCCGTTGATGAACGAATATACTCGTAAAAAGACTTTCAACTTATTCGAAGATGGCGAGGAAGTATCTTTGTTATCAAAAATCGAAGCTAATGTTACTGAAATTAAACAAAATAATCCGTATTACGACAAAGGAGGCCGCCAATGACAAACGACATAATTGAAGATAGCAAAGTTATTGGTTCTGCAACTTTTGCCGTCATATTGGATTATGCCCAAATTTTCAATCAAATTATAACATTACTTATCAGTATATGTACACTTGTTTATGTAGCCAACAGAGCAATCAATATCATCAAATTATTTATAAAAAACAAAAAGAAAGAGAGAGCAAGATGATAAATTTATATACGGTTTCACAACGACTGATTATTCACGAAGGGCTGCGTTTGCAGCCCTATCGTTGTTCTAAGGGAAAATTAACGATAGGAGTAGGGCGATGCCTGGATACTAATCCTTTAACCGCAGAGGAAGAAAAGGTTGTTGGCGATTGGCAACACGGTATAACCAAATGCGCCGCAATATATTTGTTACGTAATGATATTAAAAGAATTTATGTTGAACTCAAAAAAAAGCTTCCTTTTTTTCAATCATTAGACAGCGAACGTCAATATGCACTGATTGATATGTCTTTTAATATAGGAATAAGCGGTCTTTTGCGTTTTAAAGAAATGTTAAAAGCTATCAAAAAACATAATTTCAAACTTGCAGCAGAAGAATGTTTAAATTCCAAATATGCTAAAGATGTCGGCCAAAGAGCCGAAAGAATAGCCAGGGTATTGGCAACGGGAGAGTTTAAACTATGAAAAATATTCGTCTATATATAAGCTTGTTGTGCGCCATTCTCATTATGGTTGTAATTTTTCTGAAACCTCAATATTCGGAAGCAGCAATCAAAGGATTATTGTTGCTGTTAGGAGAACAACAATGTATCTGCGAATAATATTGCTGATTATGGTGGTTGTTTCAGTATATATCATTGGATATTCTAATTGTCACAACAAAGTTGTTTCTAAGCAAATAGAGGTTATAAAATATGTCCGTAAAGAAAATGCCGAGATTCTTTCTCATCCCAATGCTCTTAAGCCTGAGTTGCTTGAATTGTTGCGCTCAAACAAGTTATGAAATCTGTCCCGTATATCCGATTGCCGGAAAAAAAGTTGCTGCCGAAATTGCTGATTTGAATGGACCGGCATTTTGGGAATGGTTAGGACGTATCAATAAATTACGACAACAATTGGAAATTTGCAATCAACTACCATAAAAAAATAAAAACCTCTTCATTGTTTTTATGAAGAGGTTTTTTTGTTGGTATTATAAAAGCCTACTTTTGAGCTAACTTAACATTACGATTCTCAGCAAAAGACTTGCCGAAATCATTATCAATTTTAGCTACAACTTTTTTAAATTGAGCCAAATTATTTCCGCCCAAATTTTCACCGGTTGATGCTTTAATTGTCCTTGGGTTAACTCGACGACCGTTTTGGATAACTTCATAATGAAGATGAGGGCCGGTAGAACGTCCTGTAGAACCTACATAAGCAATAACCTGTCCTTGGGTTACTCGAACACCCGGACGAATACCCGGAGCAAATCTGCTCATGTGACCGTATGCTGTCGAAAACTCGGAATTATGACGTATCTTAATATAATTACCATATGAACCATTATATTTAGCAACTTGAACTACACCATCCCCGCCTGCATAAATAGGTGTGCCTTTAGGTGCAGCATAATCAACACCCCAGTGTATTTTGTATTTTTTCAATATCGGATGAAATCTCTTGCCGAAAGGAGATGAAATACGGGCATTTCTGGCCGCCAAAGGTTTACGGTCAAGAGTTTTTTTCAAAGCTTGTCCTTTACTGGTATAATAATCAACATTACCTTTAGAATCCTTAAAACGATATAAAGATATTTTTTGATTACGCAAAATCAGACCGGCATAAAGGATATTGCCGCTTTTAACTACTGTGCCATCAGGAATAACTTGACTTTCGTAAACAATCTCAAATTTATCACCTTTATGTAAATCACGTCTGAAATCAATAGAATATGAAAAAAGATTAATGAAATTACTGATTACTCGCATAGGAATATCTTGTCTTTTCATTGCATTTGATAAGTTACCGTCAATCTCACCGGTAATTGAGTTTATCTCATCAATAAATTCAGATTTTTCAACATATGTTTCGAATTTTCCGTCCTTTAAGGCTGTAATGATTCTTTCGCCGACATTCTGTTCAATCATTAAATAGTTAACATTGTTAAGAGCTTCAGTTTGAGAATCGATAGATAAATTAACTTTTAATTTTTGTCCGGCTTTCAAATCACGAGGATCATAGTGTTCTTTCAATGAATAGTATATATCGTTTGCCGTATCGCGATTTACACCCAAACGAGACAATAAAGAGATAAGTGTGTCACCGCTTTGCAATGTAACTTCTTTTTCAACGCTTTTGTTTTTAACTAGTCTATCGACAACATTAAACATTTCTTTAATATTGTTGACCGATTCTTCATAAAAGTTATCAGTATCATCCAACTCCTGATTAATATTATCCTCAACAATCATATAAGAGAAATAGTCTTTATTATCCACCGACGCTTCTACTCGGTTGTTATGAGCCAAAGACAGAACGAATGCCGCCATTACCGCACTTAAATAACAAGTGTTTATGACTTTCTGTCTGTGTTTTGATTTTAATCGTAATTTCAAGTTTCTTTTCCTAACAAGTTAAAATACTGCGACACTATACAAAGTTAAGAGTGTCAAATAAAGTATTTAATAAGGTTTATGTGTATAACTTAGCACAGTATAATACATAAAAAGTGAATAAAATCTAAAAATATGCAAAAATTAAAAAAAAGTACTTGCAATTATATTTTTTGTTGTTTATAAGATAACTCGTTCTTGGGGGTGTAGCTCAGTTGGTTAGAGCGTCTGCCTGTCACGCAGAAGGTCGCGGGTTCGAGCCCCGTCACTCCCGCCATTAAAACAAAAATGCGCCTGTAAGGGTGCTTTTTTTGTTTTAAAGCGAAAGGAGTACGCGCTCGAAGACGAGACCTTGGTCGCGGGCATCAAGTTAAAAACAACCTCAAAATGTTGTTTTTAACGCCGATGGCGAAGTTTTGTTAATGAGTGAGCAAGATAAATCGAAGCGAAACGAATATTACAAAACGAGTGACCGTAGCGAGTTAGCGACAGCTGAAAGCAGAGCTTATGAGCAAGAACAGCCCCGTCACTTCCGCTTTTTACAAACAAAAATGCGCCTGTAAGGGTGCTTTTTTTGTTTTAAAGCGAAAGGAGTACGCGCTCAATCACAATTACAACAAATTTCAAAATAACCACTTGTCAAAGGTCTAAAAAAATGCTATAAGTCCGTAGTTGTTTTTTTATGTATATATAGGCAAAAAATGATTGAGATAGCTTTAGACAGTCGTCCGGGTAATACTTTTTTGGACAAAGAAAGACCGGTTTACACGGTGGCTTATTTTAACGGAAAAACTCTTGACGATTATCGACGAGAAGCTTTGCGTCTTATTAAACAGTTTGCTGATACAAAAGTTGTGATTGTTCGTGTATTGGAAGAAGGTTTTTCCATTAATATGTTTTCCATAGCGCTGTTTATTGAGTCTTGTCATATGGATAATGATATTGATTGCGTTGTTTTTAAAGTCTTAAATGATAAAAAAGCTTTAGAGGAGTATAAGCCGTATGTGGCACTGACAATTGGTATAAAATATGTTATGCGTATCTGCTCTGAAACAACAAAACGTATATATCAAGAATTTACCGAACTCGGATATCTGGGACTTGATATTGAGCGTGATTATTGCAACAAAAAAATATTTTTAACCTTAAAAGGTAAGGGCGATACTTATAAAATAACTACCTCAACCACCGGTGATGCAATAGCGGCAGTCGGGGTTTTGAAGGCGTTATCTTTAATAAAAATAGGGGCTTCCGTTGAACTTGAAATTAACGAAGTCGATGAAAGAGATTCGATTGAAGAAAATGCCATAATAAACAAAATTATGGATACCATTACCAAGTGGATAAAATAATTACAAAAAATACATTTTTTTATATTTCTCTAAACTATTTTTTAACCAATAGTTCTATATAACTACACACGACAGAACGTTTATAACTTATTTTGGAGAACTAAAATGTATAATTTCAATGAAGATGCTATTCGCGAAGCTGCTTACTATATCTGGAAAAACAACGGTTGTCAGGCTAACACAAGCTTGAGTGATTGGGATGCCGCAATTAATCAATTGTCAACACAAGCTTCGTTAAAGTTAAAGGCTCCTAAAAAAGCTTCTTCAGTAAAAGTTTTAATGCCTAAGAAAACAACGGTGAAGGCTTCTTCTTTGCGTACTGCAAAATCAATCATTTTGAAGCCTGCTTCTGCAATTAAGGCAACAGCATCTTCATCAAAAAAGACTTCAAACAAAAAATCTAAATAGTTTTATTGGGGTTTCATAAAATAACAGCTCTGTAAATTATAGAGCTGTTTTTTTTAGTGTTTAAATGCAAAATATTTAAACAGTATATAACCAGTTATTGTTGTGCAAGCAATGGCGATAATTTGTGCGATATATGGTGTTATTTCGCCAAGACGAACCAGTAAGTCCAAAATTACGGCATTTATAAAATATGATGTAATCCATACTCCGACACATTTTACATACTCTTGTACCCATTTCTGAAAATTACCTTTTGTACAAAATACAAAGATTTTTTGTGTAGCAAAAGATGAAAAGGATGATATAATCCAAGATAATATTAAAGAAAACTGGTATCTCTGTTCCCCAAGCAACCATAGAAACAATATAAACAACAAATATTGTACTGTCGCATTAAAACCACCGACTAATACATAACGTATTTTGTCGGGTAATTTAAACCAAAAATCCCACACAGTCCAAAATGCTTTAATTATAAGCTTCATGATATTAGCTCTTTAAGTCAACCAACAATGATAACATTTCATCATTGACGGTAAAGCTTTGAGTGTTAAGACTGTAAGCTCTTTGCACAACAATCATTTGTGAAAATTCTTTTTCCAAATTAACAGTAGAACTTTCTAGCGATTCAGGAACAATAAGACCATCGGAGTTTGCATAATAACTATTACCTGTTTCACCATTGGCCTCAAATAATGTAGTGTTATATGGTGTCAGATTTTCCGGCGATGTAAAACCTACAATGGCCAGTTTGGCGATTGTGTAGGTGTCGCCGTTAGTGTAATTTGCTCTTAGAATACCATCTTTATCAAAAGCAAATCCTAAAAGATCACCAGAAGGGGTGCCATTTTGTTGAATATTTGATATTTGCGAATTTGCTGCAAATTGTGTCATTTTGGATATATCAATATCTAAATTACTTGAACTTCCGTCATTCCAATTTATTGCCACCTTAATATTTTTAGGAGTTTTTATGGTTCCGTCTTCGTTAAATACAATTCGGAGTGTTTCGCTAGTGGCTTTTCCGTCCTCTGTTTCAAATAATACATCCCAAGTATTTTTCATCCCGTCGACTTTCTTCAAAACCATATTGAGATTTGAACCATTATAATTTTTTGAGTAAATATAAAAACTATATATGCTACTATCAACTTCTTTGGCAGGAACATTTGCTATAATTGATGCTTCAGTTGTTTCCTTTTGCTCAATTCTGTTAAGATTTTCAAAGACGATATCTGAAGGAGTGTTGTTAAATTCATCATTACCATTAATAGCTGAAAAACCTTGGACATATAAACCGCCGGAAGACATTAAATAAGCTTTTCCTCCTTGATTTATCGTATGAAAATCACCCGCACGACTGTAAAACAGATTATCATACCCGTCATCAAGCATAAAAAATGCATTGCTGTTACCGCTGAAAGCTACATCAAAAGCATTTCCTGTAGGTTTAACAATTCCTTCGATTCCTATGTTAGTACGATTATAAGCATCAACACCGCAAATAGATGCACGAGAAGAGCTTAACCCACTCTGAGAGCCTACATTAAGTCCCGACGAACCTAGCAGAGTATGAAACAGCGTTTCATTTTGCTTATATCCTGTTGTACTCATGTTAGCAATATTTTCCGACACGGATTGCTGAGCCGTAGCCATTGCAGTCATGCCCGAAACAGATGGAATAAAACTGGCTAATGTCATTTTTTTTGCCTCATTTATTTAAATAACTTAATCAGAATAAGTATATGCAAAAAATGTGCCAAAAAAGCCTGTGAAAAACACAGGCTTATAAATGATGCTACTTACTATGTTTATTTATGCTTTTTTGTTTTATCAACTAACATTAAATCTGGTTTTGGAGCCTCTGCTGGTATTGGGTCTCCTTGTCGAATACAATGGCCGTCAATGTATGCTCCCGGTTCAATAGCTATGGTGTTGTGAGACGCATCTCCGACCAATTTTGCAGATTTTGCTATAAATAGATTATCAGCCAATGCCTTACCTTTCAATACTCCATAGAGCTGTAAGTTACTTACCGTAACAGAACCCGACACACTTCCTTTAACACCTATTATCAATTCATCACAAAAAATATCTCCCTCTACTTGCCCATCAACATGAATAATTCCGTCATTGTACATATTACCTTTTATTTTGGTGTTTTCACTGATAATACTCGGAACGGGAGCTCCGGTAGTGCTTTTGCTTAGTTTGCGAGCAAGCTTTAAATAAATCAAACGTTTCAATTTTTTCATCATTATTCTCCTTATATTTCACCCGAGTTATGATGCTCGGGCCTGTATAAACGGCATCGGATCTACGGGACGACCTTGGTACAAAATCTCATAATGCAAATGAGGTCCGGTAGAGCGTCCTGTTGAACCGACCTCGCCGATAGCTTGGTCAATTTCTAAATAATCGCCTTTGTTTACATAAATTTTGTGCAGATGAGCATATCTTGTTGTAAAACCGTTTCCGTGATCAATTTCCACAAGATTTCCATATCCTTTATTAGAAATACGAGTCCTAATAACTTTCCCCTTGGCGGGCACTCTTATTTTATTGCCTGTTCTGGATGCCAAATCTATTCCTTTGTGTGAAGCTTTTTTAGTATTGAACGGATCATCTCTGCGTCCGAATTTAGAGCTGACCCAATAACTCCACACCGGTTTACCGAACGGCACGAATTCCGCAACTTCGCGATAATATTCCAAATCATCAACTGTTTTATAAATATTGCTGATTTTTTTTATCATAATTTCATCTTGCAATTCAGCTGCGGATTCCGGCACAAACGTTCCGCCTTTGGCATCTCGTTTTTTCGAGTTGGCTAAAGGATTAAAGTACAGTCCTTGTTGTCGCAACGCCCCGTTTGCCTTAGAAAAAGCACTCTTCAGCTTATTAATTTCTTTTGAAGCAATCGATTCGACTTTGTTAAATACCTCCAATTCGGCTTTTTTTATGTTTTTAACAGCTATTTCCAATTGTTCCAATTGTTCTTTCAGGGCATCTCTTTCGGCAACAGCCAAATCTCTCTGTAACAAAACCTCATTTAGTTCGGCTTTATCACTGATTTTTTTATCATTAGCCCAATCTTTTTCTGATGTGATTTGCTTGATTTTATCTTCTACTACCATAGCTTGACGCTTGTATTTGGCAATATCCTTACTTTTGCTGTTCATTGATGACAAAACTTCATCAATATTTTTTTGTATGGCAACAAAATCCCCCATCAATTCGACATAAGCATCTCTTGTTTCCACTAATTCTTGGTCTTTACCGGATATAATTGCACCGGATTTATTGTACATATGGTACGAGTAAGCAGTCCAAACAGCCGTAGCCAGAAAAAAAGCTAAAATAAAAAACTGAGCCTTAGAAGAAATTTTTAAAACCATAGCTTTACCGGCGTTTCTGAATATAATTTCTTTTTCAGAAAACAGCGGTTTTTTTTCTGTATAATGCGGAGAATACTTCCGCTTAAGCTTAATTTTTCCCTTATATTTCATTCAAATAGCCACGGTTTTTACCAAAATACTTTAAACCTATAACAGAAAAAAGCAAAAAAGAAACCATTTTTCTCAAAGTTATCCATAACACAGCGCTAACATATTGAATATACTATTTTAATAAGTTCAGAATCTGATGCCACCAAGGCTGTTTTTCTTCACAAATCTCTTTTTTAGAGTTCCAATATCCGCCATTTTCTTCACAAAGGCGTTTATCTTTTCCTGTCCAATAATTGTATCCGAATATCAATGCGATAATTACGGCCAAAAGCATAATGAGCTTAAAAAGATGATTGATAACAAATAAAACGCCCCATATAACAACAATGGCGCTTAATATTCCTTTGTGCATTATCGGTTGGTTGTCAAAAATAAAAGCTTGTACCGAACAATATATAATACCTAGCAGGCAAGAGATATTGATAGGATTGCGCAAAATAAAACCTAAAATTCTTTTGAAAACACTTTTATTATCTTCATTTGACATCAATTTATCCTTCCGATTTTTTTTATATCAAATAAACAAAAAGCCCTGACAAAATCAGAGCTTCTCTAGTTGGTAGGGATGGTCAGACTCGAACTGACACGGCCTGAGGCCACAAGATTTTGAGTCTAGCGCGTCTACCAGTTCCGCCACATCCCCATAAACTGAAAGCATTGATAATATATTTATTTCCTATAGTCAATACATTTTTTTATTTTTTTTTTATAATTTTTTTATTGTTGTGTAAAACCGTTTGAACTATTCGGCTTTGCCGGATAAACCGCGTGCAATATTCATATTTATATTAATTAATATATCAAGCTTTTCCGGTGCAGGTCTGGCAATAACTTCAACGGTACGTTTAAATATAAAAGATGCCAAATTAAGAATATTCTTTTTTACTTCCGGAGGTTGTGGGCAATCTTCTTCGGTCATGGCTGAGGCTAAAATACTCCAAAGTCTTCGATTCTTATCCAATGCTTGAGAAAGATCTTTTTGAGAATTTTCCCAGTCTTCTTTAATTTTATTCAACGTCGAAGCAGCCTTAATCAGAGCTCTAATCTCCAATTCAGCTTCGTTCATTCCTGCTATTTCATTTTGGGCATATCCGCCGACCATATCCATCTTCTACAGCAATCCTAAAAAATAAAACATTTTTTAACCGATAAGTTATACATTAAATTAAATATAATAAATATCGGAGATAAAAGCAACAATGAAAAAAACTCTGCTCACAGTTTTTACTTTTTCAATTTTGACTGTTTTGGTTCATAACGCCTTAGCATTTGTTCGCTATGAAGACAAACATCCTAAAAAGGTAACCGAACTTCATATGACCGGATATATAAATTATGCTCCGTTTGGATGGGTTGATAACCCTGATGGTGTTGTGTATGGACAATTTCATACGGTTTTCCAACCGATGATTGATTCCTTTATCAAAGAAGCAAATATTAAAATGCACTATGACTTGCAACAAAAAAACTTTGACGATTTGGCTCAAAAAGTTCGTCAAGGTGATATTGATTTTATGGTCGGCGCATATTATCAAACCGAAATGTTTAAAGGTCTTCATCTTCTATATCCGGCAGCTATGCACAATCCTATAACCGTTTTTATGTTGCCGAACAGAATTAACGAAGTTAAAACTACCGATGACTTAAAGAAACTTAAAGGTGTTCGTTATACCGGCGAATATTTTAGTGATTTTGTTGAAAAAAAAGTTGCCGAACTTAATCCGATGGAGGTCGATACAATTTATCAAATGTTTGAAAAATTGTTTACCAAAGAAGCCGATTATATCATTTCAAGTTATTATTTCGGAATGTTGGAAGCCATAAGATTAGGACTAAAAAAACAAATCGCTCCGGCCAAAGAAGCTTTGTGGAATATTCCGGTTTTTGTCGGTGTTTCAAAAACATCCAGAAACAGAGAGTTAATTTCAAAGCGCTTAACCAAATATCTTAACGAAACCCAAAATACGGATATGTTAAAACGTAATATCCAAAATGTTATAAACGATTTTGAGAAAAAATACGAAGGGGTTGTTCCACCGACTTTTGGTTTGGATAAAGATGATGTCGTTAAAAAAGACGAAAATATAAATTCATTATCTGAAAAACCGAATAACAAACTTGACGGCGAATAAAAGCAATTATATATTCAAAACACTATGGTTTTATTGGTTCATCATACAACATCGCCGTTTGCACGTAAAATACGTTTGCAAATGAGCGAAAAGAAAATGCTTTTCATCCTCAAGGAAGAAGAGCCGTGGCGTATTTCACCTGATTTATATAAATTAAATCCGGCAGGAGAACTTCCCGTATTCTTAAATGACGGGAATGTCATAGTCGGACACTATGCAATTTCCGAGTACTTGGAGGAAACATTTACCGAAGTTCCCCTTATTTTCGGCACTCCAAAGCAAAAAGCCGAAATTCGTCGAATGATAGATTGGTTTGACAATAAATTTTATCGCGAAGTATATCGCAATATTGTAACCGAAAAGGTTCACAAACGATTTGCCAACGGGGTTGCCCCTGATTCCAAGGTTTTAAAAATAGGTCTTAATAATTTGGGTTATCATCTTGAGTATATAGAGTGGCTTTTGGAAAAACACCAATATTTAGTAGGAGAAGAGTTATCTTTGGCAGATTTAACGGCAGCGGCACATTTTTCGATTGTGGATTATTTAGGCGATGTTCCATGGGATGAATTCTCAACCTCAAAGCTATGGTATTCTAAGATAAAATCACGTCCGGCTTTTAAGGATATTCTCAAAGATACGATTCGTGGTATACTACCGGCACGTAACTATACAAATTTGGACTTTTGATATGAAAAAGATAGCGGTAATAGGATGTTTGTTTTTAAGTGCTTGTGCGTACATAAGCGGAGGAAGCGGTCAGGTTGTATATCATTGGGAGCGTACCCATACCGGTGTCCAAAAATTTGCTTCCGATCACGGTGAATGTATGTTATCAGCCAAAGCATTTCAGTTATTTCCTGATTTCAGATCATGGTTCTATACCGAAGAAACCAAATTAAATACAAAAGCTGATTGGTATGCTGATAGGGGTATTTGGGCAACTTATGTCCCTTATGACGGAGCTCAACCGTTGGTTGTTAATTCCCGTTATGATGATACTGATATAAATCCGCAAGAATACGTCGCATGTATGAAAAAAAAGGGCTATTGGTATCGTACACATGATATTCCGGAAATTACCAATATCAATCTTTATAAAGCGCGCAAGCCTCAGTTGTCACATCCTTTTGGCAAACCTGACTATTATGATTAGTCGCTAAACCGCCACCGACAGCTTTATAAAATCGAATAATATTAATATAAATATCGGCCTTGCTTTGCAAATAATCTTGCTCGGCAGAAAGTTTATTTTTTTCTGAATTTAGCACATCTGAAAAATCAGTCAGGCCGTTTTTATATTTAGCTAAACTTAAATCCAATATTTGTTTTGCAGATTTTACGTTTTTTGCGGCAGATTTGTTACGAACAGATTCTTCTTCAGTCATCTTAACGGCATTACTTATATCGCTTATGGCTGTCAAAAGACTAGCCTGATATAAAGCAAAAGCTTGTTTTGTTGCCGATTCTTGTATTTTAACTTTATTTAACAATTCACCCCAATGTAAAAAAGGCATTGTAACCGCTATTCCTGTTGAATACATATTAAAATCAGGTCCGAAAATAGGAGATAATGTATTATTTTGATATCCCAAAAAACCGCTTAAAGAAACTGATGGGAACATATTTGCTATTGCTTGTCCTATTAGTGCATTTTCAGCAATAAGCTGTTGTTCGCTTTGTTGAACATCGGGTCTGTTTCTGATTGTATCAACAGGTATATCATAAAGGGCTTTTATATTTAATGTCAGTTTTTTATCCAAAGGGTTAATAGTATTTTTGACTATTGCTGATGGCAATTTTCCGATTAATACGGCCAAAGAATTTTGATAACTTTTTTCCTGAGCTTTTAATTTAGGCAATTGCATTTCAGTTGTATTTAGAACAGATTGAGCCTGCGCAAAAGCCAAATTATCTGTTAATCCGGCATCATATTGTTCTTTAACCGTTTCAAAAATTTGTTTTTGCAGATTAAGATTTTTTTCGGTTAAATTTATCATTTTTTCGATTAATCGCCAATTAATATATTGCGTGGCAATTTCTGCAATCAAAGAAATTTTTACGTTATCAAAATTTGCTGCTGTTGCTTTTAACATTGCTTTTGCGCTTTCGGTCAAGCGTCTTTGTCCGCCCCAAATATCAAGCTCCCAAGATGCATCGGCACCAACCTGATAATAATCACTTTCTACCGGCAATGTTCCGGCAATATTTTGATTGCTTTTATTATAATCACCTTTGCCGTCAAACGAGGGAAGAAAACCGGCTCTGTCAATATATAGGTTATATCTGGATTGACGTAATTTTTCTAGAGCAACTTTAATGTCAGGACTGTTTTTTAATCCTTCTTCAATAAGATTATTTAGGTCTGTATCATTAAAAAGAGTATACCAATCAGTATTAAATTGTTTTTTGGAATTATTTACCAAATTTAATGTGCCGGTTATTTCATCATCGCTAAATACATCTTGATGTTTATAATCAGGTCCGATACTGCAAGAAACACATAAAAAGGAAACACTACAAATTAAAAGCCATTTATTCATTGTTTGCCTCCTTATTTTTTGTGTTTTTTGTAAAGGGACGCCATTCTTTCAATGTTTCAAATAAAGCAAACAATGCCGGAATAAATATAATTCCTACAAAAGTTGCCGCAATCATTCCGAAAAATACGGAAGAACCTATTGCAATCTGGCTTGCGGCACCGGCACCACTGGCGATTATCATCGGAAATACCCCCAAGATGAAAGTCAGCGCAGTCATTAAAACAGCTCTAAATCTTTCTCCGGCACCTTTTTCGGAGGCCTCTAAAATTGAATATCCTTTTTCTCTGTATTCCTTAGTAAATTCTACAATTAAAATAGCATTTTTGGCAGCCAAACCAATTAACATAATTAATCCCAACTGCGCATAAATACTTAGAGCCTGTCCCATAAAATGTAAGCCGATTAAAGCTCCTAAAATAGCAAAAACCGTCGAAAACATAACAGCAAAAGCCAACATCCAACTTTCATAGAGAGCCACCAAAAACAGATAACAAAATACCAAAGCCAACATAATTAACAGCGTTGCCAAACCTGCGGCTTCGACTTCTTGCAGACTTAGCCCCGTCCAAGATATTTGAAAATTTTTAGGTAAAACTTTATTGGCAATATCTATCACTGTATCAATAGCTGTGCCGCTACTGATATTAGTAGCAGATTGAGCCGTAACTGCTGCAGCCGTATATGTATTATAACGATAAAGGATTTTTGGTGATATTTCTACTCTGTTATTGGCAAAACTTTTTAATCTGACCATTGATCCGTTATCAGATTTAACATATAAATTCATAACGCTGTCAATACTGCGTCGGTATTGATAATCTGCCTGAGCAATAACTTTATTAACTTGGCCATCCAATGTTATATTGTTAATATAACTTGATCCCAGATTGTTATTTAATGTAGTGAAAAGCAATGATACGGGGACTTTATATGTTTCAAGTTTTGTTCTGTCGATATCCAAATATATATGCGGTGTATCTGCTGTATATGTACTGAAAGCATATGCCAGATTTTTGTTTTCATTTAATGTATACAACAAACGTTCCATTTCATCAAACAACTGTTTTCCTGTGGTGTTGCCGTCAAGCGCCAAAAGCTCAAAGGATAAGCCGTTTGAATTACCGATTCCCGGAATTGATGGTGGAGCAAAAAAATCAATTTGGGCTTTTGAATTTTGACCATATTCTCTCATCAATTTTGCGGTTATATTTTCAGCAGACAATTTTTTTGATTTTCGCTTGTTCCAATTTTCTAATCCGACAACTCCGAGCGCAACATTTTCTCCGCCACCGCCTAAAATTGAATACCCTGCAACAGATATAAAATATTTTACTCCGTCCATTTTCAACACATCTTGAGCTATATCTGCCAAAACATCATTGGTTTGGTTTATTGTAGCTGTATTTGAAAGCTGAATATTGGCAAAAACAATACCTTGATCTTCTTCCGGTAAAAAAGATGTCGGAGTTAACTTAAAGCCAAAAGCTATCAGAATAATGGTTATAATGGTAACAAGAGTTGTAGTTTTAAGCTTGCTTGCAAAAAAACGAACGGTTTTCAAATATTTCTGTTGTCCTTTTTCAATCAAATTATCAAATGTTTTGAAAAAGCCTTTTGCTTCCTGATGTTTATCTCCTCTAAGAAAAATAGCACAAAGTGAAGGACTTAAAGTTAATGCATTAATTGCCGAAAAAACAACAGATGTTGCAATCGTAACAGCAAATTGCTGATATATTTTTCCGGTTATTCCGGCCATCAATCCGACCGGAACAAAAATAGAAAGCAACACAAAAGTGGTCGCAATAATAGCACTTCCGATTTGTTTCATTGCTTTGACAGCCGCTTCTTTAGCCTCCAGACCTTCTTTATCCATAAGATATTCAACTCGTTCAACAACAATAATAGCATCATCAACCACCAAACCGATAGCTAAAATCATTGCAAATAATGTCAAAATATTAATATCAAACCCTAAGGCATATATTACGGCAAAAGTTGCAATCAATGAAACGGGTATTGTTATCAGAGGTATAATTGTAGTTTTAATTTTTTGCAAAAATACATATGTTACCAATACAACCAAAGAAAAGGTTATAAACAATGTTTCAATAATACCGGCTATAGAAGCGCGAACAAAGTCTGTCGAATCATAAGCTACTTTAAGCTCCATATCTTCCGGAAATGTTTTGTTTAAAAATTCAATTTCCTTTTGTACATTTTTCATAATATCCAAAGAATTTGAATTAGGAGTTTGACTTAAACCGATAATAACTGCCGGAGCATTATTGTAATTGGCGTTCATATTATAGTTATCTGCTCCGATTTCTATTCTGGCAACATCTTTTAACCTTATAATTCCTCCGTTTTCGGAAGTAGCGACAACAATATTTTCAAAATCACTGACAGAATTTAATAAACCCTTTGCCGTTAGAGATAAAACAACCGGATTATCGGCAGGGCTTGGAGCAGAGCCTATAGAGCCTATGGAAGCCTGAATATTTTGATTTTCAACGGCTGATATTATATCTGTACTATTCAAATTCAGCGATGCTATAATATCTGATTTAAGCCATAAACGCATCGAATGTTGAGGGCCATAAATATCAACACTGCCCATTCCGTCAATCCTAAGTAAAGGATTTTTGATATTATTATATGCAAAATTTGATAAATACAAGCTGTCAAAAGTATTGTTTGGCGAACGAAGCACAATCATTGCCAACATATTAGATAGTTGAGAAGTGATATCAATCCCTTCTTTAGTAACAATTTCCGGAAGTTGAGAGTTTACTTGTTGTAGCCTGTTTTGAACTTTTACTCGAGCAATATCAGGATTTGTGCCGACATTAAAGGTAATGGTTAAAGTATAACTTCCGTTATCATCAGAACTTGACGACATATAAAGCATATCCTCAACACCGTTAACGGCATTTTCAATAGGAATTGCCACCGTATCAACCAATACTTGAGCCGAAGCTCCCGGATAAGTTGCTTTTACGATTATTTGCGGAGGTGTGATATCCGGATATTGTGATATCGGCAACACGGCAATAGCCAACAGTCCCAAAAGAACCATTACAATTGATACAACACCTGCAAAACGAGGTTTATCAATAAAAAATTCAGAAAACATTATTTTTTCTCCGTTGTAACTTCGGCAATTTTCATTTTTAATTCTGTTTTCGGATCTATTTTTCCGATTTTATCAATAACCAAAAAATCTTTCGGACCAAACTTGTTTTCAACTACGTAGTAATCGTTATAATATCCGGCTATATCAAGATTAACCTGCTTCAACTCTCCGTTTTGCATAATATAAACAAAAACACCATCATCTTTAATCGTGGCAAAATTTTGTCTTATCAAAAAAACATTATTCAGTTTTTTTGATAGCAACACATCAACATAAGAATTTGCCAGCAATGTTTTATCCTTATTGGCAAAATCAGCAAATATCGTTACGGAATTTGTGTTTTTATTTACCTGATTGTCCGTAAATTTAAATGTACCGGTTTTCTCATATACGTTACCGTCAGCTAACCTTATTTTTATTTCTTCTGTTTCAAAAAGATTTCCGGTAGGATATTTTTTTATTTCACTCAAATATTCTTTATCCGGTATTGCAAACATAACTCTGATAGGATCAAATTGGATAATGCTCAACAAAGATGAATTTCCGGATGTCACATAATTACCTTTTGTCAGCGCCACGTTACCTACAATTCCGTTAATAGGAGATTGTAACACGGTATAATCATAAAGAGTTTTGGCTTTTTGTTCCTCTGCCTCGGCTTGTTTTAACAGAGCTTCTGTAGCTAAAAATTTTGCCTTTGCATCATCTAAAGCCGATGCCGAAACAGCTTTGTTTCCGGCTTTTTTCATTCTGTTATAATAGGTAAGGGCATTATTATAATTTGCTTTTGCCTGCTTAACATTTGCTTTTGCGGCATCAAGTTCGGCCTTATATTCTCGTTGATCAATCAACACCAAATTATCACCTTCACGAACTTCTTGTCCGCCCTCAACCCATATCTCATCAATGTATCCGCTGACATTCGCTGCGAGATTGACTGATTTAATTGGAGTTATATATCCCACATATTCGTTTGTAACAGATATATTTTGTTTTTTCAGAGGGACAACATTTATTGTTAAAACATCGGTTGTATTTATTGATGACTTTGCTTCCGGATTATACAGAAAGAAAATATAAAACAACACGACACAAATTGACCAAAGTATATATTTGAATATTGTATAATGACGCATTTTATTAAAGCCTTTTTTATCTTTGTCTAATTAATCAAAAATATAAATAAGCATCACTTTGGATTATACAATGCACAACTAATGTAGAGTTATTGATATGTTTTTGTATTTTTTTATTTGAAAAATAAATATTTTTACAAAAAAGTAAAAATATTTGTTGCGTAAAAATAATAAAATTAAGCAAAAACAATGTGATATCAAGTGGTAATATTTTACCACTTGATAAGATGTTGAAAAATAATAATATTTTTTTGTTGACAATAAAATTTATTTATATATATTAAGCCCGAAGTTTAATTCTAAAAAGAGAGAAAACAAATGAGCACATATGCAACAAAACCCTCAGATATTGAGAGAAAATGGTATGTAGTTGATGCTGAAGGCGTTGTTCTTGGTCGTATGGCTGCAGAAATTGCTAAAATTTTGCGTGGCAAACACAAGGCAAACTTCGTTCCAAACATTGACTGCGGTGATTATGTTGTCGTTATTAATGCTGAAAAAGTAAAATTAACAGGCAATAAATTGACAGCTAAAAAATATTTCAAACACACCGGTTGGATCGGTGGTATCAAAGAAACAACCGCCGGTAAAGTATTGGCTGGTCGTTTTCCTGAAAGAGTTATCATCAAGGCTGTTGAACGTATGATTTCTCGTAATCCTATGGGACGTCAACAAATGACAAAATTAAAAGTATATGCAGGTTCTGAACATCCGCACACAGCTCAAAGTCCGGTTGTTTTGGATATTGCATCTAAAAACCCAAAGAATAAAAGGAGCGCATAATCATGGCTGAGAAAATTGAATCTTTGCAAGATATTAAAAAAGCAGCCTCTGATACAGCTGCAGAAACTGTTGTTCGCAAGGCTAAAAAAGATAAATTAGGCCGTTCTTATGCAACAGGTAAAAGAAAAGATGCCGTAGCACGTGTATGGATTAAGGCCGGTAAAGGTGAAATTACCATTAACGACAAATCAATTGATCAATACTTTGCTCGTCCGGTTTTGAAAATGATTATCAACCAACCTTTTGAAGTTGCTAACCGCGTAAATGAATTTGACGTAGTTTGCACAGTTAAAGGTGGTGGTTTGTCTGGTCAAGCCGGTGCTATTAAACACGGTATTTCTAAAGCTTTGAACGAGTTCGAACCGGAACTCCGTGATTGCTTGAAGAAGGCTGGTTTCTTAACACGTGATGACAGAACGGTTGAACGTAAGAAATACGGTCGTGCAAAAGCTCGTCGTTCTTACCAATTCTCTAAACGTTAATTGGTATTGTTACGATATCAACAAAATCAAAAGGTTGTGCAGTTTGCACAACCTTTTTTTGTATTCACATAACATCCTTTTATTTTACCATTATTCTCTATTACCAATTTACCATTTTCACAAAATCTTCACATTATTGTTTATAAAACAAGTCCGATAACTTGACACTCCCGTCGGGTGAGTTTATAAAATAAATTATGGTGAGGAAGTGGGCAAGATGTCCGTAACCTCACTATTTTTTATCATTAACTTATCGGAGAAGTGTGTTTTTTTGAAAACTCACTTCTCTTTTTTTATGAAAGGAAGAAAAAATGAGTTATTGGGATTATTTATTACATAAAGTTGTGCAACATAGTATGAAAACAACCAGAAATGAATTTTTGCGTAATATGTCTGATATATATGATAAAGTATACACAGAATTAAAAGGAATAAAGTCCTTAAATCAAGGTGAAGATGAATATATCAGGCAATTGGTAAAAATGAAACATCCTATGGAAAGAGATGTTTCTACATGGGATGACGATGATGCACGAAAAATTATTAATAGTTACGATTATCAATATAATTTAAAACAACAAAATAAAGTAAACCATTATTTAAATTATCGACGAACAAAAAATAATTACTAGACGAACCCAAATAATAAGGATAAAATTGAAATATAGTTTATCCTTATTATGAGAGCAGAAATGAG
>JAZODJ010000028.1:0-106318 GCA_045597005.1 Alphaproteobacteria bacterium | reverse complement strand
AAGAAAATAATTATTAACCATAAAAACGGAAAACAACTATGAACTCTTTAATAAAAATAAACCACAATAAGACTTTGTATATGTTTTAATTGTACAGTTAAATTCAATACGCAATTAACTGTCTAACATATTGTTTTTATTGAAAACTAATTTACTTGCAATGAGTTGCAAAAAACTGTACCTTTTTTGCAATACAGATAGTGAGGTAAAACATGTGATGTTTTTTTAGTTCTTTTCTATGTTTGTGGCAAATGTTAAAATGTTTTGTTATGGTGATGAAAAAAAGATTATTTGACTCGGATTGGACAAAAATATTGAGATGACTCAAACTGACTCTGAGTCTTGGTTTGCGGAGTGTGAGAAAATCAATTTTTTTAAGTTTTTTTCATTTTTTTGCTTGCAATTAAGTTTGTGATATGTTATAAGGCGCCTGTGTCAAAGGGATTGGAGTATTTTTGCTCACTGATCTTTGCGATATAAAACATAGCGCATCCCTTGAATTCTCTCAGCTTGGAGCTGAGGCGTGCGGATTATAAAGTTGGTATAATTCGGATGATAAACATAGAGTTGCAAGGCTCTGCATGAGGTTTAACTTTTAGATGGCAAAATTCTGAAATGGTGGATTTGTGCCGTCTAGTTATAAGGAAAAGTGTAAAAAGATGGATACACAGAATATCAGAATTCGCTTGAAAGCTTTTGACCATCGTTTGTTGGATCTTTCTACTAAAGAAATCGTCCACACAGCCAAAAGAACAGGCGCTAATGTCAGAGGTCCTATTCCTCTGCCAACCAGAATCGAAAAGTTTACTGTGAACAGATCTCCGCACGTTGATAAAAAATCTCGTGAGCAGTTCGAAATCAGAACTCACAAAAGACTTTTGGATATCGTAGATCCGACACCGCAAACAGTTGATGCTTTGATGAAGCTTGATTTGGCTGCCGGTGTTAATGTTGAAATTAAGTTATAATGTTAATGTTGGCTTAGCAAATAAATGGTTAGGTCAACCTATTAAGAAAAGGAAAAACTAATAATGCGTACAGGTCTGATTGCAAAAAAACTTGGAATGTCCCGCATTTTCGATGTTGACGGTACTCATGTGCCGGTTACTGTTTTGCAAGTTGACGGTTTGGAAGTTGTCGCTGTTAAAACTGTAGAAAAAGATGGTTATACATCTGTTCAGTTGGGTTGCGGCTCTGTAAAAACAAAGAACTTGTCAAAACCTTTGAAGGGATATTTTGCAAAGGCTAATGTTGAACCGAAGAAAAAATTGGCAGAATTCAGAGTTTCTGAAGATTGTCTTCTTTCTGTCGGTGATAAATTATCTGTAGAACATTTTGTTCCGGGCTGCTTTGTTGACGTTTGCGGAACATCAATCGGTAAAGGTTTTGCCGGTGTTATGAAACGCCACAATTTTGCCGGTTTGGAAGCTACGCACGGTGTATCAATTTCTCACCGTTCTCATGGTTCTACAGGACAAAGACAAGATCCTGGTAAGGTATTTAAGGGTAAGAAAATGGCCGGTCACTTGGGTGATGAACGTGTAACCGTTCAAAACTTGAAGGTTGTTTCTGTTGATGCTGATAAGGGATTAATTATGGTTAAAGGTGGTGTTCCCGGTTCTGAAAACGGATGGGTTTACATTACTGATGCTGTTAAGAAATCTTCTTCAGTTAAGTTGCCGTTGCCTGCCGGTTTAATTAAAGTTGATGAACCTGTTGCAGTTAAAGCCGAGGCTGAAACTCCGGCTGATAATGCATAGAGATTATAAGGATGAAGATAATGAAACAGGACATCTTAAATTTGGAAAATAAAGTTGTTGGTTCAATTGAACTTGATGAATCTATTTTTGGTTTGGAAGTTTGTGCCGACATCTTGCACCGTGTTGTTGTTTGGCAATTGGCCAGACTTCAAGCAGGTACTCACAAAACTAAAGGTCGCTCGGAAGTTGCTTTGACTCCTGCTAAACCTTTTAAACAAAAAGGTGGCGGTCGTGCTCGTCAGGGTTCTCGTAAGGGTACTCAATTCCGTAAGGGTGGCGTTGTGTTCGGTCCGGTTGTTCGTGATCACTCACACGATTTGACTAAAAAATTCCGTCAGTTGGGTTTGAAGACAGCTTTGTCTGCAAAACTTAAAGAAGGTAATTTGGTTATCGTTGATGAGGCTAAATTGGCTGAACCAAAGACTAAAGTTTTGAACGAAAAATTGACAGCTTGCGGTTTGAAAAACAGCTTGTTCATCGATGGCAAAGAAGTTGATACAAACTTTGCTCTTGCTTCTCGCAATATTATCGGTGTTGATGTTTTGCCAAGCGTTGGTGCTAACGTTTATGACATCTTAAGAAAAGAAAAATTGGTCTTGACTAAAGATGCAGTTGTTTGCTTGGGAGAGAGATTGAAATGAGTAAGTCGAAAAAAACAAACAATGTAACTGCAAAAATGTATGATACTTTGGTACGTCCGGTTATTACTGAAAAATCTATGATTTCTTCAGAAAACGGAAAAGTTACATTTATAGTTCCTTTGTCTGCAAATAAAGACGAGGTTAAGGCTGCTGTTGAAGCAATCTTTAATGTCAAAGTAAACAAAGTGAATACAATTCGTACAAACGGTAAGGAAAAAGTTTTCCGCGGTCATATCGGACATCGTTCTGATTATAAAAAGGCTGTGGTTACTCTTGCCGAAGGTCAAAATATTGATATTACTACAGGGATTTAAGAAATGGCATTGAAAAATTATAAGCCCACATCTCCTGGACTTCGTCAGCTCGTTATCGTTGATAGAAGCGAGTTGTACAAAGGTAAACCTGAAAAAACATTGACGGTCGGTTTGACAAAAACCGGTGGTCGTGATAATTTCGGTCATGTTACCAGTCGTAGAATTGGTGGCGGTCATAAACGCAAATTGCGCGTGATTGACTTCAAACGTAGAAAGTTTGATTCTGAGGCTACTGTTGAGAGAATCGAATATGATCCGAATCGTTCGGCTTTCATTGCTTTGATTAGCTATGAAGACGGCGAAAAGGCTTATATCTTGGCTCCTCAAAGATTGAAAGCCGGCGATAAAGTTATTTCTTCTGAAAAAGCAGATATTAAGCCGGGTAATGCTATGCCTTTGAAAAATATGCCGGTTGGTACTATCATTCACAACGTTGAGTTAAAAGCCGGAAAAGGCGGACAATTGGTTCGTTCTGCCGGATGTTATGCTCAGTTGGTTGGTAAAGATGCCGGTTATGCTCAGCTTAAATTGAGCTCTGGTGAGTTAAGGGTTGTTCGTGAAGAATGTTTGGCTACTGTTGGTGCAGTATCTAACCCTGATAACCAAAACAAATCACTCGGTAAGGCCGGTCGCAACCGTTGGTTGGGTAATCGTCCGGTTTCTCGTGGTGTTGCTATGAACCCGGTTGATCACCCGCATGGTGGTGGTGAAGGTCGTACTTCCGGCGGTCGCCATCCGGTTACTCCTTGGGGTAAACCTACTAAGGGTGCTAAGACTCGTACTAACAAGAAAACTGACAAGTTCATCATGAGAACTCGTCATGAAAACAAAAAGAAATAAGGAGAAACGCTAATGACACGTTCCGTATGGAAAGGGCCGTTTGTTGATGGCTATCTTCTGAAAAAAGCTGAAGCTGCAAGAGCTTCTAAGCGTAACGAAGTGATTAAAATTTGGTCTCGCCGTTCTACAATGTTGCCACAGTTTGTTGGTTTGACATTTGGCGTCCACAATGGTCATAAGTTCATCCCGGTATTGGTTACTGAGGATATGATTGGTCATAAATTTGGTGAGTTTGCTCCTACCCGTACTTTCTACGGTCACGCTGCAGACAAAAAAGCTAAGAGAGGTTAATTATGAGTCAAACTAAGAATGAAAGAAGAGTTCAAGCAAATGAAGCTTTGGCCATTTGCCACTCTATTCGTACCTCTCCGCGTAAGCTGAATTTGGTGGCTCAATCTATTCGTGGATTGAATGCTTCTAAGGCAGTGGCAGAACTCAGCTTTTCGAAGAAAAGAATCGCAAAAACTGCTTTGGCTGTTTTGCAATCTGCAATCGCCAATGCTGAGAATAACCACAAGCTGAACATTGATAAGCTTTATGTTAAAGAAGCTTATGTTGGTAAAGGTTTAGTTATGAAACGTATGCATGCACGTGGTCGTGGTAGAGGCGCCAGAGTTTTGAAGCCGTTCTCTAACATGACAATCGTTGTTGCAGAGCGTGGGGAGTAATCTGATGGGACAAAAAGTAAATCCTACAAGTCTTCGTCTTGGAGTTAACCGTACTTGGGACTCTCGTTGGTATGCTGATGAGAAATATGCAGATTACCTTCACGAAGATGTTAAAATTAAAGAATTCTTGAAAGAAAAATTGGCTCAGGCCGGTATTAGCAGAATCGTTATTGAAAGACCTGCTAAAAAAGCAAGAGTTACAATTCATTCTGCAAGACCGGGTGTTGTAATTGGTAAAAAGGGTCAGGATATTGAGGTTTTGAGAAAAGAAATCCAAAAGATGACTGATTCTGAAGTTCAATTGAACATCTTAGAAGTTAGAAAACCTGAGTTGGATGCACAATTGGTTGCAGACAGTGTTGCTCAGCAGTTGGAACGCCGTGTTGCTTTCCGTCGTGCTATGAAACGCGTTATGCAGTCAGCTTTGCGTTTAGGTGCTGAAGGTATTAAGGTTGCTTGTTCAGGTCGTTTAGGCGGTGCTGAAATTGCAAGAACCGAACATTATCGTGATGGTCGTGTGCCTTTGCATACATTGCGTGCTGACATTGATTATGCTACCTCAACCGCTCATACAACTTATGGTGCTTGTGGCGTAAAAGTTTGGATCTATAAGGGTGAAATTATGGCTCATGATCCGATGGCACAAGACAAAAAGTTGGCTGAACAGAAATAATGGGTGAATAAAGATGTTAAGTCCAAAAAGATTGAAATTCCGCAAACAGCATAAGGGTCGTATTCACGGCTTGGCCAAAGGCGGATCAGAATTGAGTTTTGGTTCATACGGCTTGAAGGCTTTGACACCGGAACGCATTACAGCTCGTCAAATTGAAGCAGCTCGTCGTGCGATTACCCGTGAGATGAAAAGACTTGGTCAGTTATGGATTAGAATTTTCCCAGATGTTCCTGTAACCGATAAACCGGCTGAGGTTCGTATGGGTAAAGGTAAAGGTTCTGTTGAGTTCTGGGTTGCCAGAGTTAAACCGGGTCGCGTTTTGTTTGAATGTGGCGGTATTGACGAAGAAACTGCTCGTAGAGCTTTGGCTTTGGGTGCTGCTAAGTTGCCAATCAAAACCAAGTTTGTTAAAAAACTTAACTCAGAATTGGGAGCAGAATAATGGTAAAAACTAAAGATCTTCGCGCTATGAGTTTGGATGAATTGGAAAGTAAACTTGTTGAATGCAAAAAAGAACAGTTTAACTTAAGAATTCAACAATCTACAGGACAATTGCAGAATACTGCTCAGTTGGCAAAAGTCCGTAAAGAAGTAGCAAAAATCAACACGCTCATTACTGAGCGCAAGAAGAATAGCTAAGGGAGAAATATTATGCCTAAGAGAATTCTTCAAGGTGTTGTTGTGAGTGATAAACAGGACAAAACAGTTATTGTTTGTGTAGAACGTCAAGTTATGCACCCTGTTTATAAAAAGTTCATCAAGAAAAGCAAAAGATATGCTGCTCATGATGAGAATAATCAGTTCAAAGTTGGCGATACTGTTCGTATTCAAGAATGCGCTCCGTATTCAAAAACCAAGACTTGGACTGTAATCGTTGATAACGCCTAGAGGTTGACAGTTTTATGCGTCAAATAGAACAATTTGGTTCTATTTGACGGCTTAAAACGGTAACTTAATTATAAGAAAAGGAATTAAAAAATGATACAGATGCAAACCAACCTTGATGTCGCCGACAACTCTGGTGCTCGTCAGGTGCAGTGCATTAAGGTTCTTGGAGGTTCCAAGAGAATGCACGCCTCTGTTGGCGATGTGATTGTAGTGTCTATTAAGGATGCTATTCCAAAGGGTCGTGTGAAAAAAGGTGATGTTCACAAGGCTGTGATTGTTCGTACAGCTTCTGACATCAGACGCAAAGACGGATCTGTAATCCGCTTTGATAAAAATGCTGCAGTTCTTATTAACAAAGATGGTGAACCAATCGGTACTCGTATCTTTGGGCCTGTAACAAGAGAACTCAGAAACAAGAAATTTATGAAAATTATTTCATTAGCACCGGAGGTATTATAATGCCTAAGTTGAAAATTAAAAAGGGCGACCAAGTTGTCGTTTTGTCAGGTGATGACAAGGGCAAAACTGGTGAAGTTTTGAAAGCAATGCCAAAAGAAAATAAGGTTGTTGTTCAAGGTGTAAATTTGGTTAAAAGACATACCAAACCAAGCCAAACCAACCCTGGCGGTATTGTTACCAAAGAAGCACCGATTAGCGTTTCTAATGTAGCTTTTGTAAAAGATGGCAAAGCCACAAAAATCGGCTACAAAGAAGTTGACGGTAAGAAGGTGCGTGTTGCTCGTAAAACCGGTGCCGTAATCGATTAATGGGAGAAAAATTTATGGCAAATTTTGAAGATTTATACAATCAAGTCATAAAAAAATCTCTTGTGGAAAAATTCGGTTACACCAACCCACACGAGATTCCGAAGTTGACAAAGATTGTTTTGAATATCGGTGTTGGCGAAGCTACACTCGATAAGAAAAAACTGAACAATGCTATTGAAGAGTTGGCTTTGATTGCCGGTCAAAAACCGGTTGTTACTACAGCTCGTAAATCAATTGCTACTTTTAAATTGAGAGAAGGTATGCCTATCGGTTGCAAAGTTACATTGCGTTCTACAAGAATGTATGAGTTCTTGGAAAGACTTATCAATATGGCTTTGCCACGCGTTAGAGACTTCCACGGTATTAGTGGTAAGAACTTTGACGGAAGAGGCAACTTTGCTTTTGGTATTAAAGAACAAATCATCTTCCCTGAAATCAACTATGATAAAGTTGAAAACATCAGAGGTATGGACATTTGTATTTGTACTACGGCAAAGACTGATGAAGAAGCTAAGGCTCTTCTGACCGGCTTTAACCTTCCTTACAAGAAATAAGTGGAGATAAACTATGGCAAAAACAAGTTCAGTTTACAGAAACTTGAAAAGAGCTAAGTTGGCAGAGAAGTTTGCTTCACGCCGTAATAAGCTCAAGAAGATAGTTATGGATAAAACAATCTCTCCGGAAGAGAGATTCCAAGCTACTTTGAAATTAGCTGAGATGCCGCGCAATTCTGCAAAGAATCGTTTTCGTAATCGTTGCAAATTGACCGGTCGTTCTCGTGGTGTTTATAGAAAATTCGGAATTGCTCGTGTTGAATTACGTGACATGGCAAGCTTTGGCGAAATTCCGGGTTTGGTTAAATCAAGCTGGTAGGAGATTCGAATATGTCAATGACAGATCCTTTGGGCGATATGCTCACACGCATTAGAAACGCACAAAGAGCAAAGAAGAGTGAAGTCGTATCACCTGCTTCTCGCTTGCGTGAAAGTGTGTTAGAAGTTTTGAAAAAAGAGGGATATATTCTTGGTTATGAAAAAACCAATGTTCGTCCCGGTATTGATGAACTTCGTATTAAATTGAAGTACTTTGAAGGTGCTTCTGTTATTACTGAAATTTTCCGCGTATCTACTCCGGGCAGAAGAGTTTATTCTTCAGTTAAAGATTTGCCCAGAGTATACAATGGCTTGGGTATTTCTATCATTTCTACTCCTCAAGGAGTTATGAGTGATAATGATGCTCGTAAAGCTAATGTTGGCGGCGAAATTTTGTGCCAAGTATTTTAAGGGAGGGTTATCGGTATGTCTAGAATTGGTAAGAATCCGGTTATCGTTCCTGAGGGCGTTAATGTTGCTATTGAAGCAGGTAATATCTCTGTTAAGGGCAAGAATGGTGAATTGTCTTGTCATTATGATGTTGATCATGTTTCAGTAGAAATGAACGAAAACAAAGTTGTTGTTGCTCCAAAGTCTGAGACTAAAGAGGCCAGAGCTTTGTGGGGAACAACAAGAGCTAATATTAACACTTTAGTTAAAGGTGTTAGTGAAGGCTTTACAAAAGAATTAGAGCTAATCGGTGTGGGTTACAAAGCCCGCGTTGAGGGTACAAAGTTGGTTTTGTCTTTAGGTTATTCTCATGATGTTACTATTGAGACACCAAAAGGTTTGAAGATTACTTGTACATCTCCGACACAAATTAGCATCTTTGGTGCAGATAAACAACTTGTCGGTCAAACTGCGTCAGAAATTCGCGAATGGAGAAAACCTGAGCCTTATAAAGGAAAAGGTATCAGATATGTTGGCGAATATGTACGTCGCAAAGAAGGCAAGAAAAAATAAGGATAAATAAAAAATGAGTACACCAAGAGAATTGTTTGAAAAGAGAAAAGGACGTGTTCGTTCTGCTCTGAAAAAAACTGCGAATGGAAAGATGAGATTGTCTGTATTTCGTAGTGGAAAACATATGTATGCTCAGATTATCGACGATGTTAAGGGCGTTACAGTTGCTTCGGCTTCTACTTTGGATAAAGAAGTCAGAGAAAGCTTGAAGAAGACAGCCAATATCGAAGCTGCAAGCTTTGTTGGTAAGGTTGTTGCTGAACGCGCTGTTAAGTCTGGCGTAAGTGAAGTAGTTTTTGACCGCGGTGGTTATATTTATCATGGTCGTGTCAAAGCTTTGGCTGATGCAGCACGCAGTGCTGGTTTGAAATTCTAAGGGAGAATAGAAAATGGCACAACAAGCTGTAGATCAACGTCGTACTAACAGTAAGACTGAGAAAAAAGAAGAATTAGTTGAGAAACTGGTTCATGTTAACCGTGTTGCTAAGACTGTTAAAGGTGGTCGTACAATGTCTTTTGCTGCCGTCGTTGTTGTCGGTGATCAAAAGGGACGTGTAGGCTATGGTTCAGGTAAGGCATCAGAAGTTCCTGAAGCTATTACCAAAGCAACAAATGAAGCAAAGAGAAATATGGTTCGTATTCCATTGCGTGAAGGCAGAACATTGCATCACGATGTTGCAGGACGTTATGGCGCAGGTAAAGTTTATTTGAGAACAGCTCCTGCCGGTACCGGAGTTATTGCCGGTGGTCCGATGCGTGCAGTGTTTGAAGTTTTGGGCGTTCAGGATGTGGTTGCAAAATCTGTTGGGTCAAATAACCCATATAACATGATTAAAGCTACATTCAATGCTTTGGAATCGATTAATTCACCAAGAATGGTTGCTGCTAAACGCGGTAAGAAAGTTGGCGATATCGTTTCTCGTCGTGAAAGTTCAAATTCTAAAGTTGTAGCAGAGGAGGCTTAATCGATGGCTAATAAGACTATAAAGGTTACACAAATCGCCAGTCCAATAGGAAAGCCTAAGGATCAAAGAGCTACTTTGGTAGGTTTGGGGTTGAACAAAATGCACAAGACTGCTGTATTGGAAGATACTCCGTCTGTTCGCGGAATGATCAAGAAGGTGCAGCATTTGGTTAAAGTCGAAGAGTAATAAAATCTTGCAAAAGGGGTTGTCATACTTGAAAATTTTTCGCTCATGTATCTTCTTTTGTACACATCGCTCAAAATTTTCGGCGTAGCACAACCCTTTATCAAGATTTTGGAACTTTGAATAATGACTTTTTGTATTTGAAGGATTAAAAAAATGAAACTTAACGAAATTAGAGATAACGAAGGTGCCAGAAAATCACGCAAGCGTGTTGCTCGTGGTATTGGTAGCGGTTCGGGTAAAACCGGTGGTCGTGGTGTTAAAGGTCAAAAATCTCGTTCAGGTGTTGCAGTAAACGGTTTTGAAGGCGGACAGATGCCTATTTACCGTAGACTTCCGAAACGTGGTTTTAAGAATCATTTTGCAAAAGTTTTTGCAGTTATTAATTTGGATACATTGCAAAAAGCTATTGATGCCGGTAAATTGAATGCTGAAGATGTAAATGTTGATGCTTTGCTTAATGCAGGTATTATCAGCAAAAAATTGGATGGTGTTCGTTTGTTGGCAAGAGGTGCTATCACTTCAAAAATTAATGTTACTGTGAATTCAGCTTCTAAGACTGCTGTTGCTGCAGTTGAAAAGGCTGGCGGTAAAGTTAATTTGGTTGCTTAAACCGAACTTTTGAATGATGATTTAAAAGAGATGTCTTGAATGAGACATCTCTTTTTTTGTTTTGTTATCAATAGATTTCATGACAAAGAAAGGTGTATTAGCGTGATATATTTTATCGGCAAATGAAAAGAACTTGTAAAAAAAATAAATAAAAAACCGGAATTCGGCTTGTAGATTCAGTTTGAGTCAAATCGAGTCTCTGTAAGGGATAAAAAAGATTCGGCTGATGATATTTTTTGCTTGCAAGAATCGAAAAAAGGAGTCTATTATGCCGCGAATTTAGGCTACGAATCGTAGCAATTGCATGCAATTATTTTAGGCTTTCCGCCAAGGGGATCCCAGATATCTTGTGGTTTGGCGGTTTTTCGTTTTTTTACAGATACAAATATGTGTAACCTTCTGCGGTCGGGTTTTGGTTTTTTTCCAATGGTATTGTCGCAGAATTTAACTTGAAGAAGGATTAGAGCAAAATGAAAGAATCTTATACGAGCAAAAGACGTGTAAGAAGAAACTTTGGCCGAATCGACGCTGTTGCTGATATGCCAAGTTTAATCGAAGTTCAAACCGGTTCTTACAATAGCTTTATTCAAGCTAATGGCGCAGAAAAATGTGAATTTGGTTTGGAAGAAGTTTTTAAGTCTATTTTTCCAATTAAAGATTTTTCGGGAAACGGTGAGTTAGAGTTTGTGAAATATGAGCTTGAGACTCCTAAGTATGATGTTGACGAATGTATTAAAAGAGATATGACATTTGCAGCACCGGTGAAAGCAACTCTTCGTCTTGTTGTTTGGGATACTGATGAAGCTACCGGAGCAAAGTCAATCCATGATATTAAAGAACAAGATGTTTATATGGGTGATATTCCGCTTATGACCGAAAAAGGTACTTTTATCTTTAATGGTACAGAGCGTGTTGTCGTTTCGCAAATGCATCGTTCTCCGGGTGTGTTCTTTGATCATGATAAGGGAAAAACAGTTGCCTCAGGTAAATATTTGTTTGCGGCACGTATTATTCCGTATCGCGGTTCTTGGCTTGATTTTGAATTTGATGCTAAAGATTTGGTTTATGCTCGTATTGACCGTCGCCGTAAATTGCCGGTTACTTCAGTTTTGTATTCTTTGTATTCAAAAGAAACAATAGAAAAAATTGCTAAACTTGAAAAAGAAGGTAAGCATATTGATCCGGCCGAAATTAAAGGTATGGATAAAGAAGAAATATTGGCTTATTTTTATGATGTTGATACATATGAAGCCGATAAAAAAGAATGGAAAGTTAAATTTGAACCGCAACGCCTTAAGGGGGTTAAGTTTGAGTTTGATTTGGTTAATGCCGAAACAGGTAAAAAAGTTTGGGATGCAGGTAAAAAATTGACATCTCGTTCGGCTCAAAAATTGGCTGATGAAGGTTTGGCTTATTATAAATTAGCTAAGGAAAAGATTTTGGGTAAGTTCTTGGCTAATAACGTGATTGTTGCTAAAACCGGAGAAGTTTTGGCTGAAGCCGGTGATGAGATTACCGAAGAATTGCTTGAAAAATTGACCTCAGCAAAGGTTAATGTCGTTAATGTATTGTTCATTGACGGTGTTAATGTCGGACCATATATCCGTAATACTTTGGCTGTTGACAAGAATTCTTGCCGTGAAGAAGCTTTGCTTGATATCTATCGTGTTATGCGTCCGGGTGATCCTCCGACATATGAAGCTGCAGATGCTTTGTTTAAGGCTTTGTTCTTTGATAAGGATCGTTATGATTTGTCATCTGTGGGACGTGTTAAGATTAATACGGCTTTGGATATATCTTTTGAAGATGCTCCGGATACATATGGTATTTTGCGTAAAGATGATATTTTGCGTATTGTAAAACGTATGGTGGAATTGCGTGACGGCAAAGGCGAAGTTGATGATATTGACCACTTGGGTAATCGTCGTGTTCGTTCTGTCGGCGAATTGATGGAAAATCAATATCGCATGGGTTTGCTAAGAATGGAAAGAGCAATCAGAGAGAGAATGTCTTCCGAAAACTTGAACAATGTTAAACCGCAAGATTTGGTTAATGCTAAACCAATCGCTTCGGTTATCAGAGAATTTTTCGGTTCTTCTCAGTTGTCACAGTTTATGGATCAAAACAACCCGTTGTCAGAAATTACGCACAAACGTCGTTTGTCTGCATTGGGCCCCGGTGGTTTGAGCCGTGATCGTGCCGGTTTTGAGGTTCGTGACGTGCATCCGACACACTATGGTCGTATTTGTCCTATTGAGACTCCTGAAGGTCCGAACATTGGTTTGATTAACTCTTTGTCAACATATGCTCGTATTAATAAATATGGCTTTATTGAATGTCCTTATCGTAAAGTTGTTGATGGTGTGGTTACTTCGGAAGTGGTTTATTTGTCAGCTAATGAAGAAGGCAAATTTATTATCGCTGAAGCTAATGCAAAAGTTAAAGACAACGGACATTTTGTTGAAGAGTTGATTGCATGTCGTAAGGCCGGTGAATTTGAATATGCAAGACCGGAAGAAATTAACTTTATCGACGTTTCGCCGAAACAGTTGGTTTCTGTTGCTACAGCTTTGATACCATTCTTGGAAAACGATGACGCAAACCGTGCGTTGATGGGATCAAACATGCAACGTCAAGGTGTGCCTTTGCTCCGTTCGGAAGCTCCGCTCGTTGGTACAGGTGTTGAGGCTGTTGTGGCTAAAGATTCCGGTGCTACCGTTGTTTGTAAAGCTGATGGTATTGTGGATGCTGTTGATGCAAACCGTATTGTTGTTCGCTCGAAGGAAGAACATTCTGCAAATGCCGGTGTTGAAATTTATCGTTTGTCTAAGTTCCGTCGTTCTAACCAAAACACATGTATTAACCAAGTTCCATTGGTAAAAGTTGGCGATGAAGTTAAGACAGGTGATATTTTGGCTGACGGTCAATGTACGGATATGGGCGAGTTGGCCTTGGGTAAAAACGTTTTGGTTGCATTTATGCCTTGGAACGGTTTGAACTACGAAGATGCTATCTTGCTTTCTGAAAGAATTTCTCGTGATGATGTATTTACTTCACTTCATATTGAGGAATTTGAAGTTATGGCTCGCGATACAAAACTCGGTCAAGAAGAAATTACTCGCGATATTCCAAACGTCGGTGAAGATGCTTTGCGTAACTTGGATGAGGCCGGTATTGTTTATATCGGTGCTGAAGTAAAAGCCGGTGATATCTTGGTCGGTAAGGTTACGCCGAAGGGTGAATCTCCGGTTACTCCTGAAGAAAAATTGCTTAGAGCAATCTTTGGTGAAAAAGCTTCGGATGTTCGTGATACATCTTTGCGTGTTCAGCCTGGTATTGAAGGTATTGTTGTTGATGTTCACGTATTCTCAAGACGTGGTGTTGAAAAAGATGAACGTGCTTTGTCTATTGAACAACAAGAAATTTCTCAACTTGCTAAAGATCGTGATGATGAAATTGCTATTATTCGTCGCAACGTTGAAGCTCGCTTGAAAACAATGCTGTTGGGACAAAAAGTTGTTGATGCTCCTAAGGGAACTATTGCTAAAAATGCAACTGTTTCAGAAAAAGATTTAGAGAGTATTCCATCTTCACAATGGCGTAAAATTGTTGTTAAAGATGAAGCTGTTATGGCTAATATTGAAGAATTGTTGAACGCTTTTGATCAAAGAGTAGAAAAAGTTCAACAACACTTTGATAATAAAGTTGAAAAAGTTCAGCGTGGTGATGATTTGTTGCCCGGCGTTTTGAAGATGGTTAAAGTGTTTATTGCTACAAAACGTAAAATTCAATCAGGTGATAAGATTGCCGGACGTCACGGTAACAAAGGTACTATTTCTCGTGTATTGCCATTGCAAGATATGCCGTATATGGAAGATGGTACGCCGGTTGATATCGTTTTGAACCCGTTGGGTGTTCCTTCACGTATGAACGTGGGACAAATCCTTGAAACTCACTTGGGATGGGCTGCTAAGAAGCTCGGACAACAAGTTAATGAGTTGTGGGAGCAAGTTAAGGCCGGTGAAAAGAAAGAAACGGAACTTCGTGCTAAATTGAAAGAAGTTTATGGTGAAAAACAGTATAAACGTGAAATCGAGAAGATGAGTTCTGAAGATTTGGATCTGATGATCCCGAATCTGAAAAACGGTATTCCGATGGCTACGCCGGTATTTGACGGTGCAACAGGTGATGATATTAATCAGATGTTGTCAATGGCAGGATTGCCGACATCAGGTCAGATTGATTTGTATGATGGTCGTACAGGTGAAAAATTTGATCGTAAAGTTACTGTCGGTATCATTTATATGATTAAACTGCACCATATCGTTGATGAGAAAATGCACGCACGTTCTGTCGGTCCATACTCTTTGGTTACTCAACAACCTTTGGGTGGTAAGGCTCAGTTCGGTGGTCAACGTTTTGGTGAAATGGAAGTTTGGGCTTTGCAGGCTTATGGTGCTGCGTATACCTTGCAAGAAATGTTAACAGTTAAATCTGATGATGTTAACGGTCGTACCAAGGTTTATGAGGCTATCGTAAGAGGCGAGGACACATTCGAATCGGGTATTCCTGAGTCATTTAATGTTTTGACTAAGGAAATTAAGTCTTTGTGTTTGAATGTCGAACTTTTGAACGAAGAAATTTAAGGTAAAGGAGTAAGTTTAATATGAATGATATTGCAAAATATTTTGGTCAGCAAGTGTCTGCTGAAGCTTTTGATCAAATCAAAATTTCAATTGCTTCTCCTGAACAAATTCGTTCTTGGTCTTATGGAGAAGTAAAGAAACCTGAAACTATTAACTATCGTACTTTCAAACCGGAAAGAGATGGTTTATTCTGCGCTCGTATTTTTGGTCCGGTTAAAGATTATGAATGTTTGTGCGGAAAATATAAGAGAATGAAATACCGCGGTATCGTTTGCGAAAAGTGTGGTGTTGAAGTTACCTTATCTAAGGTCAGACGCGAAAGAATGGGGCATATTGAATTAGCGGCTCCGGTGGCTCATATTTGGTTCTTGAAATCATTGCCAAGCCGTATTTCGATGTTGACAGATATTCCGATGAAGGCTTTGGAAAGAGTTTTATATTTTGAAAGCTACATTGTAATTGAACCGGGATTAACACCGTTGGCGGTTAATGAGCTTTTGACTGAAGATCAGTATCAAGAAGCTATTGATGAATATGGTGAAGAAGCTTTTCGCGCAGGTATTGGTGCTGAAGCATTGAAGGAAATATTGGCCGCGATTGATTTGGATGCTGAAAGAGCAACAATCAGAGCTGAGTTGAAAGATAATGTTTCGGAAGCAAAACGTAAGAAGCTTGTTAAACGTTTGAAGATTATCGAATCTTTCTTGGAATCTAATACTAAGCCGGAATGGATGATTTTAGATGTATTGCCGGTTATTCCGCCTGAGTTGCGTCCGTTGGTTCCATTAGATGGCGGTAGATTTGCTACCTCTGATTTGAACGATTTGTATCGTCGTGTTATCAACCGTAACAATCGTTTGAAGAGATTGATTGAATTGCACGCTCCAGACATTATTATTCGTAATGAAAAGAGAATGTTGCAAGAATCTGTTGATGCATTATTTGATAATGGTCGTAGAGCTCGTGCTATTACCGGTACAAATAAACGTCCTTTAAAGTCTTTGTCCGATATGCTCAAAGGTAAACAAGGTCGTTTCCGTCAAAACTTACTTGGTAAACGTGTTGACTATTCAGGTCGTTCAGTTATTACCGTCGGTCCGGAATTGAAATTACAACAATGCGGTTTGCCAAAAAAGATGGCTTTGGAATTGTTTAAGCCGTTTGTGTATGCAAAATTGGAACTTTATGGACACGCTACAACGATTAAAGCTGCTAAGAGAATGGTTGAAAAAGAACGTCCGGAAGTTTGGGATATCTTGGAAGAAGTTATTCGTGAACATCCTGTTTTGTTAAACCGTGCTCCTACATTGCACAGACTTGGTATTCAAGCATTTGAGCCTGTATTGGTAGAAGGTAAGGCTATCCATTTGCATCCACTCGTTTGTACAGCATTTAACGCCGACTTCGACGGTGACCAAATGGCCGTTCACGTACCGTTGTCAATCGAAGCTCAGTTAGAAGCTCGTGTATTGATGATGTCTACAAATAACATTTTGTCTCCGGCATCAGGTAAACCGATTATTGTTCCTACTCAAGATATGGTTTTGGGCATTTACTACCTTACGTATGAAGCAGAGGGAATGATCGGTGAAGGTATGGTATTTGCTGATTTTAATGAAGTTCAACTCGCTTTGCATGAAAAAGTTGTTGATCTTCATGCAAAAATTAAATGCCGTATGGAATATGTTGATGATGAGGGTAATGTTAAATTTGGTTTGGTTGAGACAACACCTGGACGTATTTTGGTGTCAGAAGTTTTGCCGAAAAATAAAGATGTTCCGTTCTCTCTTGTTAACAGATTGATGCGTAAAAAAGAAATCGGTGAAATTATCGATATAATTTATCGTCATTGCGGTCAAAAGGAGACATGTTTATTTGTTGATAAAATAATGGCTCTTGGTTTTAAAAATGCTTGTAAAGCAGGTATTTCTTTCGGTAAAGATGATCTTATTGTGCCGGAAGCTAAGAAGACTTTGATTGCAGAGACAGAAGCTCAGGTTAAAGAGTTTGAAGAACAGTATCAAAACGGTCTTATTACCAAGGGTGAAAAATACAACAAAGTGGTTGATATTTGGGCGGCCTGTACAGATAAGATTGCTGATGAAATGATGAAAAACATTTCTAAAACAGAAAACGGTTATATCAATTCTGTATATATGATGGCTCACTCCGGTGCGCGCGGTTCAGCGGCTCAAATGCGTCAGTTGGCTGGTATGCGTGGTTTGATGGCAAAACCTTCAGGCGAAATTATCGAACAACCGATTATTTCAAACTTTAAAGAAGGTTTGACGGTGTCGGAATACTTTAATTCTACTCACGGTGCTCGTAAAGGTTTGGCTGATACCGCTTTGAAAACAGCTAACTCAGGTTATTTGACACGTCGTTTGGTTGATGTTGCGCAAGATGTTGTTGTAACGGAAACAAACTGTTGTACAGAACGCGGAATTATTGTTCGTCCGGTAGTTGATGGCGGTAATGTTATTGTTTCTATCGGTGAACGTATTTTGGGTCGTACAATTCAAGAGGATATCGTACATCCTGAAACAGGTGATGTCTTGGTTAAGAAAGGTAAACTCATTGATGAAAATGATGTGGAAATAGTTGAGTCTGCAGGTGTTGAACAAGTTAAAATTCGTTCAGTTTTGACTTGTGAATCTAAGCATGGTGTTTGTGCAGCTTGTTATGGTCGTGATTTGGCCAGAGGTACGCCGGTTAATGTCGGTGAAGCTGTAGGTGTTATTGCTGCTCAGTCAATCGGTGAACCCGGTACTCAGTTGACCATGAGAACATTCCACATCGGTGGTGCGGCTCAAAAGGGTGCTGAACAAGCATCAGTTGAAGTTCCGTTTGCCGGTGTTATGAAGTTGGATAATGGTCACATTGTTGTTAACTCTGATGGTAACGGCTTGGTTTTATCTCGTAACTGTGAAATCGTTATTGTTGATGCACAGGGGCGTGAAAAGTCTCGTCATGGTATTCCTTATGGTACCAAATTGTTGGTGGCAGAAGGAGATAAAGTTAAGAAAGGTCAAAAAGTTGCTGAATGGGATCCGTTTACAGTTCCTGTTATTACTGAAAAAGCCGGTAAAGTAGAACTTGTTGATCTTATTAATAATATTTCAGTAAAAGAAGTTACGGATGAAACAACCGGTATCGTTTCTAAAACTGTTATTGATTGGCGTTCAAATTCATCAAGTGCCGGTTTGAAACCGAGTATTATCTTGAAAGATGCCAAAGGTAAACAGATTACTTTTGATAATGGTAAAGAAGTTCGTTACTATATGTCGGCTGATGCTATTTTATCGGTTGATAATGGTGTTGAAGTTAAAGTCGGTGATGTTATTGCAAGAATTCCTCGTGAATCTTCTAAAACAAAAGATATTACCGGTGGTTTGCCGAGAGTTGCTGAGTTGTTTGAAGCCAGAAGACCTAAAGATCCGGCAATTATCTCAGATATTGACGGACAGGTTGAATTTGGTAAAGACTACAAGGCTAAGCAACGTATTACAGTTGTTCCTGCAAAAGGTAATCCTGTTGAATATTTGATACCTAAGGGACGCCATTTAGTTGTTCAGGATGGGGATATTGTTAAGAAGGGTGATGCTCTTGTTGATGGTACACCTGCACCACACGATATTTTGCGTGTTTTGGGTGTTGAAAAATTGGCCGAATACTTGGTTAAAGAAGTTCAAGATGTGTATCGTTTACAAGGTGTTAAAATCAACGATAAACATATTGAGGTTATTGTATCTCAGATGTTGCGTAAGGTTGAAATTACTAATCCCGGGGATACAACATTCTTGGTTGGTGAACAAGTTGATGCTGATGAATTTATGCAAAAGAATGCTAAGATTCTGGAAGCAGGTGAAACACCGGCTGAAGCAGATCCAGTTCTTTTGGGTATAACAAAAGCAAGCTTGCAAACCAAGTCATTTATTTCTGCGGCATCATTCCAAGAAACAACTCGTGTGCTTACCGAAGCTGCAGTTGAAGGAAAGATAGATGATCTTCGCGGTTTGAAAGAAAATGTCATTGTCGGACGCTTGATTCCTGCCGGTACGGGTACTGTACTTCGTGCATTGAAGAAAGTTGCTGCTCAAAATGACAAAGAAATTCAAGCACTGAAAGAAGAGCAGATGCAAGCAGCTCAAATTGAAAATTCTTCTGAAGAATAAATTAATAAAAGCTGAAAAATAAGGGGGTGCGATGAAAATCGCCTCCCTTTTTTGTTTAAGTTAAAAAATTCAGTTGCTTTTTTGTTGGTAGGATGTTTATTATGTTTGCATTAGAAAAATTATGAAAAAATAACTTAAAAATAACTTATAATATTATGGCAACAAGAGAAATTTTATTGCTATTGGTAATCGGAGTGTTATTGATAGTTTGTTTGTGTCTTTGGGTGCAAAATAGGATTTTGAAGAAAAAACTTCATATGTATCGTCAAGAATACAGGGCTATGTTTGGAACTTATAATATTTAATGCTTATGCACAAATATTTGATTTCTATGTTAATGATGATGCTTTTGGCAGGGATTGTTTTTTTGCTGAAAAAAGTATGCAAAAAAATCAAGAAAGCTATCGGGGAAAGGACCTTGGATGGTATTCTCTATGGAAAATATGATGATATTGTTTCTATTAAAGATTATGACTTGAAAGTTAGAAACCGTCGGAAATATTAATCCGGCGGTTTCCGCTTTTAAAATAAGCTAAGTATTCTTGAAATAAAATTTAAAAGTACTAATATGTTTTTATGTATAGGAGATTTGATATTGTTTGATTTAAAGTCAGGTTTGGAAAAATTAAAAACATATATAAAGATTGCTCCGGAAAATCCGGGAGTGTATCGGATGATTGATGCATCAGATAATGTTTTGTATGTAGGTAAAGCCAAAAATATAAAAAAACGGATAACCTCGTATTCTCATTTGAATAAATTACCTAAGCGCTTACAGCAAATGGTTGCTCAAATTGAAAAGATGGAATTCATTGTAGTGGAGAATGAAGCCAGAGCATTGTTGGTTGAAAATGAGCTTATTAAACAATTTACTCCTAAGTATAATATCTTATTGAAAGATGATAAAACGTTTCCACATTTGATGATAAATGTGGAAGATGAATATCCGCGCCTTTCAAAATATAGAGGAATAAGAAAGGATAAAAACAAATATTTCGGTCCATTTGCCAGTGTTGCTGCGGTTAATGCCGTGGTTGATATTTTGCAAAAAGTTTTTTTGTTGCGTAGTTGTCGAGATGCGGTGTTTAAAAATCGACAAAGACCTTGTTTGTTATACCAAATAAAAAGATGTTCAGCCCCATGTGTCGGAAAAATAAGTGTTGATGATTATAAAAATTTGGTGAAAAAATCTATTGATTTTTTAGAAGGAAAAAATACGGATATTCAAAAAGAATTGTCTGCTGCGATGGAAGATGCTAGTTCAAAACTTGATTTTGAGACAGCAATGGTTTTGAGAGACAGAATTAGGGCGTTGAGTAATATTCAATCTCGTCAAAATGTTGAGTATGCCGGGTTAAAAAGTGCAGATATTATAGGAATTGCAGAAATCAACAATGTGTATGCGATTGAAATATTTTTTATTCGTTCGGGACAAAATTGTGGCAACTCGGTTTATTTTCCAAAACAAACAGAAGGTGCTGATAAAAAAGAAGTGTTGGAAGCTTTTTTAAGTGAGTTTTATACTCGTCATCAGCCGGCAAAAGAAATCGTGCTTGTTGAAGAAATTGATGCGGATTTTTGGCAGAATGCTTTGATGACGAAGATGGTGTTTCCCAAAAGCGGAAATAAACTTAAACTTATCAAGTTTGCCGAACAAAATGCAGAGGATGCCATTCGTCGTAAAATAGCCTTAGAAGTATCTGTAAAAAATAATTTAAATGAATTTATGAGAGTGTTTTCTTTGTCAAAAGTTCCTCATAGAATCGAAGTTTATGATAACTCTCATATTCAAGGAAGCTATGCAGTCGGAGCGATGATTGTTGCTACACCGGATGGTTTTGATAAAAAAAATTATAGAACATTTAATATAAAATATACCGAAAATACGCATGATGACTTTGCTATGATGAAGGAAGTATTATTGCGACGTTTTGATAAAATGACTGAGGATAATAAGCCGGATGTTATATTGATAGATGGTGGGCGCGGACAATTAAATGCTGTGCATGAGGTGTTGAGAGATTGTGATTTGAATGGTATTAATATAATAGCAATATCAAAAGGTCCAGATAGAAATGCCGGTCGAGAATTTTATCATATGAAGGATAAAGACAGTTTTGAATTAGAATATCGTTCTTCATTAGCCTTTTATTTGCAAAATTTGCGTGATGAAGCTCATCGATTTGCCATCGGAACACATCGAAAAAAACGTTCTAAATCAATTAGTCGTTCGGTTATTGATGATGTTGAAGGGGTTGGTGTTAAAAGAAAATCTGATTTGTTAAAATATTTCGGTTCTGTTGAAGATATTGCAGAGGCTACACTAGATGATTTGCAAAAAGTTGATGGAATTAGTAAAAAAACAGCGGAAAAAATTTATAGCTACTTCCATAATTAAAAATAATATCTATACTGATACATAAAGTTAACTTTTTTTGGATATAAGAACATGTATAATCTTCCTAATATTTTGACAATTTCTCGAATTGTAGTTATTCCTGCAATTTTTTTATCGGTTTACATAACCTCTATGTGGTGGGCTGTGGTTGCTGCAATTTTATTTATTGTTGCATCAATTACGGATTATTTTGATGGTTATCTTGCAAGGGCAAGAGGTGAAACTTCTGCATTAGGACGTTTGTTGGATCCTATAGCAGATAAGTTGTTAGTTACATCGGCTTTGGTTGTTTTATTGGCTAAGCCTGATATGGTTGTGACAAAGTTAAGCTTTATACCGGTTATTGTTATTTTGTGCCGAGAAATTTTGGTTTCAGGATTGCGTGAGTTTTTGCGTGAAGTAAATGTTGGGATGCCTGTGACCAGATTGGCAAAATGGAAAACCGGTTTTCAGATGACAGCTTTGTCTATGATGCTTTTAAAGGGAGTTTGGTTTTGGGGTGGAATAGGTGAAATTTTGTTATGGGTTGCCGGTGTTCTTACTTTTATAACCGGATATCAATATTTTCAGAAGAGTTTGGATTATATTTGTGAAACAGAAAAGTGCGCAAAAATTCCAGCAATGCCTAAAATTAAAATGGCTAAGTCAGCTATTATGAAAAAAGTAACTTCATCTAAGAAAAAAACAAAAACTGCAAAAAAAACAGCTTCAGCTAAAAAAAACACAAAGAAAAAGTCTGATTAATGGTGGATATGTTTGCTTATGGAGCAAGAACAGAAACATATTTTAGTTGTTGATGATGATACTCGATTGCGGAGTTTGTTACAACGCTTTTTACGTGATAATCATTTTTTGGTATCTACGGCAAAAGATGCTGATGAAGCCAGAATTATGTTGCGACAATATAAGTTTAATTTGTTGATTGTCGACGTTATGATGCCCAAAGAAAGCGGGCTAGAGTTTTTGTCTCGATTGAGACAAGAAAATGGTGTGCCGGTTATTATGCTTACGGCTATGGGTGATGTTGAGGACAGAATTGTCGGTTTGGAAAACGGTGCGGACGATTATATGGCAAAGCCTTTCGAACCTAAAGAATTGTTATTGAGGATAGGTAGTATATTAAAACGCGCTCCTGTTCAAAAGAAAGAAAGCTTGAAACTTGATTTGGGTTTGTGTGTTTTTGATATGCAAACTAAGGAATTGATGTCAAAGCAAGGGCAATTGTTGCATATTACTCCGGTTGAGCAAAGTTTGTTAGCTATATTGGGCGGAAAATCGGGGCAAGTTTTTTCTCGCGAAAAGTTGTCGGAAATATTGGGGGCCGGGCAATCTCCAAGGTCGATTGATGTACAAATTACACGTTTAAGAAAAAAAATTGAAAAGGATTCCAAAAATCCTCGCTATTTGCAAACGTTGCGTGGTAAAGGGTATATGTTGTTATCTGATTAAAAAGGGATTTTGATGCGGATTAAATTGCCTAAAAAATGGGAAAGAAGGTTGCAATTTTGGCGCCATAAGTTGTTGCCCAGAACGTTGTTTTTTAGAACGATGTTACTTATTTTTGTGCCATTAATTGTTGTTCAGGTTGTATCTGTTGTAGTGTTTTTTGATGGAAGTTGGAGCCGTATGGGGCGGCGGTTATCTGATGGTTTAGTTGATGATATTAATGTATTGATAAGCCTTAAAGAACAGGGAATGTCTGTTAAGGATCTTGAGGTTTTGGCAGCGAATAGTTTTGATATTAGATTTAGTTATTATGATAAAACAGGTAAGAATGATTTTGAAAAAAAAATAAAACCTAATCCGATGGTTGTTGCTTATTTGGAAGAAGCTTTAATCAGAGTTTTTCCTAATGATAAATGGGGAATATTGGTTGATGATAAAAGAGGGACAAAAAACAATTTGGTTATTTGGGTTGAGCGTTCAGGAGGGGTTTATCAAATTGAGTGTCCAAAGAAAAAAATATTTTCTTCGTCGATTTTTATGTTTGTAGTTTGGATGGTCGCTACATCGATTTTGTTGTTTTTGGTTTCGGTATTGTTTTTAAGAATTCAAGTTCGAGCTATTGCTGATTTGGCACAAACAGCGGAAAATTTCGGAAAAGGGGTTGATGATGATGGTTTCAAACCATATGGGTCATCAGAAGTGAGAAAAGCAGGAACGGCATTTATCGAAATGAAGGAGAGAATTTTACGTCAAATTATGGAACGGACACAGATGTTAGCCGGTATTTCTCATGATTTGCGAACACCTTTAACACGAATGAAACTTATGGTTACAATGATGGATGATTATGCTGATAAACAGGATTTTTTGTCAGATATTGATGAAATGGAGAAGATGCTGAACGGTTATTTGGCTTTTGTAAGAGGTGAGGGGGAAGAACAAGCTTCTGATGTGGATGTAAAGAATTTGGTGGAGGGAATTGTCGGAAGGTTTGTTGGCAAAAAAATTAAGATTAGGTTTATTGATGATGGTGAAGATAAAAAGATTGTTGCAAAGGAACAGGCTTTGCGGCGAGCTATTACTAATATTGTCGGAAATGCCAGCAGATATGGCAAAAAAATAGAAGTTTCGCTAAAGAAGACAAATAAGAGTATAAATATTGTTGTCGATGATAATGGTCCGGGAATTCCTAAAGATAAACGCGAAGAAGTATTTAGAGCTTTTTACAGATTAGAAAATTCAAGAAATAAAGAAACGGGTGGTATAGGACTTGGTTTGGCAATAACAAAAGATATTATAACGTCACATGGCGGAAAGATATCTCTTGAGGATAGTAATTTGGGTGGTTTAAGAGTATTGATCGAGTTACCCTTTTAATAGAAAAAGGATCAAGACAAATGGAAAATAAGACGGATTTTGATGATATTGATTTGAATGAGTTTAATTTTGATGACTTGCCTGAAATTGAAGAAGTGCAAGAAGATAAGGCTGATTTTGATGATATATCTGTTGCGGATATTCAACTTGAGGATAGTGTTGATACATCCCAAAATGGTCATGAACATTTTTTTTCGGATGAATCGTCTGAAAATGATACGAAAAATAATGAAAAAAAAGAACCTTTTTTTGAAACAATAGAGACTTTGGATGAAGGTGAAGATTTTAAACATGAACAGTTGGATGAAGAAGAAATTTTTGAGAATAACGAAACTGTTATTGAAGAAAATGATGGAAATGTGTTTAATGAAAATGAAGGTTTTGACAACGAGATAGTTGAAATAGACGATTTGGGTGTTGCATTAACAGATGATGTTTCAAAAGATGTTGAACAGACGGAAAATGATAATTACGCATTAAATAATGAAATTATAGAAGACGTAATAGGTGAAGATGATTCTTCTTCAGAAAATGAAGAATTTAGTTTGATGCGCAATGAAACTGTTGAAAGAGAAGGTTTTGCTTTTGCAGATATTGAAGAAAATGAAACAGTCGAAGAAGCGATGTCTGTTGATGAAATGGTTTCCGGTAATGCGATAGATGAAGTTACTGATAGGAGTGAAGATGATTTTGTTGTCGCTGATGAAGTAGCACATGATGATTATTTTGCTAAGGAGGAAGAATACAGTGATACAGTAGGAGAAGCGGTTGTTGATAATGATGCCGGTTATGGTTATACCGAAGATTACTCGCCTTTAGCAACAATAAAAAAATCAGGAAACTATGGTTTTTTGCATTGGTATAGCGGTGGAGCTGAAGATGCTTTTTTTGAGTTTGGAAGAGATTCTGAAAGTGGCAGTTTTGATGCTAATGAAGAATGTAAGGCTATTCATGTTAATGTGGGATATGATACGTACGGGTGGGAAGTTCAATTTTCTGATGGTGTAGTCATGAATCTTCGTGATGTCAGAGAATATCAAATTAGAAATGGTCGACTTCCGAGTTCCGATGGTCGTATCGTTTATGGACAAACATCTTTAATGTTTTCCGGTGTTGAAAGAATAGTTGTTTATGAGAGAGTGCGATATTTCTCGTATGGCGTGTAGATTAAAAGAATAAGCTTAAAGTTATCTGTAAATTAAACGGAGATATTTCTAATATCTCCGTTTAATTTACTATATATATGAATGTTATTTCTTTTCAATAGGAAATACTTGTACACCGCTAGCGTAGCCGGCAGTTTGTTCATTTGTATTTACAGCATTTGAACCGGCAAATGTTTGTTTGGGTGCATTTTTAGGAACACGTAATGCCGGTGAGAGCGGATAGGCGTTTTTAGGCAATCTTAACAACATATAGCCGTTGCCTCCGCCAAAAGCCGGTCCTGAAAAACCGATTGAATAATAACCGCCGATGTATCCGTAATCTAAATCAATATAGTCAATAGCGAAGACCGTTTTTACGTTTGTAACACCGATTGTTGTCATTTTACAGTTGTAGCCGGGATCCTCTAAAATAACGTGATTTATTTGGCGTGCAAATAATAAAGATTGAGCAGGTGTGCATTCGGCAACTTGTCCGCCGAAAGTTATGTTGTAGTTCATAATTATATTGAGTGAATTACCCTGTTTGCCCGATATAACATCTGTTATTTTAGTGTGATCTATGTATGCGTTGGTAGGAACTACACCAACAGTAACAGGTAGTGTGATGTAGTTTTCAAGGCAAGTATGGGTATTAGGATCAGCTTGGCATATAAGAAGTTTTTGATAGTTATTGTTGTCGAATAATTGGAACAAAGAGTTGTATATGTATTCGCGAGACATAGACAATTTTGCCGGAGCGCATTGATGCGAGCGACAAACAACAATAGATGACGGCTGTTTGATTAACGGAACATTGCTTTCATAATATTGGTATCCTTTGGGAGCAGCTTCCGGAGTGTTCCAATTGCCACTAAATATGTCTTGTGCTGTATGATTTCTTATAAATTCGCAACCGCAGAGAGCAAAAACGGTTGTTAAAATTGAAAATGTGTAAAATATTTTGCGTGACATTTTGGTACCCTATTTATATAAATATAGCATATACTAAGACAGGAGCGTAGAAATACAAAGCTTTTTTTTATGGTTATTCTATAGTTTTTTTGAGATAATGTCTGTTTATTAAGTAAATAAGGTTATGAAATAATGAAAAGGAAAATTTTTTATGTGTTAGATATTTTGATCGTTATGGTCGGTTTCATTATGATGGAAGTGTCTTTTGCTTCCGGAGAATATAAGGTGGTTGATGGAGACAGTTTAGAAAAGGGTGATGTGAGAATCCGCCTTAATGATATTGATGCGCCGGAGTTGTATCAAAATTGTTATGATAAAAATGAGCGTGAATATGAATGTGGTAAGGTAGCTAAAAACTATTTACAAAAGATGTCGTCAAAGATTGTTGATTGTGTATTTCTGGGAAAAGATAAATATGAGCGCTCATTGATGGAATGTTATTTGGAAAACGGAAGAAGTATCAATAGTGAAATGGTTTTACATGGTTGGGCTGTTTCTTATGGTGAAAAATATAAAGATGAAGAGTTAAGAGCTAAAAATGATGCTGCAGGTATATGGCAAGGGCGTTTTATGAGACCGGAATTGTTCAGAGCTTTGCAGAGAAGCCGAGAAAACCTTAATAAAAATAAAAAAATGTAGAGAATCTTGTTGACAGCCGAAAAAACTTATGTATATTGCAAAGCAACGTTTTATGTTTTTTAATATAAAGGTGAAAAAAATGTATGCAGTAATTAAAACTGGCGGAAAACAATACCGCGTTACATCCGGTGATGTTGTTAAAATTGAAAAAATAGCCGGAGAAGAAGGTAAAGAAGTTGTTTTTAACGAAGTTTTGGCTTTAGGTGATACAATCGGAACTCCTCTTGTATCAGGCGCTTCGGTTAAAGCTTTGGTGTTAAAGCAAACCAGAGATGCTAAGGTTATTATCTTCAAAAAGAAGAGAAGACAAAATTATCGTCGTAAAAACGGCCATAGACAAGATATTACATTAGTTAAAATTACTGATGTAATCGGTAAGTAAGAAGGAGATTTATAATGGCTCATAAGAAATCAGGTGGTAGCTCCAATAACGGACGCGACTCTATCGGACGCCGTTTAGGTTTGAAGAAATCCGGCGGTCAGGCTGTTATTCCAGGCAACATTATTGTTCGTCAACGTGGTACGCAATATCATCCGGGCGCAAATGTTGGTATGGGTAAAGATCATACTATCTTTGCTGTTAGCGAAGGTAAAGTTGTGTTCTCTAAAAAGGCCGGTAACAAAACTGTTGTTTCAGTTGTTGCTGAGTAAGCTTTTGAGTATTAACAGCTTAAATGGTTTAAAAAGGGGTTGCTGTTGCATCCCCTTTACTTTTCTGAAAAATGAAGTATTTTGATTTTTAATCAATAATAGCGAAAAGGCAAAAAGTAATGAAATTTTTGGATCAAGCTAAGATTTTTGTTCAATCTGGAGACGGTGGAGCCGGTTGTGTGTCTTTTCGTCGAGAAAAATATATTGAATTTGGCGGGCCAAATGGTGGAGATGGTGGTAAGGGCGGCAGTGTGTGGATTGAAGCAGTGCCGAATCTGAATACCTTAATAGATTTTCGTTATCATCAGCATTTTAAAGCTCAAAAAGGTCGTAATGGAATGGGAGCTGATAAAACAGGTCCGAAAGGTGAGGATGTTGTTATTAGAGTTCCTGTCGGCACGGAAATTCTTGCGGACGATCAGGAGACTCTTATTGTTGATATGATTGAACCGGGGCAAAAGTTTTTGATAGCAAAAGGAGGAGACGGCGGAAGAGGTAATGCGCAATTTAAGTCATCAACAAATCAAGCTCCTAGATATGCGGAACCTGGGTGGCCAGGGCAAGAAATGTGGATTTGGTTGCGTTTGAAGGTTATTGCAGATGTAGGTTTGTTGGGAATGCCAAATGCCGGTAAGTCTACTTTTTTATCTGTAGTTACAAAAGCCAGACCAAAGATTGCTGATTATCCGTTTACGACAATTCATCCTAATTTGGGAGTCGCTTGGGTTGATAATTATGAGATGGTTATTGCCGATATTCCAGGGCTTATTGAAGGGGCAAGCGAAGGAATCGGCTTGGGTGACAGATTTTTGAAGCATATAGAAAGATGTTTTGCGCTTCTTCATTTGGTTGATGCAACTTCTGATGATGTGGTTACAACATATAAAAGTATCAGAAAAGAGCTTGAACTTTATGATGAAAAATTGGCTCAAAAGCCGGAAGTGGTGGCATTGAATAAAATTGATGCACTTGACGATAAGGAAGTTGCCAAAAAACAAAAAGAGTTGGAAAAAGTAATAGGCAAAAAAGTTTTTGCGATTTCGGCAATTGCTAAAAAGGGTGTGTTTGATTGTTTGTTAGAGGTTAATAAATATATTACTCGTGATAGAAGACGTAAAGAAGACGAAGTGATAGAAGAACAGGTTGCTGTTGTCGAAAAAACTTGGTCGCCATTATAATTAAAAGGAGAACTATAAAGTGGCAGGAAAAATAAAAAATAATGATGTTGAAGGCATTTTGGAGATTATTAAAACATCGTTAGATGATGGAAAAGCAGAAGATATTGCCGTGATTGATTTGGAGGGTAAATCATCAATAGCTAATTATATGGTGGTGGCCAGCGGTAATTCGAATCGACATGTTGCGTCATTGGCAGAAAATTTGCAAATTAAATTAAAACAAAATGGGTATCAGTCTATGGTAGAAGGATTAGAAAAAGCTGATTGGGTGTTGATTGATGCGTATGATGTTATTGTTCATATTTTTCGACCGGAAGTAAGAGAATTTTACAGTTTGGAAAAAATGTGGTCAATGGGTGTTAAGACACGTAAATAGAAAAAATTCCCCTCGCTAAATAAGTAGCAGGGGGGGCTTGGGTAGAAAATCATTTCTTAATAGCAAAAGGTATTGCCTTTAAACTCTTTATGGGAACGCTGTAGTATTCACCATTGACGTCTTGCCGTTCTTCTCTGTAATCTAGAGCAATAACCTTTCTTCCGGTCCAGTGACAGAGATAAAATGTGCGACGGTCTTTTTGATATAATCTGAAATATTTTTCAGATATAATGTTCAAACGGTCGGTTCGTACATAAAGAATCTCTGTTTTGCCGATCAAGGAGTAAAAAATTCCGGAAGGGCGTTTTATAGCAAAAGCAGTTCCTGCGTTACATCCTTTTTCATCAATGATATTGATGAGTTGGATGTCTTTTGTTCTTACTTTTCTTAAATTTGCATCTTTGAAATATATATTCAAAGTTTTTAAGAAAACAAAAGGCGTTGTTGTTGCCTCGTTGCATTTTGCAATAACAGTCCCATCGGGTGTTTGCAAAAAAGTTTCAATTTCCTGTTGGGTTTTGGCCTTTCCGGTCAAAATATCCCAAATTTTTTGATAGTTCATAATTATTTGTTTTTAATGTTTATGTTTATGGATGAAAATAGACAAAAAATATGTTGTTGTCAACCGGTTTTATTCGCGGTGGTATGGGTGGCCGGATATGATGGTTTGAATGCGATATATTTGTTCTGATAATACAGCGCGCATAAGCATATGCGGTAGTGTCAATTTTCCGAATGATAAAAGAAGATCGGCTTTGTCACGTGTTGATTGAATGTGTCCGTCTGCTCCGCCTATGAGAAAGCAAATTTCAGAGCATCCGTTGAGTTGCCAATTTGCGATTTTTGCGGCCAGTTCGGTTGATTTAAGATTAAGCCCTCTTTCGTCAAGGACAATTATTTTTGCACCGGACGGAATCGACGATATAAGAAATTCTGCTTCATCTTTTTGGGTTGAATTATCTTTTTCTTTGATGATTATTTGCCAGGAAGAGCGTTTGGCATATTCTTCAATTATGGTTGCTTCCGGTGAGTTTTTTTTGCATTTTCCTATTGCTAAAATAGTTATTTTCATTTGTATACTACCATGTTAAAGACATTTTGCAGGAAAAATAGAGACACATAGCAGATTAGGGCGGATATAACAGGAGCTAGAACCCAGCTTATTGCAATTTTTCCTAATATGCTCCAATTCAGGGAACGACCGCCTTTAGCTATCCCAATTCCTATTACGGCCCCTACAACGGCTTGTGTACTTGAGACGGGAACCAAGGGTATTGTGGGTAAATTATGATTTTCAAGAAAGTTATATAAATCTTGTGATGAAAAAAGAAATAATACTAAAGCTTGGGCTATAACCACGACAAAAGCCATCAGGGGAGACATTTTCATTATACCGTTTCCGATAGTATGAATTACCTTATGAGAGTAAGTGAAAATGCCAACTGATATGGCGATTGCTCCAAGCAAAAACAGTATTTGTGCTTTGTTTAAAATTAATCCGAACGGAAGTTCCAGTTGCGATAAAGGACTGGATGAAACAAAAACCCCCATAACATTAGCAATATTGTTTGCTCCCAGTGCATATGCACCAAATGCGCCCGCCAAAATAAGACCTATGCGAGTGTATTGGTCTCTTCTGATTAGGTGCATACATGATTTGCGACAATATAATTGGATTAGAGAGTATAGGATTATTGATATTATGCCGGCAAGAATCGGACATATAACCCATGTTCCGACGATTTGAGTGAGAGTATTTATATCTGTCGGGTATCCGGAATAAAAGTTCCAACCGATAATTGCTCCAACAATAGCTTGAGATGTGGATACAGGCATGGAAATTTTGACAGACCAGTATATGGCAATTGCAGAGGCCAGAGCGGCCATAAATGATCCGGGTAGTGTGTTAATTGCCCCCAGTTTTCCGAGTGTTGCAGCGCCTCCGGCTCCGGCATAAACAGCGCCAATAATTATGAAAACAGATCCGATTATGGCGGCAGTTTTAAAACGAATCATTTTTGTAGCAACGGCTGTTCCGAAAATATTAGAAGCATCGCTGGCGCCTAGTGACCATCCGAGAAATAAGCCAGAGCTTATGTAAAACAGAAATAGCAGATCCATTAAATATCTCTCTTAACGGCAAAAATTAAAAGTTGATCAATAAAATCTTCGGCTTCATCAGCAATGTCTGCTATACCATTTACAAAATAGCGTAATTGAAGTTTTTCGGCAAGAGGTTTAGATGAGGCAAAAATTTCTTCCAACAGTTTGCGAGAACATACATCCGATTCATGTTCAATAAAATAGACTTTTTGAGAGTAATCGCGAACGGTTGTTAAATCTCTGAAAAAGGCTCGCGATGCTTTGCACATATTTTCGGCGCAATCAGAACTCAACTTGCTAAGCTCATTGAATGAGCTTTTATATTCTTCCGGAATTTTGGGACATTCTGCGTAAAACATATATACTATCTCATCAAGTTTGTTGATTACTTTATCAAGATTTTCAACTAATTTTAAAACATCGGCACGCAAATCGGGAATCAGGTTATGTGAATAGAGTTTGCTTTCAATGTTGCGACGAAGCTTGTCGGCATCGTGTTCAATCTTTTTTATTTGTTTGGAATATTTCTTAAATTCTTCGCATTTTTGTTCTTTAAGATAGGTTTTTATTGCCTTACTAAAGGTTAAAGAGGCATCTATAAGTTTATCATGAAACGAATCTATTTCGTTTTCGAGAGCTTTAGTTTTTGACAATAATGAAATATGTATATTGAACATTTTATATCCTATAGTTATTTTTTTTGCTGATAGGTTTATTTATGAACTATATTTCTTATATTATCAATAAGATTTATTTTTATCTTGTAAAAATATTTTGATTGATTAATATAATGGTGTTTTTTAAAAATATTATAATATTTATAAGGAAGAGAAAATGAGTAAAATTAATGCTGTTTATGTATCTTTGGCAGCTTTGGTCGTTGCAGTAGCGGCTTTGGTTATGTCATTGGTAAATTGCAAAGGTGGTGCTGAAGTTAGTGTTGAAAAAGCTTTGATGGAAAAACCGGAAATTGTTTTCAATGCAATGCAAGCATATGATGCAAAACAAAGAGAAGAAGCTATGAAGGCTGTTGAAGCAAATATCAAAGCAAGTGCTGAAGAATTGTATAATCGCGCCGGTGATGGGGTTATTGCTAATCCGGAAGGTAAGCTTGTTTTGGTTGAATTCTTTGATTTTTCTTGCGGATATTGCCACAAAATTTATCCGGCTTTGAAAGAAGTTGCAGCTAAGAATCCGGATGTTAAAATTGTAGCTAAGCCGATGGCTTTCTTGTCTCCGGCTTCTAAATATGCTGCCGAAGCTGCTTTGGCTGCTGCAGAACAAGGTAAATTTGCTGAAGTTTATGCAGGTTTGTTTGAAGCTGAAGGCAGACTTAACGAAGGTAAAATTGATGAAATCGTTGCTGCAACAGGTGTTGATATGGCAAAATTGAAAGAAGATATGAAGTCAGCAAAAGTTCAAGAAACATTGAATGCTGTTACTGAATTAGCCGGCAAAATCCAAGTTGGCGGTGTACCGACATTGGTATTCAATAACAAAATTTTGCAAACACTTGATGCAAATGTTATTCAAGAAGCTATTGATGCAGCAAAATAATTTTGCTTGAGTCTTTAGAGAAAAAAGCTGTTCTGTAAGGGGCAGCTTTTTTTGTTGGAATGAATTGAACAAAAGCTTGTGTTTTGAAAATTAAAAAACTATATATATTTAAAGTTATAAATTTTTATTAGGATAACGATATTATGGGAATGGGAAAAAGTTTTTTAATTTGGCTTGGTGTTTTTGTTGCGTTATCATTGATAACAAGTGTTGTCGGTGGTGGAGTTGCAAAAACAGGTGCCGAAAAATTGGCGTTTTCTGATTTTATGGATAAAGTTGAAAATAAACAAATTTCAGAAGTTACAATAAGTGGTGCAAGTATTAATGGTACGGCTACTAACGGAACAAAATTTTATACATATGCTCCGTATGATCCGACAATGGTTGAAAACTTGCGTAAGAATGATGTTAAAGTGACGGCTGCTCCGGAAGATACAACCGGAGATAATTTGTGGGGAATGTTTATTTCGTGGTTTCCGATGTTGTTGCTTATTGGTGTTTGGGTATTTTTTATGCGTCAAGCAAATGCCGGAAATAATAAGGCAATGAGTTTTGGAAAGTCTCGTGCAAGATTGATTGAAAATACCAAAAAAATTACTTTTGCAGATGTTGCCGGTGCTGATGAAGCTAAACAAGAGTTGGAAGAAGTTATCGACTTTTTGAAAGATCCAATGAAGTTTCAAAGACTGGGCGGTAAGATACCGAAAGGTGTTTTGATGGTGGGGCATCCGGGACCCGGTAAAACCTTGCTGGCAAAAGCTGTTGCCGGCGAAGCTGATGTGCCGTTTTTTTCGATTTCCGGTTCAGATTTTGTTGAAATGTTTGTCGGTGTTGGTGCATCGCGTGTTAGGGATATGTTTGCACAAGCCAAAAAAAATGCACCGTGTTTGCTTTTTATTGATGAGATAGATGCTGTCGGACGTCATCGTGGAGCAGGTCTTGGCGGTGGTAATGATGAGCGCGAGCAGACATTAAACCAACTGTTGGTTGAAATGGATGGTTTTGAAGAAAAAGAAAATGTTATTTTAATAGCAGCAACCAACAGACCCGATGTTTTGGATCCGGCATTGTTGCGTCCCGGACGTTTTGATAGGCAGGTTACTGTTACGAATCCGGATAAGAAAGGACGTGAAGAAATTTTGAAAGTTCACGTTAAAAAGGTTCCATTGGCTAAAGATGTAAACTTGTCGGTTATTGCACGAGGGACTCCGGGGTTTTCGGGAGCTGATTTAGCCAATTTGGTAAACGAAGCGGCGTTGTTGGCTGCCAGAAAAAATAAGACAAAGGTAACATCAAAAGATTTTGATGAAGCCAAAGATAAGGTTTTGATGGGAGCAGAGCGTAAGTCTATGGCTATGGATGAAAATGAGAAAAAGCTGACGGCATATCATGAAGCCGGACATGCAATTTGTTCATTGTTTGTAGAAGAGACAGATCCTATTCATAAGGCAACCATTATTCCGCGTGGACGTGCTTTGGGTATGGTACAGCAGTTGCCGGAAAAAGATCAATATTCATATTCTAAGACTAAGATGCTTTCTCGGTTGATTATAATGATGGGAGGACGTGTTGCCGAGGAATTAAAATTCGGTTCGAAAAAAATTACTTCGGGTGCGTCATCGGATATTGCGGCAGCAACGAATTTGGCTCGTTCTATGGTTACGGAATGGGGGATGAGCGAGAAACTCGGTCCTGTTTTATATGCCGAAAATACGGGAGAAGTATTTTTAGGAAAATCGGTAACTCAGAGTAAAAATATGAGTGAAGAAACAGCCAAATTGGTTGATGCTGAAATAAAATCGTTGGTTGTTGGTGGTTATGAAGGAGCTAAAAAGCTTTTGCAAGAACATAAAGAAGACTGGGAAAAGCTTTCAGAGGCGTTGATGGAATATGAAACATTGACCGGTGAAGAAATTAAGGATTTACTCGCCGGAAAAGAGATTAGCAAATCAGGTGATGCTCCTGTGGCTGAAGAAAAAAGAACAAAGGCTTCGATACCTGAGTTGTAGAATAGTTGTCAGCAAAAAAGCTCTCTTTTGAAAAGAGAGCTTTTTACGTACTTACCAATTATAATTAACCCCGAGGTTAAAGTCAGTTGCGTTGTAATCAGAACCATAGGTATAACCCAGTGAGCCAAATCCGCTCCATCCGTTGCCAAAGTTAAAGCTTCCGCCAATCTCGCCTCGGATTAAGGTTTCGTTTTCAAGTCCTTCAACCGTATCAAGCGAGGTTATGTTGACATCACCTTTACCAAAGTTTTTGATAATACTCGGTTTAACATAAATCTTACTGATTACACGGCGGTTGTTGTGGAAGAAGGTCTTTTCAACCTTAACACCGGCTTCAGCCTCTATATTTTGAACATTGTCAAACTCAGCCGTCTTGCCATAACTATCAGACATATCATCATATTTGATGAAGTTATAGCCTAATCTGATACTCGGTTCGATGGTTAATCGTTTTTGCGGTTCAAATACCAATCCCGCCTCAACACTTCCGCCAAACTGTATACCGTCAGTATCAGAACTTACTCCGTCATCAGTACTCATATCAACTTTTTGGATACCGCCATAAATTGATGACATAGTCCATAATCTGCCATAATCATAACGATGATACAAACCAAGTATCCAACTGTCGATATCGATATCAGCCCCTTCTTTGGCATAATAGTCTTCGCCGTCGCCGGATAGCTCATATTCGCCTTGGCGATATGATGCAAATATACCTAAACGATTATGCAAGTCTTTTTGAATATCAAATCCTAAATCTACGGCATTTATCTTAGCCTCAACCGCTACCGGAGCATCAATCTCAGACTTTTTGTGTCCCAAATCTATCCATGCTCCGTTTACGGCTTGTCCGTCATAGTTACATTCGCCCATTCCGCAACGTCCGCTCATGATTTTAGATGATGTAACTTTGTTGGAAACAACCCTCATAAGGTCTTTAGTTTGTTCCAAACCTATTCTTGGCAGGCTCATATAGGCAATTGCTTCGGATACAACTTGCGGTTTAGGTTGAGTAATATTAACAGTATTATCATTATTTCCGCTATTGTTACCACCTAACACCAGTTCTTCATCATCATCGGTATTACCATAACCGCTTTGTGAATTAGCAATAACGTTACTTGTTCCTACGTACCATTTGTTATTTTCGTAATAACTGTTCCAAACACGTGCATCTGCTACCATACGATATACATCAAAATAAGCACCGGTTGAGGTATCATCATTTGGAGCTTCAACAAACAATGCTTTATCGGTCATGGTGGCAGTACCACCATTGTCATTAATAGGATTGATAACTACACGAGTACGTCCGATGACATCTCCTTCAATTGTTAAAATATCAGCAGTGTTATTGGCAACATCAACATCTATTGTCATCATAGCATTTTTATATGCTTTATAGTTTCCTTTGATTGTAATAACGTCATCAGCACCATCTGTTGCGTGAGTAAATGTCATATTGCCATCATTATTAACAGACCCATCTATTGTGGCTATCAAAGGAGAGTTTCCGGCTAAGTCCAAAGTTGAACCGCTTAGAAGGTTCATTTTGTTTTGAGTTTCAGCCAATGCAATATCACCGGCTAATTTAACGGTTGCATTATCGGTTACATTAAGTTCTTTCCATCCCGATACTTCTTGAACACCGGAACCGACTTCAAAGTTTCCGCTACTTAATACTAAACTTTTGTTTTCGGAGGTGTTTACTAACGAATCTTGGCTTAAAGCAGCGTTAATACCACCCTCTAAAGTTAAAGAGCCGGTTTCTTCAACAATCTCATCAAAGATTTTGTTATAATCAAAGTTGCCTTGCAATGTTGCATCAACATCAAAACGGATATCGCCACTGAGATTGGTGTTAGAAGCAAGGTCGATTGTTGAACCGCTTTTAGCTAACAGATTAATAATCTTGGCAGCATCGGTTGCTGTTAAAGTTCCGCCATCATCAACGATTGCATTGTTAAGAGTGCCGGCAATAAGGTTATAAGCATAACCTTTTATAGGAGAACCGGAACCAAAGAAAACATTTGAAGAAGATTGGATAATAGTTGAATCTGTTGCTTCAATTAATCCGTTAAATGTAATACTGCCGCTATCATCGCCATTGATGTTGAAAGAGGTGTTGTTTAAGACAATTCCGTCATCAAAATGAATGATACCATTGTTGGTTGCTTCGAGATTAATCTCACCGCCATAAGAATGGATAGCGTTGGATTTTTTTATGGTTTCACCAGTATCATAATCATAGTATTCTTCCTTATTTCCGGAGAAAATACTTTCGCCGTTGTCGGCTTTGATATTTATAATGCCACCGGCATTACTATCCCAGTTAGAACCATTAAAGATAGCTCCTCCTTGGAAGGCAGAGTTGTTATAAAAATTACTGTTGGTTAATGTTATTGTGCCACCGCCAAAAGCACCATGGTCAGTGCCATCGGAACCTCCATTAGCAATAGCGCCACCTTCGTTATAAACTATATTATTAATAAAATTACCTGTTATATTGTTAATAATTCCATTATCAGCATTAAAAATAGCTCCTCCGGTGTCAGCAGAGTTTCCGATAAAGTCACCGGAAATATTGTTAATAACACCCCAGTTAAAAATAGCGCCGCCCCAACTGCCCTCATCATATGCAATAGCTCTATTATTAAAGAAACTACCGGTAATGTTATTTATGGTGCCACCATTATAAAGAGCACCACCCCAAGAATAAAAATCCCAAAGGTTATAATCCCAAATAGAAGAAACACGACCAGCTTCGGCATGATTATCAATAAAGTTTCCGGTTATATTGTTTGTATCGCTCGTTATAAAAATAGCCCCACCGGTAGCGGTGTAGGAGTAATCGTTTTCAGATCCGTTAACATGATGTCTGATATAATTATCAGTTATATCATCGGGGTTGGTTGATGTTTCAGTGTTGATGTCGGTGTATTTATAATAGTTGCCATTAATTGAAATTGTGTCGGTGTCAGTTTCTGTTGCTTCTTCCCAGAGTACTTTGTCTTTGGTCAAATTATTTAGGTATTCAACATTGATTTCAGGAGGTGTAATTTCGGCAAAGGTAGGAGAAACAAGAGCAGTGCTAAGCGCAAGACTATATAAAAGAGGCTTTACCCCCCCCCACGATTTTTAAGGGAAATACAACGGGTTACGACGTTAACATTCTGTTTTAACATGAGGATATCCTCCTTTTTTAGTCCTTAAAATATCTTTTATTATATCACATTTTGACGTCACTAGCAAAACTTTTTTGTTTTTTTTGATGAGATCCCTTGATTTTGATGAGGAATGCCTCATCAAAAAGGGATGACATTTTGTTTCATGGCTTCCTTTTATGGACTGCTTCGTCGTTGTCACTCCTCGCAGTGACAGAGAAGTGGTTGACTGCTTCGTCAGCTAAAGCTGAATCGTAATGACAGTGTCTAAAAAGAATCGCCATTTTTGATACATAGACTCATCTAATTTATGCTTTTAACAGATGAAAAGTTAAAATAGATTTAATGAGGAGATTTTTTATTGGATAAAATTAAATTAGTTGCATAAAAAATTTTTTGTTGTATTAATATTTTGACTTAAAATGGCTAGATAATAGTCTGATGTTTTGTTTTAAATGAAAATATAAGGATAATAAAATGGTTTCGTTAGCAGAAAAAATGGCTGCAAATGTTGATATGTCAGCCTTTGGAAAAGCTGAAGAATTAAAGAAAAGATTGTGGTTTACCGTGTTGGCTTTGATTGTGTTCAGAGTTGGTACATTTGTGCCTTTGCCGGGGATAGATCCGACAGTGGTGGCTGAATTGTTTGCTCAAAATTCAGGCGGATTGTTGGGGATGTTTAATATGTTTGCCGGCGGTGCCTTGGAACGTATGACTATTTTTGCTTTAAATATTATGCCTTATATTTCGGCATCAATTATTGTTCAGTTGGGACAGTCGATTATTCCTTCTTTGCAATCTTTGAAAAAAGAAGGCGAGGCCGGACATCGTAAAATTACGCAATATACTCGTTATTTGACTGTTTTGATTACAATTATTCAAGGTTATGGTATTGCTGTAGGCTTGGAAAGTATGAGTGGATCAACCGGAGTGTCTGCAGTTTTGTTGCCGGGGTTTGTATTTAAGTTTACAACCATTATTTCGCTTGTCGGCGGTACAATGTTTATTGTTTGGTTGGGTGAACAAATTACGGCTCGTGGTGTAGGTAATGGTTCTTCATTAATTATTACGGTTGGTATTATCGCTAATATTCCGGCGGCTTTGGCACAAACTTTTGAATTGGGGCGTGTCGGTTCGATGTCTGCCGGTGTTATTTTGATGTTGTTGGTTATGGCTGTGGCTTTGGTTTATTTGATTATATTGGTTGAAAGAGCTCAACGTAAAATCATTATTCAATATCCAAAGCGTCAGGTTATGGGAAGAATGGGTGCTGCAGAAAGCTCACATTTGCCGTTGAAGATTAACCCGACAGGAGTTATTCCTCCGATTTTTGCAAGTTCTTTGTTGTTGTTGCCGATAACTGTTGCTAATTTGACTGCAGAAAACGGTCCGGCTTGGGTTCAGAGTTTGTCTCAAATGCTCGGACACGGTCAGCCTTTGTATTTGGCTTTGTATGCCTTTTTGATTGCGTTTTTTGCATTCTTTTATACCGCAATTGTGTTTAATCCGGAAGAAACAGCCGATAATTTGAAAAAACACGGTGGTTTTGTGGCAGGTATAAGACCGGGTAAAAATACGGCAGAGTATCTGGATTATGTTATTACGCGATTGACTGTTTTGGGTGCTGTGTATTTGGTCGGGTTGTGTATATTGCCGGAGATATTGATAAGCAAACTTTCTGTTCCGTTTATTTTGGGTGGAACAACATTGCTTATCGTGGTTCAGGTTACTATGGATTTTGTCGGACAGATACAGTCTCATTTGATTGCTTATCAATATGAAGGTTTGATCCGTAAGGCTCAGCTTGCATCTAGAAAGAGAAAGTAAAAATGAACAGCAACGGATTGGGATTGCATATTGTTTTGACTGGCGCTCCGGGATGCGGAAAGGGAACTCAAGCTCGCTTGTTGAAGGAGCGGGTGGCTATTCCTCATTTGTCAACAGGAGAAATGTTGAGAGCTGAGGCACAGACAGGTTCTCAGTTGGGGCTGGAAATCAAAGCTTTGATTGATGGCGGAAATTTGGTTCCGGATGAGATGATTATTCAAATGCTTGAAAAAAGAATCGAGCAAGAGGATTGTGCAAACGGATTTATTTTGGATGGTTTTCCTCGTACTTTGCCTCAAGCGGAAGTTTTGGCTGAGATGCTTGAGAAAAAAGGGATAACATTGGATGCGGTTGTTGAAATACAAGTTCCTGATGAGATTATTATGGAGCGTATATTAGGACGTTATTCTTGTATGAAGTGTGGCCATGGATATCATGACAAACACCAGAAGCCAAAAGTTTATGGTGTTTGTGATGAATGTGGCGGTACAGAATTTTATCGTCGAATCGATGATAACAGAACAACGGTGCAAAATCGACTCGTTAATTATAGAGCGTTGACTTATCCGACAATTCCGTATTTTGAAAAATTGGGATTGTTGCGTTGTGTAGACGGAACAGGCTCAATAACAGCGGTTGCAAGCAAAATTGACGGATTGTTGGCTGTTGCATAGTTGTTTTTGGAGGATATGATTCTGAAAAAGTGCATTTTTTTGGAATTTTTGTTAAATCTTTGGTTGACACCAAGAAATTTTGTCATATAATCCGGCTTAATTTTGAAAAGTGGTGATCAACTTTTTGAATGTGGTTTAATTTTAAAAATGGAGAGTTAATTTGGCTCGTATAGCTGGTGTAAATATTCCAACTGCCAAGAAAATTGAAGTTGCTTTGACTTATATCTATGGCATTGGTAGAAAAACTGCTCAGGACATTTGTAAAAAATCCGGTGTTTCTGCTGAGCGCCGTGTTCATGAGTTGAGTGATGAAGAAGTTGCTAAAATTCGTGAAGTTATCGACAATGATGTTGTTGTTGAGGGTGAGCTTCGTCGTGAAGTCGGCGTAAACATCAAAAGATTGATGGATCTCGGTTGCTACAGAGGTTTGCGTCATCGTAAAGGTTTGCCTGTGAGAGGTCAGAGTACAAAACAAAATGCCCGTACTCGTAAAGGTAAACGTAAAACTGTTGCTAATAAGAAGAAATAAGGTGATTTGAAGATGGCAAAAGCAGTATCACAACGTATTAAAAGAAAAGAAAAGAAGAATATTTCCGCAGGTGTTGCTCATATAGATTCTTCTTTCAATAATACCAGAGTTACTATTACAGATGCTCAAGGCAATACAGTGTCTTGGTCAACTGCTGGTGCTCAAGGTTTTAAAGGTTCCAGAAAGTCTACTCCTTATGCAGCTCAGGTTGCTGCTGAAGAAGCCGGTAAAAAGGCTCAGGAACATGGGATGAAGACTTTGGAAGTTGAAGTTAAAGGTCCGGGGTCTGGAAGAGAATCGGCCATTAGAGCTTTGCAGGTTATCGGTTTTACTATTACAACAATTCGTGATGTAACTCCTATTCCTCATAACGGCTGCAGATTGAAGAAAAGACGCCGCGTATAGTATTTGGCTCGTAGGGATTGCGGAGAGAAAGCAAAGGCTCCGCAATCTTTGAGCTTTTTTATTGAACTTTGCATATGCATTTTAGAAACTTAGAGGGCATTCCAGTGATTCAAAAAAATTGGCAAGAACTTATTAAACCGACTAATTTGGATGTTAATGCTTTGGATGGAGCAAATAAGACTAAAATAGTCGTAGAACCTTTGGAAAGAGGATTTGGGTTGACTTTGGGTAACGCTCTTCGCAGAGTGTTGCTTTCGTCTTTGCAAGGCGGTGCTGTTACCAGTATAAAAATTGACGGAGTGTTGCATGAATTTTCGGTAATTCCGGGTGTTAGAGAAGATGTTACCGATATCGTTTTGAATGTTAAGTGTTTGGCTGTGGCTGTTCATAGCGAGGGTACAAAGACTATGTCATTGAAAGCTGAAGGACCTTGTGTTGTTACAGCTGCAATGATTGAAACAGGGCATGATGTTGAAATTATGAATCCTGATTTGGTTATTTGTAATTTGGATGCCGGCGCAAAACTTAATATGGAAATGACTGTTAATACAGGAAAAGGTTATATTCCGGCGGCTCAAAATAAAACTGCAGATACTCCTATCGGTGTTATTCCGGTTGATGCTATTTATTCTCCGGTAAGAAAGGTTTCTTATAAAGTAGAGAATACTCGTGTCGGTCAAGCTACAGACTATGATAAATTGACTTTGATTGTTGAAACAAACGGTGTTGTTACTCCGGAAGATGCAGTTGCTTATGCTGCAAGAATTTTACAAGATCAGTTGAAGCCATTCATTAATTTTGATGAGCCTGAAGCTGAAGTAACACAAGAAAAAGAAGAGTTACCGTTTAATCGTAATCTTTTGAAGAAGGTTGAAGAGCTTGAACTTTCTGTTCGTTCTGCAAACTGCTTGAAGAATGATAATATTGTTTATATTGGTGATTTGGTTCAAAAAACAGAAGCAGAAATGCTTCGTACACCAAACTTTGGTCGTAAATCTTTGAATGAAATCAAAGAAGTTTTGGCTAAGATGGGTATTCATTTGGGTATGGATACTCCGGGTTGGCCGCCAGAGAATATTGAGGATTTGATTCGTCGTGTTGATGAACACTTCTAAAAAGTAGCAAAAACCCCGTTTTTATAATCGGGGTTTTTTGCTGAATAATTAAAGCATCTTTTTTAAGGTGCTTTTTCTTTGTTTTGGGGTGATAGATATCCGGTTTGTTAACTTTTTTAATTGGAAATCGATTTTAAGGTACTTTTTTTGAGCATAGAGCGAAAAGAGGTGTTTTTTTTGTGGGATAAATGGTAAAAAAAAGTGGTTGAAAAGCCATAAAATTGCTATGCTTTGAGCAGTTTTAATATGGCTTTTTATAAAGGATATCTGAAAAGTGGAAGAAAATAATTTGATTGAAAATAAACAAGATATTATGCCGGTTGAAATTTCGGAAGAAATGCGTCGCTCATATCTTGATTATGCGATGAGTGTTATTGTTTCGCGTGCGCTTCCTGATGTTCGTGATGGTTTGAAACCGGTGCATCGTCGTATTATTTATTCGGCTTATGAAAATGGTTATGATTATAACAGACCATTCAGAAAATCAGCCCGTATCGTCGGTGATGTTTTGGGTAAATATCACCCACATGGTGATAGCTCGGTTTATGATGCAATGGTTCGTTTGGCGCAGCCTTTTTCAATGCGTGTACCATTGATTGACGGACAAGGTAACTTTGGTTCTATGGACGGCGATAGTGCAGCGGCTATGCGTTATACCGAGGCCAGACTTGCCAAAGTTGCTCATGCATTGATTGACGATATTGATAAAGATACAGTCGATTTTATGCCGAACTATGATGAAAGCTTGCAAGAGCCGACAGTTTTGCCGGCAAGATATCCTAACCTCTTGGTTAATGGGACAAACGGTATTGCTGTCGGTATGGCAACAAATATTCCGCCACACAATTTGGGAGAAGTGGTTGATGCTTGTTGTGCATATATTGATAACCCGGAAATTACAATTGAGGATTTGATTAAAATTGTTCCCGGTCCTGACTTCCCGACAGGAGGATTAATACTTGGTTATTCTGGTGCTAAATCGGCTTACTTGACAGGTCGCGGTTCGGTTATGATGAGAGCAAAATGTACCGTTGAAGAATTGCATAAAGATAAAGAAGCTATTATCGTACATGAGATCCCTTACCAAGTTAATAAAGCTGCAATGATACAGAGAATCGCAGAGCTTATTAAGGAAAAGAAGGTTGAAGGTATTTCTGAGATAAGAGACGAATCGGATAGACAGGGGGTGCGTGTAGTTATTGAAATTAAACGCGATTTTCAGGCTGATGTGGTTTTGAATCAACTTTATAAATATACTCCATTGCAGACCAGTTTTGGTATGAATATGTTGGCTATTCATAATGGTCGTCCGATGATGATGACTTTGAAAGATATTGTGAAGGCGTTTATTGAATTTAGAGAAGAAGTTATTCGTCGTAGGACAATATTTGAGTTGAATAAAGCAAGAGACAGAGCGCATACGTTGGTTGGTTTGGCAATCGCTGTTGAAAATATTGATCCGGTAATTGAATTAATCAGAAATGCGCCCAATCCGCAAGAAGCTAAAGATGCGTTGCTTGCAAAGGCTTGGCCTGCTGGCGAAGTAGAGGCGTTGGTTAAATTGATTGATGAGCCTGATAGAAAAGTTGAAAACGGTACTTATCGTTTGTCAGAGGCTCAAGCAAAGGCTATTTTGGATTTGAAATTGCAACGATTGACAGGTTTAGAGCGTGATAAAATTCATGAGGAATTGATCGCAATCGGTGAAGAAATCAAAGAATGCTTGTCTATCTTAAGTTCAAGAGAGAAACTTTATGGTATTATGCGTGACGAGTTGGTGGCTATTAAAGATGAGTATGCTAATCCAAGACGTACAAAGATTGAAGATATTGAATATGATACGGATATAGAATCATTGATTCAACGTGAAGAGATGGTCGTCACGGTTACTGATGCCGGATATATTAAGCGTGTTCCTCTTAATGCTTATAGAGCGCAAAAGCGTGGTGGTAAAGGTAAGTCAGGTATGGCAACAAAAGAGGAAGATTTTGTTACTCGTTTGTTTGTGTCCAGCACACATACTCCGGTATTGTTCTTCTCGTCAAAAGGTTTGGTTTACAAGATGAAAGTTTATAAACTGCCTTTAGGATCACCGACATCAAAAGGAAAACCGTTTATTAATTTGTTGCCGTTGGATGCAGGCGAAACAATTACTACAATTATGAAGTTGCCTGAAAATGAGGCCGATTGCAAAGATTTGTCTATTATGTTTGCTACGGCATCGGGTAATGTAAGACGAAATTCGTTAATGGATTTTGTTAATGTTCAATCAAATGGTAAGATTGCCATGAAATTGGATGAAGGCGACAAACTTATTAATGTCAGAATTTGTAATGAAGACGAAGATGTTTTGTTGGCAGCTAAAAGTGGTAAGTGTATTCGTTTCCCTGTTACAGAGGTAAGAGTATTTGTCGGACGTAATTCTACGGGTGTCAGAGGCATTAAGTTGGGCGCGAAAGATGAAGTTGTTTCGATGTCGATTTTGAAACATAGTGATGCAACATCTGAACAACGTGATGAATATTTAAAAATTTCGTCGGCTATGAAGCGTATTCAAGCGGAACGTGGAGATGGTTGTGATGTGTCTGTGGCAGATACCGGTATTGAAATGACCGTGCTTAACGAAGAAATGTTTGCACAAATGAAAGAAAACGAACAGTTTATTCTTTCGGTAACAACAACCGGATATGGAAAACGTTCGTCTTCGTATGAATATCGTGTTACGGGACGTGGCGGACAAGGTATCGCTAATATGGAAATGTCTGCGCGCAATAAAGAGATTGCAAGTTCGTTCCCAATAGAAGACGATAATCAGATTATGATGGTTACCGATGCCGGAAAACTTATCAGAATGCCTGTTGAAGATATTCGAATCGCCGGAAGAAAAACGCAAGGTGTAATTTTGTTTAGAACAGCTGATGATGAAAAAGTTGTTTCTGTAACAAAATTAGAGGCCGATGCCGATGACGAAGAAGAATTAGAAGCAGCAGAAGGGGAAGAAATTTTAGGCGAAAATATTCCGGAATTTGATAATACGGAAGTTCAGTCTATTGAAGAACCGGAAGTTGTTTCTGAGGATCATGAATAGTGTTGTGAAAGGTCGCTGAAAAACATCAGCGACCTTAAAAATAGTTTGGAGGATGAAATGCCGTTTTTGACAATTAAAACTAATGGTTTTAGTAATGATACTAATGTGGTTGAGAAAGTCGCTAAAGTTGTGGCTGATGTTTTAGGAAAACCGGTTTCTTATGTATGTGCTGAAGTAAAATATAATGAAAATTTGGCATTTGGAGGGAGTAAAAAAACTAAAGGAGCGTGGATTGAATTGGCATCAATCGGGTTTAGAAATAAGCAAGCAGTGGTTGATGTTTTGACAAATTTTGCAGTAGAAAATTTTGGTGTTGAACATGAGTTTGTTTGTATTGCTTTAAATGATTTGTCGGCATCTGATGTAGCGCATGGCGGTCATTTATTCGGATAAGATAAAATATAAGAGGCCTTCTGTTGAAGATGGTTTCCAAACAGAACAATAAAAAAAACCACCCAAAAGGGTGGCTTTTTTATTGGCTCCGGCTGCCTGATTCGACAAATCCAGAAATATTTTCATAAAACAAGCCTTGTTGTTATGTAAAATCAATAACTTATCAAAATACTGGCTCCGACCTAAATTTCGAAAGTATTAGCAAAAGTTATTAGCACTGCTAATAACATAAATCATCTGTAATCGGCTGTCAATAATGGTTTTAAGGAATTGTGGGCGTAAAAATTGAACTGTTTGGAATTTCCGAATAACTGCAAAAAGTAAAATCCCCCGTTTTTCCGTATTTTAATCAGTAGTCAAGGAATACTTGACTACTCATATGCTGTTTGCCTTTGATTACTTGCGTTTTGAGTGCAGAAATTGATTTTTGACGATAAATTATGCAGTTTTAAGACAAATCTGTTTACGTGTGCGAAAAAATGCGGAACAATTTGATTGTTAATTCTGTTTTACGAAAAACGATAGTATTGAGATTTTGTTAAATGTATTTTACAAAATACTTGATTTTTTATTTTTTGTTAAATATAATTAACATATAGCTTAAGGAGAATAAACAATGCAAAGTGCATCTGAAAGAATAGTCGGTAGACCACAATATATAGAGCAACTGAAAAAATGGCAAGGGCAAAGTGATTTAATAAAAATAATCACAGGGGTAAGACGTTGCGGTAAATCCAAATTGTTTTATCTTTATCAATTTGATTTAATCACTAATAGACAAGCTGACGATAGCCAGATTGTAAATATAAATCTGGAAGATTTGGTACAGACTAACAAAATCGGTCTTTCTTATGATAAGGAAAACTTTTTAGTCGGTTATAATAAGTTATTGGACTATGTTTTATCAATTCTTAACCCCAAAAAAATGAATTATGTCTTTATTGATGAAATACAGTTATTGAAAGATTGGGATAAAGTCGCTAATGCGTTAAGATTACAAAATAATGTTGACTTGTATTTGACAGGTTCAAATGCCTATATGTTTTCCAGCGATTTGGCTAATTCGTTAGGTGGCAGATATATTGAAATTAAAATGCAACCATTTTCTTTTAAGGAATATTTTTCTGCATATTCAATGTTTGCGGGCATTTATGCTAGAACTAAAAATGAGATAGAAGGCTTGCATAACCCAATGGCAGTTTATTCTCATTATATAACTGAAAGTGGATTCCCTCAAACCTTAAACTTAGTTTATGATAAACAACTAATAAGCGATTATTTGCTAGATACTGTTTATTTGAATACAATTCAAAAGGATATAGTTAAACGTTTTAATATCGCAGATACTAATAAGCTTGATGCCGTGGTAAAATATATGTTTGATAATATCGGTAATGAAACATCTATCCGCAACATAGAAAAAGGTTTAAATGCTGGCGGACATAAAATATCAGTGCCAACTATAGATACAATGGTGCAAGGGTTATTAGATAGCTTTTTGCTTTATAAATGCGACCGTTATGATATCAAAGGCAAACAATATCTTGATAGTAATGCTAAATATTATGTTGCGGATATAGGGCTACGTACGGCATTGTTGGGTATCAAAGATATGGATCAAGGACACATTTTAGAAAATGTGGTTTACTTAGAGCTGTTAAGACGTGGTTATCAAGTTTCAGTAGGTAAAATAGTCAAAGGTGGTAAAAATATTGAGGTTGATTTTGTTGCTAAAAAAAGTGGCGGAATAGTTGAATATTATCAAGTTGCATTGAATGTGTTGGGAACAGACATATTAGAACGAGAGCTTGCTCCACTTGAAGCTATAGAAGATAATTACCCTAAATTTTTGCTGACAATGGACTTTGGTTCTGGCGAAAACAACGGTATTAAACGAATGAATGTGCTTGAGTGGCTGCTGGATATGGAGTGAATAAATTAAAATTGCATTAATTCCATTATATACTTGCAAAAGGTCTCTCTATAGAATAAAAATATTCTACATATTTGCAAATTTTACTATAGAGTTTTTTTTGAATAAGGTTGAAAGTGAAAGCGGAAGTATATTCTTTTTTCTCAGGGTTGGGAATTTTAGACCTAGGGTTTGAGAAAGCTGGCTTTAATATCTCATTTGTTAATGAGTATAATAGTGTTTTTCTAAAAACATATAAGAGCACACGAAAGAAAATATTAGCAGAAAATAGATATTCTAGCCTTAGTGTGGAAGAATATCTAAAAGATGAAGTATGGAACAAAACTTTTTCAGAAAAAACAGATTCGGATTTTGTAGGATTCATAGGGGGACCACCTTGTCCAGATTTTTCGACAGCAGGAAAAAACAAAGGTGTTGAAGGTGAAAATGGAAGGTTAACAGATGTTTATGTAAATCTGATTATTAAACGTCGGCCAGACTTTTTTGTTTTAGAGAATGTAAAAGGATTGTATCAAACTAGTAAACATAAAATTTTTTATGAGAAAATAAAAAAACGTTTAGATGAAAATGGCTATGAATTATTTGATTCCATAGAAAATGCCCTAGAATATGGCGTTCCTCAATATAGAGATAGGTTGTTTCTTATTGGCTTCAATAGAAATATATTTCAAAATTGTTGTAAATTTTCTATTGGTCAGCATAAAAAGTTTAATTTAAAAGATATAAAATTACTTAATTGGCCAACCTTGAATGAGTTTAATGAAAATGGATATATAGAAAAGCCAACTAATATTATTGAAGAATTAACAGTTGAGCACTGGTTTATTAAGAATGATGTAAAAAAACACCAAAATGCAAACGATATATTTAAAGTAAAAAATTTGCAAAAATACCTTACAATACAAGAAGGAGACGTTTCTCGAAAGTCATTTAAGAGGCTACATCGTTGGAGATACGCACCAACATCGGCATATGGAAATAATGAAGTTCACTTGCATCCATATGAACTACGCAGAATTAGCATAGCTGAGGCTCTTTCTATTCAATCTTTGCCAAAAGAATTTTGTTTGCCTAATAATATTCCTCTATCCCTTAAGTTTAAAATGATAGGTAATGGTGTTCCATATCTTTTAGGAAAGGGAATTGCACAAGATATTTTTGATTATTTAAATATATATTATGAAGACACAAGAAAGGCTGCATAATGGTATGTTTAACAGATATAAAAAACGATTTATTGTCTATGGATGCAAAAGATTTCTATCTTAAACATATAGTTAAATCATATAATTGGTATTTTAATGAATATTTAAAAGTTCCATCAGATGAAATATTAGATCGTTTAGATTGTTTTAAAGAAATTATATCAAAAAATTTTAATATAAGTTTTCATTCATCTCAACTTGTAGGAAGTGCAAAACTCGGATATAGTTTATCACCGTTAAAATGTCTAAAACCGTTTATGGAAGATTCGTCTGATATAGATATTGCTTTAGTTTCAGAAAAATTATATTCATATTATTGGGAGCAACTAAGAAAGAAAAAGGCTTTCCGAGTATATCAAGAATACTTTTATGTGAATCTTACAAGATCTATTTTTAGAGGATATATTGATGAAAAATTTTTAACAGGAATAGAAGATATTCGTACAGTATGGCAAAAGATGAAAGATCCAACAAACAAATCATTACAAGATAAACTATCTGTAATGCATCCTATAAATTACAGAATTTATCGAAGTTGGGAAGACCTTGAAGAATATCAATTATCTGGAATTGTAAAGGCTTGTAAAACTATAAAAGAACCCAAAGGAGTATAGTATGTTTCAATTTTCTAATAATCGAAAAACTATTAGTGATATTTATAATATGTTTACAGAAGAATCTCTGATTGTGGATGATTCATATCAACGTCGCTCTGTTTGGAACGAAAATGATAAAATTAGATTAATTGAAACAATTCTGTTAAACTTTATTATACCAGAATTGTTTTTATGGAAAGCTGATACAAATCCAGAAACAGGAGAGTCCATTACACATATTGTTGATGGACAACAAAGGATAAAGACAATTACTGAGTTTGTAAACAATGAATTTAAATTAAAGAAAAATGCCTTATTAGAAGATACATCAAAAGAAAAATGGGGGGATCGTTATTTTAGAGATTTAGATGATGGAACAAAAAAAGAAGTCTGGAATTATCAATTAATGATTGTAGATATAAATGAAAAAGTTACAAGAGATGAAATTGTGAATATGTTCAGACGGTTAAATCTTACGGATTATAACCTAAATAGTCAAGAAAAACGAAATAGTCTATCTGGAGAGTTTGCTGCATTGGCTCGAGAACTTTCCGATTTATCTATTTGGGAGAAGTATAAATTATTTAATAATGCTGATGTCAAAAGAATGAAAGATGTTGAATTTTGTGCATCTCTTATTCTTTTGTTTAGATCTGGTATCATAGATCAAAGTGATCAAAAAGCTTTAAATAGAGCATATGAAGATTTAAAAATGAATTATAATGATGCTGATATTGATCGTCAAGCTATTATAAATGCAACAACTCAAATTGAATTTTTATTAGGTTCACCTATACTGATAAAGTTTTTGCAAAAAAAATCCCAATTATATACGGTATTTTCCATACTTTTCTATATGATGCGAGAAAACATTACGTTTTCGGATGTAATAACACATAGATTGGAAGATTTTGTAAAAATGTATGGAATATTCGATAATGATATGAATATTGACAATAGTGTAACTCCTGCTGAGAAAGGAATTTTTGATGATATAAAAAAATATAAATTAGCTTCATCAGAAGGATTAAATAAACAAACTAACCGAATGATACGTTTTAATACATTAAAAAGTTTCATTTTTAATGAAAATCAAGAATATATTAATACACAACAAAGTTTATATGAAAAAATGAAAAGTAACATAAATGAAAATTTGGCAAAATTAGTTGAAAGTTCTTTGGAACAAGTTGAGGAAGAGTATTAACCTCCACAGACCTTGCAAGGTCTGGCTCCGTGTTCAATAGCTTCTTGTTTGGTTGTTTTTATACAATTTTTAGTACATCTATGCGCCCACTGACAACTGGGACTGTGATATATCATTCTTTTAACATTTAATACTACTATGGGGCTATCCGCAGCCAAAACAGGTAGTACAATTCCCAACAAAATCAACCCAAAGAATATTTTTTTCATTTTATAAAACCATCATAAATGCAGTATGCTATCAGTGTAATCAAATTTACATAAAAAAGCAAAATAATTTTCCAATAATTATATGATTTTAATTGCATTTTAACTATCAGCTTTTTAATATGATGTCAGGTGTGGAATACATTTTACACTTAGTACCAATGTGGTACGGAGCTTTCATCGGCTCTTATTGCTTTCGGTGTTAGGATATAACATCGTCATATTGTTAGCTGTTTATTAGGCTAATAATAGATATATCCCCGATTAAAATAGTTTCAAACTCTTTTGGTCGGGGAGCTTTTGGCGTATGTTCAGAAGTTTTTTGACTTTAAAGGCTAAAAGAATCATTTAAAGCAATATGATTGATGAACTCTCCGACCACCTTTAAGAAGGTGGTTTTCTTTTTAATTACAATTAAAGAAAAGGAAGTTAAATCATATGAAAAAATTAGTAGCACTATTGATGACAGCAACGATTTTATCAGGTTGTGCCTCAATAATAAAAGGAAAAACTCAAAATATTAATGTCATGACAAGTGACGGTAGTGAAGTAGAAGCAACCATTTTTACAAAAAATGGAATGAGAGAAACGAAATTGCCTCAACTTATTTCTGTTCAAAAAGATAGCCAAGATATAACAATACAGGTAAAAGATGGAAAATGTAATAGTGAAACTGTATCTGTGGCAAAATCAAGCATTGAGCCATGGTTTTGGGGTAATCTTTTAACAGGTGGCATTTTGGGTTCTACAACAGATTCTACAACTGGTGCAATGTGGAAATACGATTCTACTGTCGTTGTAAATGTAAATAAAAAAACACAATGCTTAAAATAAACATATAAGGACTGCCTATGAAAAAGATAAGTTTTATATGTAGCATAATGTTTGTTTTATCATCATGTGCAACGATGTTTAATGGAACAACCCAAAATATTAATGTTATGACATCTAATGGAGATACTGTAAAAGCAGATATTAATAGCACAGATGGTATGCAATCAGTAACTCTTCCAACAGTTATATCTGTATCAAAGGGAAATACACCTTTAACAATATCTGTAAAAGAAGATAAATGTCATAGACAAACAGTAACAATGGCTGATAATCATTTGGACATGTTCTTCCTCGCTAATTATTTCAATTTATGGACAGGAACAACAACAGATATATCCAATGGAGCGATGTGGAAATATGATAATAATATCATTGTTCCAGTATATCGTAAAGATTCATGCTCTATTAAGTAGTTTTTTGCTATTTTTTCTTCTTTATGGTAATACAGCTAATGCTAATTATACATATGAAGAATTAAGTAAAAAAACAACTGCAGAGTTTTATGATTCATTAGAATGGAAAAATATATTACATTATGATGGTAGGAAAAGCGTTATAAATTCAAATAGCGATTTTTTCCTATCATCAGATGGATATATAAATCCAAAATCTGAATATGAAGCAACACTTAGATCATTAATAAATGAAGCATCATTAAATGATAAACATACTATATGTATGTATCCTGCAAGGTTTAATTATATTGTTAAATCATTAAATTTATCCAAAGAATTATTTCCTAAACCACATTGTAAGGAATATGAAGAATATAAAAACAATGTATTATTTGAAAATGTATATGTAGTTTTTGCATCAGAAAATAATTTTAGTCCATCTTCTATGATGGGACATACTTTTTTGAGAATTGATGGCAACGCTCGTAGTCATGCGTTTAGTTATTTTGCGGCTTTTAATAATGCCAATAATATAAAATTTTACATTGATGTATTAACAACAGGTATTGATGGTGTTTATATCCTATCGCCATATGTAGAAAAAGCATCAGAATATTTAAACAAAGAACAACGCTCATTATGGGAATTTAAATTATATTTAAATGATGAAGATAAAGTACGATTAAAAGAACATTTATGGGAATTAAAAGAAAAAAATATAAAATATTCTTTATTATCTCATAATTGTAACACGGCTTTAATAAGTATATTAAAAGTTGCAAACAAAGATTTTTCCATGGAAACAATAAAGCCATTTGTTACTCCTGTTGAGTACATCCAAAAATTACATGACGATAATAAAATATCAGACATAAGCATAGAGCCGACGGAAACACAAAGAACAGTAATAGAAAAATTTGGATTAAATTATATAGGTAATGCTCCCAAACCGACAAGATTGTCAATTTCACAAGATTTATCTAATAATATTACTAATATGAATATTAGTCCTGTCTATCAGGATATTAGGGATATTTCAGATGCTTATTTTTCTGATTTAGAAAGCAAAATGTTTGATGTATCATTCAATTACTTCAATGCGGATAAAAAACTGACCATTGATAAAATTGATATATTAAAGATGAAATCAATTATTGATTATTCATCAACAAATAGTTTTTCTAAATATTTTCGTTTAGGTTTTGAAAATGACTTATTCAATGAAGAAACAGAATTAAAACCTATTTTTGAGTTTGGTTTAGGTGTAAGTAAAAAAATCTCAACAACTTCTGTATATTTTTTACCTAAAATTGGCTATCATTATGATGATTACTCAAATTTTTACATTTCTCCCCAAATTGGTGCTATTTCAAAAATTAGTGATAATATAAAAATTATCACTTCTTATGAAAAATATTTTAATGCCAAACAAAATAATATAGGTTTTGATGAAAAATACAATTTTTATATTGGTTATAAAGTATCTGAAAATAATGAAGTTTATTTTGATTATTTCCATTATAGCGATGCTAAATATTCAGATAGTTTTAATATAGGATTATCTTTACATTTTTAATGATGAGATTTTTACTCATCAACATTAGCTTTGATGTATTGATGTTTGCCATTTGGGCTGTTCAGTATGTGTCCTTTTGTTGGCTCATACTTAGGAAATTTATTAGCAGAAGTTATTAGCAATTTTTGATTTTACGATTTTATAAAAAAAATAAAGTCTTGCAAAAACAAGACTTTATCTGGATGTTGGCTCCGGCTGCCTGATTCGAACAGGCGACCAATCGGTTAACAGCCGATTGCTCTACCGCTGAGCTAAGCCGGAATAATACGGTATATTTGGAGGCCGGTACCGGAATCGAACCGATGTACAAGGATTTGCAGTCCTCTGCATGAGCCACTCTGCCAACCGGCCATTCATGGTTACCGTTCTCTCAATCGGTGAGATTATATATACAATAATTTTTTCACACGTCAACATCTTTTTTAAAAAAAAATGTTTTTTTATCACAACTTTGTTATATGATTGTGAAAGTTGTAAGTTTTTTTATGGGGGATGGTGTATGAAAATTGTGATAGGTGCTGATCATGGGGGCTTTGAATTAAAAGAATTTTTAAAGAATGAGCGTCAGGATATCGATTGGCTAGATATCGGAACTTTTTCTGAAGAATCGTGTGATTATCCATTGATTGCAGATAAGCTTGTAGATGTAATAAACAGTGGACAAGCTGATTTTGGAGTATTGATTTGTGGAACGGGAATCGGTATATCTATTGCTGCAAATCGTCACAAAGGAATTAGAGCCGCTATTTTGTACAATAAGGATGTTGCATCTTTAACTCGTGAACACAATGATGCTAATGTCGCGGTTTTTGGAGCCAGAACACAATCAAAAGAAAATGTTCTTGCATATTTGGATGTTTTTTTGACGACTCCGTTTTCTAATGGTGAGAGACATTGTCGTCGAATTGCAGAGCTTGGATAAAGGAGGCTGAGATATGGATTTTAAAGAAGAGTTGCAAGTAGAAGATAAAGATATTTTTGAACTTATTGAAAAAGAGTTTAATCGCCAACAAAATCAAGTGGAGTTGATTGCTTCGGAAAATATTGTTTCAAAAGCTGTTTTGGAAGCACAAGGGTCGATTTTAACAAACAAATATGCAGAAGGATATCCGGGAAGAAGATATTATCACGGGTGTGAGTTTGTTGATGGAATTGAAAGTTTGGCGATAGAACGCGCAAAAAAATTGTTTAATGCAGAGTTTGTTAATGTTCAGCCACATTCGGGTAGTCAAGCAAATACGGCTGTTTATTTGGCATTGTTGCAACCGTTTGATACAATTTTAGGGATGAGTTTGGATGCCGGAGGACATTTAACTCATGGATCAAAAGTATCTATTTCAGGAAAATGGCTTAACGCTGTTGCATATGGAGTTAAAAAGGACAGCGGGTTGATTGATTATGATGACGTGGAGCGTTTAGCAAAAGAAAATAACCCTAAATTGATTATCGCCGGAGGGTCTGCATATCCTCGTCAAATTGATTTTGCCAGATTTAGAAAAATTGCTGACGAGGTAGGGGCATATTTGATGGTAGATATGGCTCATTTTGCGGGGTTGGTTGCCGGCGGAGTGCATCCGAATCCTTTACAATGGGCGGATGTTGTTACTACGACTACTCATAAAACATTGAGAGGTCCACGTGGTGGAATGATTTTGACAAACAGAGAAGATTTGGCAAAGAAGATAAATTCGGCTATTTTTCCGGGGTCTCAAGGGGGGCCTTTGGAGCATGTTATTGCTGCTAAGGCTGTTTGTTTTAAAGAAGATTTAACAGAAGAGTTTAGGAAATATGCAGCGCAAGTTGTAAGTAATGCCAAAGTTTTAGGAGATACACTAAAGGAAAGAGGTCTTGATTTGGTTTCGGGAGGAACGGATACTCACTTGTTGTTGGTGGATTTGAGACCCAAAAATGTAACAGGAGACCTCGTTGCTGATGCATTGGATAAAGCTCATATGACATGTAATAAAAATGCAATTCCTTTTGACCCTATGCCGCCAAAAGTTACTTCGGGAATTAGATTAGGAACTCCGGCAGGAACAACCAGAGGATTTGGGGAAAAAGAATTTGAACAAATAGGAAATTGGATTGCAGATGTTGTTGAGGCTATCGGAACAAATGATGAGGATAAGGTTATAGCAGAGACAGCAAAAAAAGTTATGAAACTTTGTGCCGAGTTTCCGATTTATTGAGATAGACAATAAAATGGCGGTGTATGTTTAGCTGACAGAACATACACCGCTTTTGTAATTTAAACAAAAAATTTAACTTTTGATGATATGATACTTGTATTATGGATTATAAGAAAGGATAAATTATGCAAAAGGTTAATGCAAAAAAAATAGCTGAGGTTGTCGGTTTTAATGGTAATGTTGCTGATGTGGATATTGATAATATTGTAACTGACAGCCGTAAAGTTAAAAAGGGGGATTTGTTTATTGCAATCAAAGGTGAAAATTTTGATGGACATAATTTTGTTCAGCAGGTTTTGGAAAATGGAGCTGCATTAGTTATAGTTGATCATGAAATTGAGGGTGTTGTCAAAGAACAACAAATAGTAGTGAAAAATACCTTGCAAGCATATGGACAAATTGGTGCTTATAATCGTTCATTGTTTAAGGGAATCGTAATCGGTTTGACCGGTAGTGCAGGAAAAACAACAACAAAAGAAGAAATAAAATTTGCACTTTCGCAATTTGGTAAAGTTTATGCTACGGAAGGAAATCATAATAATAATGTCGGTGTTCCAATTACTCTTTGCAATATTGATATGACAGCTGATTTTGCGATAATTGAAATGGGGATGAGTGCAAAAGGCGAAATAGAAGAATTAGTGAGCTATGTTAAGCCTGATGTTGCAATTATAACCAATGTGTATCCTATGCATATAGAATTTTTTGATAATTTTGAAGGAATTGCGGAAGCTAAAGCTGAAATTTTTAAATCATTAAAAAAAGGCGGAACTGCTGTTATTAATGAAGATACAAATTTTGCAGATGTTTTGGAAAAAAGAGCAATTGAAAATGGAGCAAAAGTTGTAAAATTTGGTAAAAATAATCATCCTAATGTTGAATTAAAATTATCTGACGAAGGTGAACACAATTTTTATAATGCTTGGTGTGTGTTAACATTAATTGAAGCTTTAGGATTGGATATTCAAAAAACAGCACAAAGATTGAAAGATTTTAAGGCTTTGGCCGGAAGAGGAGCTAAACACGAATTAAAATTGCCTAATGGCGGAATTTATACATTGATAGATGATAGTTATTCGGGGCAACCGGAAGCCATGAAAATAGCTATTGAAACATTGGCAAAAAACAAACATAACGGTCGTAAGATTGTTGTTTTGGGTAAGATGGCCGAATTGGGTAATACTTCTAAAGCCAGACATGTTGAAATAGGAAAAACTGTTAATGCTACAGATATTGATGTGGTTATAGGTGTTTGTCCGGAAATGAAAGATATGTTGGCTCAAGTGGATGATAGTAAAGAAAAATATTATTTTGATAACAAAGACGGATTGGAAGACTTTTTGTTAAATAAGTGCTTGCAAAATAATGATATTGTTCTTATAAAAGGAGCAAGATATTCCTCAAAACTTTATCAAGTCACGGATAAGCTGTTGGAAAAAGGTAAATAATAAAGATGAAATGTCCTTTTTGCGGATGTAATGATACACAAGTTAAAGACTCTCGTAATGCTGATGATGATACAGCTGTGCGCAGACGTAGAGAATGTCCTGAATGTGGTCAAAGGTTTACAACATTTGAACATGTGCAGTTGCGAGATTTGACGGTAGTTAAAAAAAATGGCGAGAAAGTTATGTTTGACAGAGATAAACTTGCTCGTTCTATTTATTTGGCTGTTCGTAAAAGACCTATCAGTAGTGAGAGAGTTGAAAAGATTGTAAATTCTATTCAGAGGAGATTGGAAAGTACCGGTGAAGTAGAGATTTTGTCAACCAAAATAGGTGATTTGACAATGACTGCTCTGGCTGCGTTGGATCATGTGGCATATATCAGATATGCTTCGGTTTATCGTGATTTTAGAGAGCCGAAGGATTTTGAGGAATTTTTGGAAACATTGGAAAAAATGGCCAAAGTTACGGGAGAAGATTAATGGCTAAGTTTATTTCAGAAAAGATTAAGAAAAAATCAGCAGCCAGATTGGCAGCAGTGCAGGCGACATATATGATTGAATACGGTCAGCTTTCGGTTGATGAAGTAATTAAAGATTTTATCAATGGCGAGGTCGGTCGTTATGTGATTGAAGAAGAAAGTGACGGCTATGAGGTGTTGGAAAATATGGTTGAAATAGATGAAATGGATAGCAACTATTTTGCCACACTTACTCGTGATGTTCATAAAAATAAAGAGATGTTGGAAAAATCTTTGAGCAATTATCTTAAAGAAGGGTGGCAGTTTGAAAGATTTGACGGAACGTTGCGTGCGTTGTTGTTGTGTGCAGCTTATGAATTGGTTCATACAACAGATGTTGATGCTACGGTTATTGTTAAAGAATATGTTGATTTGGCGTATGCATTTTTTACAAAAAATGAGCCTAAAATGGTAAATGCATTATTAGATTCAATAGCAAAACAGGTTAGATAAGATGGCTGTTTTAAAACTTTATGAATATCCTCATCCGATATTGAAGCAAAAAGCCGAAAAGGTTGAAAAAGTGGATGATGATATGCGAGCTTTTTTAGATGATATGTTGGAGACAATGTATGTGTCTAACGGTTGTGGTTTGGCTGCTCCGCAAGTCGGGGTATCAAAAAGGGTTGTTGTGATTGATATTGCTCATGAAGATGAAGAGCCAAATCCTATTTTTATGGTTAATCCTGAAATAGTGTGGGCTTCTGATGAAAAGGAAGTTTGTGAAGAAGGTTGTTTATCTGTTCCGGGACAGCGAGCTGAAGTTGAACGACCTGCCTCGGTTAGAGTGCAATATATGGATTATAATGGTATAAAACAGGAATTGCTGGCGGAAGATTTTTTGGCTGTTGCTGTTCAGCATGAATTAGATCATTTGGATGGCATTTTGTATATTGATAAAATAAGCAGACTTAAACGACAGATGCTGTTGAAAAAGTTAGAAAAGTTTAGAAAAGAAAAAGGCGGAAATTAATTCCGCCCTTTTATAAGCTTTTTACCATTTTGGCGAAGGTTATTCCTCTTTCTTCAAAAATATCACCTTCCTGAGTATAGCCTAATTTTTCATAAAAACCAATGACGTTTAACATCGCATGCATTACAATTTTCTCAAATCCAGCTTTTTTTGATCGTTGTTCAGCATAATGTACCAGTTCTCTTCCGGCTCCTTCTCCTTGGTGTTTACTGTCAACAGCAACTTGCATCATACGAATGATATTGTTATTTAACGGAATTAGCATTAAACCGCCAATGAGTTTATCATCAAGATTTTCGATGCAACCAATGTGAAGATAATTAGCTTCTTTGTCACGATGCGAATCCAGGAACTTTAATCCGAGTGGTTCAAGTAAAACTTTGTAGCGTAGTTCAACCAACTGTTCGTAGCGGCTGGAGCCGAAATCGATGTCAATTATTTTTCTCATGGCACACCTCTTACTTTTAATAATAGATTATGGTCTATTATGCGCTTTTTATTAAAGATAGTCAATCTTTATACCAAGAATCAAAAATACTTGCGTATTTTTAATTTTCGGTTATTTTGAGCTAATATAAAACGATATGATTTAAGAAAGATTAAAAAGTAATGAGTAATCATAATATTGATTTAATCAGAAATTTTGCAATTATTGCCCATATTGACCATGGTAAATCAACTTTGGCAGACCGGCTTATAGAAGCTTGCGGTGGTTTAGAAAAAAGAGAAATGACCGAGCAGGTTTTGGATAATATGGATATTGAAAAAGAGCGTGGAATTACGATTAAGGCACAAACAGTGCGTTTAAATTATAAAGCCAAAGACGGAAAGGTTTATCAGCTTAATCTTATTGATACACCGGGGCATGTGGACTTTTCGTATGAAGTTTCTCGTTCATTAGCTTCGTGTGAAGGTTCTGTTTTAGTTGTTGATTCGACACAAGGTGTTGAGGCGCAGACACTGGCTAATGTATATCTTGCGATAGATAATAATCATGAGATTATACCGGTATTAAATAAGGTTGATTTGCCATCGTCTGATGTTGAAAGAGTTAAACAACAAATTGAGGATGTTATAGGTCTTGATACGTCTGGAGCGGTTGAAGCTTCTGGAAAGACAGGATTGGGTGTTGATAATTTGTTGGAAGAAATAGTTACTAAATTGCCTGCTCCTAAAGGGGATGAAAATGCTCCATTGAAAGCTCTCTTGATTGATAGTTGGTATGATAGTTATTTGGGTGTGATTATTTTAGTTCGTGTTAATGATGGTGTTTTGCGAAAGAAAACGCAAATAAGGATGATGTCAAATAATGCGACATATTTGGTGGATAGAGTCGGTGTTTTTTCGCCCAAAATGACAGATGTGGATGCTTTATATCCGGGAGAGGTCGGTTTTATTACGGCAAGTATTAAGAGTGTAGGGGATTGTAGTGTCGGTGATACAATTACTGAACATAAAAGACCTTGTGATGAACCTCTAAAAGGTTTTAAACCATCAATTCCGGTAGTGTTTTGTTCAATATTTCCGGTTGATTCAAGCCAATATGAGGCATTAAAAGATGCTTTAGCGAAACTTAAGCTTAATGATGCAAGTGTTGATTATCAAAATGAAAATTCAGCGGCTCTAGGTTTAGGATTCAGGTGTGGTTTTTTGGGCCTTTTGCATATGGAGATTATTCAAGAGCGATTGGGAAGAGAGTTTGATTTGGATTTGATTACAACAGCTCCGTCAGTCGCCTATAAAATACATATGACAAATGGTGAAGAGATAACTTTGCATAATCCAGCCGATATGCCGGAACCAACTAAGATTGCGTCTATAGAGGAGCCTATGGTGAAAGCAACCATTTTAGTGCCTGATACATATTTGGGAGCTGTGTTAAAACTTTGCACCGAACGTCGAGGCGAGCAACAAGAATTAACCTATGTCGGTTCAAGAGCCATGGTTGTTTATAAGATTCCACTTAATGAAATTGTGTTTGATTTTTATGATAGGTTGAAGTCGATAACGTCCGGATATGCCAGTTTTGATTATGAACTTATCGGATATCAGGAATCGGATTTGGTTAAGGTGCAGATTTTAATCAATGAAGAACCGGTTGATGCATTAGCTTTTTTGTGCCATAAAACAGAAGCCGAATCGCGAGGAAGACAGATTTGTGAAAGATTGAAAGACCTGATACCGAGGCATTTGTTTAAAATTCCTATTCAAGCTTGTATTGGCGGAAGAGTTGTTGCCAGAGAGACTATTTCGGCATTGCGTAAGGATGTGACAGCAAAATGTTATGGCGGAGATATAACACGAAAAAGAAAGCTTTTGGATAAGCAGAAAAAAGGAAAACTTCGTATGCGCCAATTTGGAAAAGTTGAAGTTCCTCAGTCAGCGTTTATTGAAGCTTTGCGTATAGGTGATGAATAAGTAAAAGTTTGTTTTTTATAATTCCGATATGTAATTTAAGATAGAATCAGGAAAAATAACAACTATATTTTTGTTTTTGAATTTGTCTCGGGAAGCTATATTAACAGCAGCAACCATGGCAGCCCCAGCGGATATTCCGATAGGGAGACCTTCTGTTTGGGCTACTGCTTTTGCCATATCCCAAGCATCGTTGTCAGAAACGTCAAAAACTTCATCAATGAGTTCTTTTTTGTATAGTGGCGGTATAAAACCTGCACCTATACCATGTATTTTGTGAGACCCTTTTGCACCTCCAATTAAAACGTTGCTTGATGCCGGTTCTACAGCTACAACGTACAAATCAGGATTATTGGTTTTGAGCGCTTGGGCAATACCGGTAATAGTACCGGATGTGCCAACAGCAGAAATAATAACATCTATGTTTCCATTCATATCAGTCAATATTTCAGTACTTGTACCTAAGAGATGAGCCTCAGTATTAGCATGATTTTCAAATTGCCTTAGCATGATGACATCTTTTGATTTGGAAGCTAACATTTCAGCCTTAGCGATAGCGCCTTTCATCCCATCTTCTTTAGGTGTCAGGATTACATCAGCACCGAAGTGTTTTATTATTTTAATCTTTTCTTGCGACGTGTTTTCCGGCATAACAATAAGAGCCTTTAATTCTTTTGCCGCACAGATAGCTGCTAAGGCAACTCCAACGTTGCCGCTTGTTGCTTCTATAAATATGGTATTGTCGTTGATGTTTGAGTTTTCTAACGCATGGTTTATCATATTAAGAGTGGCGCGATCTTTAATAGAAAATAGCGGATTGTAGAATTCGCATTTACCATAAATGTTTCCATGAAGTGAAAGTTTTTTGTTTAGAGCTGTTAATTTAAGCATAGGTGTGGCACCAATCATTTGAGTAATTGATTCGTAAATTTTGCGCATGAATACATCCTCTAAATTTGTTTATAAAGCTTAAAAATATATAGACCGATATAACAGCAAACTGATATAATTGCAATGTTAAATGTTGTCGGATTTTTAAAATGAAATTTAAGTGTTTTTTCTTTTTGTGCGGAATATTGTTTTGTTTAAATGTAAAAGATGTTTCCGCATCCAGTCTTGATGAATTGTATCGTGATATTATCAGATCAGATAATCGCGGGTATTTGCCTTTGTTTGTAAAAAACAGAAAAGCTCCTGTCGTATTGATTGAAGATAGCGAATTATCAGAAGTTGAACCTCAAGGTGTTGTTTTGAATAAGGGCGATGATATTGAGCTTAAGTTGTCGAAAACTTGGGGACAAAAGTCAGCATTGGCAAAAGCACGACAACTGCAATGGCTTAAAACAATTGCAGCAGTTAAGTCAAATCAGGTTACTCCTTTTGAATTGGGGGATATTACCACAAGGGTTAAAGAAAACGATCCTAAAGCAATAGAAGTTTTAGCGTGGATGTATACTAAAGGGATTGGTGTTTCTAAAGATTTTGTTGAAGCGTTTAATTTGTATAAAAAAGCTGCGTTGCTTAATGTAGCAAACGCAGACAAAAATGCTTTACTGGTATATAAATCAATGAATGAAGAACAACGAAAACAAGTTAGCAACAGACGTTAATTGTCTTCATTTGCTTCTTTTATCAATTCTTTAACAAAGCCTTTTAACCCTACTTGGCGGACACGACGCATGCGTTCTCCGGAGATTATTTTTTGTATTTTAGTGACAGTTTCTTGTAAGCTTACGTTAACGATTACATAGTCAAATTCGTCCCAATGGCTTACTTTGTCCAAGATGATTCCCATACGTTTTTCAATCACTTCTTTACTGTCGGTTCCTCGCCCCTCCAAACGTTTACGTAGTTCTTTTATTGACGGAGGTAATAGATATATTGTTACGACATCATCGCCGGCTTTTTGGCGCATTTGTCTTGCTCCTGCCCAGTCCATATCGAATAATACATCTTGTCCGACATTAATAAAACTATCAACTTCTGAACGGAGAGTGCCATAGCGGGAACCATATTGCGAATCAACATACTCGTAAAATGCATCTTGAGCCATAAATTCATTATACTGTTCATCGGTAACAAAATAATAGTCTACACCTTCTTCTTCTCCGGGACGAGGTTGACGGGTAGTTACCGAAACAGAAAATTTGATATTCGGATCATTTTTTAAGAGTTCTTTTATTACAGTCCCTTTTCCGGTACCGGATGGAGCTTCTATAATAAACATGGCTCCTTTTCTTACTTTGCGTAGGCGATCGATAATTTCATCCATTTTGAGGCTCCTTTTTTTTATTCAATGTTTTGTACTTGTTCACGAAATTGTTCAATTAATGCTTTTAAGTCCATAGCATAATTTGTTATTACAATATCAGATGATTTAGAGCATGTTGTGTTAGCTTCACGGTTGAGTTCCTGGCATAAGAAATCAAGTCTTCGTCCTACACTACCATTTGAAGATAAAAGATTGTATGCAGATTTTATATGAGCTTTCAGACGGTCTATTTCTTCGCGTATATCTGCTCTGGTAATTAAAAGCACAATTTCCTGAGCTATTCGGTCTTCTGAAATATTGATATCATCGTTATATTGTTCAATTTGTGATTTCAATTTTTCTTTTAATTTAACAGGAATGTCATCAGCTGTTTTTTCTATTTGCTCAGTTATATTTTCAATTTTTTTTAGGATTGATTGAAGAACTATTTTTATTTTTTCACCTTCTTTTTGGCGGTCCGTTTGAAGATTTTGACATGCTGTTGCAAAATCACGTATTATTTTTTGTTTTATAGTCGTAATAGTTTCATCGTCTAAGATATTTTCTTCTATTTCAACAACGCCTCGTAGATTGAGAAGATCTGCTGATGATGGAAGAGCTATTTTGCCGTAGTAGCGATTGCAAAGATCAATAGCCTGATTGGTAATTTCATTTAGCAAATTTGTATCAATTTTAATTTTTTTTGCTTTGTTGTCGTTGGTTATTTCTAACGTTGCGGTAATGTTTCCTCTGTTGATAATTTCGCTAGCAATTGCTTTGGTTGATATGGAAATGTCATCGTATCCGTTCGGAAGGCGATATTTGATATCAAGATTTTTTCCGTTAACGCTTTTTAGTTCCCACGACCAGGAGAATGTTTCTTCAGCAATAGATAAACAGCCGTTTATTCTTGCAAAACCGGTCATACTTGCTATACTCAAATTGTAACTCCTTTATGAAATAAAAAATCATTTTGGGTTATTGTATATAAAAAAACTTAATAAGTTTTTAAGGAGAATTAATTTGAAATATGCTCATGTTTTAATTACGGGGGCTTCTTCGGGAATAGGGGAAGCTTTGGCTTTGTTTTATGCTTCTAGCGGAACACAGCTTTTGTCTTTATGTGGTCGCAATAAGGAACGTCTCGATTTGGTGGCGGAAGTTTGTCGAGGTTTGGGTGCAGAGGTTAGTGTTAAAATTTTGGATATTGCGGATAAAGATGCTGTTTGGACATGGGTTAATGAGCAAAATGAAAAAAAGCCTCTTAATTTGGTTTTTGCAAATGCCGGTGTAGCAACATTGGAGGAAACAGCCGACAATGTCAGGAGAACATTTGAAATTAATGTTATGGGAGTGGTAAATACGGTTTTGCCGGTTATTGAATTGTTTAAGAAAGCTCCTTTATCACAAGTTAAACATATTGCGATCACGTCTTCAATTGCCGGATATCATGGAATGCCGACTTGTCCCTCTTATGCTGCCACCAAAGCAGGAGTTAAAGCTTGGGGAGAAGGGTTGCGATTAAGCTTAAGGCCTTTAGGTATTAATGTTTCGGTGATTTGTCCAGGATTTGTAAGATCTCGGATTACAGATAAGAATACTTGTCCTATGCCATTTTTTATGGAAGCGGAACAAGCTGCCAGAATTATTGCAAAAAGAATTGAAAAAAATGTCGGTTTAATAGCGTTTCCATGGCAAATGCGCTTAGCAACATGGCTTGGCTCTATATTGCCAAACTGTATTAGTGAATTTATATATTCCAAGTTACCATATAAGGTTTAGTTGTTTTTTATTGATTTGGTTCGGATAAGATACCATAACACCAACATTCCCGGAATTGCCATAAGGGTTGTTGTTATGAAAAAACACTGCCAAGATGTTGCTTTAGCAACAAAGCCGGATGAAGCAGCAAAAATATCACGAGCAGCACTCATAAATGATGAAAGAAGAGCATATTGAGTTGCAGTGTATTTTTTGTTACATAATGACGACAAGTATGCAACAAAAGCAGCCGTTCCCATTCCACCTGATATGTTTTCAATAAATATATTAAGCATCAGTATTTCAGGATTGTTTCCGGCATAAACTTGTCCTACATAAACGAGATTTGAGAGTCCTTGAAGAAAACCGCATACTATCAAAGATTTTGTTAATCCTATACGATTTACAACAGCGCCTCCGATTATAGTTCCGATTATTGTAGCAATGACACCATAGATTTTGATAATTGCTGCAATTTGAATTTTAGTGAAGCCGATGTCGTCAAAAAAGGGATAAGCCATAGGAGCGACGTAGGCATCACTCATTCTGTAAAGGAATATGAACAGAAGAATATATTGCCAGTTTTTACGTTTAGTAAAATCAGAAAAAGGTTTAACGATTGCATTTACAATTATTGCGCGAAGTGTATGTGGTTGGGATGGTTGATTGTTATCCGGTTCTTTGGAAAATAAGATTGTTACAAAACCGATGAAGACACCGATAGCCATTATTTGGTACACGTGATTCCAACTTAGGTAGTCAGCTAAAAATAATGCTCCGGCTCCGGAAAATAGTAAACCAAATCTGTATCCTAAAACAAATATTGCTACACCGGCAGCTTGTTCTGATGGTTTGAACCGTTCAATACGATAAGCATCTAAAACAATATCTTGTGATGCTGAAAATAATGCTGTTGTAACAACCCATATTGTAAAAAGAATCGGCGAAATAGCAGGTTGAGTAATTGACATTGATAATAATGATATGATTAGCATTATTTGTAATAATACAGCCCATCCGCGTCGTCGCCCAAGCTTATTGAAAAATGGAAGTTTTATCTGATCAATAAGAGGGGATATTAACCATTTGAAGCTGTATGGTATTTTGACTATTGAAAAAAGTCCGATAGCTACCAAAGAAATACCCGAATCTTTCAGCCAAAGAGATAATGTTGATGATACCAATAAAAATGGAAGACCGGAGGAAAAACCCAACAGCAACATTATTAGCATACGGTGGTCAGCATATATTTTTAAAGATTTAAGCCATTTTAGCAAGACGAGCCTCCTTTGTAATATGGTGTAGTCTAATTGATAAAGAATAAAATTTGATTAAAAATTTGACTTGCAATCAGAGCTTTTTTTTCCTAATCTTGAAACTAGTTTAATTGTTTTTTTTGAGATGTTTTATGAAACCTACTTCAATATTGGGTCGTTACCTGACAAAACAAATAATATTTAATTTTTTGGCAGTATTGCTGATAATTTTGGGAATCATTTTTTTGTTTGAAATGGTAGAAAGATTACGCAGAATTTCAGGGCATGAAGAGTTTGGGATATGGTTTGCTGTACAACTTGCTGTTGCAAGGTTGCCAAAAACGGTAGAACAAGTTTTTCCGTTTGTGATGATGATTGCTGCGATGATTACTTTTTGGAAATTAAGTAAGACCAGTGAGTTTGTGGTAATGCGATCTGCAGGGGTTTCTATTTGGGGATTTTTAGTACCTATTTGTGTAGCGACGTTGATGGTGGGAATAGTTAATGTTGCATTGATTAATCCTGTAGCTGCAAATTTATATGGTTTGTTTGAAACACTAGAACGACGTATGGATACAAAAAATATGCAGGCAATGTCATTTTCAGATCAAGGATTGTGGAGTAGAGAGGCTATAGGAGATGATAAAGTAATGGTGTTGAATGCCAAATCATTACATCCGGAAAATGATAACTTGTTGTTGCGCGGTGTAACTATTTTGGAAATGGATAAAAAATCGCAGCCAGTAAGACGTATAGAGGCTTTTGCGGGAGTTTTGGCAAATGGTTTTTTTGATTTGCAAAATGTGAAGATTTATAAGGCAGGCTCTCCTGTGCATAGTTTGAGTGAAATGCAGTATAAAACAGCTCTTGATATGAATAAAATAGAGGAAAATTTTGTTGAGCCAGAAGCAATATCTTTTTGGAATTTACCGAGAGTTATAAAATTTTATGATAAATCCGGTTTTGCAGTACAAAGACATCAAATGAGATTTTGGTCATTGTTGATATCGCCATTGTTTTTAGTATCTATGGTATTAATGGCTGCGGTTTTTGCTTTGCGTCCTAATAATAGGCGTGGTGGTGTAATGTTTTTGATTGTTGGCGGAATTGTGACGGGGTTTTCTGCGTATTTTTTGTCACAAGTAGTATATGCAATGGGAATTAGCGGAAATATTCCGGTGTTTTTGGCAATTATTGCACCAACAGGTATTGCATCATTGATTGCTATTTCGTTGTTATTACATTTAGAAGATGGTTAAATTAATAAAAAAGCGCTCTGATGAGCGCTTTTTTATCGGACTAAAATGTTTATAGTTTAGCTGCGATTTCTTCAATTTCATAACATTCAATAAAGTCACCTTTTTGAATGTCATTATAGTTTTCGAATGAAATACCACACTCAAATCCTTCTTTGACTTCTTTTACGTCTTCTTTGAAGCGTTTGAGTTGTCCGATTGCGCCATCGTGAATAACTACGTTATCACGTAATAAGCGTATCTTGGCGCCGCGTTTAACCAGACCTTCGGTAATCATACACCCACCAACTTTACCTACACCTGTAATGTTGTATACTTCACGAATTTCAGCGTAACCAAGCAATTTTTCACGAAGTTCGGGCGATAACATACCTTCTAATCCTTTTTTGATGTCGTCTAATACATCATAAATAATTGAGTAGTATTTTATTTCTACGTTATCTCGGCGAGCCATGTCTCTAGCTTGAGTATTAGCGCGAACGTTAAATCCAATAATCAATGCATGAGATGCTTTGGCTAAAGTAACATCAGATTCTGAAATACCTCCCACTGCAGAGTGTAAAATTTGAACTTTAACTTCGTCGTTAGAAAGTTTTGAAACAGTTCCTTCGATAGCTTCGATAGAACCTTGAACGTCTGCTTTGATTATGATTGGTAAGTTTTTGACTTCACCGGATTTAATCTTGTCGAGCATTTGTTCCATAGCCGATTTAGCAGATTTTACCAACTTGGCTTCTCGCTCTTTGCGGATGCGGTATCCGGTAATTTCTTTAGCTTTACCTTCGTCTGCAACGGCAATGATATCATCACCGGCAGAAGGAGTCCCCTGTAATCCTAAGATTTCAACAGGAGTTGCCGGACCGGCTTCTTGCATTTTTTGACCATGTTCATTAAACATTGCACGAACGTGACCCCATTCTTTACCGGCAATTACAACATCACCGATTTTTAATGTTCCTTTTTGAACCAAAGCGGTAACAACGGTACCACGACCTTTTTCCATTTTGGCTTCAACAACAACACCTTCTCCATTACGATCAGGATTAGCTTTAAGGTCTAACATTTCAGCTTGTAGTAAAATTGCCTCAACCAATTTGTCTATGTTTATGCGTTTTTTAGCAGATACTTCAGCGCATAAGCATTCTCCTCCCATTTCTTCAACACCAATACCATGTTGCAATAAGTTTGTTTTTACTTTCATAGGGTCCGCAGCCGGTAAGTCTATTTTGTTAATTGCGACAACAATAGGAACTTCGGCAGCTTGGGCGTGGCGGATAGCTTCAATCGTTTGAGGCATAATACCATCGTTGGCAGCAACCACCAGTACGACAATATCTGTAACTTTAGCACCACGGGCGCGCATTTCTGAAAATGCTTCGTGTCCGGGGGTGTCAATAAAAGTGATTTTATCTCCTGACGGAACGGTAATTTGGTAAGCACCGATATGTTGAGTAATACCTCCAGCCTCACGAGATACAACGTTGGTTTCGCGAAGAGCGTCAAGCAAAGATGTTTTACCATGGTCAACGTGTCCCATAACGGTTACAACCGGAGCTCGAGGCAACATTTTATCATCAGAATCATCTTGTTTGTAGAGGCCTTCTTCAACGTCGCTATCTGCAACGCGTTTAAATTTATGGCCAAATTCTTCAACAATTATTTGAGCGGTATCAGCATCAATAGGTTGGTTAATTGTTGCCATTACCCCCAGAGCCATCAATTTTTTAATAACTTCAGCTGATTTTTCAGCCATACGATTAGCAAGTTCTTGAACAGTTATGACCTCAGGAATAATAACTTCTTTGATTACTTTTTCTGTTGGGGCAACTTGAACAACCGGTTTGGGTTGTTTTTTCTTGAATCTGCGACGAGGTCCTCCGAATCCATAGTCATCATCGTCGTCATCTGTAGAAATATTGTGAATACTTACTTTATTGGAACGACGTTGAGGTTCAAAAGAACGTTTGGTTATTTGTTTTTTACGTTCTTGTTCAAAGATGTCTTCTTTAGAAGTTGCTTTTTTGGACGGACGAATATTATCATCATCATCGTCATCATCATCAAAATCTCTTTTTTGGCGTTCTTTGAATTTGTTGATGGCACGATTATCTATCTCGTTTTGAGTGTTTGATAATGTTTCTGAATTTGCTTTTTGAGCTTCTTGTTTAGCTTTTTCTTTAGCAATTCTTTTTTCTTCAGCTTCTTTTTCTTGTTGTTTTTTCAGTTCATCTTCTTTTTGTTTTTGGCGTAATAAATTGCGCTCTTCTTCTTCCTGTCGGCGTTTGTTATCATATTCTTTTGCCTCTGCGATGAGTTTTAATTTAGCTGCTGTTTCCTCATCAATTTGTGGTGTTTTGGACTCAGGAACTTGATTTTGTCCGATAATTCTTTTTTTACGGACTTCAACCTGAACCATTTTTTTGCCGTCAGATGGTTGATGTTTACTTCCTAATTTTAATGTTAGGGTTGATTTTCCTGATAATGTTAATTTCTTTTTTGCATTATCTTCTGTCATATAGTGATACTCCGTTTTTAGTGTATTTTAATTGTTTAAGAATGAAGTTAGACGAACAAACGTTTCTCTAACTGATTGAGCCATGTTGCTTTTAACAAAGGCTAAGTGGACAGTATTTTCTCTTGCTAGTTCTTTATCTAACTCCTCAATTTTAAACAAGTTAAAAATTTCGATGTTTTTGGCTATTGTTAATATTTTGTTATGTCCGTCTTCTCCTGCATTTATAGCTTCGTGCAGAAATGCTACGTTTCCTTTCTTTATAGCTTCTTTTACTTTATCCATTCCGAGAATTAAAATGCCGGCTTTACGAGCCAGTGAAACAATATCAAGGGCTTGTTTATTAAGTATGTGTTCAACTTGTTCTATAAGACACAGTGAAACTTTGGCATTGCTCTTTGATGCTTTAGCAAACAAATTGTTGTTAATGGCTTTGAGTAACACGGAACGGGAATTTAGGGTATAAAATCCTTTGCCGGGTAGCTTTTTTTTGAAGTCAGGAACAACCGTATTATCAGGCAATATGGTAAAGCGCAACAGCTGCTCTTTATCAATCAATTGTCCGGTAACGATGCATTTTCGGGTTGTTTCTTTAGACATGTTTTTTCCTTTTTTTTGGGGAGGCCGAATGTTTTCATTACATTCGGCCTAAATTATGATTATTCCTCAAACCAATGTGCTCGAGCAGCCATGATAACTTTTTCAGCTTCTTTGGTTGATAAGGTATCTTCGCCTAAAATTTCAATTAATTCATCAGCAGCTAAATCACCCAAATCGTCAACTGTGCGAATATTGTTGTTGGCTAGAGCCAAAAGCATATCTTTATCAAGGCCTTCAATAGCTTGTAGTTTTTCATCAATTCCTAAAGATTTACTTTTTTCAGCAAACTCTTTATTGCGTTTTTCAACATATTCTTTAGCTCGATTTTGAAGTTCTTGAGCAACTTCCTCATCAAATCCATCAATTTCAGCTAATTCATTTAGGCTGACCATTGCTACTTCATCAACATTTGAGAAGCCTTCAGCAATAAGTAAATGAGCAATCATTTCATCAACATCCAAGGCTTCCATAAATCTTTGTGAACGAACCTTGTTTTCATTTGAACGACGTTCTTGTTCTTGTTCTTCTGTTAAAACGTCAATATCACAGCCTAAAAGTAAAGATGCCAATTTAACATTTTGACCACGACGACCGATAGCTATTGAAAATTGTTCTTGAGGAACAACAGCTTCAATGCGATTATTTTCTTCATCAATTACAACTTTGGTAACTTCGGCTGGAGCCAATGCGCTTACCATAAATTGGGCTTTGTCTTCAGAATAAGGAACAATGTCAATTTTTTCACCTTGTAATTCGTTTACAACGGCTTGTACACGGATGCCTCTTAAACCGACACATGCACCAACAGCATCAACAGTTACATCGTCTGTTTTTACGGCGATTTTAGCCTTTGAACCCGGATCACGAGCGACACCTACTATTTGAACAATGCCATCATATATTTCAGGAACTTCAGAGGTAAACAATTTTGCTAAAAATTCGGGGCATGTACGAGATAAGAAAATTTGTGGGCCTTTGTTTTCACGACGTACATCCAAAACATAAGCTCTGATTCTATCACCTACTTTGAATTTTTCTCTAGGGATTATTTCATCACGACGTAAGACTGCTTCTGTTTTTCCCATATCTACAGTTACACTGTTAAACTCAACTCTTTTAACGGTTCCGTTTATAATGGTACCGATTTTTTCTTTATATTCTTCGAATTGTTTATTGCGTTCTGCATCGCGGACTTTTTGTACAATAACTTGTTTTGCTGTTTGAGCAGCAATACGTCCGAAATCAATCGGTGGTAAAGCATCTATGATAAATTCGCCAACTTTTATGTTTGGTTCATAGGCTTGAGCCTCATCTAATGTTAATTGTGTTGTTTCGTTTTCTTTTTTATCATCAGCAACAACTTCTCTATATCTGGCCAAAGAAATTGCGCCAGTCTTTCTGTCAATGTGAGCTCTGATGTCATGTTCAATACCATATTTTGAACGAGCAGATTTTTGTATTGCAATTTCCATTGCTTCCAAAACGTCTTCTTTATCAATATTTTTTTCTCTGGCTACAGTATCGGCAACCAAAATGATCTCAGGTCTGGGCATATTTTCTTGTGTTTGCATTTTTTCCTCTAAATTTAAATCATGTTAATGTAAAAAATTATTATTGTTATTCTTCTTCACAGGTTTGGACATATTCATTCCAAAGTTCGTCGGTTAAGACAAGTTTTGCTTTTGAAACAGCATCAAAAGGAACTTTATATTCTTTATCGTCCATCTCTATTGATATGATGTTATTGGCGTCGATGGCAATGATTTTGCCTTTGAATCGTTTGCGCCCATCAACAGAAACATCGGTTTCTATTTTTGCTTCATAACCGACAAAACGAGTGAAATGTTCCGGAGTAGTTAGCGGTCTGTCTATCCCCGGAGAGCTTACTTCCAGAGAATATTCACTCTCTATGGGATCTTTTTCGTCAAGTATTTCTGAAATAGCTCGGCTTACAGCAGCACAATCATCAACAACCAAGTTTTTACGGTCTTGACGTTCAATCATTATTTGAAGAGTCGGTTTTTGTACTCCTGTCATCATGATTCTTACAACTTCAAATCCCATATTTTCAATTGTCGGTGCAACCAAATCATGTATAGGATGTCTTTTTTGCATGGCTGTTATCTCCTAAACAAAAAGCGGAGCTTTCGGCTCCACTTTATTCAAATCACATCTAATATGTTTTCTGTATATCATAAAAAAAATAAAAATCCAGAGTTTTTTTTAATATTATTAGAAAAATATCAGAAAAAATTATTTTTATAAATATTTTATTAGAGCGAATCCGCCAATCAATAAAACTAGAAACAAAATTGATAAAATTCCTAAATGTTTTTCTATAAAAATTTTCATCGGAGCGCCATATTTTTTTAAAAGCCACGCAACAAGAAAAAAGCGCATTCCTCGAGCTAGAATGCTGGCAATAGTAAATACTATCAAGTCAAGGTGGACAACACCGCTGGCAATAGTTATTATTTTGTATGGGAAAGGTGTTATTCCTGCGCCAAAAACAATCCAAGCGCCGTATTGGTGATAGTAGTTTTCGAATTCGTTGAATTGGTTCATGGCATTATAAAATTCAAGTATCGGTTTGGCAATTAAGTCAAATGCAAAGATGCCTATTCCATATCCGAAATATCCACCGAGAACGCTTGATAATGTTGCGAACCATGCAATGCGCCAAGCTTTGTTAGGGGTTGCTAATACCATAGGAATCAGCATTACATCCGGAGGAATCGGAAAAAAAGAGCTTTCTGCAAAAGAGACAATGCAGAGAAACAATAAAGCATTAGGTTTGGCAGACAGATCAAGCATAATATCGTAAGTTTTTTGAACTAATCTGTTAAACCATGTAATCATTGGTATCTCCTGTTTTAGAGCTTTGTATGAAGGGAGATACTAAACAATTTAGTGCGGATTGCAACAGTTTTCTGTTATTTGCATTATTTTTTCGAGGATTCGAGGTTTATAAATTGTTTCGATGTTATTTAGGTTAGGCAGATTTTTATGAGAACCATACGCACTCATAAATGCATAATTAGGTTGTTTAAAAGGAATGCCTTTATTGATTATATTTACGATTTCTTTTTCGTGTTTACAGGCAAAACTTTCATCAATGAAAATCCAGTCAGGAGTGGCTGTTTGGGCATATTTTACAAGTAAAAATAAATTGTCTGTTGCAAATACCTGCCATCCTTTGCTTTGGAGTAATTTGGTGTAAAGTTCTAAAAAAATTTTATCATTGTCTAAGATGAAAATAACTTTGTTTGTCATGCTAAAAACTCCTAAAAGTTTGTTTCAGGAGTTTAAATAGGTATCAATTAAAAAAATTTTAGTGGCAGTGACAGTTGTTTTTATTGCATTTACAAGAATCACAATTTTGAAGTTGTTTGCAAAAAGCTTCGTAGGTGTTAGCTAATAACATCGCAACAGTCATTGGTCCAACACCACCGGGAACCGGAGTGATAAAGGATGCATTGTCTTTTACATCATCAAAATCAACATCTCCACAAAGTTTACCGTCTTGGCGATTAATTCCAACATCTATAACAATAGCACCTTTTTTTATCCAAGAAGATTTGACCATTTTGGCTTGTCCACATGCGGTTATGACAATATCGGCCATTTTGACTATAGATTCAATATTCTGAGTTTTGGAATGGGTTACACTTACTGTACAGTCATTGTTAAGCAACAACATTGAGAGCGGTTTTCCAACAATATTTGAGCGTCCGATTATAACGGCATGTTTGCCTGAAAGGTCTATGTTTGTTGATTTTAGAAGGTTGAGGATACCTTTGGGTGTGGCAGAGATTAAGGTTTCAGGGCTGTTATATGCTAATAATCCGTTATTGAAAGGAGTGAAACCGTCAACGTCTTTTGCAGGGTTTATTAAAGAGAGAATTTTAAGTTGATTTAAATGGTCAGGAAGAGGTAATTGAACAATTATACCATGTGTATGATTATCATTATTAAGCTCATTAATGATTTCTGTTAATGCGTTTTCTCCAATTGATGGGGATAGTTCTATGATATTGCATTTGATACCGACTTCTTCAGCAGCTTTTTGTTTGTTGCGGACATATATTTTGCTGGCATCGTTGTCTCCGACCAAAATTACAGCTAAACATGGAGTTTCGTTGTAGTTATTTGAAGATATTTTATTTTTTAGATCTGCACGAATAATTGCAGCAGCATCTTTTCCGTTAATTATTTGAGCGCTCATTGTCTTTATTCCTTTGCAATCCATGATATAATTTGGGGTAAAACACTTTCTTTATCAGCAGTTATAAGTATTTTTTTGTATCTGTCAAGTTCTCCACTAATGATTGATAGATCGGATTTAGCAATTTTTAGTTGTTTTGAAATCCATGATATCAGTTCTTTATTGGCTTTACCTTTTTCAGGAACGCTTATAATATTAACTTTAAGAAAAGTTGTTCCATCCGGAGTTTGAAATAGTCCTGTTACTTTACAACAAGAAGAGTTAGGCGTGAGCCTAACTCTTATAATAATACCTTGTTTTGTATCTTCATAAAACAATTTAACCTACAATCAAAATACGAAAGCTGGCAATTAAGCGGCTTATAAAATACAAGACGAGCAATAGTATAAATGGAGAAAAATCAATTCCGGAAAAAACAGTCGGAATTTTGGATTTGATTTTTTCATAGACAGGAGTTGTTGCCTTATCTAAAATTTCAACAGTTTTTTGAGCGTATTTGTTTGATGGTTCCAATACTTTGAAGTGGATTAACCAGTATAAAACAACCTGAACAACAACAATTTTAAAGTATATGTCTACGATAAACCCTAAAATTTCTAAAAAGGGATCAAAAATAACCATATAATATCTCCTTAACAGTTTAAGAATAAATAATCATCTGAATTAGTCCATAACGCAAGTTTTGCAAGATGTCAATTATAAACAAATTTTTAGGCAGATGTTTCGTGACTTATTTCATGGAAACGACTGATTTGCCAACCTCGGATATTTTGAACATCAGTATTGATTTTGCTACCGACGGAAGGTGTGTCATGTTGAGTTCGCATCCATTCTTCTTTTGACATTCCGTTTCGCATCGCAGTAAACATTTTACGTAATTGTTCGCGATGTTCTAAAGCTGAACGTATTTTATCTTTTGCCTGTTCTACAGTTTGTGTTTCCGGACGTAAGCTAACAAAATTAGCTCCGATGCCTTGTTCAAGCTCATTGATGTTGTGTTGTGATGACAGACGTTTGCTACCCATAGAATATTGCTCGTCAATGATAGCCATAGTTGTTAATCCTGCAGTTGCAGCAATCGCTTCACGCTGACGTCGACGTTCTTCCAGTTCGAAATATTCTTTTTCATCAGCATAGGATTTTGTGTTTGCGGTTTTTTCACGTAAGCGCCTTAACTCACTCAGCTTAAATGTGAGAAATTTAATTTTTTCTTGGGCAGAATTTTGCATACGACAGTTCGGATTAAATGCAGCTCCAGCATATAAATATGTTATACGTTTAATTTCCGTTTCACGATCATCCAAAAAAGATATGAAGCTGTTGCGGGCAACAATCTCATCTTCTGTTGTTCCGTTGGTGTTAATGTCCATTTCTATTTTTTGTTGACGTTGAATCCAATCATAATATTCAGCTTCAGGTTCTTCTGATGAATACAAATGTTGTAATGATTCGGCGATTGCGTAGTCGAGGTTAAAAATGTCAACAACTTTGTCACCAATTTTTATTTGTTGTTTGCTGTTAGTTTCGTTGGCTTGCCATATGATAGGAGACCATAGAGACTTAAAATGAGAATAATTTCCGTTACTTTTGGATATTAAGTGATCTAATAAATCTCCGTATTTGTCATCTATACCTTGTGCTTTTATCAGTGTATCAGCTTTTTCGCGTAGTTTGTGAGGTGGAATTTGAGATGTCGTACTCATTAATGCACGATGTTCATTTTTAGCTTCAGGAGGTAGGTATGTACTTATAAAAGGACGATTTTCCGTTTCAAAATTGAATTGCTCTTTATAATCAAGATACTGAGCAAAACTATTATTGTTTTTTGTTATATCTACGTCTTTGAGGTTTACAATCATTCTTTCCATTGGGATTTCTCCTTGATAGGGAAATTAAACTTGTTCAAAAATTATTTTGCCTTGCTCAAGCCAAACAATGCGGTCTATAACCCATTGGCTTATTTGTTCTATTTTTTCAAGTTCAATCCCCATGGCTTGTCCTATCTTTCCTATGAGAATAATCTCATGATCGGATAAGTCGCCATCAGAGTTAGCCAACAAACAGGCTTCTTTGATGAGATTGAGAGCTATTTGGCGATTTTTTATTTTTGAAACATTTTTGATTAACTCTTCATCAGTAATTGGAGCAAAAATATCATTTATTTTGTCCTTTTTTATACCAAAGACTAAAGCGATATCTTGAATAAAAGCTTTTTCTTCATCATCAAAGTTGTTGTCAGAGCAAGACATTGCAACCAATACTTTTAAGAAAATGATTTTTTCTTCTTCTGTCATATCGGATACGTAACTCATTTGATTCTCCATATTAAAGCTAGACATTAATTCCTCCCAGTTAGTTTGTCATATTTTATTAAACAATAGCAAAAATATGTTAACTTTTCAATTAAAAACGGACAAGCAACTTGAAAAAAACAAAAAAATCGTCTAAACTTATTAATAATAGCGGATTATTGGTTAGAAAGATAAGTATAAGAATGAAAAAATATTATATTAAGACTTTTGGTTGCCAGATGAATGTTTATGATTCTCATAGAGTGGCTACTATTTTGGAAAATTTGGGAATGATCCCTGCGACGTCAATAAGGCAGGCGGATTTGGTTATTTTTAATACATGCCATATTAGGGAAAAAGCCACCGAAAAGTTATTTTCAGATTTGGGGCGCATTAACCTTATAAAGCAAGAACGAGCAGAAGAAGGTAAAGATACTGTAATAGGAATTTTGGGGTGTGTCGTTCAGGCAGAGGATGAGCAAATTCATAAGAGAGCTGATTATGTAGATTTTGCTTTGGGGCCGTTAACGTATCATCGGTTGCCGGAGGTGTTAGCAAAGGTTGAACTAACGAGAGGTGAGGTATTTATTGATACTGAGTTTCCGGTAGAATCGAAGTTTGATTTTTTGCCGGAAAACAAAAGCGAAGGTGGTTGTTCATATCTAGCTATCCAAGAAGGGTGTAATAATTTTTGCACATATTGTGTCGTTCCATATACAAGGGGAATTGAGACATCTCGTCCGGTAGAAGAAGTAGTTGCTGAAGCGAAAAAATTGGTTGATGAAGGGACATTGGAAATTAATTTGCTCGGACAAAATGTTAATTCATATCATGGTGAAGATAAAAACGGAAAAGAGCGAAATCTAGCATATTTATTGAACAGATTAAATGAATTGGACGGATTAAAAAGAATCCGTTATACTACGTCTTATCCGGCAGATGTTAATGATGAGTTGATAGATTGTCATAAAAATATTGAAAAGTTAATGCCTTATTTGCATCTTCCTATACAATCAGGATCAGATAATATCTTGCGAGCAATGAATAGGAGACATAATTCTCAGCAATATTTGGATATTATTGCTAAGTTACGAGCGGCAAATCCTAAATTGGGTTTTTCTTCGGATTTTATTGTGGGGTTTCCGGGAGAAACGGATGCGGATTTTCAGGCAACAATGGATGTTGTGGATCAAGTTAAATTTATTCAGGCTTTTTCTTTTAAATATTCGCGTAGGCCCGGTACACCAGCCGCATTGATGCCTAATCAAATAGAGGAAAAGGTAAAAAAAGAAAGATTATCTGTTTTACAGGAAAAATTATTTGATTATCAATTAAAGTTTAATAAAGAAATGGTCGGTAATATTATTCCAGTACTGTTTGAAAGTAAGGGAAGACACTCTGGTCAACTTGTAGGACGGACACCATATATGCAAAATTTACATGCAGAAGCGGATAAAGATTTATTAAATAAAATTGTTAATGTTAAGGTAGAGTCCGCAACTATGAATTCGTTGTCGGGAAAAATTGTGAAAGGGTAGAAAATGGCTGAAATTTCATTTGAATTATTCAATAACACTTTGATTCAGCAAATGGTTGGTGCGCAAGATGCTAATCTTAGACTGTTGGAAAAAATATTGGGTGTTGAGATTGTGTCGTTTGGTAATAATATCACAATTAAAGGTGAGAAAAAAGCAATTGAGCAAGCTAAGACTGCTGTTGATGTTTTATACAATAAAGTCAGTCGAGGGATTGAAATTGGCGAGCAAGAAGTTAAAGCTGCAGTCAGATTGAGTGGAGATAATGTAGACAGTCAAACAGCACAGGATTTGAGCAATATTGTTTTGAAAACTAAAAAGCGTCATATTTATCCGCGCTCTGCAACTCAGGCAGAATATATACAAACGATGATGCAAAATGAGTTGGTTTTTGGTTTAGGCCCTGCCGGAACAGGTAAGACATATTTGGCTGTGGCATTGGCTGTTTCGATGATGTTGGAAGGTGCAATAGATAAGATTATATTATCGCGTCCTGCTGTTGAAGCCGGTGAAAACTTAGGATTTTTACCGGGAGATTTGAAGGATAAGGTTGATCCTTATCTGCGTCCGTTGTATGATGCATTGTATGAAATGTTGCCGGCAGAACAGGTGGATAAAAAAATAGCTTTGGGAGAGATTGAAATTGCTCCGTTAGCTTTTATGCGCGGACGTACGTTGTCTAATGCTTTCATTATTTTAGATGAAGCACAAAATACGACACCAATGCAAATGAAGATGTTTTTGACGCGTCTTGGTGAGAATTCTCGTATGGTGGTTAATGGAGATTTGAGCCAAGTTGATTTACCAAGAGGTGTGGTTTCGGGATTGAGAGATGCTTTGGAAGTTTTGAAAGGTACTTCAAATATAGGATCTGTGAGATTTTCAGCAGCAGATGTTGTTCGTCACGGGTTAGTGGCTAAAATAGTCAAAGCATATGAAGAAAAAAGTAAAAAAGAGTATGGTGATGAATAAAAATCAGCTGAACGTCATTGTTAATGATGAAAAGTGGAATGATTATATTTCAGATGTTGAGGAATTGTCTGAAGATATTTTTAAAACAACAGTTTCGTATTTGATTGCCAATGGTTTGACCTTTGGTGGTTGGGGCGGACGGAGTGTTTCGGTGAATTTGGCATTAAGTAATGATGAAGAGGTCAGACAACTTAACTGCGAATTTCGCGGAAAGGATACGCCTACCAATGTTCTTTCGTTTGCCAGAATAGATGATGTATGTTTTGAAAATGATATAGAACATACTGAAATTATTGAGCTCGGCGATATTATTGTTTCTTTAGAAACTCTGAAAAGGGAAGCAAAAGAGCAGAATATTTTGTTGAAAAGTCATTTTATGCATTTGTTGGTTCATGGTATTTTGCATTTGTACGGATATGATCATGTGGATGAAACAGATGCCAAAAAAATGGAAGATATTGAAGTAAAAATATTGAAAGAAATGAATGTTGATAATCCGTATGAAGAATGAGTGATATATTTTGAGTATGAAATATCTGTAAGAACAGAAGATTAATGAAAAATATGATTTTGAGATATAGCAATATTTTTGCTTTTGTATTAGGAGCTATAAGTGTATTGGGTTTTGCTCCATGGTTCTGGATTGTAACGGACTTTGTTGCATTTTCTGTCCTTTTTTACATACTTTTGAATTCAACTACTGTGAAACATTTGTTTGTACGAAGTTATTGGTTTGGTTTTGCACATTTTGCGTTTGGGTTTAGTTGGATAGGCAATGCTTTATTAATTGATGTGAAACAATTGGGATGGTTGTATCCGATTACCTTAGTTGCTTTGGGATCATTTTTCGGTCTGTTTTTTGCATTTCCGGCATTGTTTGTAATGTGGGGACAAAAAAGATGGCAAAAATGGATAATCTTTGGCTCAGCAATTGTTGTTTTTGAGTGGTTGCGCAGTTTTTTGTTTACGGGATTTCCCTGGAATCTATTGGGATATACATTTGCGTTTTCTGATGAATTGATACAAGGGGCCAGTGTCGGAGGAACTTATCTACTCTCTTTGTTTGCAATATTGTTATATACGGTTGGTGGACTTTGGTTGCAAAAAACTGATATTAAAAGCGGAATTTATATATCATCAGGAATAGTGTTTTTGTTTTGTGTGTTGTTTTTTGGGGGAAGTTGGCGATTAGGTGCAAATCAACTCAAAGAAACAGATGTTGTAGTCAGAATAGTACAACCCAGTATTCCACAGACATTGAAATGGAATCGCATGATGATGGAGGAAAATTTTTCAGAATATGTTAGGATGTCCGATATTAATACATCGGTAATTCCATCTTTTATTATATGGGGGGAAACAGCTTCTCCGTTTATGTTGGATAGAGATGATTACCACTTGCAACAAATTTTGCCCGTTTTGAAAAAAGGTAGTTATTTGGTTGCGGGGATGATATCATATCAAGATACCACAGAAGGTGTGTTACCTCATAATTCGATGGTTTTGTTTAATCCCGAAGGAAAAGTGGTCGATTATTATCATAAGTCTCATTTGGTGCCTTTTGGCGAATATATTCCTTTTAGAAAATATTTGCCGAATTTTATAAGGCCGATTGCGAATATGATAGGTACATTCGGTAAAGGTAACGGTCCAAAGATTATCAAAATTGATGGTTTACCGTCGCTCGGTGGGGTTATTTGTTATGAAATTATTTTTCCTAAGGAAATAGTAGATAGCAAAAATAAACCAGAATTTTTGGTAAATTTAACTAATGATGGTTGGTATGGAGATTCTGCCGGACCTCATCAACACTGGGTCGCGACAAAAATGCGAGCTGTTGAAGAAGGTATTGCCGTTATAAGAGCTGCAAATAACGGAATTAGCGGAATGATAGATGCTTTAGGGCGAGAAAAAGCTTTGATGAAGCTTAATTATAAAGGGGTCTTGGATGTAAAACTTAACGATGGTTTGGTATATAATACGTTGTATAGCCGATTTGGTAATGTGTTAATTTTAACTTTTTGTTTGATTTTATTGTTTTTAGGTTTTATAAAGATAAGAGCATAAGTAATGCGGAGCTATATTCTTATGTATCTTTGATGTTTCGTATGGATATAACCCGTTGTAGTCAAAGTATATAATTTAGTAGTTGCTTTTATGGTAAGGACAAAAAAATGAAATCTATGTCTTGTAAGGCGTCTAGAGGACGTACTCCGTTAGGGGAACCTAATCCAGTTGATATTCATGTTGGTAAAAGAATTAGACTTCGTCGTAATTTGCTGGGGTGGAGCCAAGAAAAATTAGGATCTTTATTAGGGCTTACATTTCAGCAAATTCAAAAATATGAAAAAGGATTGAACAGAGTTAGTGCCAGTCGTTTGTGGGATTTTAGTGTCGTGCTAGAGACATCTGTGTCGTTTTTTTATGATGATATGGATAAAACAGTTGCAAAACAAAGTCCAAGAATGTTTAGTAATCCTGATGCAGAGATGGCTTTGAGTGAAGATATGGAAGTATTTAATGTTGATCCGATGTTAAAGCAAGAAACACTTGAATTGGTACGAGCATATTACAAAATAGCTAACAGACAAGCTGCAAAACATGTATATGATTTAGTTGTTGCCATGTCAAAAAGCCAGTATTTGCATAGTAAAGATGATGTTTTGGATGATGATGACTAGTTGTTTTTGCATCGTTTATCTGTAACTCTATCAGAATCAGGTAAGTTTTCATCATCTCCAAAGTTAAACATATTTTTTTCAAATTCGCATTCATCATCAAGACCAATTACTGAATCGATTAGTTTCATATATTTTAAAGGTCTGATAATGAAATCTTTGTCATCAATATCTGTGTAACGTTGTTTGGTAAAATCTTTGGTGATTGTGCCTTCGGGTTTTTCTGATATCATATTTTTTCTCCATTGTTTGGTTATGATATAGTTATGTTTTTTTATTTTTCCACATAATCTGTTTTTTTCTTGAGATTATGAGTTTGTTTTTTTAATATCCGAAATACAAGAGCTTATCGGATGAGGTTGATATGTGGAAGTTGAATGGCAGGAGTCCTGATTATAATAAGGTGTTCAGGTCAATTAAGAGACAATTAAATTGGGAAGCCAATTGGCAAAATGCTGATTTGTTGTACCAGCAGCTGTGTAAAGATAAGGCATTTAAAAAAGAGTTGTTTCGCAAGGCTATTCATCTGAGTTCTCTTTGGATACCTGCGGCTATTTATTTTATGCCAAAATTGGTTTTGGTTCCTATTTTGATGATTATTTTAATCGGTAATGTAATTTTAGAATATGGAAATTTTAAAAAATATCCTTGGGCAAGAAAATCTTTCGGAGTTTTATTTTTTAGAACTTTAAGGAATAAAGAAACATCTCGGGAGCATTTTCAGTTTACCGGAGCTATATATGTGTTATTTTCAGCACTTTTGTGTATGTGTTTTTTCGGAAAAGAAGTTGCCACCATTGCTTTGACGGTTATGCTTATTTCTGATAGTGCAGCAGCTTTGGTAGGGCGTTCGGTCGGTAAGTTTAAAATATATAAAAATAAAACCCTCGAAGGCACTTTGGCATTCTTTTTGACTGCAGTGGGAATTAATTTGCTTTTTTGGCCGATTTATCAATTTAGTTGGGTAAATGTGGTGGCTTGTTTGGTTGCTACTTTGGCGGAAGTATATGAAGATAAAATAGAAATAGATGATAATTTGTCAGTACCTATATTTTTCTCTGTTGTTTTGACATGGTTTTAGTTTATTATTCCTCCTCCAATTAACATGTTGTTATTGTTCAAAACAACAGATTGTCCTGGAGTTATGGCACTTTGAGGAGACATAAAAGTAACTTCAAAAGTATCGTTTGATAAAGGAGTCAGACGTACATCAACAGGTGTTTGAGATGAACGAATACGAGCTTGACAATGAAAAGTTTGTTGAGGTATTGGGATTTGCCAAACCCAGTTTGAAGCAGTAAGAGTTGTTTGAAGGCATTCATCAGCATATCCTACAATGATTTTATTGCTCTCTTTAATGATATCAATAACGTATAAAGGCTTATCGGCTGATATGCCCAGTCCTCGCCGTTGTCCAATAGTAAAATTCCAGTAACCGTTATGATGCCCTAGTATTTTTCCTTCTTTATTGATGAAAGTTCCTGATTGAGCGGGAAATTGCAAAATATCATTTAATGGTCCGGTATAGAAATCTTGACTATCAGGTTTATCGGAAACTGATAAGCCGGCTTGTTTGGCTAATTCACGGATTTCAAATTTGTTTTTTTCTCCCAGAGGAAGAATTGTTCCGGCTAATTGCTCTTGTGTGAGACGATAAAGAAAGTACGATTGATCTTTTTTGCTGTCTAGGCCACGCATAATTTGGTAAAGCCCTGTGGCTTTATTAAAATGGATACGTGCATAATGACCTGTAGCAAATTTATCAAAGATAATTCCTTGTTTTCGTGCGCTATCGGGAAGGACACTGAATTTAATCATCGAATTGCATACTACACATGGATTTGGGGTTCTTCCAGCTTTGTATTCGTTGCGAAAATTGTTTAGGACAATTTGCTTGAATTCATCTGTGCAGTCGACTATCAGATGAGGAATGTTTAAGTTTTGACATATTTGTTTGGCCTGAGATATGTCTTCATCGTGAGAAGAAAAGCAACCTTTACCGGTTAATTGACGGAAGGTATCAGAATCATCCCAAATGCTCATTGTTGCGCCGATAACATCATGACCGGCTTGTTTTAGAAGAAGTGCGGCGACACTTGAATCAACGCCGCCGCTCATCCCAACCAATATTTTCATCAATAGTCCTTATCAGGTTTTAAAATTTACGTGGTGATATACCTTTATGCCAGTTTTCTTCAATTTTTTCAAGAGAAATTCCTTTTGTTTCGGGAACAAAAAAGTATACAAAAAACAGTGATAATATTGTGATAAGGCCAAAGATGAAAAATGTTGTGGATTTTCCTAAAATTTCGAGCATGGGTAAAAAACTTAAAACAACAATAAAGTTAAAAGCAAAGTTTGATACCGTTGCTGCAGACATTGCAAGTCCGCGTATTTTTAAGGGCATAATTTCAGATACCATAATCCAACAAACCGGGCCAAGACTCATTGCAAAAGAAGCAATGTATAGTACAACTGATCCGACAGCTAACCAACGGCCGGAATCGCCCATGGCAAATGAACCTGAGAGGGCAAACATACTAATCAGCATTCCGATTAAGCCGATGTATAATAGTGGTTTGCGGCCAAATTTATCAATATAAGCGATTGCAACAAAAGTCATTAAGAAATTTACAATACCAACGCCTATTGTTGCATATATTGCAGTGATATTGTCAGCAAATCCAGCCAAATTAAAAATAGTAGGGGTATAATATATGATGGTGTTAATACCGGTACATATTTGAACAAACATTAAACCGACGCCTACAAATATCGGCATAAACATCCATTTTTGTAATTTGACTTTTTTATTATTCGTAGATGATGATAACGTTTCTTTGATTTCGTTAATGTGATTTTCAACATCATTTTCCGGGTATATTTTTTTGAATACTTCACGAGCTTCATTAATTTTGTTTTTGCTTATGAGCCATCTGGGAGTATCGTGAAGAAATAAAATTCCTATTAAAAGAATGACGGCAGGGATTGCACCGGAACCTAACATCCATCTCCAATTGAATTCAAAGTTGGCAAAGATACGGTTAATAAGGTATGATAATAATATACCGGCAGTTAGTGCTAATTGGTATAAAGATACCAAAGAACCTCTGATTTTTTCCGGAGCTATTTCGGACAAGTAAATAGGGGCGACAAAACTGATCATGCCGACAGCAATGCCGATTACTATACGTGAAAAAATGAGCCAATTTGCGGTGGTGGCATAACCGCACATTATGGATCCAATTATGAAGATAATGGCAGTTGCAATAATAATTTTTTTACGCCCGTAAATATCAGCTAAGATGCCGTTGGCAGCAGCTCCGATAACTGAACCGACAATTGCCGATGAAACGAGCCATCCTTGAGCCAAAGGTGAGAGTTCCCATGTTTGATTGATATAAAGCAGAGCGCCGGAAATAACACCCATATCAAAACCGGACAATAATCCGCCAAGTGAAGCCATGATTGCTACCAATACCAGGGTTCCGCTTAGTTTAAAGGAAGATGTCATATTTTTTCTCCTAACTATGTGTTATAAAGTTATTTCTAAAATGTAGTTAGGAGTTTGGTATTTTAAAGACGTTCAAAATCTAAAAATACCGGTTTGCGTCCTTCGCGGATGGCTTTGCGTTGATATTTAGTTTCAACCCAATCAGTCGGTGGATTACGCCAATCATCACTAGATCTAGCTGTCCAACGAAAATTGGGGTCGTTTGCAAGTGTGCGTAAAGTCCAACTTTTGTAGACTTTATGATCAGTAGCAACACGTAATATGCCGCCTTTTTTTAGTATACGAGCGATTTCTTTTAAATTATCAGGATTTATAAAACGGCGTGATGCATGGCGTTTTTTGGGCCAAGGGTCAGGAAATAATAAAAATATTTTGCTTAGAAATTCGTCAGGAATTTGCTTGAAAAGAATTCTGACATCATCACTCCAAACACGTATATTATCACTACGGGGGGAAAGTATTTTAATTTCTTCGGATATATCACTGTTTTTTTTGATACCTGTGATTATAGATAGTAAATTTGCTACTCCGTTTTTGAAGACTTCTGCTCCTATAAAACCGATATGCGGATTTTTTAGTGATTGTCCGGCGAGGTGGTCGCCATCACCAAAGCCTATTTCCATGTATATTTCAGATACATTGCAATTGAAAATATCTTTTGAAATTACAGATTGGGGAGTTATGGAAATCTTTGGTAAAAAATTTTCCAATAATCCGGATTTTGCTTTGCGTATTTTGCGTCCTTGGCGACGTCCGTAAAATTTTGGTTTATCTGTTAAAAGCATTTTTTGAGTTCCTCAGCAAAGTCTGTTTTTTCCCATGTAAAAAGATTATCATCAGATGGTTTACGTCCAAAATGTCCGTATGATGATGTGGGAAGATATATGGGATTTTGTAATTTTAGATGTTTGATTATTCCGGCTGGGGTTAGATCAAACATTTCGTGAATTGTTTTTAGTAATTTTTGATTGTCAATTTTGGAGGTGTTGTGAGTGTTGATATATAAAGATAAAGGTTCGGCAACTCCTATAGCATAGGAAATTTGTAATGTACACTCATCGGCAAGTCCTGCGGCAACAATATTTTTAGCAATATAACGTAGCATGTATGCTGCAGAGCGATCAACTTTTGTCGGATCTTTTCCTGAAAATGCTCCGCCTCCGTGTGGAGCGTAACCACCATAAGTGTCAACAATAATTTTCCGGCCGGTTAATCCGGTATCTCCATCAGGACCGCCAATTACAAAACGTCCGGTAGGATTGATAAGAATATCTGCATTGTCAATTGACCAATTTGAAGGAAGTGCTTTTTTTATATATTTGCAGGCAATATCACGAATTTCCTCTTGAGACATCCATGCTTCGTGTTGTGTCGATAGTACAGCTTTTTTTAAGCCTATCGGATTATTGTTATCATCGTATTCTATGGTGATTTGGCTTTTGGCATCGGGTAAGATACCTTTGATACTGCCGTTATGGCGATCACATGTTAGTTCATATAGAATTTTGTTGGCCAGATATATAGCCATAGGCATATATTCGGTATCTATATCAGCTTCTTTTTTTGCATAACCGAACATTATTCCTTGGTCTCCGGCTCCCAGTTTGTCAACACCTAGAGCTATGTCGGCAGATTGTTTGTGAAGGTAACTTTGTATATTTACGTCGGACCAAGAGAAATTGTCTTGTTCGTAACCAATTTTTTTTATGGTTTGACGTACCGTGTTTTCGATTTGTTCATGAGAAACAGATATTGCCGATGATGTTTCTCCGGCAATAATTACTTGGTTAGTTGTAGCCATTGTTTCAATAGCGGTACGAGATTTAGTGTCATAGCTTAAATATAAGTCGACTATAGCATCCGATATAGCATCGCAAACTTTATCGGGATGACCTTCAGAAACAGCTTCACTGGTAAATAGATGATTCATAGTAATGTCCTTTGCATTTGTAAATAAAAAACAGTGGAGATTTTAAATAAAAAGGAAATGATTAGCAAGAGAAAAAAGCCTATGTATGCAGACTAAAGGTTTATTGTTTTGGTGATAAGGAGAGAATATTTTATTTGTGTGATAATTTTATAGGAGGTTTAAATATGTTTCCGGTGTCCAGAACGTCTGATAATTTGAGAAAATGTTTATGTTCAGATTGTCCATCTTATACAAAAACATGCAAAATTAAAAATTATCCGATTAATTTGATGAAATTGGTTGATGGAGTTGAAAATGTTGAACATTATGAAAAAATGTTTTGTGCTTTTGGAAAAAGCCATTGTATTCAGGAAGATAAAGGATGTTTGTGTGAAAATTGTGAGGTGTTTGCCGAAAACAATTTAAACAAAGAGGATTATTGTTTGGTTGATGGCGGTTTAGATTGTGGAAAATGTCATTGTTCAAAACAAATAAATTAGATTCAGGTAGAATGCAATGTTAAAAAATACACCGCAAAATATTGTTGAAGCGTATAAGTTAGCAGTACAAGCATCTAATTTGGATCCAGAAATAAAATTGAGGGTATTTGATGAGGTTGTTTCTTTTTGTGAAAGCAATGGTGCTTGTATGAAAGATGATTCCATCAAACGAAAAACATTGTTGTTTTGGGCTTATAACAGATTGGCTAAGGCGAATATTGATGAAGGACAATATGAAAATGCATTGGAGCTTTGGCAAAAGGCTCAAAATTTAGTTTATTCGCCGTACGGTAAAATTAAATTGGGTAATGATATGTTAGATGCGGTAGAAAAGTCAAAAATGCCGATTAACGATAAAGCCAAACTTATTATAAAAGTTACTGCGTTGTTATATGAAGCGTATAACAAAACAGGTGATGAAGAAAATGCATCACGAATGGAACGATTGCAAAATGTAGCAAGCTATTTGCTAAGTTCGTCAAAACTAAAACATTAATCTTTATTGCAAAGTTTGCAAAATTCTTGTCCTTTGTTATCAAGCATAGTTTTGTTTGTGCCTGTAAGAGGAGCAAACTTACGCGCAATAGTGTATTGCGGTAAAAGTTTTTTTACTTCAGTTATCGGTAAATTCCAACAATTTGGTTTTATGCGGATGGCTTTACCTTGACCGGCGGATACTTTAGTTGATATCTCGCCGGTTGAGGCATCTTCGAACTCAGATAGTTTTAATTTTATATTTTTAAGGCTTCCCGGCATCAAAAATTCAAATTCTTCATTTTGATTAATAAAATTACGAATTTCGAAGATAGCGTCGTCATCTTGCCATTCAATTATCGAACCAGCAAACAACCAGTCGCCTAAGGTGCGGGTGTATTCATAATTTTGGCTTATATTAGTTAATTTGCCATCATGAAAACCCAGGCAGTATCCTCTGTTTTGCAAAGTATGTAATTCGTCCATATATTGATTGTAATCCCAGTTATCAGGAGATTTGTACCAATCATTAATTGCTTGGCGATATGTTCTGGCAACGATACCTGCATAATATTCGGTTTTGTTGCGACCTTCAACTTTAAGCGAATCTATGCCGGCTGACAATAAATCAGGCAAACGAGGCATTAGGCACATATCTTTTGAGTTTAAGATGTAACCACCATTTTCATCTTCAACAATTTCAAAATATTCGCCGGGACGAAATTCTTCTTCAAGTAAAAATTCAAAAGAATCTTTGTTATTTTCATCAATAACAATTTCTTTGATTGAGCCATCTTTTAGCCGCAAATGTAATTTGTAATGCCAACGGCAACAGTGAGCGCATTTTCCCTGATTGGCTGAGCGATCAGCCAGATAGTTTGAGATTAGACAACGTCCGGAATAGGACATACACATTGCTCCGTGCATAAATGTTTCAAGTAGGATGTCAGGACATTTTTCTCTTATTTCTTTTGCTTCGGCAAATGTTACTTCACGACCTAAAACACAAAGTTTAGCACCTTGTGATTGCCAAAATTTGACAGCTTGCCAAGAGCAAATATTGGCCTGAGTTGATACAAATAAATTTAATTCAGGCGCGTTTTCTTTGACGTATTGGAAAACTCCCGGGTCGGCAATTAGAACTCCATCGGGCTTTAGTTGTCGCAGGGTTTCCACAAAAGTAGGGAGTTTTTCGACATCTCGATTATGCATAAAAAGGTTTAGTGTCAGATATATTTTTTTGCCGTGAGAATGCACAAAATCAATTCCTTCTTTGAGGTCTTCCAGTGAAAATTTGGATTGAGCGCGCAGACACATATCAGGTGTTCCGGCATATACCGCATCGGCACCATACAATATTGCCGTTTTCAGTTTTACAAGAGAGCCTGCAGGAAGTAATAATTCAGCTTTATCTAACATGGGTTATTCCTTAATTGAAATTTTTGTTGTATATGCGTTGAGTTCACCAAGAGGGGTGTCTTTTATTTGGATATGAGCTATAAACGGATAATTTGTTTTTGTGTCACGAGCAATCCAAAAGTAAATAGGTTTGTTTGCGGAAAACTCCCATAGAGTGTCATCATCTTCTGATAAGAGTTTGTCAATATGCATTGTGCATTTGTTAGCTTTTCCGGCGTAAAAAGAATGTTCGTTTTGCGTTAATTCTTCGGTTCCGACATCTTTGAATATTACATCGAATCGACGTTTGCCATCATATACCGCTAAACGGGAATCGCAGAAACCGACAGTATTGTATTGGAGAGCAATTTTTGCAAAAATAGTTTGTAAATCAAAAGTGTCTGCAGGTGTAGGACTTGGTTTAAATTCTCTTTTTTTTGTTTTGTCATTTTTAGACGATATCTGATATAACGGCTCACCGTTTTGGTTAAAAAATACCTGTTTGCTTCGAGTGTTAAAACGAGATTTTGATTCGTAACCATACGCAGATGTTTTCATTTGTGAGGTTGTTATTTTGCCGGAAGTATGATATTTGGCTTGAAAAGGATATATAGAATCGAAAAAGCCATTAGTGGTAACATCAGATGTAATTTGATAATCTGTTTGATTAAGGCTATAGGTGAATTTTGTGATGCTGGCATCGAAAGCACCGATGGAGATAAAAAAGTCGTGCTGTACTGAAAAAGCCTGTACAGCAGAAGGTAATAGAAATGTAATTAAAAAAAGTGTTGTAAATTTTTTCATTAATCTTATTCTTTCTTTAACGTTTGAGGCATACCATAGCATAAAAAATTTTAATTTAAAGGGTTTAAAAAATGTCTAAAAAAGTTTTGGTTTTGATGGGTGGTTTTTCTGCTGAAAGAGATGTTAGTTTGATTGCGTGTAAAGATATATCAAAAGCGTTGAAAAGTAAAGGATATGATGTCATTGAACATGATTTGACGGACACTTGGAAGTTTATTGATGTGTTGAAAAAAGAAAAACCGGATGTGGTTTTTAACGGACTTTACGGTAATTGGGGTGAGGACGGAACAATTCAAGGAATGCTTGATTTGTTGCAAGTTCCGTATACTCATTCCAGTATGAGAGCTTCTGCTGTCGGTATGGATAAGCATCTGACAAAATATGTTGCAAAGACTTGCGGTATCAGAGTTGCACAAAGTCAAAAAATGACAGCAAGAGAATTTTTTAAGAATGGTACTGTGGTGCCTATGCCATATGTGGTAAAGCCGGTATCAGACGGATCTTCTGTTGGGGTGTTTATTGTTCGTGAACAAGAAGATATTTTGAAGGTTAAATATAAAAATATCGATAGAGAAGTTCTGGTGGAAAAATATATTCCCGGTCATGAGTTGACAGTTATGTGCTTGGAAGATAAAGCGTATGTTGTTACAGAACTGAAGGCCGGTAATGAGTTTTATGACTATAATGCAAAATATACTAACGGAAAAACAGAGCATGTGTTGCCAGCAGAAATACCATATGAGGTTTCGGAAATTTGTAAAGCTTATGCCGAGAAATTGCATCAAGCATTAGGTTGTAATACTGTATCGCGAGTTGATTTGCGTTGGAATGAAGAGGATGGTGTTGTATTGCTCGAAATTAATACAAATCCCGGAATGACAGCTTTGTCTTTAGTACCGGAACAAGCAAAATATGCGGGAATATCTTATGCAGATTTATGTGCTAAGTTGATTGAGGGTGCTAAGTGTAGAAAATTTGATTCTTAAGGATTGAATATTGATAGATTTAAATAATCTGAAATCTGACAGTGTTGTCGTGGTTGCCGGACCTACGGCTTCGGGAAAGTCCGGTTTGGCTATGGATTTGGCAAAAAAGTATAACGGAGTTGTTATAAATGCCGATGCTTCGCAAATATATAAGGGGATATCAATAATTTCGGCGGCTCCGTCAGAGGAAGACAAAAATCAAGTCGAACATTTGTTGTATGAAATATTTGAGCCGACTAAAAACGGAACGGTCAGCGAATGGTTGAGGCTGGCTGTTGAAGCTATCAGAAATGTTTGGAAAAAAGGAAAGCTACCGATTGTGGTCGGTGGAACGGGATTTTATATCGAAAGCCTGATAAAGGGAGTGTCGCCAATTCCGGAAACTCGGCCAGAAATTAAAGAAAAAGTGGCTAAGATGTTTGCCGAGGGTGGTGTAAGCAAAGTTTATGAGATGTTGAAAAACATTGATGAAAAAGGCGCTAAAAGAGTTAATGAAAATGATACAACCAGAGTAAGGCGCGCTTTGGAGATTTTTTTGGATACGGGTGTATCAATTGATGAATGGTTTGAAAAACCGATGATAAAGCTTTTGCCTGAGGCTGATTTTAAGGTGGTAGCATTATTGCCGGAATTGAGCAGTTTGGAAGAAAAATGTTCTAAACGTTTTGATATAATGATTAAAAACGGTGCGCTGGACGAAGTTAAAAATTTGCTCGATTTGAAATTGGATGCCAATCTTCCGGCAATGAAGGCTATCGGGGTGCCGGAGTTGGCTGATTATTTGAGGGGAAATATCACTTTGGATGAGGCTGTAAGATTGGCTAAATTACACACCAGACAGTACGCTAAAAGACAATTAACATGGTTTAGAAACCGTTTGAAAAATATGGCTTTATTTGTTGTTGAATGATTTTGTAAATTATGGCATAATGCTACTATAAAATCTCTTTTGGAGGATAATTAAATGATTCTGATTGATAGTGATAGAGTTTCTTTTGAAAGTTTAGGTATTACTGAAAAAGCGCTTGAGTTGGGTTTGTTGAATCCATTAGAAAATGTTCCTACTAAAAATGCCGGTGATTATAAAGGGATTGAAGTAGATGTTGATTGTAAAGAAAATCAAGAGCCATTAGTAGATGTATGTGATTATGGCATTAAGAGTGTTGCCTATTATAGAGAACAAGCTAAAGGAAATCCTACATATGGAAAAAATATTAAAGGAGCTCCGGATGTTAATTTTGTTAGAGAAGGTGTTGCAAAAAAGTTAAGTAAAGTTAATGAAATATTAGATCAATTAGGTTTGGAGTTGGTGGTTTTGGATGGGCATCGTTCTCCTGTGACGCAAAATATTTTATATGATTCATTTAAGGAAAAATATTTTGAAAAAATAGGGATAAGCAAAGATAAAATAACATCTGAAAATAAGGGAGTTATGGAAGCCAAAAGAGCTTATTATGATGCGGCTGCTAAAAAATTTGCATTAGACTTTTGTTCAAGTGCTGAAAATTTTGATCCAAAAGATCCTAAAACTTGGACGATTCATTCTACCGGAGGATCTGTTGATGTTTATATGTTAGATAAAAGAAGCGGGAAGATAGTTGATATGGGAGAAGGATATTTTGATAATCCCAGTGATGTTACATTAACTAATTATTATGAGAAAAAAGAAAACAAAACACCAAAAGAGGTCGGATATATGAATGTTCGCAGAATTTTATATAATGTGATGCGTTCTGAGGATTTTGTAAATTATGGTAATGAATGTTTCCATTATAGTTGTTATGATCAATATTGGGCATGCGTAAAAAGAGATGAAGGGAATAAAGTTGCGGCGTTGTATGGTTTGATTGAGTCTAAGGCTAAAAATTTATTTAAAGAAGAGAAATCGAATGAAGATATGTCGGCTGTTCCGATAGATGCTAAGTATGCTTATAAAGTGTCGCCTCCGAATAAAGTGTTAGGTCGTATAATAGGAGCTTTATTGGAGGCTAAGAAAAATAAGGGGTTGTAAAAAGCCTCTTTTTTCTTGTGAACAAAAAACTTTGTTCTTGCACATACTTGGATATAGATATACAACTGTTACAGTATATAATTTTAGTACGGAGAATCTATTTATGTTTTCAAAATTGATGGGATGGTTGTCTGCAGATATGGCTATTGATCTCGGGACAGCCAATACGCTTGTTTATGTTAAAGGAAAAGGTATCGTTTTGAACGAGCCGTCGGTTGTTGCTATTGAAGAGTATCGCGGTAAGAAACAAGTTTTAGCTGTGGGAAATGAAGCTAAACAGATGTTAGGGCGTACTCCCGGAAATATTCATGCAATTCGTCCGTTAAGGGATGGCGTTATTGCTGATTTTGAAATAGCAGAGGAAATGATTAAATATTTTATCCGTAAAGTGCATAATCATCGCCGTTTTGCTATGCCGTTGATTATTGTCTGTGTACCATCAGGTTCAACTGCTGTTGAGCGTAGGGCTATTCAAGAATCGGCAGAAGCTGCTGGTGCGCGTAAAGTATGGTTGATTGAAGAGCCGATGGCTGCGGCAATAGGAGCGGATTTGCCGGTTACGGAGCCGACAGGATCAATGGTTGTTGATATCGGTGGTGGTACAACAGAAGTGGCAGTGTTGTCTTTGGGCGGTATAGTTTACGCTCGTTCGGTTCGTGTTGGTGGTGATAAGATGGATGATGCTATTATTTCGTATATTCGTCGTAATCACAATTTGTTGGTTGGTGAAGGTAGTGCTGAGAAAATTAAGAAAGAAATAGGTTCTGCCTGTGTTCCTGAAAAAGGAGATGGTCGTACTTACGAAATTAAGGGACGTGATTTGATGAACGGCGTGCCTAAAGAGATAGTGATATCTGAACGTCAGGTTGCAGAAGCTTTAACAGAGCCTGTTTCGCAGATTGTTGAGGCTGTTAAAGTTGCTTTAGAGCATACGGCTCCTGAGTTGGCGGCTGATATTGTAGATAAGGGAATTGTTTTGACCGGCGGCGGGTCTTTGTTGGCTAATTTAGATCAAGTGTTGCGTAATGCTACAGGTTTACCGGTATCGTTGGCTGAAACACCGTTAGCATGTGTTGTTAAAGGAACCGGAAAAGCTTTGGAGGAAATCGGCAAGTTGCATTCAGTTTTGTCGTCTATGTATTAAATCTTGTTTGAAAATAGCTGAAGAATCTGTATAATTGTGTAAACAGGTTTTTCAGCTAAAGTTTTTTTGGAGAAGTATTTATGAAACGCCGCAGAAGCTTGTTTTTGCATCTGAATCAACTTAAAGTTCTAGCTAAAAAGTTTGCGCTGATTATCTTATTCTTAGCGGCAATTTTGTTGATGCTTCTTAATAAAAATAATGATCCTGTTGTTGGGCAGATTACTGGGGCAACAACGACAATTGTAGCAATGGTGGTTGATGTTTTGGTTGTTCCTGCAAAGCTTTTAGCAAAAAGTTATGATTTTTTTAGTCAGTTGAGCACTATAAGACAAAATAATGAAAGATTGTCAGCTGAAAATAAACAGCTTAGATTGCTAAAAGATAAGTATGAGGCTTTGGAAGTCGAAAATAAATTGTTAACGGAGTTATTGAACTATGTTCCATTGCCCAGTGTTAGCTATATCTCAGCTCGTGTGGTTGCAGAAGAAAGTGATGCTTTTGCGCATTCAATGGTGGCATATATAGGTAATGAAAATGTCGAAAAAGGAGATGTCGTATTGTCGGACAGAGGTGTCGTCGGACGAGTTGATAAAGTGGCTTCATCTTATGCTAAAATTATTTTGATTTCCGATATTAACTCAAAGATTCCGGTTATTGTTGAGAAGACACGCGTCAGGGGGGTTTTGAGTGGTGATAATACAGTCGTTCCTAAGTTGATTTTTGTGCCGTTGGATGCTGAAGTTAGTATCGGTGACAGAGTTGTTACTTCCGGTGTGTCGGGAGTCTTTCCTGCTGGATTACCTGTGGGACAAGTTGTTGCCGTGGCTAAAAATGAAATAAAGGTTAAACCTTTTGCTGCACTGGAAAAATTGGAATATATTAAAATAGTAAAATATGGAATCGGTGGTTTGATTGGTTCTGAGACAGAGGTGCAGGATGAGTGACGATTTTGATGAAAAAGTTGTTACGCTTTTTCAAAGGCTGTTGCCGTTTATGACTTCTGTTGTGTTTATGTTGTTGAGTTATATCCCAATAAATGTTTCAATATTTAATAATATAAGGCCGGATTTAGGATTGGCTTGTATTTATTTTTGGATGCTACACAGACCGGATCTATTCGGATTGTCTGAAATAGTATTTTTAGGATTGATAAATGGGGCTATAAGTTCGGCCTTGTCAGGAGCTGGAGTGTTTGCGTATTTGGTTATGTATGTTTTGGTGTATAATACGCAAAAATTTTTTAATGCAAAGTCTTTTGTTGTTATTTGGTATGGGTTTATAGCGGTAGCATTGGGAACGTTGTTGGTTAAGTGGTTGGTTGTATCTGTTTATTATGGGCAATTTTTGCCAATATCGATGTTGATGTTCAGTTATTTTATCGGCGTTGCATTTTATCCGTTGATGTCTATTGTATTGGCTTTTGTGCAAAATAAGTTTATTCAGGATGACGGTTTATGAATCGGGATAATGATAAAGGTAAAATTTTAATATTAAGATCGTTGTTTCTAGGTGGAATACAGTTGTTTTTGCTGTTTATGATTATTTTTAGGCTCTATTATCTTCAAGTGTATCAAGCTGATAAGTATAGAACGTTGGCTGATGAAAATCGTATTTCAACGCGTTTATTGGTTCCACCCAGGGGAATTATATATGATCGTCATATGACAATGTTGGCTGGTAACAGGCAAAATTTTCAGGCTTTGATGGTGGCAGAACAAACAACAGATATTGATGAGACATTAAATGCTTTTAAGAAAATTATGCCATTGTCAGGAGATGAAGAAAAACGCATCAGAAAAGATTTACGTAGAAATAGAAGTTTTGTACCGGTGAAAATTAAAGATAATCTTGATTGGGAACAGGTTACGCAGATTTTACTTAATGCGCCTGATTTACCAGGAGTTATCATTGATGAAGGGCTTTCAAGATTTTATCCGTATGGGAATATATTTGCTCATGTTATAGGGTATGTTGCTTCAGTAGGAGAAAATGATATTAAAGATGATCCACTGCTAGAGGTTCCAGGATTTAAAATAGGAAAATCCGGAATCGAAAGATTATTTGAAAAAGATTTACGAGGAAAATCAGGAAATCTTAAGGTGGAAGTTAATGCTGTTGGTCGTGTAATGAAGGAAATAGAACGCGTTGATGGTGTTGTAGGAAATAAGATTGATTTGAGTTTGGATTTGCGTTTGCAACAAAAGGCATATGAATTATTAAGGGATGAAAGTGGCGCAATTGTTATGATGAAGGTTGACACGGGGGAAGTTTTGGCTTTTGCATCAGCGCCGGCATTTGATCCGAATATGTTTGCCAGAGGGTTGTCATCAGAGGAGTGGAAAGAGCTTAATTCTAATGAAAAGAAACCTTTGCTAAATAAGGCTGTAGCGGGATTGTATTCTCCGGGGTCTACATTTAAGATGGTTGTTGGATTAGCTGCTTTAGAGAGTGGAATGGCAAATAAAAAAACAAGGTCTTTTTGTGCCGGAAAAATGATGTTGGAAAATCATGCATTCCATTGTTGGAAAGATATCGGACATGGTTATATAGATATGGTGCAAGCGTTGCAACATTCTTGTGATATTTTTTTCTATGAGATTGCTCAAAAAATTGGTATTGAAAAAATAGCGGCAATGGCTAGGCGATTTGGTTTGGGAAAAAAGACAAATGTTGGCATTGAAAATGAAAAAAGCGGACTTATTCCAGATATTGAGTGGAAAAGGAAACGGTTTGGTGAACCATGGCGACAAGGTGAAAGTATTATTTCTGGTATTGGGCAAGGTTATATTTTGACAACCCCTATACAGTTGGCGACGATGGTTTCAAGAATTGCCAATGGTGGATATGAAATAGAACCGACTTTTAAGAAAGTTGATAAAAACAGTAAAATTGAACCCAAAAAAATGGATTTGTCATCACAGCATTTGGAAATTGTGAAAAAAGGGATGTATGAGGTTGTAAATGTTCCGGGGGGTACGGCATTTGGTTCCAGATTTGATTTTGAAGGGAAAAAAATGGCCGGAAAAACCGGTACGACACAAGTTAGGCGTATTAGTATGAAGGAACGTCAGAGCGGAGTTCTTAAACAAGAAGATTTACCTTGGAAATATAGAAATCATGCTTTGTTTGTTGGGTATGCACCTCATGATAATCCTAAATACGGAATTGCAGTTTTGGTGGAACATGGTGGTTCCGGTTCTGCAGTTGCAGCACCGATGGCTGGAAAGATGCTATTGGAAGCCTTAAAATTAGATTCAACAAATAAACCGGTAGAATAAAAAATGTATAAAGCTTATGAAACAGGGTTTCGAAATCATAAATTAAGTTTTAAAGAAAAATTTTGGGGAATTAGTTTTTCTTATGTGTTAATGATTGTTGTTTTGGCTGCAATTGGTGTAGTGATGTTGTATTCTGCGGCAAATGGAAGTTGGACACCATGGGCAGGACCTCAATTGATAAGATTTGGTTTGGGTTTTGTAGCAATGATGTTTATGGCTTTTATGGATGTCAGAATATTTTTGCGTTATGCTTATTGGGTTTATCTGGGTGTTTTGGTGTTATTGGTTATTGTTGAGCTTGGTGGCCATGTAGGAATGGGGGCGCAACGTTGGATTAATTTGGGGTTTATGAAATTGCAACCTTCAGAATTGATGAAAATAGCTTTGGTGTTGGCTTTAGCCAGATATTTTAATTCGGTAACATTGCAACGTATTGAAACTATAAAAGGAATTATAATACCTTTATTTATGGTAATGATACCTGTTGGTTTGGTAATGACACAGCCTGATTTAGGTACAGCATTGATGTTGTTGTTTACAGCGGGAGCAATGTTTTTTGCTGTAGGTGTTCAGTTATGGAAGTTTGGTGTTGTTGTTTTGGCAGGAATAGTATCATTACCTATAGCGTGGCATTTTTTGCATAATTATCAAAAAAACAGAGTGTTGACTTTTCTGGATCCCGAACGCGATCCGTTAGGAACGGGATATCATATAATACAATCAAAAATTGCTTTGGGTTCCGGTGGAATATTTGGAAAAGGCTTTTTGAACGGAACACAGAGCCATTTGAATTTTTTGCCGGAAAAACATACGGATTTTATTTTTACGATGTTGTCTGAAGAGTTTGGAATGATTGGTGCTGTGCTGGTTATATTTATCAATTTTTTGATTATAGCATATAGTTTTGTTTTTGCTTTGAGAAGTGCCAGTTATTTTGGTAAATTGGTTGCAATAGGGCTGACTACAAGTTATTTTTTGTATGTTATGATTAATATTGCGATGGTTTTAGGATTGTTGCCTGTTGTTGGGGTTCCCTTGCCTTTGATATCTTATGGTGGAACGGTGGTTTTGTCGGTGATGACCGGTTTTGGGATTATATTAGCAGTTAATACGAATAGGAATATTAACATAGGAAAAGACTAAAATTGGAAAAAAGAAGTTATTTGCTTGCTTTTGAAAGGTAAGAAGTAATAGAATAAATATAGGTGGTAAAAAATAAATGGTTAGCTACAGTAAATTTGATACAGAGAAATATTTATTAGAAACTTTGGATCGTATTGCAAAAAACAGATCTGAATATAAGGTTTTATATGTTAATGTTTCGAAGTTGAAACCAAAGAATCGCCATCCGAAGTTTGTTAAAATTATAACGAGATTGTTTGATGATTTGGTTTCTGTTGCTAATGGCACAATGTATGTTTTGGCAAATGGTGATTTTGCAATTTTAGGAAAAAATATTACTGAGAAAATAGTGTTTGAAGTTGTTGAGAAGTTAAGAAAAGGCTTGGTAACCGATCCTATTTGGACTGCTCATAGTTCTTCAGAGTTTACTCATTTGTATTTTTCGAATGAATTTGATGATTTGTACAGACGTATTGAAGTGCAAATGGAAGAAAATGCGCCGTTAGACTTATTGGCGTATCGTTATCCGGTTGATGCAGGTCAAATAGATGTAGTTAAACGTGAAATTGATGAAATTAATATTGTTGATTTTATTAAACATCAGAGTGTATTAAAATTTGAGAGTTCTACAAATTTTAAATTGATGTTTAAAGAATTTTTTGTTGCGGTAAAAGATTTAAGTAAGCGATTTGATCAAAATGTTGATTTGGTCGGGAATAAGTGGTTGTTTTTGTATCTAACACAAACATTAGATAAAAAAACCATGTATTCGTTTTTATTTTCTGATATTAAAAATAAAATCGAAAAAGTTAGTTTGAATTTGAATTTGTCGACAATATTTTTGCCGGAGTTTGATGATTTTATAAAAAGTTTGGCTGAAAAGGGGCAAAAGGTTGTTGCGGAAGTTCAAGTTATGGATATTTTAAATAACTTAGCTTCATATTTTGATGCAAAAGAGATTTTGCATCAAAATGGGGGAGAAATTTTGATTGATGCTACAAGTACAGAAATGTTGGAAACATTAAATATTTCTCATTTGAAGCCAGATTATATAAAAATATTTTGGCATGCTTTGATGGAAGAATATCAGGATAATAATGCAGAAATAAAAGAGGTTATTGATAATGTTGGTAGTGATAAGGTTATATTAGCTAAATGTTTAGATGATAAAGCTGTTCGTTGGGGGATTAAGTATGGAATCAGAGCTTTTCAAGGGCCTTATATAGATGCTATTGAAACAGCAATGGTTAGGGCTAAATGTCCAAATGGAAAAATTTGTTCGGCAAAAGATTGCATGAAAAGGAAGAAATTAATTGCCGGAGATTTTAGAAACGAGTGTCAATATAAAGATTTTTTGGAAAAAATACCAGGATAAGATATGGCAGATAAGCAAACACAGGAAATAAAAAAAGAAGATATTGTTTTTGAGTATTTAAACAAGTTTTGTCCTAATAAAAGTATGTTTAGGGCTTTATATATTAATGTTCATAGTTTGAGTGATAAAGTTAGAACTGTATCTAATAGAAAATCAATAGTCGAAATTTTGATGCCGTCGGTAAAAAGCGGATTGGCTGAGATTTTTACGTTATTGAATGAAGATATTGTTCTTGTTTTTGATAAGAAAGTCAAGGATGAAGTCGCATCAAGCTTGGTGAGAATAAAATTTTTGTTGAATGAAGATGATAAGGTTAAAGCTGTTGGAGGCTTAGAAGAATGTGGAATAGCAACATTTTATGATCTTGGTACGGAATATGCTGATTTTTCTAAAAAGGTTGTAATAGGTTGTCACAATCAACCGACAAAAAGTGAACAACAGCAAGACATGAGAAAAGTTTCTTTTTTTAATACCAGCGGGCGTCATTATAAAAAAGAGCTTACGACAGATATGTTGGCTAAAGTTCAAAAAATTATTTCTGTTGCGGATTTTTCAAGTTTTATTCGTAGGCAAGCTATTTGCGCGGTTATTGGAAAATCTGCTCCGCAACGTGTGTTTGAGGAAGTGTTTGTTTCTATTCCGGATATGAGAGATTCTCTTTTGCCGGAGGTGGAAATTACGGCAAATCCATGGTTGTTTTTGGCGTTAACGGAAACTTTGGATAAACGTGTTTTAGAAATTATATCTCGACATGATGATGGTTCTTTAGCTGGAAATTTTAGTGTTAATATTAATGTATCGACGGTGTTGTCTGATGATTTTTTGCGATTTGATGACAGTATAAACGGTTCTATGCGGCAAAGCATTATATTGGAAATGCAGTTGGTTGATATTTTTAGTGATATTCGTTCGTTTATACTGGCTAAAACATTTGCAAAGGCAAGAGGGTATAAAATTTGTATTGATGGGATTACCGTTGATAAATTGAAATATTTGAATAGGAAAAATTTGGATTGTGATTTAATGAAAATTGTTTGGCATCCGTCGTTGGTAGATTATTTTAATGAAGATGAACATTTTATGGATTATATGAATAAAGCGGAGCGGGCAAAAATTATTCTTTGTCGGATTGATGATGTTAATGCGATTGAAGCCGGTAATGCACTTGGTATTAATTTGTATCAGGGGCGTTATGTCCAAAGACTTTTGAATGCAAATGTAAAAAGATAATATGGATACTTATTTTATATGTTGGAACTTTTAAAAGAGTATAATGAACCGTTTATAAAGAATTGTTCTCATGGTGATGAGGAAAAAACGGATATTTTCCAATATACTGATTTCAATTCTAAATTAATTTTGACAGCGCCACATTCTACTCGCAGTTTTTGCAATAAAAAAGAAAAGATTGCTGATTTATATACAGGAGCAATTGTGAAATATCTGGGTGAGCAAAATAATGTGTCAACGATTATCAGGGCAAAATTTGTTCCGTATAAAATTCTTATTTCAGATTGGATATATCAAAACGATCTTCAACGACATTATTTTTTGGATATTCACGGATTTAGTCAAAATGTCGGATATGATGTTTGTTTAGGTATAGGCAAATTTGAAGAGAATAACTATCCGTATTTATGGGAAATTAGAAAAATTGCTAAAGAATATGGATTGAACACTGCTGTAAATCATCCGAAATATTGTGGCATACACGGGTTAACGGGAAGATATCAAAAGATGTTTAATCAACCAAATGTTATTCAAATGGAAATAAAAAAGGAATTGCGAGATTTCTTTAATTATCCTGATAAAGTTTGTAAAAAAACAATTCCCTTTTTAACAGATGTTATTGCTCTTTATAAAAATTAGGTTTACTGACTAAGTTTTTGCGGATATTAGTTCGTTTAACAAACTTTGTAAATAAAATGACAAATTTATAACCGTTGGCATTGTAAGGCTTGTTTACATCTGCGTTATTTTTAAGCGAAGTCTTGATGGCTTCAAGGTATTCGCTGTAAAGTGCTTTCGTTAAATCATTATCCGTGCTAATCGTTTGAATATCCATGAAATTGCAGGCGTTTTAAATTGCCGCCCGGGATATCATGCAAAGATTCAGCTGTCGAACTCGCTGAAAGTTATAAAAAAACGTAAGGCTGGCAAAGATTTTTGCCAGCTCTATCCAAATTGGTGCGACAAGTTATAGTGAAAATACTATAAAATTGAGTATTAACATCAACTTTTTTATAGAGCACAGAGAGGAAATTTTAGAAATGAAAGAACAGATTAAATTTATTAAAAATATGATAGAGCTTCATATAAATTTGACAAATATTTAAATGTTAAAGAAGACACATTTTTTAACATTTTCTCTGTAATTGGCTATTTTACTAGTGTTTTATTTTTGTATTGTTATGCTTCAAATATAAAATGTTAAACTTTGTTAGGCTTGCGTATATTGTTTAACATTTATAACTAGTTACTTAATCCCCACATCGCTTGCATATTTTTTGTAACAGGATAAAGCATCATCAACTTGTTCTACAATTTCTTCTACTTTTTTAGCATCAAAACCAAAAGGTTCTGCAACTTTTATAAAGTCTTCTTTTGTGATATTTTTTCCTTTACCATTTACCATTGCTGTTTGTTCACCATTTAAACCTTGGGATGGGGTTAAATCATATGCCGGTGTCATTTTCCAGACATTATCTTTTGTTAGCATAAATGAAAAGTTTTTGCTGTGGTCATCTTTATTACCGGATTTGATGTTGAATATCATTAATCTGACCATTTTTTCAACTTCACGAACATCTTTGGTTAAAATTGCTGTTAATTTTAAGAGAGATGTATAGTCTAAAGAAGCAAAACGGTGGCTCGCATGCAACAATCCACATGCTGTATGAACATGAATTTTACCTTCAGTTGTTCTATCAAAGCGTTTTACACCAAAATGTCCACTACTATCTTTTGAAGGGAACAAATAGGTATCGGGCATTTCAAGTCCTGCATCCTTAGCCATCAATGAATAAATGTATTCTTTTGCTCCGATATCTTTATCATCAAGAGATGAGTTAAATTTTATTAACCATGGCTCATAATTTTCTTGTGTAAGGTTTCCGTGAATCAATGTTTGTTTATCTTTTGAAACAAGTGCTACGATTTTGGGTCTTGCTCCCCCTGAAGACCCATTAAGGCTTAAAAGTTCATCTAAAACTTCTGAACTGTTGCCTTGTAAAATTTTGCCGGCTTCCATTGATAAAGCATCCAACACTATATCTCCGACAAATTCTTTATCAATTTCGGTTATGGGTTCATATTCTAAAGCACCCATAGCATTTAAGCCGATAAGAGATAATCGTTGCAAAGGTGTGATTGAATTATAACTCAAACCTTTTTTTTGTAGTTTTCTATCTAATAATAAGCACCCCCAACCATCAGGAAGACTATCATTAAATACACCGAATAAGCCATCAAAAGTGTATTTTTCATCTTCATAAACTTGTTGTTTTAAAGGAAGCATAAACGGTGATAAAGGAATGTTTGAATTAACAAACTCAGGGGCATATTCAAAAAACACTCTTTTATTCTGTTCTTCCAAAACACCTACAAATAGACGGTTTCCATAAGTATTCAAAAATACATTCAATCTCATTTTATTGTTCCTCTTTTGCGTGTTTGGTCAGATTTTTTTTCAAAAAGGCTTTGTGGTTTTTGATTATCCTTAAAAAGTTCTTCAAAATCATTCATACACCCTAAAGTTAAAGCAATATCAATTAAAGATTTAAGAGATATCTCGCCAAAACGCTCAAAACGCTTGATTGTACCCAAACTCACACCTGAACGAACAGATAACCCTTGTTGTGTTAAATTCTGCTCTAAACGTTTGGCTTTCGCTTTATAAGCAATATCTTGCATAACTTCTAATGGGGACTTTAGTATAAAAGACATTATATTATCCTTAATCAACATTTAACAATCTTATAGATATTATATTATCTATAAGAAATAAAATCAAGTAGAAAAGGATAATTTTTATTATTCTCTCAAATTCCTCAAAATCCGTTTCACTTCATCATTCGGAATATATTTTTCTGTATCATCATATTCAAATCGGTGATTGATTATTTTTTTGCTCATAACGTAAGAAATGTTAATTGAGTTATCGCCATAAGAAACCTGGTAGTGAACCAAAGGTAACTTTGTAGATTAATTCATATGTTCCCAAAATTGTTCTGCTATTGTCTCGGCTTCATTGTCTAAATTTTTATAATTTGATGAACTGTTATTTATGATATAGTCAAGTTTTCTTATAAACCATAAAATTATATTTAATAGCTTTTGAACTTTATTCATCGGTGGCATATAAATATCCGTCGCACTCATACTATGAACCAAATGATCTCTTGCTGTTCTTATAAAACTAAAAGCCTCACTTTCCCCCAATAATTTCCATAATTTGTTCCAACGATTATAAACTAATTCAATGGTCTCTATACAATGTTGTTTTTCATTTTCAGCGCGACTTTCTCTACGTTCTTTATAGCCAAATTCATATTCTGCTGGCTCATCATTAAACCAATTTGTTGGCATGTTTAAATCATCATCATAATGTTTTTGAGCAAAAATCTCTCTATTTTGATATACTTGATTAATAATAAAATATAAATTTGCTTTTTTATCAGAAGATGCTGGTTCAAGTATTTTCCTAACTTCTACAATACATCTCATATAAACAGATTGCCGACAAATATTAAAAATATTTCCTTCTTTTGTATGATTAAATAAAGAAATACATAAATTAGATGTTTTTACCGTTCTTAGCGCAAAAGATGCATTTATGCGACTGCCCTTTACAAGCCTAAAATTATGTTCTATTTCTTCTATACTCATTTTTATTATTTAAGATATTTGTCTAAGATTGTTTGTAGTTTTTGACGAACAATATCTGGATTATCTATT
>JAZODJ010000027.1:0-2354 GCA_045597005.1 Alphaproteobacteria bacterium | reverse complement strand
TGTTTGGTACTCTACGTGAGCTGTATTAATGGTGATACCTCTTTCTTTTTCTTCTGGAGCAGCGTCGATTGAGTCGAATGACTTAACTTCTGATAAACCTTTTTTTGAAAGGTGTAATGTGATAGCTGCTGTTAAGGTTGTTTTACCGTGGTCAACGTGGCCGATTGTACCAATATTGACGTGTGGTTTTGTCCTTTCGAATTTTTCTTTTGCCATAGCTATTTATTTTTACTTAAGGTTAATATTTAATTTCTTTTCTTCTTGAAGAGCCGGCGACGAGATTTGAACTCGTGACCCCTTCCTTACCAAGGAAGTGCTCTACCCCTGAGCTACGCTGGCTTTCGTTTGAGCGGAAGACGGGGCTCGAACCCGCTACCTAAAGCTTGGAAGGCTTTCGCTCTGCCAAATGAGCTACTTCCGCCAGTGGTGGGGGAGGGTGGACTCGAACCACCGAACTCATCCGAGGACAGATTTACAGTCTGTTGCAATTGCCACTATGCGACTCCCCCTATTCAGTTCTATGACTGATTGAGCCGGCGGAGGGATTTGGACCCCCGACCCCGAGATTACAAATCACGTGCTCTACCGCTGAGCTACGCCGGCCTTTTTTTACACTATTTTAATGAACTTAAAATGCAAACCATCTCTTTGGAAAGCATCCTCTGAAATGGTTTGCAAAAATAATCATATTTCTTGAATCTACAAACGTTTTCTAAAAAAAAATGTGTTTTTTTTGAAAAAAATATTCAATTTATTGAAATTCAATATGTTTATTGTTATTCTAACTTGCCTTTGTATTTCTCTAGTTGTTTTTTTAATGCATCAATTGCTAGGTCAACTGATTCTTCAAAGGATTTGCTGACTTTGCTTGCATATAAATCATTACCTTTCAATATAATTCTTATGTCTGCTATCTTATTTTCGGGTGTATCTGTGTTGTCTAATTTTAATGTTACCTCAGATCCTATAACGTCTGTAAATTTTGAACATACTTTCTCAACCTTCTGTGTGATGAATTCTTCAAGTTTTTTGTCAGTTTTGAAATGTACTGAATTGATGTTAATTTTCATAGTAACCTCCGTTTTAATTGGTTAATTAATATTATGTCTTTCGACTGTTTTATTTGTCTCCGTATGGATGTGCTTTTTTATATGTTTCTTTTAATTTGTCAATCGTATTGTGGGTGTATACTTGTGTTGAACTTAAATTATTATGTCCTAGCATCTTTTGTATTGCTCTTATGTCCGCACCTCTGTTTAATAAATGTGTTGCAAATGTGTGTCTTAAGACGTGTGGACTCTTTTGTTCTACAGTAGTTACTTCTTTTAATATTTTGTGAACTATATTATAAATAAATTTTGGAGTTGATTCTTCTCCTTTATTGTTAACAATTAAGTTGTTGTTTTTCCTTTCTGGAAATTGTTTGTTTCTTAAATTGAGATATCTACTAATCAGATTTATTAAATCTTTTTCAATTGGTATAATACGCTCCTTGTTCCTTTTACCTAATATTTTAATCGTTTGTTTGTTCGTGTCTATATCGTTATCTTTTATGTTACGTAATTCACTTTGTCGTATTCCTGTTTGGTATAAAATTTCAATTACTAACTCATCTCTTCTAATTATAAAATCATCGTTTTCCTCAAATGATATGTTGAGCATGTCGTACTCAGGAATGAATTTTGCTAATTCTTTTGGTTGTTTTAATGACTTGATTTCTGTTAGTGGAGATATTTTTATTTCTTTTTCTCTCAAACAATATGAATAGAAAGTTCTTAGACTAGATATTTTTCTGTTGATGCTTCTATTTTCTAAACCAGAGTCTTTCATATTAATAATGTAAGAGCGGATTATTTCGGTATCAACTGACAGAAGGTTTTCGGTTTCATAATTATTATTAAGAAAATCGACGAATTGTTCAATGTCTCGTCTGTATGCATTGACCGTATGAGTGGAATAGCGCTTTTCGGTTTCGATATGTCTTAAAAATCTTTGTAGCATTAGAGTATCTTTATGCGTCAAAGATAATAAAGATATTTGTAAAAAACAATATGTTTATAAAAAAAAACTTTGCCCATTGGACAAAGTTTTTTTTCTGAAATCATTCTTGCAAAAAGTGCAAACAAACAATTAGTTGTTTTCTTCTGCTTGACGGAGCTGCTGAACGTAAATAGCCTTCATGCGTTGTTCACGCTTGATGATTGAAGGTTTTGTAAACTTTTGACGGTTACGTAATTCTTTTACAACACCGGTTTTTTCATACTTTCTCTTGTAACGTTTCAGAGCGCGATCAATGCTTTCGCCTTCTTTTACAGGAACAATAATCATGTTAATACTCTCTCTTTCTTTAAATT
>JAZODJ010000026.1:0-129405 GCA_045597005.1 Alphaproteobacteria bacterium | reverse complement strand
TACCTAAAATGAACAATGATTTTTATATACTTTTACATACATATTGTGGATATTTTATATAAAACTATATTATTTTTTCATAAATTAGTGATAAAAAATATATTATATTTGATAACACAAATATACTTTGTTCATATTTTTTTATAATGGAGGTATAAATGGTTAATAAAAATTCAGATAATTTTGATAATGAAATTGTTGATTTAGTATTGGAAGAATATAATCCAAATGTTAGAAAAGCAGAGGCTTTCAAGAATAAATTAGCAGAAGTTAAAAGTAAAATCATTAGCAACATTAACAAAAATATAAATCATTATCGTGGAATTGAGATTTGTCCTACATCAATGTTAGTATTAAAAGATGGTGCTACACATAAAATCATAACATTACGTTGTGGTGCTCATAGAGTTTATGAAATAACAACACCAAAAAAAGAAGGAATGACAGAAATTCAGATATTAAATAGTTTACTGAAAATGATTGGCGATGGTAAATTTGATGATAAAATTGAGGCATACGCAAAAGGTTCGCCAATGGTTGAAAAAAGAAACAAAACAAAAAAAACAAATAAAACAACATCTACCAACAAGAAATGCAATAAAAGCAAAAAAAATGATGCTACATCAACACAATCAGTAGAAACAACAAATATTGTTCAATCTGCTGAATAATAAAATATATAAAAGGGAAGTAATTTTACTTCCCTTTTTTCTTACCTATTCGTTGCAATGTATTAACTGTCTCATTCAATTTATCTCTCAAATGTTCAACACCAAGATTGACATACACTTCTGTTGATTTTATTGTTTTATGAGTTAATGCTCTTTGAACAACAAATGGACTTGCCCCTTGCGCAATCATATATGTTGCTAATGTATGTCTTAAATCGTGAATGCGTAAATTAGTTATATTTGCTTTATTTTTAATTGTTGACCACACTCTTTTAATGTCAACAATATGTCCACTTGATGATGTTGAAGATGGAAATACATATTTTTCATCGGGGTTATTGCTCTTAATCTCTTTTAATAAATCAACAGCAGAATCTGCAAGTGCGATGGTAAGGTTTTTGCCAGTTTTTGTTATTGGGATTAACCATATTTTGGAATCAAGGTCAACCTCGCTCCATTTCATACATAAAACATTTGACTTTCTAACACCAGTATAAAGCAACATAAGAATAGCATTGAGACTAACTGATTCACCAATTTCACCTAATGCCTTAAAAAATCTTTCAAGTTCTGCGTGCTCCAAATAACGAACACGTGCTTCTTCTTTATTTAATTTTACACCCAAAACAGGATTTATCCCCTTGTATGTTCCCTCTTTAATAAAGTGATTAAACATACCTTTTAAAAACACCACACAACGATTAGCATAATAAATTTTATCATCAAATCTTTTGTGAAAACGTTTGATAGTTTCAACATTGATTTGTGAAAGTTTCTTATTGCCAAAAACTGGCTTTATATTTTTTTTCCACATTCTTTGGTATTCATCATAGGTTTTTATTTTAAGATGTGTTTTTTTCTCTGCCATAAACTTTTGATACATCTGCTCCAATGTGTCTTCATCTCTCAAATCTTTTCTTGTCTTTTGAGGATTAACACCATTCATTACCATAGCGCGAATTTTTACAGCTTCTTCTCTTGCCCGTTTAACATTCATATCCATTGCTTTGCCTAACTTATATCTTACAGGCTGTCCATCCATTCTTTTGTAAATATAAAATGTCTTTGCTCCATTAGGTGTAACTTGTAACAATAAATCACTTTCCACGGTATCGTGATAATACTCCCTTTTGTTGGTTGGTTTAATATCTTTAATTGTCTTATCCGTGAATCTAAACGCTTGATTACTCATATTAACCCTCAAAAATGTCAATTTTCCATATTTTTGTAGCACAGGTGCTACATAGGTGCTACTTTTTAACCATATTCAACACCTTACACAGCCTTGATTTAAAAGTCAAGGATTTTCAATAACGCTATATATAGCAAGGGTTACAGCAATTTTTAAGATTTCTGAAAGTGACTGCTTTCCTATACGTCTATCTTTCTCTTAATCAGTGGGTCTGGGGTTCGAACCCCCACGCGCCTACCATAACAAAAAAACTCTCCCTAGTGGGGAGTTTTTTTGTTATGAATAGAAGTATGAGGGGTTTGAACCCCAGAGGAGTGGTTTTGTTTCGTAGGTTTCGTTTTTTGTGAAAAAAAAGCTCAACAACTTCACTTCGGTTACTTGTTTTGTAATATTCGTTTCACTTAATTGTCATTCGTTCACTCAATAACAAAACTTTGTCTGTCGTTCAAAAACAACATTTAGAGATTATTTTTGTTTCTTCAGTTTTTAATAAAAGAAACTTTGCCATTGTTAAGTATTTTAATGATACTTATTAGGGGATATAGTATAACACTAATATTGAATTAGTATAACAAAGATGTATTTTTTTCTTTCTTTTTAAAACAATTTGTTTTAAGCTTCTAGTCAGATACAAGCAATAGCTTGTATTCAGTACCTTTAGTGGTATGGGGCTTTCATCGGCTCTTATTCTCTTCGGTGTTAGGATATAACATCGTCATATTGTTATCTGTAACTATGGGTAACAATAGATATATCCCCGATTCATAGCAATATGGTCGGGGAGATTTTAGTGTATGTTCAGGAAACATATTTATACTATCCTTGAAAAAAATATGCTTCTAAAGACTAAAATAATCATTTAAGAGAATATGATTGATGAACTCCCTGACCGCCTTTGAGAAGGTGGTTTTCTTTTAATTGCAATTAAAAAGAAAGGGAATTTAATCATATGAAAAACAATCTTTTATTAACTACAGCTTTGGTTGCAGCAACATTAAGCATTAGTTCAACTGCTAATGCTGAATTGACTGTTCAACAAGGTGATAAAGTTTATCGTATTGAAAATGCAGAAGATATAAATAACTATTCCAATGTAGATAAATCACTATATGACGTAATATCTTTTGATAAGTTCATAGGACCAGATGAAAATGCACAAGAAGACCTTGGAAACATTACACTAACAAATAATTTTACTGCAGATAAACAGTTAACCTTGAATGATAAAGTAACTCTCACCGGTGGAAAAAAATTGTATGTTAATGGTTGGCTAACTCAAACAGCTTCCGGGTCTGATGTTTCAGATGTTGATGTAAGAATTAGCAATGGCGGTTTGGTTTTAGGTAATGACCTTACAGTTGGTAAAGTTGAATTAAGAACAGGGACAAAGCTTTCACTTTATGGTGATGGAGAAAAAACACTTACAGTTAAAGATAAAAACACAGGTCTGATGTTTAAGAATAACACCTCTGTCGGTAATAGCGGTGACGGACTTGCAGACGGATTAAAAATTAATGCTAATGAAGGTGTTGTATCATTTGACGCAAAAGGCGGAAAAGTAACATTAAACAGTGATGTTACCATTGATGGAAAGGCAACAATTAATACCAAAACAGATTTGATGGGTTCAGGCAAATTAACCGTAAACGGTTATTTAACACAAACAGTTGATACAGTTAATGGTGAATCTGATATATCAAATATTGATATTACCATAGGTAATAACACCAATGGCGCCGGTTTAATTGTTGGTGATAAACTTACAGTTGGTAATTTATCTGTCAAAGAAGGCGCTAAAGTAAACCTTTGGAAAGGTGTTGAAGGAGATAAAGTTCTCACTGTTGCAGAAGGTAAAAAAATTACTTTTGAAGACGGTTCTGCATTAAAATTCAGTATTGATGAAACTGCAACAACAGGTGATAAAATTAAAGGTAATGTTGAATTAGCAGGCAAAGTAACATTAGATGTAGATGTAAGTCATGTTACATCAGCTGAAGATCCTTATACCTTTATTGACGGAACTGTTACCGGTGATGGTGATTGGACACACAATTTAACCAATAACATCTTTAATGTTTCTATTTCAGATGGTAAAAATGCTTTAGAATTTGCAGCTAAATCCGCAAGTGATATCGCTGCCGATACAGGCGCAAGCTCATCACAAGCTGCCGGTGTAAATGCTATTATTTCAGGTGGTACAGATACCGGTAACAATAGCTTTGATGCTGTTGCCAGCGAAATACAAACTTTGATGCAATCATCTGATAAAGCTGATGTTGCAAAAGCTTTAGAAATGGTTGATAAAATGTCATCTGATTTGAGCAATGCCGTTACATCTTCAGCTGTTGCTAACAATGCTCAAGTTTTGGCTGCTGTCGGTAGCCGTTTCACTGGTGGTAGTGTTGCTCCGGCTCAACAAGGCATGTCTTCAGGCGACAGTTGGTTTGAAAAAGGTGTTGCTTGGGTACAAGGTTTGTTCAACAAATCTAAACTCGACACATCTAATGGATTTGAAGCAGACTCTGAAGGTGTCGCTTTCGGTTTTGAAAAAGTTATTCGTGGTGGTGATACAAAAGTCGGTGTAGGATATGCTTATACTCAAAGCGATATTGATGCAAATAGCCGTGATGTTGATGCTGATAATCACACTTTGATGGTTTATGGCGAATACAAACCATCTGATTGGTTTGTAAATGGTGTATTGTCATATTCGTTTGGTGATTATGATGAATCATCTTCAGTAAAAACAGCTTCATATGATGTAGATTCTTATGGCTTACAAGTTATGAGCGGTTTTGAACGAGCTCTTGAAAATGGTGCAGTTGTTACACCATCAGCTGGTTTAAGATACTTGCATGTTAGCCCGGATTCTTACACAGACAGTTTGGGTTCAAAAATTGATACTGATGAATCTGATATTTTGACAGCTGTTATCGGTGCTAAAGTTGCTAAAAATTGGGAACTTGAAAACGGTAAAATTTTGAAACCGGAAATTCGTGCTGCTTTGACATATGATTTGACCGAAGCTGAAGATACATCTGCTGTTACTTTAGCAAATGGTTCAACCTATGCTGTTGAAGGTGAAAATTTAGATCGTTTCGGATTTGAATTTGGTGCAGGTATTTCTGCTGATATTAATGACAAGTGGGAAGTATCTGCCGGTTATGAAGGCAAATTCCGCAAAGATTATAAAGACCACTCTTTATTGTTGAATGCTAAATATAACTTTTAGTATTTAATCAAAAAAAAATAAATACCCTGTAACTTATCAGTTGCAGGGTATTTGTTTTTAATATAAAGTATAGTTCATGAAAAAAAGTTTGTTAAAAATATTTATTTGTTTCCTTTTGCTAACCGGTTGTTCATCAATAACCGTACCAAATGATTTTGTATATCAAGAAATACAAACAGATACATTTAATTTAGCAAGCTGGCAAAAAATAACCAATCCGAAGGCTAAATATAAAGTTTATGTTGAAGGTGACGGATATGCTTTTGATAGATATGGCAGACCTACAAAAGATCCCACACCGAGAGGAACATTGGTTAGAAAATTTGCTTTTAATGATAAAAATGAAAATGTCATTTATTTAGCAAGACCTTGTCAATATATAAAATCGCCTATTTGCTCGCAAAGACATTGGACAACAGCAAGATTTTCATCAGAAGTTATAAATTCAGAATATCAGGCAATTAAAGAAATTGTCGGAAATAATGATGTTATTTTTATTGGATTCTCCGGCGGAGCTCAAATTGTTGGTTTAGTATCATCCGCTAAACAAGGATTAAATGTTGAAAAAATCATTACTATTGCGGGCAATTTAGACCATCAGGCATGGACTGATTATCATAATTTATTATCATTAAATGAATCTCTAAATCTTGCTGATTATTATAACAACTTTATAAAAATACCTCAAATTCACTATGTCGGTGAAAAAGACAGAGTTATACCACCGACATTAGTAAAACAATTTATAAAAAACAATGCTCCTGTAATTGTTGTGCCAAAGGCAACTCATAATAATGGTTGGGATAGTATTATGGACAATATTGTAAAAGAGTAAACCAAAAGTTATCAAAATAAGCTGTTCACTCATAAATTGGATCGTTTAGAAATGTATTGTTTTTTTTTATTAAAAACTTGCTTTAATCAGATTTTGATATATAAATAAATGGACAAACATTTTTATGAGGAGATTTTAGTATATGAAAATAGTGAAGTATGTTTTACTAGCATTGTTGCTTTTGGTTATCGGTGCTGTTGTTGCCGGTTGGTTATATATGGAGCCTTTGGTAAAAGGTGTTGTTCATAAATATGGTACTCAGATTGTCGGTACAGAGGTTAATTTGGCTAAGTTTAAGTTTAATCCGTTTGCCGGAGAAGTTGAGGTTGGTGGTTTAACTGTTGCTAATCCAACAGGTTATTCGGCTCCTAATTTGTTGAGTTTGGGTGATATTAAAGTTAAGGTTGATGTAAACAGTCTTATGACAAATACAATAATTGTTGAAGATATCACTGTTTTGAAACCGGAAATTACTTATGAAATGCCTGATTTTTCTACAAGTAATGTTATGCAGATTCAGCAAAATATTGCAAAAAATACTGCTTCAGATAATAAGGTAGAGGTTGTTGAAGAAGAAAAATCTGAAGAACCAAAAACAGAAACAGCATCTAAAAATGTTATCATTAAAAAGGTTTTGGTTGAAGGTGGTGCTTTAAGTGCTATTACTCCGTTGCAAAATAATGATACTGCTTTGACATTGGCTTTGCCTGCTATTGAATTGGAAGGTATTGGAGAAGGTAAGGAAAAAATGTCAATTCGCGAATCGATTACAACAATCTTTAACAAGATTTTGTTTAATGCTACATCTGTAGTAACTAAAGCTTTGGGCAGTGCATCGGATATGGCAAAAAAAGCTGCATCAGCAACTTTGGATACAGCTAAAAATGCGGTATCTGAAAAAACAGATGGTTTGCTTGATAAGGTTAAATTTTGGGATTAGTTTCTTAAAATTGTAGTGTTTAAGGCTCCGAAATTTGTTTCGGAGCTTTTTTTGTGATTAAAAGGTATTATTTATAATAATTATGTGGGAGAAAATTTATGCATCGTTTTTTGTTTTTCTTGGGAATATTTTTGCTTTTTGCCTGCAAGAGTGTTGATAATAATTCATATTCAAATGTTTTGCAGGGATGGGTAGGGCATTCTGAGTACCAGCTGTATAGTGTTTGGGGAAATCCGAATAATGTTTTTTTTATAACTCCTGATAAGAAGATGGTTAGCTATATTAAAAGATATTCATCCGAAAAAAAGGATGTTTATTCAAATGAATTATATTATCAAGGAATGGGAGAGGGAGGATGGTGGAATGATTTGTTTGGTCCTCCAAAAGAAAAAGAAAGAAAAATATTTTATTGTAAAACAAATTTTGTTATTCAACGAGGTGTGATTATCGGATATAATTTTAGCGGAGATGATTGTGTTTTTTAATATAAATAGCACTTTGTCCGTTATTGACAAAGTGCTTTTGGGACTGTGAAAGTTCACAGAGGTTTTACTACGGGGAAGAAAATTTGGCCATTGTAATTAGCGGCAACTTGGAGCTTTTTCCATTGCGGCTTGCAATCATACAATATTGCGATTTCTTCGCCGTTATCTAACTCGCACCACCCTTGGTCGTTTTGTTCGTTTACGAACACAGGACTTACGCTCATATTGTGTTTATATGACGCGGGTGTGCACTCTGATACAGGTATGGTCGTAGATGAAACTTTTCCGATAAACTCCGGCACAGCAGGAGCATCAGATTTGCTCATAAGACCAACAATTTGCCCATTAAGGTTGGCAACGACAACGTAATTTCCGACTGTCGCCATGACCTTCAATTCCTTGTAACCTCGCAAAGAATTGATAATTTTCATTAACTTCATAATATCTTATATTTAAATATGTGGTCGGAATGTACTATTAATTTTGGTGATTTGCAAATAAAAAATGAGCTTGTGCAAAAAAATATAAAATATATAAAAAAATTCTTGACCTTTGGAAAAGTTTAATATAAAAGGTTTTTCGTAAATTGCGATGATGTTTCGTGGAGAGGTGCTTGAAAAGGTTTAATGCAGCGGTCTTGGAATCGTGAGATGGCTGGAAGCCCAAACCGTCGAGAGTAAACGAAGTTTATGACGGTTTTCTCCAATAATTATTTTGAAACTTAGTCCACTGTATGGAGAGGTGGCAGAGCGGTTTAATGCAGCGGTCTTGAAAACCGTCGAGGGTGCGAGCCCTCCGTGAGTTCGAATCTCACCCTCTCCGCCAATATGTATTTAGCCCGTTGAAATAACGGGCTTTTTTATTAACAAAAACCTCTGTAAAAACCCAAAATTCAAGGGTGTTACAGTGGCATGTTACAGAATTGGTCAAAATATCCTCTGATTGTATTGCTTTTTAAGAAAATTTGTGATATATATTGTGTGTGGTTATTAACTTTGTGAGGTGAAACTATGGAAAACAAAATAGCAATTATGGGCATAATTGTTGATGACAATAAATCTGCCGAAAAAATAAATTCCATTTTACATGATTATTCTCAATATATTATCGGTAGAATGGGGTTGCCGTACAGAACAAAAGGACTTTATATAATCAGTATTGCATTGGATGCTCCGGAAGATGTAGTTAAAAAAGTTGCCGAGCAAATTGAAAAATTGGATGGGGTTAGTGTAAAAACGTTGTGTTCATAACAAATTGATTTTAAAGATGAAGCCACCTTTTGAAAAAAAGGTGGCTTTGATGTTTTTTTTTGAGTGGCTATTTGCGTGTTGAGCGGGCAAGATAATTACCAACTAAAACCAGTGCGATAAGGACAACATAGTTAATCCATGATTCTACCTTTCCTAACATAGGGACATAAACAATGAATGTGAATATCCATATGAAGAGAAATTTGAAGTAGTTAGCAAGCAGTTTGTTTTGCCATTTAGCGTTTTTTTGACCATTGTTGTTTTTTATAAAAATGCGAAGAAATAACAATGTGATAATAATCGCTACAATGCATAACCAAACGAGGTCTTGTACTACGTCACCAAATAAAACATGATTGTTCATAGGCTTTTGTTTTTTTTGTTTTATTCAAAAGGTACTTTTTCTGTACAAGTTTCTACAAGTTTTTGAGTCTTTTTGTTGTAGGCAATTCCTCGATTTTGTTTATTTAAATCGGGATTTTTTTGTTGTTTCCAAAGTGCCAACAAATTGAACCAGACTTCAATTAGTTTCTTGATACTCCAGCAAGCAATTGTCGTCATTATTACCAACAAACAGGCTATAAAGAACAAACTCTGTCCAGGAGTTAATCCACTCATAAGATGTTCCAGTAATTCTTTCATAAGTTTTAATTTTTAAGTTATTGTATAAGTAATATTTTTGTTTAGCGGTATTTTAACCAAATTGATTTATTATGCAAATAAATTTTGCATAATAAAGGTAATATTATAATGTTTTCAAAAAAAATGTTGGTGGTTTCTTTTGGGATATTGTTAAGCACGACGGCTTGTGCGTCAGCTAATGTTACCTCTTTAGCTCCAAAAGAGTATTTGGAGTGGTTGGATTGCTTAAAAAAAGAAATGGTTGAGAAAGGAATTTCTCAAAAAACAATAGATAAGGTTTATGCTTTTGATTATTATCATCCGCAACCGGAAGCTGTAAAAAAAGACAGAAAACAATTAGAGTTTTTACTTACATCAAATGAGTATTTAAATCGTGTTGTAAATAAAATAAGAGTTGAAAGAGGGCAGAATAATTATCGTGATTTAAGGTCTTTGATGGAAAAAATTGAGATGCAATATGCTTTACCCGGAGAATATATAGTAGCATTTTGGGGAATAGAGACTAATTTTGGGACTAATTTTGGCGGGCATAATGTAATAGATGCGTTAACTGAAATGAGTTATGATAAAAGAAGACCTCAGTTTTTCAGAAAAGAACTTTATCAAGCTTTAAAGATTGTTGATGATTGGGATGTCGATTTTACCAAAATGCAAGGTTCATGGGCCGGAGCAATGGGGCATTTTCAGTTTATGCCGTCAACGTTTAATACCTACGCAGTTGATTTTAATAAAGATGGAAAGATAGATATCTGGTCAAGTTTTGAAGATGCGGCGGCTTCTGCAGCCAATTATTTGACAACAATCGGTTGGAAAAAAGATATTCCTTGGGGAATGGAAGTGTCTTTACCTTGGAACTTTGATTATGCTTTAACCGGAAGAAATAAGGATATTAGTGTTGAAAGATGGAATAAGATAGGGGTTAGGACGATTAATGGCAAGAAGATTATTTTGCCAAAAGATTTAAAAACGTCGATTATTACTCCGGAAGGAAAAAAAGGACGTGCTTATCTGATAACAGATAATTTTTATAAAATAATGCATTGGAATCGTTCGGAAAATTATGCTTTGGCTGTCGGAATATTATCTGATTATATTAAAACAGGAAAAAAATGGAAAAAAATTCCGGAAAGTTCGGCTCAACGTGTAAAAAAGGATGATGTTATTAAAATACAATCTTTTATTAATAAGCTTGGTTGGTTTAAGCTTGATGAAGATGGGCAATTGGGGTCAAAGACCAGAGAGGCGATAAAAAAAGTACAAAAAGAAGCCAGATTACCTCAAGACGGGTATCCTGATTATAGTTTGTTGTATAAAATTAACAGCTATAACAGTAATGTGGGGTTTGCTATTCCGGTTCCGGAAAGAAAATTACACAAGGCAAAATAATCGCTTTACGTCACTTAAAAAAGATTATAGATTGATAGCAATTAAAAATGGTGTTTAATTGCAGGGTTTGGTATGTTTGGAACTAAATATTTTTATTTGGCAACAGTATTGTTTTTGACTGCTTGTGCGTACGGTAGTGTTGATTTGGGAAATGGAAAACACACTCAGGCTTCAGCTATTACCGGACAAGGGGGAGTATATAAAGTCGGAAATCCTTATAAAATTATGGGTAAATGGTATTATCCTAAAGAAGATTATGACTATTCCGAAGTGGGAACAGCATCGTGGTATGGTGAAGATTTTCATGCAAAGAGGACTGCAAACGGTGAAAAATATGATATGTATTCTTTAACAGCAGCTCATCGAACACTACCATTGCCATCAATTGTTAAGGTTACCAATTTAGAAAATGGAAGATCGTTGGTTTTACGAATAAATGATCGAGGTCCTTATGCAAAAAACAGAATAATTGATGTTTCAAAAAGGGCTTCTCAGCTTTTGGGTTTTCAAACACAAGGAACAACCAAAGTTCGTGTTGAGGTTATGGAAAAAGAAAGCAAGGCTTTGAAAGCAGCACTTACCGGTGAAAAATATGATGATGTTTATACTGTCCAAAAAAATGCTCCGGTTTCAAGTTCAAAAAGTTTAGCTGTTGATTCGTATCCGAAGGGAAGTTATTTTGTTCAGGTGGGTTCATATTCTATGGAAAGCGGTGCGCAAAATATGGCGGCTCAGTTAGATGTAGAGAGTAATATTTATTATGTTAACGTTAACGGAGAAAATTTTTATCGTGTCAGAGTCGGACCGTTTGCAAATGAAAAAGAGGCTGTTGTAATGTTGGCGCGACTAAAAAATGATGGAATTTATGATGCTAAGATTGTTTCAGATTAATAAGATTGGTTGAAAGGCTGAAAAAATTATGAAAAAGAAAAACATTTTGTTAAGTGGAATTGCTGCTATTGTGTTTATGGCTTCTACAAGTGCATCGGCTATTGATACAAAAGCAAAAAATATGATTTTGATGGATTATACTACAGGTAAGTATTTGTATGAAAAGGATATTTTTGAGCCGATACCTCCGGCATCGATGAGTAAATTGATGACGGTTTATATGATCTTTGATAAACTTCGTGATGGTAGTTTGTCTTTGGATGATACTTTTAAGGTTAGTGAAAATGCTTGGAGAAAAGGTGGAGCAGCCAGTGGTGGATCGACGATGTTTTTGGCAATAGGTGATGAAGTATCGGTTGATCAGATTTTGAAGGGTATAATTATTCAATCAGGAAATGATGCTTGTATAGTTGCAGCGGAAAATATTGCCGGAGATGAGGATTCTTTTGTTGAAAGGATGAATAAAAAGGCTAAGGATATCGGTTTGAAAAATTCTAATTTTGCTAATGTAACCGGTTTACCTCATCCGGATCATAAGATGTCTGTTGAGGATTTGGCTATATTAGCTCGTAAATTGATAGAAGAATTTCCTCAGTTTTATCATTTGTTTTCTCAAAAAGAATTTGTTTATAACAATATTCGTCAGGGAAACAGAAATCCGTTATTGTATTCTATGTCGTATGCTGATGGTTTGAAAACAGGGCATACGGATGAAGCCGGTTTTTGTTTGACAGCTTCAGCTAAGAAGGGTGATCGCAGAATAATAGGTGTTATGACCGGATTGACATCAAACAAAGAACGTTCGGATGAGGCTGATAAGATGATGTCGTGGGGATTTAGGGAATATGATAACTATACGTTAAAGAATAAAGGCGATAAGATTGCCGATGTGCCTGTTTGGTATGGTGTTGATAAAACTGTTCCTATGGTTGTCGGAAGTGATATAATTGAAACAATGAAAAAAAGTTATCGTAATCAAGTTAAGATGACCGCTATATATGATCGTCCGGTTAAGGCTCCTGTTAATATCGGTCAAAAAATAGGCGTCTTAAAAATAGAATTACCGAATGAAAGTGCAAAAGAAGTAGATTTATTGGCAGGACAGACGATTAATAAAGTTGGTTTGTGGGGCAAAATTAAGCTTAATATCAAATATTTGTTGTCAGGAGAGCAATAATAATGAAGGGAATGTTTATCACTTTTGAAGGTGGTGAAGGGACTGGAAAATCAACGCAAATCAAATTGTTGGCAGAATATCTTAAACAAAAAAATAAAGATATTGTTGTTACAAAAGAACCAGGTGGTACAGAAGTTGGGTTAGAAATCAGAAAATTGTTGGTTTGTGGTGATAAAGATAAGTTTGATGCGGTAGCAGAGGCTTTGTTGTATTTTGCGGACAGACATATTCATTTGGTTAAAAAAGTTTGGCCGGCTATGGAACAAGGGGCTATAGTATTGAGTGATAGGTTTGCAGATTCTACTTTTGCGTATCAATATTATGGTTATGATAAAAGAGTCAGCAAAGAAGTGTTGGATGAATTATATAAAATTGCTGTTGGGACTTTTAAACCTGATTTGACAATAATATTAGACATTGATCCCAAAAAAGGTTTGGCTCGTTCTTTTAATAAAGCTAAGACTATGGATGTTAAAGAGTTGCGTTTTGAGGGGCGAGAATTAGAATTTCATCAAAATTTGCGTAAAGGTTTTTTGGAAATTGCAAAATTTGAATCTGATAGATGTGTTGTATTGGATGCGGATAAAACGATAGAAGAATTACATAGTGATATTGTAAAAGTTGTTGAAGAAAAATTGGGATTGTAAGCAATGATTGAAGGGCAAACATCTTTTTATCCTAAAGATAATGCGTATTTGCTTGGTTGTGAAGACGCAGAAAAGATGTTTTTGGATGCTTGGAAAAAAGGAACATTGCATCAATCATGGCTTATTTCCGGCAAAAAAGGTATCGGCAAAGCAACTTTTGCTTACAGATTGGCCAGATTTTTGTTGGAAGCAGATGAAAATAAAAAAGATATTTATACGTCATTGGAAATTGCTTCTGATACTCAGACTTTTAAGCAAATAAGCAATGGGTCTCATCCAGATTTTAAATTGATTGAGCGAGGATATTTAAAAACAGAGCGACAAAAAATAGTTAAGGCTATTAAAGACGGTAATTATATGACTGATGAAGAATTAGGAGAGTTGAAGAAATCAAATGTTATTACTGTTGATGATGTGCGTACGGTTAATGAGTTTTTATCAAAAAAATCAGCGGATGGGCGATGGCGAGTTGTTTTGATTGATAGTGCTGATGAGATGAATACTAATTCAGCAAATGCTGTTTTAAAAATTTTGGAGGAACCACCGCAAAAAACATTGATGTTGTTGGTTTCTCACAATCCGAATCGATTATTGCCCACAATACGTTCTCGTTGTGCAAAATTAGAATTGCGTCCGTTAAAAGATAATGAGGTAGCAAGTTTATTAAGACGATATCGTTCGAATATTTCAGAAGAACAAATAAAGAAAACTGTAGCAATATCAGGTGGAAGTATAGGTAAAGCAATAGCTTATGTTGATGGTAATGCTGTTAAATTTTATGATAAAATATATGCTTTGGCAACATCGGGGCAAAATTTTAAGACTTCGGATATGTTAAAATTTTGTGATGAAGCAACAAGTACTGAAGATAATTATAGTTTGTTTAAGGAATTGATTTTGAAATTTTTGAATGAACAGGTAAAATCTCTTAATAAAATCGAAGAAAGTGCTGATGTTTTTGATAAAGCTACAAAAATTTTTTTGGAAACGGATAGTCTTAATTTGGATAAAAGACAAGCTGTTATGAACATTATGGTCAGTGTTTGTAGGATTTATTAAGAAATGTTAGCTGATAGTCATTGTCATTTAGAGAATAATAATGAGTTGCCTGAATTGATAAAACGGGCGAAAGAGGTGGGTGTTGGTTATATTTTGGATGCAGGAAGCAATATTGATAATATAAATGCTCATATAGATATTTGTGAAAGATATGAAGGTGTTTATACTGCAGCAGGGGCTCATCCGCACGAAGCAAAAAAATTTGTTGATTTAAAAGTTTCAGATATTGTAAAAATTGCAGATAATAAAAAAGTTAAAGCTATAGGTGAAGCAGGACTTGATTATTTTTATGATTTTGCGCCTAAAGATTTGCAAATAGAATTATTTAAAAAAAATATTGAAGCAGCACAGATTACCCAAAAGCCATTGATTATTCATAATAGAGAATCAGACGATGATATGATAATGGTTTTGCAAAAAGCTTATGAAAAAAAAGAATTTAAGGCTGTAATTCATTGTTATTCATCAAGTTGGAAATTGGCTGAAATTGCTTTGGATTTGGGGTTTTATATTTCTGCATCAGGAATGATTACTTTTCCTAAGTTGACAGATATCAGAGATAATTTTGCAAATGTTCCGCTAGATAGACTGTTGATTGAAACAGATGCACCGTATTTGGCTCCGGTACCTAAAAGAGGACAGGTTAATGAATCTGCCAATGTGGTGTTTACGGCACAAAAATTAGCTGAGATTAAAAATGTAAGTTTTGATAAAATAGCAGAAGTTACAACAATGAATTTTAAGAGGTTGTTTGAAATATGACAGAAGTTATTTTTTTAGGGGCGGGTGCATCGCCGGGTGTTCCTTCGATAAGTTGCGGTTTTGGAGCGTGTAATCCAAACAATCCTAAAAATATCAGAAGACGTACATCTACATTGTATAAAATAAACGGTATTGATATTTTGATTGATACATCGCCTGATTTGCGCGCCCAAATGCTGGATAATAAGATATATAATATTGATGCGGTTCTTTATACTCATGCACATTTTGATCATATTTCCGGAATTGATGAGTTAAGAGAAATAAACAGAAGAACGTGCAGGCCTTTGGATATTTATGCGCCGGCGGTAGTTATGAAAGAGATAAAAAGACGTTACGGATATATGATAATAAAAAATGATGTGCCGGATTTTTATTTGTCCAGAGGAGGAATGATTACCAACATTGTTAAGCCTAATAGAGAATTTTATATAAAAGGAATTAAAATAATTCCGATAAAGTTGTTAGGACATAATATACTGTCATACGGTTATATTATTAATGATGAAATTGTTCATATCGGAGATTTCAGATATTTTGCAGATTCGGCAAAAAAGCAGATTGCAAAAATAAAGCCTAAGCTTATGGTTATGCCTTTGACTGTAGTTAAACAACACAAACATCATGTGGGATTAAAAGAGGCATTGGAATATGTTGATATGTTTAGTCCTGAGAAGGTTGTATTTAATCATATGGCAAGTGAATGTGATTATGATTTTGTAAATGAACATACACCGGATTTTGTACAACCGGCGTATGATAATTTGAAAGTGGAGTGGTAGGATATGCTTTGTATTTATCATTTGGCAGATCATGACGGGAAGGGATCTGCAGCGATTGTGGGAAAAAAATATAAAAATGTTGAATTTTTCGGGCTTAATCATGATATGGATGCTCCGAGTGATTTAATAGAAAAACATGATGAGATTGTTATATGCGATATATCTTTGCCGATGGATACAATGTTTAGGCTCAATGAAACAAAAGATCTGATATGGATTGATCATCATGTTTCGATGATTGAAGAATATGAAAACAGAATAAAAGACGGGGCTAAGGAAATTAAAGGATTAAGGAGAAACGGAACGGCTGCAATTATGTTGACTTGGGAATATTTCTTTCCTGATGAAAAGGTGCCTGAAGGAGTTAAACTGTTGGCTTTGAATGATTTGTTTGATTTGCGTGATAAGCGAGTACGTCCGTTTGAATATGCTTTTCAATCATTGGGAGTTAATAAACCTACAGATAAAAATTGGAAAGACTTGTTTTCCGGAAAAATTAGTGTAGATGAAATGGTAAAAAAAGGCGAAGCGATATTGTCATATATCAAAAATCGCAATCATCGTTTGTGTAAAGCAATGTCATTTGATAGTACTTATATGGGGTATAAATGTATTTGTGCCAATATGCCGCAAGGATATTCGGAGTTTTATGACGGAGTTAAGAATATTAAAGATTATGATTTTATGTGTAATTTTTTTATGAACGGAAAAAATGCATGGAATTTGTCTTTTTATACGGCCAAAGATGATGTTGATGTATCTAAGATTGCGGCAACTTTTGGTGGTGGTGGACATAAAAAGGCTGCGGGTGCATCCGGACTTAAGAAATTGCCGGAGTTTTTGAAAAACAAGCTGTAAAGAAAAAAGTGTCTGACAAAAGTCAGACACTTTTTTCTTAGTTTAATTTTTTATTGGAAGAATAATTTGTTTGGTGTTTTTTGACACCATTCAAGAAATTCTTCCTCTGTAGTACCGTTGAAATAACCGGCACTACACAAAGACATTTTGTATTTGTAATACTCGATGTCTTTTTTGATACCTTCGTCGTAGGTGTTGGCACTGAAGCTCTTTAGTGCAAACAGATGCGCCATAAAAACTTCCGCCACAGCCTCGTCATGAGGCGTGTTGTACAACAATTTGGAATAGTCTGGCCATCCCATGTTGTTACACTTAGTTATTATTTCTTTGACCGGTTGCCAACTTATTCCTGAAAGACTAGGTATCAGGTAGCGTTCTGGTCTGTCGGATTTAGTTTTGCCATCAAAACCAATTGTGTCCTTTGTTAAAGGACCAAGACTTGCGGCAACGTATCCCAAGCTGATTTCGCTTATGGATGTATCCGGTGTGTGACCTTTGAGCCAAATCGGACAATGTACCATGATGAGATTTATTTTAATCTCGGCGAACTCGTCTCTGTTCAGCATCCACATCCATTCTGCTAAGACACGCTTGTCATACCAAGGTTGTCCCGTTACAAGGATGTATGATACTTCCTGCAAACCGTGTTCCTTAGCAAAGCGGTATAATTCGCGCAGATTGCCTTCAGTATCCATATCGTTGAAAGTTTGCTGATACTTACGGACGTAAGTTTCAGGAGCCATCATCGACATGATGTTGCAGTAGGCTTCAGCTTCAGAGCTGACAACAATACCTTCACTACGGTTGTAAACCTTTTCAAAAAGTCCTTTATTACCGCCTTTGCCAATGGCAAGAAATGGTAACAGCTTGCCATATTTCTTTGCATAGAAGCGAATAGCTTCCATTGCAAAGAGCGGAGCACCCATATGTCCGCTGAAACAAACCAAAAACGGATTTACCATTTCTGGAATGTTCATTAAAGAACACATCCGGGCTATTTGGTATCCGTAAAGTGTCGGATATTCAAACGCCTCACCGGGAAGAAGACCTCCGATTTTTTCGGCTATCTCAAAAATCCTTTGAGAGTTAGTTTGGGGAGGCAACGGTCGTTGTTCCTTTACTTTGACACGACGTGTCATTTCCTGTCTTCCGACTGCACCGCAACCATACTTGTCTGAAACTCTTTTACTCTCAAGCATAAACTTACCCTCGGTAATGTTCATGCGGCTAAAGTTGTCTTTTGCCATATTTTATAAAGTTTAAAAGGTTAATAATATTTTTTAATGAGGTGGATTGTAGCATAAAATTAGTACTGTTGCAATACAAAAATTGACAAAATTTTTTGATAAATTTTCAAACATATAAAAAGACTAAATTTTTGCTTGAGAATTGCTGAGAATGTAGTAGATTGAAGAGGTTAAAATAATAATAAATAGGAGTTTTTAAAAATGTCTAAAATCTTGGTTACATCAGCATTGCCCTATATTAACGGCGTGCCGCATCTCGGTCATATGGTTGGGTGTTTGTTGCCCTCGGATACTTATGCCAGATTTATGCGAATGATGGGACACGAGGTTTTATACGTTTGCGGAACAGATGAACATGGTACTACGTCGGAAGTAGGTGCTTTGAAGGCTGGAATGGATGTTCAAGCATATTGTGATATGAATCATGCACGTCATGCTCAGACTTATAAAGATTTTAATTTGTCTTTTGATTTCTTTGGTCGTACCTCAACCGAACAAAACAAAGAGATGACTTATCATATATTTGAACAATTGGATAAAAACGGATTTATTGAAGAAAAGACTATTAAACAGGTTTATTCGATTGATGATAAGATGTTTTTGGCCGACAGATATATTACCGGTACTTGTCCGTATTGCGGTTATGATAAGGCGAGGGGAGATCAGTGTGAAAATTGTACCAAAGTTTTGGAGCCGACAGAACTTGTTGATGCCAGAAGTTCAATTTCCGGTTCTAAAAATTTAGAAGTCAGAGAAACAAAACATTTGTTCCTTAATTTGCCAAAGATTGAAACGGAATTAGCAAGTTGGCTTAAAACTAAAGAACCGTTTTGGCCGGATGTTGCTTATACTATTGCGCAAAAATGGTTGAAGGAAGGTTTGCAGGAACGTTGTATTACACGTGATTTGAAATGGGGATTTCCGGTTAATAAACCAGGATATGAAGACAAGGTTTTTTATGTGTGGTTTGATGCGCCAATCGGTTATATAGGGATTACTAAACAATGGGCGGATGAAAAACCGGAAGAACGTAATTGGAAAGATTGGTGGCAGAATCCTGAAAATGTTCGTCATGTCGAATTTATGGGAAAAGATAATGTACCGTATCATTCAATTACTTTTCCGGCGACCCTTTTAGGAACAAGAGAGAATTGGACACAGGTTGATTTCTTAAAGGGTTTAAGTTACCTTACTTATGAGGGAGGAAAATTTTCAAAGTCTGAAAACAGAGGTATTTTTGCAGAAGATGCCGTTAAGGAATTTCCTGCTGATTATTGGAGATATTGGTTGATGGCAAATGCTCCTGAGGGATCAGATTCGTCGTTTGATTGGGATTTGTTTGCCGGTGCGGTTAATAAGGATCTTAACGGAGTATTGGGGAATTTTGTATCGCGTGTGTTGAAAATGACTTCTTCAAAATTGGGTGATGTTGTACCGGAGGGAGGAGAATATACTCAAGTAGAAGAAGAATTGATTGCGACATTGCAGACAAGAGTTAATGATTATATCAAATATATGAACGAAATGGAATTTCGTAAGGCTTTGGGTGAATTGAGAGCTATTTGGGTAGAGGGAAATAACTATATTTCGGTTACAGAGCCGTGGACGGTTATTAAAACTGATGAACAAAGAGCAAAGGTTATTTTGCGTACGTGTATTAATTTGATTAGAATCTTTGCAATATTGTCAGCTCCTATTATGCCGACGGTTGCTCAAAATATGCTTGATAAATTAGGGCAAAAAATGTGCGGTTTGAATAACTTTGATGTAAAAAAAGAAATGGATGTACTTCAAGGCGGTGAAAATTTTGAAATCGGAGATATGTTGTTTGAGCGTATTGCTCCTGAAAAAATTGAGGAACTGAAAACAAAATATGGGAGTTCTAAATAAATGTTCGGTCGTAGAAAGAAAAATGATGACAAGTTAGGTCCCAGTACCGGTTGGGTAAAGTGGGCTACTAAATTTTTCAGATTTATTTTATATCCTTTTATTCATCCTTTGTGGTTTTTTGTCGGAGTTATCGTTGTGTTGGTTGCATTGATTGCATTACCTTCATATAATGGGGTTGAATTTTCGGATATACCGGAGTGGTATAAAAAACATATTGTAGCTTATTATGAAAAGGCACAAAAGACTGTTGAAAATGGCTTGATTATGCCTTTGAAAGATAATACAGAACAAAAATTGTCTGATATCGTCGGACAAAATGTTAATGTAAAATCCGTTGATAAAAAACCCGGAAAAGATGAGATGGTTTCTTATGATTCTCCGCGAGCTTTAACCCGAAAAGTTTTTGAGGCAGCACAAGATATTCCTGTTGATGTTAAGGCTACATTGGAACGAACAGATAAATTAGTAAGAAATGATATTTTTAAGTTTAGACGGGATGATAATCTCGGATTGATATATATGGAGAATCCTGAAGATTTGACAGATATTGCAGAGATTGTTAATGCAAATGAAATAAAAGTCGGAGCCAAAGTTTTGTTTTTATATGGTATATATGCAGAGCCGTCATCACAAGAAGGTATCGCCGCTATGCAATATTTGCAGAATGAAATTGCAGGGAAAACGATTAAGTGTCGAATTGTTGCATATACTCAAGATGCTACAGCGACGGGAATATGCGTATATGACGGAATAAATATCAATCAACGATTGGTTGATTTAGGATATTCTAAAGACGTAAGTTTGAATTAAAAAGGATTGCAACCTATGTGGCAACCGGTTTTGATGATTTGCGGTTATTTTATCAGTGTGTTAGGAGTTGCGATGTTGATTCCAGCCGCAGTCGATATTTATTACAGTGGTATTAATTGGTCAATTTTCATAAACTCGTCTATCGTGGCGATTTTTATAGGATTATCTTTGTTTTTGGCAAATCGTGGCAAAATCAAAGAAATAACGATACGACAGGCGTATTTATTAACTGTTATAAGTTGGACATCGGTGGCGGTGTTGGCGGCTCTTCCCTTTATCTTTTTCGGAACTTCGATACCAGATGCTATATTCGAGGCTGCTTCGGGTATTTCGACGACGGGAGCGTCCATTTATGAAGATGTTGAAAAATTGCCTAAAGCTATTTTGTTGTGGAGAGCTTTGTTGAGCGGAATGGGTGGTGTCGGTATAGTTATTTTTGCTATTGCGATGTTGCCTTTTTTGGGAATCGGCGGAATGCAGATTTTTCAGCGTGAAAATTCTGATGTGAACGAAAAATTTATGCCTAAGATAAGCTATATTGCTAAACAAATAATTATTGTATATTTGGTATTGATGATAACTTGTATCATTTCATTGAAATCAGCAGGAATGGGGTGGTTTGATGCAATTTGTCATGCTTTAACAACAACATCTACGGGCGGTTTTTCTACAAAGAATGCATCAATAGGATATTTTAATAGTCCGACAATTGAATGGATTATAACGGTATTTATGTTTTTGGGGGCAATTCCGTTGACGCTATATCATAGTTTAATTGTTACCAAAGACATGCACTCTTTACGTTCTAATCAGGTCTCGGCTTTTATTGGAGTTTTAGCTGTTTATATTACAGTGATGACCATTTGGTTGGTTTATAATGATGTTTATCAACCATTTGATGCTTTGCGAAACGCGACATTTAATATTGTGGCAGTGGTTACTTCTACAGGATATAATTCAGCCAATTGGTTGGAATGGGGAGCTTTTGCGGCAACAGCATTTGTTGTATTTGCGTTGACGGGAGGTTGCACCGGTTCGACTTCCGGAGGTGTAAAAATCTTCAGATGGCAAGTGGTGGCAGCTCAATTAAAACGTTCTTTTATTATGACGACAGAACCGAATCGATTAGTTCCGTTGAAAATCGGCGGAACAACAATAGGACATGATGTTGCAAGTTCAATATTTGTGTTTTTTATTGCGTATGCTTTTAGTGTAGCTGTTATAAGTTTGTTGGTTGCTTTAAGTGGAGTTGATTTTGCGACATCTTTTAGTGCAACGATTGCATGTATTACTAATTCCGGTCCCGGTAATACTTCGTTGATAGGTCCAATGGGAAATTATGGAAGTTTGGCTGATTCGGTTAAGTGTCTTTTAGCTTTTACGATGATATTGGGACGATTGGAAGTTCTTACCGTTTTAGTGTTATTTACGAGAAGTTTTTGGAGATAAAAAATAAACCGCCAATGTTATTTGGCGGTTTATTTTTTTGATAGAAAGTTATTCGGTGATTATTATGGTTTCGTAGTTGTTCTCATCTTCATTATTGTTTGCATCGGTATTGGCAACCTCGAGTTTATCAGTTTCAGGAATCTGTTCTTCCCCTTCAGAAACAAAATCCTCGCTGTCGGATATTTTTTCATCAATTTCAGAAGTTGAGTCTACATTAAGTTTTATAACATCTGTTTCGTTTGAATTTGTTTCGTCACTATTATTTTGAGAAGGCATATTATTTTCTGTTACAGATGAAGTCTCTTCGTTTTTATCTGTAATAGTCAGATGGATATTTTGTTCGATTTTTTGTGAACGTATCATAGGAATATCATCACGAATTGCCAGTTGTTCAGTTGTAAGGATTCGAGAACTGTCGTGCTTTTGATTGTAGCATTCAAGCAACCAAATATCATAAATAGGATGTTCAACAGCATTTAGTGCCGGTGTTGAAGAAAACATCCATCCTTTAAAAATATTTATAGGTTCAGATGAAGTATAATTGTCTACTACATCAACAAAAGCTGTATTTTCAGGAGTTTCTTCAGGTGATTTTGAAACACACTTTCTGACAAGTATTGAAAATGTTCCAAAATTTGCCAAACCATTAACCGGTACATTAATTTCGCTAACTTTACCCGTTATTTTATCCATAGCTTGCATTCTGGCCGTATTCATTACTACGTCCGAAGCATATAGCTTACCATATGCTAAGCAGAGTGCGGATGTAAGAAGGACAGTTGTAAATTTGTTATTCATCACCGGTAACCATAAAAATAACTTCGCCCACCAAATCTTCAATAGTTTTGAAATCTTTGGTATTTTGTACAACATCGCCATCTTTTAAGAAATCTTTTGAATGTCCCGGATCAATTTTGATAAATTTATTTCCCATAAGTCCGTCAGAAACAATTGATGCTGTACTGTCAGAGGGAAGTTTTATATCCGGTGATAAACTCATTACTACATTTGCAGTGTAGTCTTCGTCGTTGAGTTTTTGGCTGACAACCGTTCCGATTTTAATTCCGTTGATACGTACGTCAGAACCGGTATTGAGACCGCCGACTTTTAAAAATTTGGCAGATACATTATAGCCTTTAACAACCTGTAAATCAGATACACTATATGCAAAGTAGCAGAATAAAGCTGCAACAACCAAAACTAAAATTCCCATGATTGTTTCTACGGGACGTTTATATATTAAAAAATCTTTACTCATTATTTATCATCTCCTTTGTTGTTTTGGCGCTTAGCTTTGCCGATACCAATAATTCGTTCAATAAGTTCTTCAAGAACCATTGCATCTTGAGTATATGAAAATTCATCACCTTTATTTATAAAATCTTCTGATCCGCCCGGTTCGATTTCAATGTATTTATTGCCCATAATTCCGGAACTGACGATGGCTGCAGAACTATCATCGGGTATTTTGACACTGTCTTTGATTTCAAGGGTGAGAATTGCTTTAAAATTATCATCAAGTTTTGCATCTACAACACGACCGATATCCATTCCGGCAAGACGAACCAAATCACCGACTAAAAGTCCGTCGGTTCTATTAAAGCGAGCGTATACCTGATAGTAGCGTCCACCGTCTTTGTGTGAAATGTCGTTTCTGGTGTATAATACAGCAAAAAATATCAATAAAATAAGAGCTATAATACTTAATCCCATTCTCAAATTTTTTGTTTCATCTTTGCTGTATATTTCAATAATTTTCATGTCTTTAGATTTCTTTCCGATATTAAAGTTATCATATATATAAAATAAAATTAGTTGTTTGTCATCAAAGATTTTGAAAAATGAAAATAATTGTTAAAATTTTAAAATTATCTGTTAGTATGATTACAAAAGTCAGAAGTTATGTTTGGAAAAAAAATGTTAGTTGTAAAAAATATTACAAAATTTTTAAGTGGTAAGTGTATTTTACATAATATAAATTTTTGCTTAAAAAAAGGAGAGGTGGTTGCTCTTGTAGGACCTAACGGAGCCGGAAAAACAACGTTGATGCGTTGTATTATGGGATTTTATGAGCCTGATGAAGGGGAAATCTTGCAAGGTAAAAAAAGTTTGTCGAATGATAGAGTTGATGTATTGAAAAATATTGCCTATGTTCCTGAAACCGGCGGAATTTATCCGGATATGACCGTTTATGAATATATTAAATTTATGTTTGATATAAAAAAAATGTCGAAAACGTTGTTTGAACAGAGGTTCGTCAATATTATAAAAAAACTTGATTTAGAATCGGTAATAAATAAGAAGTGTGATATATTGTCAAAAGGATATAAAAGGAGAGTAGCAATTGCCGGAGCAATGATTTCTGAACCTAAAGTTTTGATTTTAGATGAACCTACAGAAGGATTGGATCCTAATCAAAAAATAAATCTGCGAGATTTTTTAGTGGAATATGCAAAAAAGAATATTGTTTTAATTTCTACACACATTATGGAAGAGGTTGAAGCAATGGCAAACAGAATTTTAGTCATTAATGATGGTAAATTGGTGTGTGATACAACACCGAATGATTTAAAAAGAATTACATTAAAAGATAGAATAGAACAATCATTTTATACTATTATAGGAAACTCAGTCGGAGATAAAGATGGTTAATAATACGATGTTCGTGTGCTTTTGTAAGGATTTCAGATTCTTTTTTCAAACTAAGATGATTTATTTGTTGTTGTTTATATATACATCTTTGGTTTTTGCTATTACTTTTTATACGACAGATATTTTTACGAATCCTACAATAAATATGTATCAGTTTTTTAAATTTCAGCCCGGAGTTATGGCGATGATTATTCCTGCGCTTACTATGAGATTGTGGGCAGATGAGGTGAAACATAATACTTTAGAAGTTTTGTTGTCACAACCTATATGGTATCAGGATGTTGTTATCGGAAAATTTTTGGCAACTTGGAGTGTTGTCGGAATTATGCTATTATTATCGACACCGTTTTGGTTCGTTACGGAATATTTTTCTTCTACGGACATATTGTGGGTTTTAATAAATTATTTTGTTGTTTTTCTTATGAGTGGGGTGCTTTGTGCTATCAGCTTGTTGGGAGCAACAATATTTTATAATGTAATAGGTGCTTTTTTTGCCGGATTGATTGCTTGTGTCATTATGGTATCAGTTCCATTAGGACAATTAGTGTTTAAGTTTTTGCCGTCGGAAGTGTTTTTGTATAGAATAGCTGAAGCTTTTGATTTTGGAAAGCAATATAATGATATGATAATGGGGCAAATAGGTTTGATACCGTTAATATATTTTTGTTTGTTAATAATAGCGTCATTATGGATTACGGTTGTTGTCGTTGAATACAAGAGGAGTTAAACAATATGAAAATCCATAAAATTAAAGTTTTGTTGATTTTAGTTATGAGCATATCTGTTTTGGCAGTAATGTTTAATATATTGGCAGCTCTTTTGTTGGATGGTGTGACTGTCGATTTAACACCGGATAAAACATATAGCTTAAGCGATGTGTCGAAGAATATGTTAAAAAATAATAAAGAAAATATTGTAATAAGATTTTATGTTTCGGATAATTTATATGGAATGAAATCGGAACTAGGACAATATGCAAGATATTTACATAAGTTGTTGTCCGAATATGTACGAAAATCTGATGGTAAAATATCCTTAATGACAATTAATGTTAAACCTTTTACCAATTCTCAAGCTGAAGCAGAAAAGTCAGGAATAAAAGAATTAGAGACAGCAGAAGGAAAAAATTATTTATATTTGGGGGCGAGTTTTTCAAATGCTAAAGGTAAGACAAAAGCAATAGATAGATTTTTGCTTGAAAGAAAAAGATTTGTAGAGGATGATATAACCAGAATGTTGTCGGTGTTGACACAAAATGAAAATATAAAAATAGGTATGCTGTCTCCTTTTTTTCAGGTTACTAATACGGCAAATCCAATGATTGCTTTTAATAATTGGCCTTTTGTAGAGCAATTGAATGTTTTGGGGTATAATGTTGTCGGATTAAGAGAAACAACACCTATAATTGATGATAGTTTTGATGTAGTTTTAGTTTTTTATCCGTTGGGGCTAGACAAAAGGGCATTATATGCTCTTGAACAATATTTGTTAAGAGGTGGAAATGTTATTGTGATGTTGGATAGTTTTGCAGAAGAGCGTTTTATAGGAAAAAATAAATATTTTTCATATAATAGCGGTATGCAAAGTTTTTTTGCTGCTAATGGTTTGGAATATGTTGAAAATGTTTTGGTGGGGGACAATGTGAATAACCGGAATATTATGTTGGAAGGTCGCTTAACTCAGTATCCTTTTAATCTTACATTGACCGGTGATTTAATAAAGAAACATGATATTACTGAAGGAATTGGTACTTTATTATTGAATCATAGCGGTTTTTTTGAATATGAAAATAAGCAAGATTTAAGGACAACGGTGTTGGTCGAGACATCATTAGCCAGTGGTGTTATGTTAGCAAGAGATTTGACTAATTTAAGTTATGAAACTCTTATAAAAGATTATCAGGTTACTAATAGTAATTATCCGTTGGTTTTATTAATGGAAGGAAAATTTACTTCATCTTTTGATCATACAATAGTATTTGATGAAAATATCTTAAAAAAAATGCCTGTTTTTTTGAAAAAGTCGAAAAAAGAAGGTAAAATGTTGCTTGTTGCGGATATTGATATGTTGAGTGACAGATTGTGGAAAACGAATATTCAAGATGAAAACGGCTATGGTTTTATTTATTTGTCGGATAATATTCATTTTATTCGTAATACGATAGATTATATGACCAATTCACAATTAACTCATTATATCAATAAATATAAAGTCGGTAATAATATCAGTATTGCTAATTCAATTATGAAAATGGTTGACGGATATTTTGCGGATAGGATAAAAAATGCTTCGGATGAATTGATTAATGTGAGAAAAGATATAAGTGAACAGAGAGAAAAAACTAGCGGTCAAAAAGTGGTGTCTATAAATGCTGCAAAGAAAATAGAAAATTTAACAAGACAGGAAATAAAAACAGAAAAGAAATTAAGGAAATTAATTTATCAAAGTGGCAAAATGTATGATTTTTTGGTATCTTTTTTTGGGATATTTATAGTATTTATTGTACCCTTGTTGGAGATATTGACGGTATGGATAGTATATAAGTGTTTTTGCGTAAGAATCAGACAAAAAACAAGGATTTTGATAAATGGATAAAAGATATTTATTTAAAGTTGTTATGGCGGTTGCGGTTGTTTTTGTTGTTACCGTTGTAACGATAGTGTCCATGATGATTGTAAAATCTAACGAGATGCAAGGTAAATTGGTTTTTGCGTCTACGTATGATGATGGTGAAAATGTGGATAAAATAGTTATAACTACAGCGGAAGATGTTATAGAGCTTAATCAAAATGATAGTTTTTGGACGGTGAAAAATAAAGACGGATATTTTGCGGATTTTACATATATTCATAAGTTGCTTACATCTATAAACACTAGCGTTTATTCGATTAAATTGCCGTTTGATGATAAATTAATTAAAGAAAAATATTTGGTTAATCCTGAGGTTGAAAAAGAAAGTTCGGGAATGCTGATAAGAACATATGTCGGAGATGAATTGTTGGACGAGCTTATAATCGGATTGTCTGATGAAGATGGAACATATTTTTATGCCAGATCAATGCAGGATGATATTTGGATGATTGACGGACAATTTGATTTACCAATAACTAGTGAAGGGTGGTTGTTAAAACCAATATTATCAATTCCAAAAGGGGCTATAGAAACCATAAAAATAGGTGAAAATTATATAAGTAGAAGTGTTAAAAATGGTGATTTTTTTGATGAAAAAGGGATGAAAGTTTCGACATTTATATTGGAAGATTTGTTATCGGGACTTAATGTTTTTTCAGCTGTAAAAGAAGAAAATTTTAAGAAGCAAAGTTTGACGATAAAAAAAGAAAAACAGTTTGAGATAGAGACTTTTTACGGATTGAAATTTATCTTAAATTTGTATATTGATGGGAATAATATCGGATGGATAAATATAAAATTATCTAAAACACCTCTACCAATTGCATCAGTTAATGATTATATCAGAGATAACAGTTTTTTGTATGACGGATGGTTTTTTGCGTTGTATCCAAGTCATACAAAAATTTTGGAAAATTTTAATCTGATATGAGACATTAGATGGTAAATGAGTTGTATTAAAGATAAAACATCAAAAACTATTGCTGATATTTCAAATTCTGTAATGCTGGAACTTACAAAATCCGGTATGATTTTGTTTTTTAATCAAAAGGCAAATTGTGTGTTCAGCAATATTGTGACAGCAAAGAAAATTAGCGATATTCTGTCTCTTGATGATGCAGAAGTCTTGTTAAAAAATATGGAAATTGCTTTTTATCATAATCATCCTCACCATTTCTATTGGAAATTTCAACAGAGATTTTATCTGGTGTATGTTTATCCGAAAGATAAAAGTGTTTGGGTGGTTTTGGATGATATTTCCGAAAAAAGGCAATTAGCGCATTTGTTACAAGTAAATAGTCAGAGAATAAAATTTGTTGAGAAAATATCTAAAACAGGTTATTGGGAGTTAGATTTAATAAAAAAGCAATTTTATTGGTCCGATGAGATGTATAAGCTATTCGGAATAGACAAAGATAAAGGATCATATCATTCAAATTTGATTCGCAAATTAATACATAAAGATGATTTGTATATCTATAAACAAAAAATAAAAGAATTGGTTAATAAAAAGAATGATATACAAGGACAAGTAAGAATTGTCAGTAAAAATAATATCTTAAAATATTGTCGTTTTATGGCTGGAATTATTTATGAAAACGGAGAAGAAAAAATTGCCGGTGTTTTTCAAGATGTGAGTGAGTTAATTAAAATTCAAGCTGAATTAACAACTGCAAAAGTAAAAGCTGAAGAGGCTAATTTGGCAAAAACTTACTTTTTGGCACAAGCCGGTCATGATATAAGACAACCGTTGCAAGCAATAAATTTATTTGCGGAAGGATTAAAGACGGCACCGATTTCAAAATATGCTGAAATAGCTGACAAGATATTGTTGTTGAGTAAAAATTTATCAACAATGCTCAATAATTTGTTGGATTTTGCAAAGTTTGATTCTGGAGAGACAATGTTTGATCCTCAGTATTTTGATTTGGCTGAATTATTGAGAAAGATTGCTGATGAGTATAAACAAACTACAGAAAAAAATATAATATTCAGGTTAAAAACAACAATTGTTTATCAGGATACTTTTTTACTTGAACGTATTGTGCGTAATTTGTTGAGTAATGCTGTTAAATATGCAAAGACAAAAATAGTTATAGGTAATGATGAAAATTGTTTTTGGGTTATTGATGATGGCATAGGAATAAATGAATGTGCAAAAAAACATATTTTTGATGCTTTTTATCAATGTAATGAAAAAGATGATCGTAAAAAAGGCGGTATCGGAATAGGGTTAAATATTGTTAAAAAAACGGCTTTGGCTATAGGTGCTAAAATTTTTGTAAGATCGGGTGTTGATAAATATACTATTTTTAAAATTTGTTTATAAGTTCGGGAATATCTTTTCGAAAGCATTTGCATTTGAAACATTTTTACCATAAACTGCGAGTTGATTGTTAATTTTTAACGGTGAACTTATGTTTAAGAAAATCAGAAACAATATTAAAAATGGTCAAATGGTAAAAAATTATTCCAAAATGTGGAAATATGTAAAACCATATTGGGGGCGGGCGCTTTTAGCTATATTGGTTACTATTCCTATCGGTGCTATGGATGCAGTGATTGCATGGGCGTTAAAACCTTATATGGACGTTATTATGATTGAAAGCAATAGCAATTATAATACGGCATATATTCCTCTTTTAATAATATTGTTTACTTTGATTCAAAGTATTTTTAATTATTCAGCCACCTATTTGAATACCTGGGTGGGACAAAAGGTTTCGATGGGATTGAAGTCTGATTTGTTTAAGAAGCTTTTGCGATTTGACGCTTCTTTTTTTGATAAGCGTAATTCCGGAGAAATAGTTTATCGTTTCAGTAAAGATGTTGATACCAGTTGTAACGGTTTACTTTCTAATTTGAAACTTTTTACAACCAGATTATTTTCATCATTATCTTTGATTGCGGTGTTGTTCTACAATTCATGGCAATTGGCTATTGTTGCTGTTGTTGTTTTGCTTGGGGCTTTATATCCGTTAACAACGGTAAAGAAAAAAATTAAATCGATTATGGATAAGACAGTTTTTTCCGGAGCGGCTGTTGTTACTCATTTTAATGAAACTTTTAGCGGTAATAGAATTGTTACATCATATAATTTGTATGATTATCAGGCACATAAATTTGACAGTACGCTAAAACAATGTTTTAAGCTTGGAATCAAAATGACGCAACGAACAGGAATTATGTCTCCGATGATGCACTTTATTGTTTCAATAGGTATTGCGGCGGTTATTTGGTTGGGAAGTTATTTAATTGTAACAGATGCAATAACTCCCGGTAATTTTGTTTCGTTTATTGCTGCATTAATTATGCTTTATACTCCGATTAAAGCTATCGGTAATAATTATAATGCTGTTCAAACGGCTTTGATGGCGATGGAAAGAGTGTTTGAATTATTGGACAGTAAACCTGAAATTGTGAATAAAAAGAAAGCTCAAAAAATGTCCAAAGTGAAGAAGGAAATAGAATATAAGGATGTTTGTTTTGAGTATGATGCTGATAAACCTGTTTTGAAAAATATAAATTTGAAAATCAAAAAAGGAGAAACGGTTGCTTTTGTCGGAAATTCTGGTGGCGGAAAAACTACGATGGTAAATTTGTTGCCAAGGTTTTATGATGTAAAATCTGGTGCTTTGTTATTTGATGGTGTTGATGTTCGTGATTTGGATCTAGATTCTGTCAGGGATAATATTGCAGTTGTTTTTCAAGATAATTTTTTGTTTTCCGGTACGATTCGTGATAATATAATGTTGGGAAATCATAATGCCACAGAAAAAGAAGTGAATGCGGCAATTAAAAATGCTTGTTTGGATGAGTTTATTGCCAGTCTTGATAAAGGTTTAGATACGCAGATTGGGGAAAGAGGAGCTTTGCTTTCCGGTGGGCAAAAACAAAGAATTGCTATTGCAAGAGCCTTTTTAAAAAACGCTCCGATTGTTATTTTGGATGAAGCTACATCGGCATTAGATAATAAATCTGAGGCTGTTGTTCAGAAAGCCGTTGATAATCTGATGAAAGACAGAACTGTGTTTATTATAGCGCATCGCTTGTCTACAGTCAGAAATGCGGATAAGATAGCTGTTATTAATTATGGTGAATTGGTTGAATTGGGGTCGCATGATGAATTATTGAAAAAGAAAAATTCTGTTTATGCGTCTTTGTATCAAGCGCAACTAAAATAATCTATCTAAAAAAGGTTTACCGTGTATGGTAAACCTTTTTTAATAATTGAAATGTATAATTTAATGTTGTGGTAAATTTTTATATGAGGTCTAAGAATGGCAAATAAAGAAGTTAAAACAGTAAAAGATTTGGAAGCCTTGATAAAAAAAGTTAAAGAGGCTCAAAGAGTTTTTGCAACGTTTGAACAGGATAAAATTAATCGTATTTTTAAGGCTGCGGCTACAGCAGCAGATAAGGCTCGTATTCCTTTAGCTAAAATGGCGGCGAGTGATACGGGAATGGGTGTTGTTGAAGATAAAATTATTAAAAACCATTTTGCGTCAGAATATATATACAATAAATACAAAAATGAAAAAACATGCGGTATTATAAAATCTGATAAGACAAACGGAATTAAGATTGTGGCAGAACCTTTGGGAATCGTTGCCGGTGTTATACCGACAACAAATCCGACATCTACGGCTATATTTAAATCACTTATTTGTTTGAAGACACGTAATGCAATTATTTTTTCACCACATCCACGAGCTAAAAAATCAACAATCGAAGCAGCTAAAGTTGTTTATGAAGCAGCTGTTAAAGCAGGTGCTCCGGAAAATATTATAGGATGGATTGATGAGCCGTCTTTGGAGCTTACAGACATGTTGATGAAACATCCTGATGTTCATGGAATTTTAGCGACAGGCGGTCCCGGTATGGTAAAGGCTGCATATTCATCAGGAAAACCGGCATTAGGTGTCGGTGCGGGAAATACTCCGGCCGTTATTGATGAAACAGCTGATTTGGAAATGGCTGTATCGTATATATTGATGTCTAAGACTTTTGACAATGGAATGATTTGCGCTTCGGAACAATCTGTTATAGCCATTAAATCCGTTTATGAAAAAGTTAAGCAGGAATTTGTGCGTCGCGGTGCGTATTTGTTAACAGCAAAAGAAGCTGATAAGTTGGCTAAAATTATATTAACGCCGAAAGGTGTTAATCCGGAAATAGTAGGTCAACCTGCAGTAAAAATTGCTAAAATGGCAGGGATTTCCGTTCCGGAATATTCAAAGGTATTGTTGTCAGAACAAACATCAGTTGATGTAACAAATCCGTTTGCTCATGAAAAATTGTCTCCGATTTTGACTTTGTATAAAGCTGATGATTTTGAAAAAGCTGTTGATAAGGCTTTGGCTTTGGTAGAACTTGGCGGAATGGGGCATACATCTGTGCTTTATACGGATACTCGCAAACAAGATCGAGTTGATTATTTTGCGACAAAATTGCCTACAGGTCGTTTATTAATTAACTCTCCTTCATCTCAAGGAGGTATAGGAGATTTGTTTAACTTTAGATTGGAGCCGTCATTAACATTGGGTTGCGGATCATGGGGAGGCAACTCAGTGAGTGAAAATGTTGGTGTAAAACATTTGTTAAACTATAAAACCGTTGCCGAGAGGAGAGAAAATATGTTGTGGTTCAGAGTTCCACCAAAAATTTATTTTAAGCGCGGAGCAACGGATGTTGCTTTGAGAGAATTAGAAGGAAAGAAAAGGGCTTTTATTGTTACGGATAGATATTTATTTGATTCCGGTATGGTTAATGCTATTACCAATGTACTGGAAGATATGGATATTGAATATCAAATTTTCTTTGATGTTAAACCAGATCCGACAATAGCTACTATTGAAGAAGCTCTTGTTATGATTAATGTGTTTAAGCCGGATGTATTTATTTCATTCGGTGGCGGTTCTCCGATGGATGCTGCTAAGGTTATGTGGCTTAAATATGAAAAACCGGAAATCGCATTTGAAGATGTGGCAATGCGTTTTATGGACATCAGAAAACGTATTTGTACTATCGGTGAATTGGGTAAAAAGGCTTCTATGGTGGCTATTCCAACGACGTCAGGAACAGGATCTGAAGTTACACCTTTTGCTGTTATTACAGATGACGAAACACATGTAAAATATGCGTTGGCTGATTATGCATTGACACCGAATATGGCTATTATTGATGCAAATTTTGTTGATAATATGCCTAAAGGTTTGACTTCGGCAGGTGGAATTGACGCATTGGTTCATGCTATTGAAGCTTATGTGTCGGTTATGGCTACAAACTTTACTAATTCGACAGCTTTAGAAGCCATTAAGCAAGTATTCAGATATTTGCCGAGAGCATATAAAGAAGGTGCTAATGACCCGAAAGCAAGAGAGAAAATGCATCACGCAGCTACAATTGCCGGTATGGCATTTGCAAACTCTTTCTTGGGATTGTGTCATTCAATGGCACATAAATTGGGGGCTGCATTTAATATTCCGCATGGTATTGCTAATGCATTATTGATTAATCAGGTTATTAAGTATAATGCTACCGATTGTCCGCGCAAGCAGGCAATTTTCCCGCAATATAAAATGCCGGAAGCTAAAAGACGTTATGCTCAAATTGCAAATAATTTGAATTTGAAAGGTAAAACGGAAGATGAGAAAATCGATGCTTTAATTGAAGCTATTGAAGCTTTGAAAAAAGAAGTTGATATTCCGGCATCTATTAAAGACTGGGGTATAAGTAAAAAAGATTTTGAAGCCAAACTGGATTGGTTGGTTGAGAATGCTTTTGATGATCAATGCACCGGTGCAAATCCTGTTTATCCGTTAATGGAAGATATAAGAAAAATTTATCTTGATGCTTTTAACGGAAAAATATAGGATGACTATGTAAAATAACCCCTTTAATCGGAGGAGGATGGTTTAATGTCTAAAAAGATACAAATTTGTATGGGGAGTTCTTGTTTTGCAAGAGGAAATAACCAAAATTTACAACTTATATCAAAGTATCTTAAAGATAATAACTTAGAGGCAGAAATAGAACTCAGCGGATTAAGATGTTGTGATTTGTGTTCTAAGGGACCTAATCTTACGATTGAAGGGGTTGAATATAATAATGTTGATTCAGGAACACTTATAGATATTCTTGATAAAGTTTTTAAGGGGTAAGTTTCAATGTCCAGCAGAATTCATCCGTTGTTTACGGTTAAAAATAATTGTCAGGATTGTTATAAGTGTGTAAGAAGATGTCCGGTAAAAGCAATAAAAATTGAAGATAATTCGGCACAAATAGTGCCTGAATTATGCGTTGCTTGCGGTACGTGCTATAAAGTTTGTCCGGTAAGAGCAAAACAAGATAGAGATGATGTTACAAGAGCTAAAAATATGTTGGCAACCGGCGAAAAAATTTATGTATCATTAGCGCCTTCATGGATAGCAGAATTTGATAATGTTACAAAAGAACAACTGCTTACGGCAATTGAAAAGTTAGGTTTTTCAGGTGTTAGTGAAACAGCTGTAGGGGCAGAAGAAGTTTCGGCACATTTGGCTGATTTTTTGTCAGATAAAACAAATGGCATATATCTTTCAACGGCATGTCCGTCTTTTGTGGAATATATTAATAAATATATGCCGGAGTTGACTGAAAATTTGACACCGGTTGTATCGCCTTTGTTGGCTCATTGTAAATTAATGAGAGAAAAACTGGGAAAAAATATAAAGATTGTTTTTGTAGGTCCTTGTATTGCAAAGAAGTTTGAAGCAGATAGAAACGGTAATTTGTTAAATTTAAGTATCTCTTTTAGGGATTTGCGCAGATGGTTCCGTGAGGCCGGTATTAATTATCATAATATTGAACCTCGAAAAGGAATTGATTTTATTTATAAAAATGCGGAAGAGGGACGCTATTATCCTATTGAAGGAGGAATGATTGAAACAATAAAGCGTTATAAAAAGACCGATCACGTTTATATGATGCAGTTAACAGGTTTGGATAATATTCAAAGGGAATTATCTGATATTAAAGGGACGCATCCTAAAAATCCGGTGTTTATAGAATGTTTGGCTTGTGAAGGAGGGTGTGTAAACGGACCTTGCACCAGAGGTCATAAATCAGGATTTGAAAAAAGAGCCAGAGTGTTGAATGATGTTAAAATTTCCAAAAATACCGGAAAAAGAAAAAATGAAATTGATATAACTTGTGAATATAAGAATGCCCCTGTTGTAAGTAAAATATATGATGAAGAACAAATAAAAAGAGTGTTGAAAATTTTAGGTAAACATACAATAGAAGATGAGATAAATTGTAATGCTTGCGGATATGATAATTGTAGAAATTTTGCAAAGGCTATTTTGGATGGAAAGGCTGAAATTGATATGTGTGTGTCGCATATCAAACATCAGGCTCAGCGCAAGGCCAATGCATTGTTGAAATGTATTCCGTCTCCTATTGTAATTGTAAATTCAAAGCTTTCAATTATAGAGTATAATGAACAATTTTTAGATGCTTTTTGGAATGATGAGGCACATGCCGATATATATGACAGAGGAAATTTAATCGGAGCTAATTTACGTGATTTTATAAGTTTTACAAATTTATTTTCTGCTTCGTTGGACTTGGGTGAAGATGTAAAACGAGAAAATGCTCATCATAATGATAAAGTTTATGATGTTATGGTGTTTAATATCGAGCAAAAACAGGTTGTCGGCGGAGTAATCGAAGATGTTACCAATGTTGAAATTAAGCGTGAAAAAATAGCAGAAAAGGCTAAAGAAGTTATTGAAAAGAATTTGGCAACGGTACAACAAATTGCGTGTACATTAGGTGAACATATGGCAGAAACAGAGGTTTTGTTGCGTTCTATAGCAAAGGATTATGCCGGAGATGTTACAGACAGACCCAATATAACGATTCGAAACAGAAGGAATAGTTGATGAGCGATTCTCTTTATATTGAAATAGGCTCACATCAAGAACATAAATATAGTGAGAATTGTTTTGGTGATTCGGTAGCATCGAAAAAATTGCCGGAAGAGCAGCGTATAATAACAGTTTTGTCTGATGGTTTGGGAAGCGGAGTAAAAGCAAATATTTTGTCTTCAATGACATCAAGAATGGCAATTAAGTTTGTTGAGAGTGATTTGGATTTGGTTCGTTCGGCCGAAGTGATGATGCAAGCCTTGCCTGTTTGTCAGGTAAGAAAAATAAGCTATGCAACTTTTTCAATAATTGATGCAATGCTCGAAGGAAAAACAAGAATTTATGAAATGGATAATCCGGGGTGTTTTATTGTCAGAGATTTTCAGCAATATTGTCCGGCTCATCATGAAATTACGGCTGAAAATTGGAAAGATAGAATTATAAATGTTTACCAATTTTTAGCTCAAGAAGAAGACAGAATCATAATTATGTCTGACGGAGTTACACAAGCAGGATTGGGAAATCCTAAATATCCGTTAGGGTGGCAACGGGAAGGTGTGTGGAAGTTTATTGAAAATCAAATAAGACGTCATCCGCATATTTCTGCAACAGATTTAGCTGAAGCTATAGTTCATGAGGCACTTTCAAAAGAACCCGAAGGAAAGGCCGGAGATGATATAAGTTGTACGGTTGTTTATTTTAGAAAGCCCAGAAAATTGTTGTTGTTGAGTGGTCCGCCGTTTGATGAGGAAAAAGACAAAGAGATTGCTGAAATGATAGATTATTATGATGGAAAAACGGCAATTTGCGGCGGTACTACGGCAAATATTATTGAAAGAGAGCTTTGTCTGAAGTGTGAAATGGATAAAACAACCTTTGATCCTAATATACCTATGGCATCAATAATGCCAGGAATTGATTTGGTAACAGAAGGAATTCTTACTCTGACGGATGTTTATCGGATGTTGAAAGAAGGTCTTGACGAAGACAAAGATAACGCAGCAACCAGATTGACCAGATTGTTGTTGGATTCAGATAAAATTGATTTTGTTGTCGGAACAAAAATAAATGAAGCTCATCAGGATCCAAATTTGCCGATGGAGCTTGACATTCGCAGAAATATTGTTAAAAAGATTTTTAGAATTCTGCAAAGCAAATTCTTAAAAGAGATAAGCGTTAAATATGTTTAATAAAAAAGGATAAAAGCAGATGGAAAAAGTAAAAGTAAAAATTTGTGCGGGAACAGCTTGTTTTGTAATGGGTGCGCCGCAAGTTCAAGCTTTGGAGTTTTCGGCTCCGGAAGATTTGGCTGATAAAATCGAAATTACAGAGGTCAGATGTATGAATCATTGTAATAAAGGTGGTTATAACAAAGGACCTTTTGTTGAAGTTAACGGAGAATTAATTGAAGAAGCAACATTGGAAAAAGTTGTATCTAAGATCAGAGAAGTAATTGCAAAAGAGGAAGAAGAGAATTGTTAATACCTAAGAATTATGCAAACCAGATGCGCACAAGAATTCTGGTTAAGGTTGTTGAAAGTTTTTATAAAGATCGTTTTGAAACAGCGGATGAGATTCCTATAGAGATGCGTCCTAAGGACTATGATTCAAGCCGTTGTTGTATTTATAAAGATAGAGCCATTTTGAAGTATCGTCTTATGGCTGCTATGGGAATTACACCTCAAGAAGAAGTTAGCGAGGTTACAACGTTGCGTGAGTATGGCAAACAAGCGTTAAAACGTCAAAATCATGCTAAAAGTTGTTTGTCGGTAATTGATATTGCATGTTCGGCATGTGTTAAGTCGCAATATATGGTTACTGATGCGTGCAGAGGGTGTTTTGCTCGTCCGTGTGTTATGAATTGTCCAAAGCAAGCTATTTCGTTTGTAAACGGAAAATCTCATATAGATCCTGATATGTGTGTTTCTTGCGGAAAATGTATGGAAGTCTGTCCGTATCATGCAATTGTTAAGTTGCCGGTTCCTTGTGAAGAAGCTTGTCCTGTAGGTGCAATCAGAAAAGATGAGAACGGGGTTGAACATATTGATGAAGAAGCTTGTATTTCTTGCGGTAAATGTTTGCAATCTTGTCCTTTTGGAGCGATTGTAGAACGTTCGCAATTAGTTGATGTATTAAATTTGATACACAATAGTGACAAAAAAGTCGTGGCAATGCTTGCTCCTGCGGTTGTCGGACAGTTTCCGTTTGAATTGAAACAAGTTGTCGGAGCTTTGAAAAAAGCCGGATTTGCTGATGTTGTTGAGGTTGCAGCCGGTGCTGATATTACATCAACAAATGAATCGGCAGAATTTATTGAGCGTATGGAAGAAGGTGCTAAATTTATGACAACTTCTTGTTGTCCGGCTTATTACAGAGCGGCACAAGTTCATATTCCGGAATTAAAAGAGTATGTATCAAATACGAAAACGCCGATGTATTATACGGCTGAGATGCTTAAAAAAGAGCAACCGGATTGTATTTCCGTGTTTGTAGGTCCTTGTTTGGCAAAACGTACAGAGGCCGAATATGATCCTAATGTTGATTATGTTTTGACATTTGAAGAAATCGGAGCAATGTTTGTCGGTGCCGGAATCGAAATCGGTGATTGTGAACCGACAGAATTTGCAAAAGTTTCGTCAGCACAAGCACGTAAATATCCGCTGTCCGGCGGTGTTGCCGCTGCGGTTGGTAATTTGGTTGAAGGAAAGGTTGATTTCAGACCGGAAAGAATCGATGGTTTGAGTAAAGAAAATATCAAATTATTGAAACGCTATGCTACAAAAGGGTGTGAAAATAATATGATTGAAGTTATGTGTTGTGAGGGCGGTTGTATTGCCGGTCCGGGATGTATAGCTTTGGCCAAAAAAGCAGCTCGTCAGGTTGAAACCTATGTAGAACAAGGTCAAAACCAAAAAGATATGAAATAATATAATATGATAAAAAAAGGAAAAGGGCGGAAATTCATTTCCGCCCATGGTCTTAGTTCTTTTCTAACTTAGCCGTAGTTTTTTTTATTAATCAAACAAAAGCCTCTCTGAAAAGAGAGGCTTTTGTTTAAGATGTTGATTAATAACTTCTGGCGTAAATAACGTCCATCGTTGCCGGTTTGCCGGTAAGCAAACATTCCCCGCTTGTGCCGGATTGGTCAAAAGGAATGCAACGAATGGTTATCTTCATTGACTTTAAGATTTCTTCGGTTGCATCATCACCACACCATTTACCGCGAACAAAAGCAACTTTGCCTTGTTTGCCGTCTTCAATCCATTCGTTGGAATTAGCAAAATATTCAGCAAACGCTTCTTTGGTTGTGATGTCGGTGCGAATATTGTTATCCATACGTTCTTTGGCTTTGGCGAACATTGCTGCTTGGATATCTTCGATATATTTGGCGGCATTATTAACAAATTCATCACGAGAGATGATTTTTTTGCCTTCGGGAGTATTGATATGAATACGTGTTTTAACCATAAGGTTATTGCCGTCAGCATCGCGTTTGCCGATTTCTAAAATAATCGGAGTACCTTTACGTGTCCATTCCCAGAATTTGTCAACTGATGCCTTATCTCGTTTGTCCAGTTTTACACGTATTTTTTCACCAAATGGAGTTTGTTTTTGCAAATCTGCCTGTAATGCTTTGATATAAGCCATAACAGCATCGGTATCGGCTTCGTTTTTGATAACCGGCACAATAACAATTTGGTACGGAGCAATCTTAGGTGGTGTAACCATTCCTTCGTCATCGGCATGAGTCATTATAACGCCACCGATAAGGCGTGTTGATACCCCCCAAGATGTTGTATAAGCATATTCTTGTTGATTGTTTTTGTTGACAAACGATATGTTGGCCGATTTAGCAAAATTTTGTCCCAAAAAGTGAGATGTTCCGGCTTGCAGAGCTTTGCCGTCCTGCATCATTGCTTCAATACAATAGGTGTCAATTGCTCCGGGGAATTTTTCGTGTTCCGGTTTGCGACCTACTAATACCGGCATAGCCAAAGTTTCTTCACTGAGTTCACGATATGCTTCCAAAGCCCATTTTGTTTCTGCTTCTGCTTCGGTTGCTGAAGAATGAGCAGTATGGCCTTCTTGCCATAAAAATTCACGAGTACGTAAAAACAGGCGAGGGCGCATTTCCCAACGTACAACATTGGCCCATTGGTTGATTAAAACCGGTAAATCACGATATGATTTTACCCATTTGGAAAAAGAATCGGCAATAATGGCCTCGGATGTCGGACGAACAATAAGAGGTTCGTCAAGCTCAGATGAGGGTTTTAGTTTACCGTTTTCTGAAGCCAAACGAGAATGAGTTACAACAGCCATTTCCTTAGCAAATCCTTCAACGTGATCGGCTTCTTTTTGAAAAAATGAAAGCGGAATAAACATTGGGAAATAACAATTTTCATGATCTGCTGATTTAATTTTTTCATCGAAAACGTCTCTGATACGCTCCCAAATTCCATATCCCCAAGGTTTTATAACCATACAGCCGGGAGATGAAGAGTTTTCAGCCATATCAGATTCAGCTACAACACATTGATACCACTCAGGGTAATTATCTTTTCTAAGTTTTTTTATAGTCATTTGTTTATTCCTTTTCATAACGTAATGAAATGCCCACACCCCCATTGGTGCAGGCATGCGAGTAATGACTATAACACATATTTTAATTTTGTGAAGTTTTTTGTTGAAAATTAATTATTAGTTTCTTTTTTGTGTTTTTTGCGCATTTTTTTGCACTTTTTGCAACAATGTTTAATTTCTTTGCATTTGCAATCATATTTGTCTGTTTTTTCTTTTATGTCTTTTTCGAAATTTTTGATATCAGCTTCGATTTTGGAGGGAACATCGTGAGCTGTAGTGTTTTTGCGTTGGGCATTGGCTGCGCCGGAAATAATCATAAATGCAGTCGGTAAAAGTAATATCAAAGCAATATATTTGCGCATTTTTGTTTTCCTTTCTTTGGTGTTGATGTGCTATTTAAAATAAGAATATCTTGTTAATTTCCAAGTATGTTTAGCTAAAATATTCTTGCCAACAAAAAAATACTGTATTACACTTAATGACGTGATGAATGAATCATGGAGCGATGTTTTTTGCGCTTCTATATCAACCTGTTTTTAAGTGAAGGATTATTCGAGATGGCAACAGGAACAGTTAAATGGTTTAATAAGAAAAAAGGGTATGGTTTTATTACTCCGGATGAGGGCGGTAATGATGTTTTTGTACATATTACAGCTGTTAAAGAGGCCGGTATGTTTACTTTGCGTGAAAATGCAAAGGTGAGCTATGAGCTTAAGACTGAAAGAGAAAAAACTGTTGCCGGAAGTTTGAAACTTGTAGAAGAAGCTGTTGAAGCATAAATCAAGTTTTTTGGTTATAGAAAAAGCCCATTCTGAAAAGAATGGGCTTTGGTTTTTTGAATATTTTGATTAGAATTGTTCTTGTAATTCAAAGAAATATGATTGCGGATGATCGCAAACAGGGCATTTGGCAGGCGCATTGGCGGATTCAATGCGACAACCGCAGTTTGCACATTCCCAAATTACTTTTGTAGGACGATTAAAGATGGTACCTTCGGTTAGTGATTTCAACAAAGCTTGATAGCGTTCTTCGTGGCCTTTTTCGATTTTACCTACCATATCAAACAATGCGGCAATTTTGGTAAAACCTTCTTCGCGAGCTTCTTTAGCCATACGAGCATACATATCTGTCCATTCGTAGTTTTCGCCTTCAGCAGCATCTTTTAAGTTTTCCATTGTGGAGGGAACTTCACCACCATGAAGTAATTTGAACCAAATTTTGGCATGTTCTTTTTCGTTGTTGGCTGTTTCTTCAAATTTGGCTGCTATAATATTATAACCTTCTTTTTTGGCTTTTGATGCATAATAAGTATATTTATTGCGAGCCTGAGATTCACCTGCAAAAGCATCCATTAAGTTTTTTTCGGTTTTTGAACCTTTTAGTTCCATTTGTTTTACTCCTTGTGGTTAGTTATATTTTTCTTTTGACATTCGGGACATAAGCCATGAAATGACAGCTCAATACTGTCAACACTTAAACCGTTTTGTGTCAAAAGGTGTTGTTTGAGATTAGATACGATATTGCAATCGATGTCAATAATACAAGAACATTCTGAACAGATGAAGTGATAATGATCACTCAAAGTGTGGTCAAAGTGAGCTTGATTGTCCAGATGATCTATTTTTTTAATTATATCATTTTCGGCAAGTTGGTTAAGATTACGATATACGGTTGCTAAAGATATGTGAGCATCTTGTTTGTGTACTTGTTCGTACACTTGCTCGGCAGTGGGGTGATGAGGGCCGTTTTGTACAGCCGCTAAAATAAGATTCCTTTGTTTTGAATAGTTCATTTTCATACTCTTTAATATAAAGTGATAATAATTATTGTTTTTATATGATAAACTAATGGTTGTCAAGATAATTAAAAATATAAATATTTTTTTGTCTATATTGGTTTTTAATTTATTGGTTGCAAAAATATGAAATAAATGATATTTTGCTCGTCATGTTGAACTATCTATGAAAGGTGTAGCTATGGAACAAAAAATCGTGAAAGTTGGTAATGTTGAGATAGGTAATCGTTTGCCTTTTGCTTTGATTTGCGGTCCATGTCAGATTGAAAGTAAGCAACATGCAATCGATATTTGTGGTGCAATGATTGATATTACCGGAGAATTGAATATTCCCTATATATTTAAAGCATCATTTGATAAAGCGAATCGTTCTTCTATAAATGGCGCTCGTGGTGTAGGTTTTGATAAAGGAATGGAAACATTTGATGAGATAAAACGTCTTTATGATAATATTCCTATAGTTACTGATGTTCATGAAGCCGGACAATGTGCAGAAGTTGCAAAACATGTTGATATGTTACAAATTCCGGCATTTTTGTGCCGACAAACTGATTTGGTGGTAGCTGCCGCTAAGACTGGTAAAGTTGTAAATATTAAAAAAGGACAGTTTTTAGCTCCTGAAGATATGAAAAATGCTGTTCAGAAGTGTTTGGATGCCGGAAACAGCAGTGTTTGTTTGACAGAACGCGGTACGTCATTCGGATATCATACTTTAGTAGTTGATATGACAGGCTTTCCGACAATGGCAAAAACAACAGGGTGTCCGGTTATTTTTGATTGTACACACTCGGTACAGAAACCGGGAGGGTTAGGAACTGCTACCGGAGGTAATCGTGAAATGGCTCCTGTTTTGGCTCGAGCTGCTATTGCTGCCGGAATAGGCGGATTGTTTGTTGAAACGCATGAAAATCCGGATAAGGCTTTGTCAGATGGTCCTAATACAATTGCTTTAAAAGATATGAAGAATATGTTGTCATATTTAAAAGAATATGATGTTTTGACTAAGACAAAAATTAGTGATTATTTTTAGAAAATGCAATTTACAGATGAGGGATATATTATAAATTGTCGAAAACATGGCGAAAAATCGTTAGTATTGACGATTTTATGCAAGGAATACGGCAAAGTTTGCGGATATGTGAAGTCTGGTGTTTCTAAAAAAAATTTGGCTGTTTTTCAGTTAGGAAATAAAATAAAAATTGATGCGTGGTCGCGTGTTGATGATAATATGTTGTTGCTGAAAACAGAGTTGATAAAACCATATGCCGTTAATTTTATATCGTCTGCCGATAAATTACGAGTGCTGTCTTGTTTTTGTGTATTGAGTAATCTGTGTTTGCCGGAATTGCAACCTTTGGATAGATTTTATTATTGGGTTGAAAGTTTTGTTAATCTGATAGATGAAAAACATTGGTTAATGAATTATTCTTTGTTTGAATTTTATTTGTTGGATTTTTTGGGGATAGGGATTGATTTAAGCGAGTGTTCGGCAACAGGAAAGACTGAAAATTTGGAATTTGTTTCTCCGAAATCGGCAAAAGCTGTTTGTAAAGAATCCGGCGAGCCGTATAAAGACAGATTATTTAAATTTCCGCATTTTGTGGTTGAGCAAAATTTTGAGCCTACAAATGCAGAAGTGGCGGATTTGTTGAGAATGACGGAATTTTTCCTCAATAAAAACTTTTTTGCAATTCACAACTTGAAATTTCCGGATTGTCGTGTTAATTTGGCAGAAATTATATGGAATGTTTAGGATTGTAAATGGCTGAGATAGAAGAAAAAATAAAAACAGTTGCATTGGCGGAAGAATTAAGTAGTCGTTATTTGTCGTATGCGATGTCGACAATTGTGTCTCGTTCTCTTCCGGATGTCAGAGACGGATTAAAGCCGGTACATCGTCGTTTGATGTATGCGATGAGACAACTCCATCTGGATCCTAAGTCAGGTTTTAAGAAATGCGCACGTGTTGTCGGTGATGTTATCGGTAAATATCATCCTCATGGTGATAGTTCCGTTTATGGGGCGATGTGTCGGTTGGCACAAGATTTTTCGGTGCGCTATCCGCTTGTAGACGGACAGGGTAACTTTGGTAATATAGACGGTGATAGCCCGGCTGCAATGCGTTATACCGAGGCCAGATTAACCGAATATGCCATTGCTTTGATGGAAGGTTTGAATGAAGATGCCGTTGATTTCAGAGATACTTATGATGGAGAGGAGCAAGAACCGGTTGTAATGCCTGGGGCGGTACCTAACTTGTTATGCAACGGGTCAAACGGTATTGCTGTGGGTATGGCAACTAATATTCCGCCTCATAATTTGTCTGAGGTTTGTGATGCTTTACTTTTGATGATTGAGAAGCCTGATGCAACAATTGAAAGTTTGGTCAGAAAATTAAAAGGTCCTGATTTTCCTACCGGCGGAATCATTGTTGATAAATTTGCTACGATTTTAGATGCCTATACAACAGGAAAAGGAAATTTCAGGGTTAGAGCAAAATGGGAAAAAGAAGACCTTGGAATGGGGCAGTATCAAATTGTAGTTAGTGAGATACCATATCAAGTGGTTAAGTCCAAGCTTATTGAAAGAATTGCTCTGTTGTTGCAAGAAAAGAAAGTTCCTCTGTTAAATGATGTCAGAGATGAATCAGCTCAAGATGTTCGTATTGTTTTGGAACCGAAAAATCGAAATGTTGACGCTAATATGTTGATGGAACTTTTGTTTAAAAATACAGAGCTTGAATCCAAATTTAATATGAATATGAATGTGTTGGATTCAGACGGTGTTCCCAGAGTTATGAGTATTGCCGAAGTTTTGAGAGAATTTTTAAATCATCGTATCAAAGTTTTGGAAAGACGCACGAACCATCGTTTGCAAAAAATTATTAACAGGCTTGAAATTTTATCAGGTTATTTGATTGCTTATTTAAATCTGGATGAAATTATCAGAATTATTCGTGAGGATGATGATCCTAAAAATAAGATGATGGTTACTTTTAACTTGAGTGAAATTCAGGCTGAATCAATTTTGAATATGAAATTGAGAAACCTTCGAAAATTGGAAGAAGCTGATATCAGAAAAGAATATGATGATTTGACTTCAGAAAAAGAAGAACTTGATAAGCTGATGTCTGATGAAAATTTGCGTTGGCAAAAAGTTGCTGAGGAAATCAAAGCAATTAAAGAAAAATTTGGTAAAAAAACAGCATTGGGGCGTCGGAGAACTGAATTTGCCGAAGTTGATTTGGAAAGCATAGATATATCAATGGAAGCATTGGTTGAAAAAGAACCGATAACCGTTATTTTGTCTGAAAAAGGATGGATTCGTTGTATGAAAGGATATGTTTCATTGACGGACGAATTTAAATTTAAGGATGATGACGGTTTGTTATTGGCTATTCATGCGCAAACGACGGATAAGATAGTTTTGTTTGATTCATCCGGAAAGTTTTTTAATATTAATGCTTGTGATATTCCCTCAGGTAGAGGTTTCGGACAACCACTGAGATTGATGGTTGATGTTGGGAACAATGATACTATTACGGATATGTTTGTTTTTGAGCCAAAAGCATCATATTTGATTGCATCTAATAAGGGTTATGGTTTTATTGTCGATGAGAATCATTTGGTAGCACAAACCAGACAAGGACGTAAAATTATGAATGTTGCCGAAGGTGAAAAAACGATGTTCTGTAAAAAAATTGTCGGTGATATGGTGGCAACAATCGGTGATAATCGCAAAATATTAGTGTTTAAACTTGAAGAAGTGCCGACAATGGCTCGCGGTCATGGTGTTTGTTTGCAGAAATATAAAGACGGTGGCTTAAGTGATATTCAAATATTTAAAGAGGAAGACGGGTTCAGCTATAACAGATCGGGCGGTATCAGTATTGAAAAAGATTTGATTACATGGTTGGGGCATCGTGCGCAAGTCGGAAAATTGGCACCGTTCGGATTTGCAAAAACAAATAAATTTTTGAAGTAGCGGTTATGTCTGAGGTTTTGTTTGAATTTGTAAAACAAGGAAATGTGGTAAAAGTTACTGCAATTGAACCAAATACGGCTATAGAGGCGGTTGTGGTTCTTCCTGCAAATTTGAGTGAAAGTGAGATGAAAACACGAGCTATGCAAAAATTGATTTATGTATTGAAGAAAGAAGAAAAAAATTAAGTGAATAAAGTTTGTGGATAAACGTCCATAGATATTTAATAGTGTTTCCAATTTTAAAAAATATGCTTATAATGCCTCATGGCTTTTGTTTTAAAGCTATGGGGATTTTTTTTATTTATGGGGAATGTTTCAGATGTCTGATAAAACAGCTGATAACGGTAAGGTTACAGTTTTACCGCAGTTTATGAATGAAAACAATAATTATCAAAATTCAATTGAAATAGAAGAAAAGCAATCTTGGCTAAATACTAATTTACACAAGTTGATGGTTAGTGTAAGTATTGTTTGGTTTGCTATTGTATTGATTTATATAACTCAATTTTTTGGGTGGTCAAATTTGTTTTTGATGATGCCTGATGAATTTGGTGGTTTTTTGGCTGGTGTTACATTGCCTTTAGCAATTATTTGGGTTGTTATGGCTTATATTGACCGCGGAACATCTTTTAAGCAAGAGGCAAAGTTTTTACGCGCATATATGAATCAGCTGGTTTATCCTGAAGACGGTGCTCCCCAGACCGCGAAAGCAATGGCTGATGCAATCCGTTCGCAAGTTGTTGAATTGCAACAGGTTTCAAAATTGGCTCATGAACAAACATCACAAATTAAAGATGCTATAAAAAACAACGTGGATGATTTTGCCAAATTAGTAGGAAAATTAGATAATTATTCAACCAAAACGATTGTGGAACTTAGTGATGGTGTTAAATTTTTAATGGCTAATTTTGATAATATGTTGAATAAGACACAAGTATCAAGTCAAAGGTTTGCTCAGTTAAACAAAGAGTTTATGGATGACAGTAACGGTATTGAAAAGTCTTTGATGACATTATTTGATAAACTTTTGCCAAAAGTTAAGGAAATTAATGATACTGCTGTTTTGTTAAGAGAAGTAACCAATGGTTCAACTATTGATATGGTAAAAGCAAATGATAGTTTAAAACTTATTGCCGAAAAAACAAACAGTACTTTAGGTGAAATGCAAACAGTTTTGGTCGGACAAGCAAATTCACTGAAACAGGTGGCTGATTTAGCTATGACAAACTGTGATTTAGCAAAGACAACCGTGGCTAAAGAAATTGCGGATATGGAAGATGTGTTACATAATCACAGTCAAAAATTAACGTTGGTTTTAGAGAAAGCAACCAAAGAGATGAAAGATAAAACGGAAGATATTACAAAAACAGCAATATCTAATGTTGGTATTATCAATAATAACATAAAAAAAGGTTTTGATGATGTTGATAATGTAGTGGATTTGCAAATTCAAAAGATTGAAGAGTCGTTGACTAAGCATAATAAAGATATTATCGCTTTTGTAAAAGTTTTGGATGAACGGGCAGATGGAGTTAATAAAAAATTTGCGGCGTTCGGTGAAAATATTGCTCAAGAGTTGGATAAGATTATGGTCAGAACCTCTAATTTGGAGGATTCCGTTGCTATGCAAGTAGCGAATCTTACGAACGTTTCCGATAAAGCTGTTACAGCAATGCAAAGTGTGGAAACATCTTTGGCAGAGAGTGTAAACTATTTAGATGATAAGGTTTCGATTGCTAATGATGATATTGTATCATATATTAATAGTTTGAATATGAAAGTTGATGAATTTGGTAAGTTAAGTGGTAATAGTATTGATAAACTTGTTGGACTTACGGATGTTTTGAATAATCGCTATAGTACTTTACAAAAAAATATTGCAGGAAATTTGAATCAGTTAGCGGAAGTTGATAAAGGAATAAATGCTTCTACCGAAAATATGATGGTACAAACGGCTCAATCGATAGAGAGTATAAATAAGGTTGCATCGTTGATGAATAAACATACAAACAGTTTAACTGAAGCATCATCGATAGTTGTTACACAAAGTCAGATAAGTGAAGCATCTTTAGCTCAACAACAAAAACATATTACCGATACAGCTGCTCATGTTGAAGATATTAAGAATGAATTGAAACGTCAAATTGATGAATTGTCAACAGCATCAGAGACTTTAGAAAAAGATGCAGCTAATATTTTGGAAGTTTTGAAATCAAATATAGCTAAGATGTTAACGCAATGTAATGATGCCATTAATAAAAGTAAAACCATTAATGATAATTTGCTTGAACAGGCCAATCAGTTTGATACTTCAGCGAACAGGACAATGGCAAAAGTTGCTCAATTTGAAAATATTTTAATTAAACAGTCGCAATCAATGGAAGTATTGACGAGTAATATTGAAGATAAAAACGAAAAAATAGGTAATGATTTAGATAAACACATTAAGAAACTTAACGAAGTTACCACAACATCTGAAGCTGTTTTGAATAAATCGATATCTGATTTTGCAGCTAAGAGCGATATGGTTAATGATATATCAAAGGTTGCTGCCGAATATATTACAGATACGGTATCCGGTTTAGATAATAAGATTGCTACGATTAATTTGTTATTCCGTCAACAAGAAGCAGATTTTAACACTTATTGTGAGAAAGTTTCAGAAAATACAAATCGAATGTCTGAAATTTTGAGAAAACAGATGACGGGAATAGAAGAGGGAGCCGATAAATTGTTTGCTCGTTTGACAATTTTGGAGGAGGATACAGGGCATAAAGCTGAAACTGTTGTGGCAAACTCACAAAAATCAATTAAAGAATTAGCTGAAATTGAAAAACTCTTGACGGCTAAACACGAATTAACAATACAAACTGTTGAAGATGCGATTACTAAGTTAAATAGTGTTGTGGATGTTGTAAAGCTTAATTTGGATGATTTTAATACTGCAATTTCAACAATGAAAATTAGTGCCGGAGAAACATTGCAAGAAATTTCAGATACATCGTCGCGTTTGTCAGAGATTCAAAAAGATTTGTTGGAAGAAAACGAGACAACATGGCAAAAATTTAATGAACAAACAAAATATATGGAAAACACCGGTTTAAAGATGATTTCACAAGGTGAAGGTATTGCACACATGCTTGAAGTGCAAAAGAATAATATTACTGAAGTAATTAATACTTTAGCTACGCAAGCAAGGTTAGGAGAAGCATCATTTGCGCAACAATTTAAGTATTTGACAGATGCAACTGTTGATGTTGCGACTAAAATGCAAGAAATTAATACTAATTTTAAAGAAAATACCGGTAATATTTTTGATACAACAACAAAATTGTCATATGAATTTGATGTTTTGGGTGACAGATTATTGAAAGCTTGTGATGCAATTAGTAAAGCAGCAAAAGATTCTATAAAAAATATTGATCAGACAAGTTTGCGTTTGAATCAGTGTAGTGAGGATTTAGATACAACAATATTTCATTCTGTTGAAAATATTAATGGTGTATTTAATGAATATGAAAAATATTTGGCCGGTTTTAATACTATTACGGCAGAAACATCTACCGGAGTGGTTGAAATAAATAATTTGATTTCAGTTCAAAGCAATAAAATGGTTCAAATATCAGAAGATACCAAAAAGTTAGTAGATTGTTTTAATACTGTTTTGAATGATACATCTAATAAATTGGCCGACAGGGCTAATGATGCATATGATAAAGTCAGAAGTTTGGGACAGGATTTGAAAAAACTAGGAATAGAAATGGACGATGCTGTAAAGCTAAGTGCTACTCATATGGAAAAATCAGGTGATAGGCTGAGAGCAACGCTTAATGAAGTGGCTGCTAATGCCGAAAGAATTTCTAATAGTATTTTGTCATCAGGAGATGTTTTTGTAAAACAATCTCAAGCTTTGACAGCAATGGCTGACAATACTGCAGATAAGGTTAATAAGAGTTTATCTGATTTAGTGGATGCAGGAAAGGCTTTTGAAACCCAAGGACAAAATATTGTTAAAGAAAGTATTAGATTTAATGATACTGTAACGATACAAACCAAAACACTTACCGATACGGCCAATAAAGCCGAAAAGGTTATGAAAGGTTTGTCAACGGTATATAAAGATGTTAAAGTTGATACATTTTTGAAAGATGCAGCAAAAATTATAAGTGTTTTAGAAAGTGTTTCTGTGGATGTAAACAGGTTGTTAAAACCGCGTGATGAAGAAGATTTATGGAAGAAGTTTTATAATGGTGATACTCAAGTATTTATCAGATCTGTTGCCAAAAATATGAGTAATTCACAAATTAGTGCTTTGCGTAAAGAATTTGAAAAGAATGATGAATTACGAAAATTAGTTGATACATATATGAAAGAATTTGAAACTTTGGTAGAAAAATCTAAGTCTCATGAACATTCGGCGGCTTTGATGGCTGTTATTTCAGGAGCTGATATGGGACGTCTTTATTATGTTTTGGCAAGAGCATTAAATAAACTAAATTAAGGGTTTGACTTGGCGTGACAAAATCATCTGTAAATAATGACTATATAAACAGTTTGCAAAAACAGATAGGACGTTTGGCTTCTAAAATTGTGCAAAAAAAGCAAGGTGAAACGCCAAGGTTTGGGGCGGAAGTTTATGAAATTACTTTGCGAACGGTTTCGTCAGTTGAGGATCAAAGTTATAATCTGGTTGATGCAAAAGCAGCTTATTCGCTAATCGGACAGAATGTGCCTGCAAATAGCGAATATGTAGCGGAAACGTATCAAAATAACAGTAAAGTTGATAATTCATCAACAGTTGTTGAGGGATTAGTATTTAAGAATAATCGTGAATTTGACTTTAAGGTATAAATGTTTATAAAAGGATTAGACAGTAGAGTTTTTTTGGCTCCGATGGCAGGTATTACAGATAAACCCATGCGAAAATTGGTTCATTCTTTCGGTGGAGGTAATATTGTTTCGGAAATGGTTGCAATAAATGCGTTGTCCCGTAAAAATCCAAAAACATATAAAATAGCAGATGTCAGAGATGAAAATTATCCTGTTGTGGTTCAATTGGTCGGAAGTACGCCAGAGTTGTTTGCTGATGCGGCTAAATTAGCTGAAGAATTGGGAGCTTTTTCAATAGATATAAATATGGGGTGTCCCGTAAAAAAAATTGTATCTAATAATTCCGGTTCTTATTTAATGAAAGATACCAGGTTAGCTGCACAAATTATAGAAACCGTGAAAAAATATACCAATCTTCCTGTTAGTGTTAAATTTAGAAAAGGGTGGGATCATAATAGCATTAATGCTGTTGATTTTGCAAAAATGTGTGAAAATTGCGGGGCTGAATATATAACTGTTCATGGTAGAACAAGATCGGATTTTTATGCGGGAATTGCGGATTGGGATATTATAGCAGAAGTTAAACAGGCTGTTAAAATACCTGTTGTCGGTAATGGAGATATTGATACTCCTGAAAAAGCAAAAGAAATGATTGATTATACTAAAGTTGACGGGGTTATGTTGGGGCGTGCTACATTGGGAAGACCCTGGTTAATTGCGCAGGTTCATAATTTTTTAGAATATGGTGAATATTCTAAAAATATTTCGATTACCCTTATAAAAGAAACTTTGCTGAAACATATAAGTTGGTTAGAAGATTATTATGGTAAAAAGTTGGCGCTTGCATTATCTCGAAAATATGTTTGTTGGTATTGTAAAAATTTTAGAGATGCCAGACGTTTTAGAGAAAAATATGTCAGAATTAATGATATGGAATGTGCATTAGAGGAAATAAATGCGTTTTTTGATGAAGTAATTTTGCAACAAGAAGGGATAAACTGAGATGAAAATTATCGTTTGCGGTGCGGGACAAGTTGGTAAAAGTGTTGTAAGTTATTTGGTTAAAGGTAACAACGATATTGTGGTAATTGACAATAATCAGCGAGATTTGGATGAATTGTCAAAGGAGTTTGATGTGTTGCCAATTCAAGGGAAACCTTCACATCCGGATATTTTGGAAAAAGCCGGCGCAAAAGATTGTGATATGATAGTGGCTGTTACGGGTGTTGATGAGGTAAATATGGTTATTTGCCAGTTAGCGTATACGTTGTTTGCAATTCCTAAAAAAATTGCCAGTGTTAACAGTCAAACATTCACAGATCCTTTGTGGGGAATGCTTTATAATGACAAGCATTTGCCCATAGATTTGTTAATTTCACCGGAAATTGATATTGCCGAACAAATTTTGAAAATATTACAATATCCGGGGTGTGCCGGAATTTTGCCGGTTTTTAATGAACAATATTATATTCTGACATTAAACGTAAATGAAAATTGTCCGTTGTTGAATGTTCAGTTGGCTGAATTGTTAAAAAACAGCGAATTAGATATGACGTTTATTAATATTATTCGCAATAATAAAAGTTTTTTACCTGATATGTATGAGACATTGCAGGCAGATGATCAAATTAATGTTTTAGTTAAGGCTGATGAAATTTATAATGTTATATCGGAATTCGGTTTAGAAAAACCGGCAAATGAGCGATTGGTTATTTTTGGTGGAAATGAGATTTCTGAATATATGGGAAATCAGATAGAAAATGATGATAGTGTTGTTTCTTGTCGATTGATTGAAGAAGATTTAAACAAAGCGCGGATGTTGGCTCGAAAGTTGAATCAAGTAGTTGTGATACATGGTGAAATGATGAGTGATGTTATTTTAAAAGAGGCTAATATAAGTTCGGCTGATGCGGCGATTGCGTTAACGGAATATGATAAAGATAATTTGTTGGCTTCATTGTTAGCTTCTAAAAATGGTGTGGGGACAACAATATCCGTTATTAATACACCATCATATAATAATCTGATGTTTAATATTACAGACAATATTTTGGTTGATAGAAGTGCAATTACAATTTCTAAAATCTTAAAAGAGATTCGAAAAGCTAGGTTGCAAGAAGCTTATTCTATAGCTCGAGGAATGGGGGAAATTTGGGAAGTTAAGTTGGATGAAAATACAGCATGCGGAAGAAGAAAAATCGGAGAACTGAATTTGCCAAAAATGTGTAGAGTGATTGGGTTGTTGCGAGGGGATGAATTGATTTTTCCCAATATTACAACCAAATTAGAAGTTGGTGATACAATTTTGGCTTATGTTGATTCTTCAATGATTAAGCAGGCAGAACAGATTTTTTGTTAAAAGTCTTTGACATAAATAAAAAAATGTTATTAGTATATATTCTATAAATAATAACAAAAAAAGGAAACGTCTATGAGTGAAAATAAAACGGATTTTCTGGAAAAATTAAAAAATGATGAAATTTCTGTTACTGTTTTTTTAGTAAACGGTGTGAAATTGCAAGGTATTATAACTTTTTTTGATGATGCAATGTTGTTGTTGCGTAGGGACGGGCATACTCAGTTGGTTTACAAACACGCCATATCAACAATTATGCCTGGTGAAGCTGTTGAAATTTAATAAAATTGTCATTTGTAGAATTTAATAAAAATATTGCGACCAAGACAGCGGTCGTGTTCCCTGATGTCTATGGGCAGGGTGTTTCGCTTTCGGCTGAGGCCAGATTGCGAGAGGCGATTGGTTTAGCTATAGCGATAGATTTGGATGTTGTTTATAAAGAAATTGTGAATGTTCGCAATGTAAAGCCGGCAACATTGATCGGACAAGGTGTTATTGACAGATTAAAAGATGTAATTGAGTTGCAGAATGTCGAATTGATTGTATTTGATACATCTTTAACACCTATTCAGCAACGTAATTTAGAAAAAAAGTTACAAGTTAAAGTTATTGATCGAACAGCGTTGATACTGGAAATTTTTGGGGAGAGAGCAAAAACCAAAGAAGGTAAAATGCAGGTTGAGTTGGCGCATCTTACATATCAGCGCAGTCGATTGGTAAGAAGTTGGACGCACTTGGAGCGTCAACGTGGAGGTGCCGGTTTTTTGGGTGGTCCGGGTGAAACTCAGATAGAATTGGATCGTCGAATTATTGATGAAAAAATATTAAAGATTAAGCAAAATTTGGAAAAAGTAAAACAAACGAGGCAAATTCAGCGATCGGCAAGAAAAAGAGTTCCTTATGCATCGGTAGCTTTTGTTGGGTATACAAATGCCGGAAAATCTACATTGTTTAACAAATTATCAAACAGTAATGTTTTTGCAAAAGATTTGCTGTTTGCAACATTAGATCCTTCAATGCGTAAGATAAAACTTCCTTCCGGAAGAGAGGTTATTTTGTCTGATACGGTAGGATTTATTTCGGATTTACCACATGAATTAGTGATGTCTTTCAGAGCGACTTTGGAAGAAGTTATGTCTGCTGATTTGATTGTACATATACGAGATATTGCATCTGAAAATTCAAGAGAACAGCGTAAAGATGTTTTGACAGTTTTAGAAGATTTAGGATTTAATGATTTTGAAAATTCGCCCAGATATATTGAAGTGTTTAATAAAATAGATGAGTTGAGTGAAGATAAAAAGAAAGACATTTTAATTAACTTAAAGCCCGGAAAAATAGCAGTTTCAGCAATTACGGGAGAAAATTGTGATAAGCTTTTGTCTTTGATAGATGACAAATTATCGATTAATAGTGAAATTACGGATATTAAAGTCAGTGTTGCTGATGGTAAAAAAATATCGTGGATATATCGAAATTGTGAAGTATTAAGTAGTGAAATAAATGATGATTTAATTTTCTTTAAGTTAAAAATAAGCAGTGCTGATAAAAAAAGATTGGAAAATATGTTATAAATTTTGAAAAAAAAGCTTGCTTTTATGAAAATATTAGGGTAGTTATTGTTGCTGTTAAGCGGGACTTAGCTCAGCCTGGTAGAGCGCTTGCTTTGGGAGCAAGATGTCGTAGGTTCGAATCCTATAGTCCCGACCAATAAAAAAAGACACCTTTGCGGTGTCTTTTTTTATTGGATTGTGGAATTGGTTTTGAACCTACGAGAAAGTAGGTTCGACTACCAACGAAAGCGAGATGGGAGTATCGCGGTCAGCTTTAGCTGATGAGCGCCTGTGCAACTCAAGCGTCAGCGCAGAGTAATCCTATAGTCCCGACCAGTGCGGAGGCGCATAGCTTTCACTATAAAAAAACACTCTTTTTGAGCGTTTTTTTATTGGTGTGTAATACAAATCTTAGATAAAGTTTACCCCTCACAACACTAAAATTGTGAGGGGTTTAATTAAGTTAAACTGTTGTACTTAATAATTCAAGTAGGTAACATTTTTACCGAATTTTACAATGCGTGATGCTATTAATGCTTTTGCTATCAAACCAAAGCCTAATATAGTCCATATGGCTGTAAAGAAACACCAAGCGACAAATGATGGATGTGTGAAACTTACGTATTTTATCATTGTCATAGTTGTTCCAATGAAAGCGACAGGAAAAGGCCAAAGATACCACAACATCAACCAACGAATTATATTCTGCTGCGTCTTATAAGCATTAATCACCTTTTCGGATGTAGCATAAAGGTATGCACTTTGCCTTTCGTAAATACTAATTACAGGTAGGTCTGCTTTACTTGGAGTTTTGCCATATCTCTCTTTAAAAAGATCTACGGCTCTAGGAGTTAGTTCCTGTAAATCCTTTCTATTTGTTAACAACTTCCATAAGTCATAAGTGACCCCAAAGTAAATTGCCGAACAAAGAGTTATCGTAAATAGTATCATTGAACTATTTACATAGTTGATGAAAAAAATTTCCATAACGCAAAGTTTTTAATGGTTATTTACCTCATTGCCTTTATATTTGTTTGCAAGTTTTTTTGCAAATTCCTCATTAACAATTTGTTGTTGAATGTCTTTTCTGTGTTTATTAATACGTTTGTTTTCTTTACTATAAATAACAACGAAAAAAACAATTCCTACAACAGACATTATTAGCGGGATAACAAAATTCCAAGAGAATTCATTAATAAAATCAATAACTTTTTCCATAATTTATAATATAAATAGTTAGACAACATAATTTTTAATGATTGGTCGATGGTAATCTATTTTGTTATAAAAATCAAATATTTTTTACGTCTAATTTTCTGAAAAATTAAATAGTTAGTTTTATATGTTTACTTTATTTGAAAGTATGCTAATTATATGTTAATACATTTATAAAAAAAGAGTAATATCATGCTTTTTAGGAAATAGTAATGAGACAATTTCAAAGAAAAAGAGAAGATTTTGTTTGTGAAAATTGCGGGGCGGAAGTAAAAGGAAACGGATATACCAACCATTGTCCGAATTGCTTGTATTCAAAGCATGTTGATATTAATCCGGGAGACAGAGCAGAAGAATGTGGCGGATTGATGAAACCGATAGATTTGGAATTTAAAGATGGGAAATATATTATTTTGCATCGTTGTGTGAAATGTGGTTTCGAACGACGAAACAAAGTTTGTGAGGAAGATAATTTTGAAACTGTCTTAGAATTGTCAAAATTAAAAATAAATAAACTTAAAAGAGGATAAAAAAGAACGCCGCTTGAATAAAGACGGCGTTTTTTTGATTATACTTTTTTATTTTGAGCTTTGTTACGTTTCTTTGTTGATGTTTTTTTGATATTGATTTTTTGACGCTTGTTTTTGTCTGCGTTGCTTTTGGGGAGTGTGATTGATAGAATTCCGTTATTATAATTTGCGGTTGCTTTATTATATTCTATATCCCACGGCAGTGGTATTGTTCGGCTGACATGTCCATATGATATTTCGGAAAAATAGCCACCATTTGTTGAGGTGGTTTGTTCGTTTCTTTTTTCACCGCTGATGGTCAGATAGCCATTAGCAGAAATTTCTAAATCAATGTCTTTTTCATCTACACCAGGCAATTCGGCTGTTATCATTACATTATTCTTGTTTTCGGAAACCTCAATTTTAGGTTCCATATGTTGAGGAAATTCTAAAGCATGAAACAGAGAACTGATGAAATTATGTTCATTTAAACGTTGAGGTGTTGCAGAACGTTTTTGCGTGTCGGTTACTTGATTTTGCATAATAAAAACTCCTTGATTTTGTTTATACAATATAGCAGATAATCAATATGATGTGTTTTTCAATTAGATAAAAAGCCTAATTTGTTTTAGTATTTTTTTGCGTAAAGACCTAGTATTAAAAGATGCCGATATTATATAGGAAAAAGTTAATATATGATATGGACAAAGGGAGAGAAAAAGTGACGGAACAAAACGATGAAGCTGTTGTTTATAACATTAATAAAGATTATAGGATAGTAAGAATAAAAGGAAATAAATGTTCTCTGTTTTTTAAAAATCGTCAAAATCAGCTTTTGGCAACGCTAGAAGGATGTAGAGAAGTTTTCAGTCAGGTTTTAATACCTGAAAACGGAGTATTGTCTGATTTGGAAAAAGGGTATTTAGTATCGTTTATTCGTGCAAAAAAATGTTCTATTTCCAAAGATGTGGCAAATGTTTTAGGTGTTTCGACAATAAAATATCTTGATGGACGGGAAGAATATTTATCTGAAAAACAGCTTAAACGAAAAATAGCTTCAGGAATAGATTTTGCAAAAGTGTATGTGGTTAAGCTGTCAGCTCGCAGTATCCGAATTCCTGCCGGAACAAGAGATTGTTCTTATGTGTTGTCAAATGCAAAAGTGTCGCGAATTATTATTGATGAAGACTGTAGCATTAATCTGGATTTGCGTGATAATCAAAATATTGACAGTTTGATTATCGGAGAGAGATTTTCCGGTACGGTAAATTTATCAAGAACAACTGTCGCAAGTATTTTTATTGCTAATAATTGTCGTTGTAATTTGAGTATTTCCGATTCAAAAAAATGTTTTAATTTACAAATAGCGGATATTTATAGTGGTAATTTAAGTATAAGTAATAGTTGTCTATATGCATTGGGAATAGGGTATTATTCGTATGCAGATATTATGTTGTCTAATAATATTTTGAAAAAAGATATTGTTGTAGGGGATTCTTTTAGGGGTGTTTTTTATGCAACCAATCAGAGTGTCGATGTTTTGAAAATAGGGGATGATTGTAAGGGAACCGTTAAAGTAAACAATTATAATAATATATTGGGAGTACGTAAACTTGCTATCGGAGATGATTTCGGAGGAAGTTTGAATATTACGGGTGATGATAGTATTGAAACTTTGGAAATAGGACGAAAGATGTCAGGGAAGGTTGATGCATCGTTTTCCGGAAGTTTGAGAAATGTAACAATAGGTAAATATTATAGCGGTAATATGATTTTTGACGAATCTTCAATAGAGCATATCGAGGTTGCATATGGAGCAAGCGGAATTTTGAGTTTGGAGAAATGTAAAAAATTCGGATTGTTGCAAGCAACTGAGGATAATAATTTGATTATTAAAAATTGTTGTGGTGAGATTATTACAAATAAATATCAGGGAAATGTTTTTTACAGTTTTGATAAAAATAATTTTGAGTTAATAAAGGAGCCTTTTTATAAAAAAATATACAATACAATATACGAAAGATTTATTGAATAAAATGTTACATTTTTGTTACATACGACTTGCTTTAATACTAAAAATGTGCTATATTGAATATATAGAGAGAACCTCATACGGAGGAGGGTATTATGATGAAAATAAGTAAAGAACAGAGTTTGCGTTTTCTTAAAGAAGTGCAGGGTGATATAACGTCAAAAAATCAGATTTTTGATGCATTGTTTGAGGCTTGCGGAACAGGGGAAAAAGTTAATACAAAACATATTTTCTTTCAAGAAGTTATCATAAAATTTAATGCGTCAAAAGCCGTTGCCGTAATAACTAATAAGATGCCATATGAAACTGAAAGTCATTATGTTGATGTGGCTATTTATGCATACATAAAGGCTGGTTTTGATATGAAAGATTTTGAGAAAGATCTAAATGAGTATAAAATAAGATATGAATGTTTATGTGCGTCGGTTGCAAGAGGAATACCTGATTTTGCAAACGCTTAAAATGAAAAACAGCCACTGTTTCTCCTTTCAGTGGCTGTTTTTTTATTGATTATCAATGAACCGTTGTATTGTTGTAAATACCTTCTGATAATATTTGTCGCCATGAGGGCAAAAATCATTTTTAGTGATATTGATTTTTTGGCTGTTTAATTTATTGTTTGTTCTTTTTATTCCGGTTATGGTTATACTTTTTACCTCGTTGAAAAATAAATCTATCAAATCTTGTATATCTGCTTCGAAAACACCGTCTACTTCATCAGGACAAAGTTTTAAATCTGAAGGTTTTAGTTGTGTTTTGTGTAAATATGTCGGACAAAATTCTCTGTTATGATAAGGAGTATCAAATATTAATTTATGGGTAAACATTTTAGTTAAATCGTCGTCTTTGAGATGAATTCCTAATTCTTCTTCAATTTCTCTCAAACATCCTCGTTTAGCATTTTCACCTACTTGAATGTGACCGGCACAAGATATATCAAATAAATTAGGATATAATTGTTTGTCAGCACCTCGAAGTTGCAACCAGATATTACCATCTTCGGTTATGATCCAACAGTGTCCGGCTTTATGCCATAAACCTTCTTGATGAGCTTGGCTTTTTAGAGCTACTCCGAGCAAATTCATTTCAGAATCATAAATATCTATAAGTTCATCAGCCATTTTTGTTGTCTCCTATAGCCTTAAAAATATAACCCTTTACCGGAATTTGGTTTTCAGTGCGTAAAATTAATTCTTCTTTATAAATACTATGAAAATTGTTTTTAAGCAACAGATTTTCGATATAATAGGGATTGTGTTTAAAACGTCCGTTGGATTGAATTTGGTATGTTGAGGTGTCATATGAACTTTCAATTGTGAAAATGATGTTTTTATTTTTGCATAAGATAAACAGTTGTTCCGGAGATCCCAGATACCCCATAACATCAGCAGCAATAATCCATTCAAAATCATTGCGAATAGAAAGAAAATTAAATATGTCAGTTTTTATAAGTTCCGAATATATTTTTTTTGCGGATGCTTTGGAAAGCATATTTGATGATATATCAACACCTATGAGATAATTCTTATCGCTTTTAACAGCCATACCAACAAGCCCCGAACCGCACCCCAAATCCACAATACGACCTTCCAGAGGTCCTGCAATTCTTCGTATAGCCATCGGAGCTGAATAATCCAAAGTTTGCATAACCATCTCGTAATTATCAGCAAAATTGTCAAACAACTGTTCAGTAAAAATTTCAGCAGGTGCAAAATTGTCTCCTTCCATTGCGGATTTTGCATATTTAGCAAAAGGGTTGTCAGGGTATGATTTGTGCCAATTATCAGCTATTTTGCGAGCCTTTTCTTCATCGATTGATGATAAAAGCACAATCGTTTCCCAAATGTTAACAGAAGTGGCTTCAGATTTCGGATCTAATGATAATGAATTGAAAAAAAGCCCCAGAGCTTCATCATATTCTTGTAAATCTTTAAGAACTGTTCCTAAGTTGTTACTCACTTCCGGTGATAAAGGGTTTATAATTATTGCTTTACGATATTCTTCCAAAGATTCTGGTAGTCGTTTTTGTCTATGCAACATTTCGGCATAATTGCAATGCGCAGAAAAATTTTTTGCATCTATTTCTATGATTCTTTTGTAGCGTTTTTCGGCTTCAAAAAATTCATCGTTACGACTGTATATATCGGCAATGCATAATTTTGCATCTACGTAATCAGGGTTTATTATTTCCGCAGAAAGGAAATAGTTTTTTGCATCATTTTCGTTGTCCAGTTCAAGAGAGCAAATTCCCAGTAAATATTTTATAAGTTCCGATAGAGGTGATAATTGTTCTGCTTGTTTAGCGTGGTGTATTGCCTGTTCGAAATTTTTGTTGTTATAATTTAACCAAGCCAGATTATACCATATGGCCGGTTCGTCAGGATGTTTTTCGGATAAGTTTTGAAGAAGAGTAGAGGCTTTTTGCGGATTATCTACACGGTAGCTGTTTGCTAAATTTATCTCTGCAGTAAGATATGAGGGATCCATTTTAAGGGCTGTTTGCCAGTGAATTCTGGCCTTGTCGATATCATTTAGTTGTTCATAAATACAGGCTATTTCATTGTGTGTCTCTTTAATATGAGGGGCAATTTGCAGAACTTTGTTGTAATTGAAAAGAGCATCTGAAAGTTGATTAGACGATTTAAGAGAAAATGCCAAATTAAACAAGTATGATGCAGTATTGGGTTTTTGCCTTAAGGCGACAGAAAAATAACTGCATGCTTCATGATGCAATCCTTTAGCTTGAGCAATCAAACCGATAAGGTTAAGTATTTCAGGATTATCAGGTGCTGTTTCAATAAGCTGACGAGCTATGATTTCAGCGTTTTCAAAATCGCCGTTATCAAACAAATTAAGAGCTTCGTCGAACATTGCATTATATGACATTTTTTATCCTTTGTATATTCTTGTTCCTTTTATAGCAAAAAAATACATTTAAATCCAGTCAAATTGTAAAAAAAGACTTGATTTTGAAATAATAATGTAATAGATTGCGCTTACTTCCGAGAATGAAGACGGAAACAACCGTCTCGTTTGGTTAGATAAGCCAAAACTATCGGGACAATAATGTTATTTAATAAAAAAAGGAAAATAAAATGAAGAGTATTGTTTCTGCAAAGAAAAAGAAAGAACGTCAATATGGCGTTATTTGGGGCGCTCCGAACAGTTCGGTTGCTAAAAGAGAATATGCTCCGGGACAACATGGACAAAGAAGAAAAAAACCTACTGATTACGGTGTACAGTTGTCTGCAAAACAAAAATTAAAAACATATTATGGTAACGTTTCTGAAAAACAATTCCATAAATATTATGTTGAAGCTATTCGTCGTTCAGGTGATGCTGCTGAGAACCTCATCGGTATTTTAGAGTCTCGTTTGGATAACATTGTTTACAAAGCAAAATTTGTTCCGACAGTTTTTGCTGCTCGTCAGTTTGTAAACCATGGTCACGTTACAGTTAACGGAAAGAAAGTTAATATTCCTTCTTATATGTTGAAGTCAGGTGATGTTATTGAAGTTAGAACTAAATCTAAACAATTGCCGATGGTTATAGCTTCTTTAGAATCTTCTTCACGTGATGTTCCTTCATATGTTGAATTGGATGCTAAGAAAGCTGTTGCTAAATTTGCTTTTGTTCCTAAATTTGAAGATGTTCCTTATGCTTCATTGATGGAACCAAACTTGGTAATCGAGTTCTATTCAAGATAGTAATTGCTTTTTTGAAGATAAAATCCTCAGAAGTTGTGCAAACTCTGAGGATTTTGTTTTAAAAAAGATATTTATCATATAATATTCTATTATCTTTTTAATACAACACAATAAAGAGAAGGAAAAACAATATGGATGATATTCATCTGGAAGATCCGCGTAAATTTTCGGCAAAGCAAATAAAAGTTACGGTTGAAAAAGCTAAAAAACACAGAACTTTTTGGCAGTATATGTTTGATTTAATTGTCAAAACGTTTATTTTGGCATCTGTAATTTCCATAGATTTTACATTGTTTGCTAATTCCGGTAATTATTCATTGTTTTCATCCAATTGGTTGAATATTGAAGCTCAATATATCTATATTGCAATATTTGCAGTAAGTTTTGTGTTGATGTTTATTGTGTCTTTTTTCAGAAGTTTGGAAAATGTATTGTTGGCGATTATTGTTGCTTTAACCTCTGTAGCTTTGATAAATCAATTTGCAACGTTTGAAAAACAATCGGCTTTATTGGTATTATTTCAGGGAATTTTCAGCGAAAATATAAATGTAATATTGTATGAATATTCATTTTTACTTGTTGGTGTTTTGGTGTTTTTAATATCTTGGTTTTTCTTAAATTTATTGAAACGCCAATTTTTGTTCTACTTGATGTTGTGTTTGGTTGCTTTACAAGGATGGCTCTTAAGTGAAGCTTATTTGGGAGGAAGTTCTAAATATTTTCGGACAGTAGCTTCGGCTTCCAGTATAAGGTCTGATAAACCCGGTAAAAATTTGGTATTTTTATCTTTTAATGATTTAACATCAACCAATAATCTGAAAAAGATGTATGAGAGTTCTAAACAACATATCAACATTCAGAGTGCATTTAACAATGCTCTTGGTTTTTATAGTAAAAACGGGTTTATCTTATATCCTAATGCATTGGTTAAGGATGTTAAAAATCCGTTTATGAATTTGATTTCTGCATATAATTCAAATAGTGATAACGATGTTACGGCACATATATCATCATCAACGGTTAAAAATGATTATTTTGATTTTACGGCGTTACAACAAGATAAAATTTTTATGAAAAATAATTCGCTGTATGATGTTTTGAAAAAAGACGGATATAGTGTTAATGTTTACCAAAGCAGAGGTGTTGACACTTGTTATGTTAATGGAAAAATTGCGGTTAATTCATGTAAAGAAAAAGTCAATATGCCGATAAGTTTGGATAATCAATTTTCGGTTATTCAAAAGACATTATTGTTAACAGCTCAATGGCTTAATTCTACGGGAATGGTATCATCAATAAATCCTGTTTTGAAAATGCTTGAATACGTGTATATCAATCCGGCGTTGGTTCCATTTGGGTTTGAAATTAATGAACTGTATGGAATAAATTCATTTAAAGTGTTTGATCAAATAATTGATAATATTGACAGACAAAATGGAAACAATGCTTATTTTGCCGTTGTTGATATTCCGTCTGATACATATATCTATGATGAATTTTGCCAATTAAAAAATATGGAAAATTGGCAAAGTGAAAAAATGCTGAATTTTGTTAAAAATCCAGTAGATAAGCGTAGAAGTGCATACGCCGATCAAGTCAGTTGTTTATATGGATATTTAGAAAAATTTGTTCAGCAACTTGACAAATTAGGGTATTTGGAAAATACAACCATTGTTATAGAGGGATTAAATAATCCTTTGGGTTTGAACAAAAATGAAAGAGATTTTTATCGTAAAATGCAAGAAAATAATCAAGTTGCGTTGGCTATACGATCGGCCGGTTCAGAAAAATCAAAACTTGATTATAGTGTTTGTTATATAAAAGATATTTTATCTTCATACTTCTTCAAACAGAAGGCTTGCGAAGAATTTAAGGGAGTTAAAACAACCGAAAAAGTTATGAAAGAGGTCAGAAACTCCATTGAACAAGATAAATATAAAAAACACGAGATTGAAACAGCTCGAAATAGTTTTTCTAAATGGTTTGATGCGTGGAAAGCTCATAATCAGTTCGGTCTACAAAAGAAAGAAAATCCGATTGCTAAATTGAATATGTCAAGCAATGAGCCTAAAAAGATTGAAAAGGTCGAGGTAGTACCTGCTGTTATAGCAGAAGAACCGGAACAGAAAATGAAATCAATAAGTGCGGTTGACGATGAGACGTTAAACCCTGTTGAAAATATTCAAGCGGCAGAAGAAGAAATCATTGAAAATATTGAACCGTTGAAGGTCGAAGTAAAAGAAAATGAGGTTAATGATATTGTAGCTGATGTTGAAGATATTACTGATAATGAAGTTAAGCCTGTCAGTGATATTGAATTAAAAGCAGAAGAGGTTATTCCTGAAGCAATTTCAGACGATATTGAAGATATTAATAATGAGATTGAAGATGCTATCTCTGCAGCTAAGCAAAAAATAAAAGAAAAACAACAAAAATTGGAACAACAAATAAATGATGTAGTTGTTAAAGAGGAAAATATTAAAGACAACTATAAGGATGATAATTTACGTAAAGTATTAGAAGCTCCTGTTGTCGAAAGTAATAATCTTTCTCCGGAAGAACTGAAAAAACAATATCGTAAAGCTTTGAAAGAGGCTGCTGACAAAGGGGAAGATATTATGAATATAGAAGTTAAAGTTATTGAAAATTAAATCGTTAAAGGAGTTGGTCCGTGAAAAAAAAGGCCATTTCTGATTCTTTATTCAAAAGGCGATTAAGTGTTTTTATGAAAAACAAAAGGGCAAAATGGTCATTGTTGCTATTTACCTGTTTATTTGTTCTTAGTTTGTTTTCGGAATTTATTGCTAATGATAAGCCGTTGCTTCTGAAATATAACGATAAATGGTTTTTTCCTATTTTTAGTACTTACAATGAAACAGAATTTGGTGGTGATTTTCCTACAGAAACAGATTATAAAGATGAATATATTCTAAAAAATATAAAAAATAACGGAGAAGTTTGGTTTACTATAATTCCATACTCGTTTAATACTGTTGATTATGAATTGGACAAACCAACCCCATCATCTCCTGATAAAAAACATTGGCTTGGAACGGATGATGAAGGACGAGATGTTTTGGCCAGAATATTGTATGGAATAAGATTATCGGTGATTTTTGCTTTTACATTAACAGCTATATCATCGATTGTGGGAATAATGGTTGGGGCTGTTCAGGGATATTTTGGCGGAAAAACAGATATTATAATACAAAGATTTTTAGAAATTTGGGAATCTTTGCCACAACTGTTTATATTAATTATAGTAGCAAGTGTTTTTGCTCCCGGTTTTTGGTTGTTGCTTTTAATTATGTTGTTTTTCGGATGGCCCGCATTGGTAGGTGTTGTTCGTACAGAATTTTTGAGAACCAGAAATTTTGAATTTGTCAAAGCGGCAAAAGCTTTAGGAGTTAGTGATGTAAGAATAATGTTTAAACATATTTTGCCAAATGCTTTGGTTGCATCGATTACGTTTATTCCTTTTATTTTATCGGAATCAATAGTTGCATTAACGGCACTGGACTTTTTGGGTTTGGGTTTATCATATGAATATCCTTCATTAGGTGATTTGGTGCGACAAGGAAAAGATAATTTGCAAGCTCCTTGGATTGGTATTTCTATTTTTGTGGTATTGTCATCATTATTGACAATGTTGGTGTTTATAGGGGAAGGAATTAGAGATGCTTTTGATACAAGGAGAAGCAGGTAATGCCTTTATTAGAAGTAAAAAATTTGAGTGTGGGGTTTCATCATACATCCGGATATAAATATAAAGTAGTAAAAGGTATTAATTTTGATTTGAATAAAGGTGAAATTCTGGGAATTGTAGGTGAATCCGGTTCCGGAAAATCATTGACAGCATTGTCAATATTGGGTTTGTTGCCTTATCCTAAGGCTTTTCATGGCAAAGACAGTTCGATAAAATTTAATGGAAAAGAATTGTTGAATGCAAAGAATATTAATGAATTTAGAGGTAACAAAATAGGATTTGTTTTTCAGGAACCTATGTCCAGTCTTAATCCGTTACATCGTATCGGTGATCAAATAGCAGAAACATTGATATTACACCAAAGTATGACAAAAAAACAAGCTAAACAAGAAACAATAAAACTTCTTGAAACTACAGGTATTAAGAATGCCCGATTAAGATATAAAGCATATCCTTATGAACTTTCCGGCGGACAAAGACAAAGAGTTATGATTGCAATGGCTATTGCAAATAAACCGGATATTTTGATTGCTGATGAACCGACAACTGCACTTGATGTTACCGTGGCAGCTCAGATATTAGATTTATTGGTTAAATTGAAAAATGAATTTAATATGTCAATTATTTTCATTAGTCACGATCTTAGTATTATCAAAAGAATAGCAGATCGTGTTTTAGTTATGAAAAACGGAAAAATTATTGAACAAGCTGATACGGATACTATTTTTAAATCTCCTAAAAATGCTTACACTAAAGCTTTAATTTACTCGTCTAATGTTTTGAAAAGCAATAGCAATGTTGTTAAATGCGATAATATTATCGAAGTTAAACATTTAATTGTCAAATATCCGATAGCAAAAACTTTTTTTGGAAAAATTAAAGAGTTTTTGTATGCGGTTAATAATGTGTCAGTAAAAATGAAAAAAGGTAAAACTTTAGGAATCGTAGGTGAGTCAGGTTCAGGGAAAACTACATTGGCTTTTGCAATAGCCGGGCTAAATGATTGTGATGGTTATGTAGGTTTGGCTGGAAAATCAATAAAAGAGTATAAAAATAAAGATTTGCGCAAAAAAATACAAATCGTATTTCAAGATCCTTTTAACTCTTTAAATCCGCGAATGACAATCGCAGATATTATAGATGAAGGGGTTCGAGTGCATTTTAGTAATATTGATAAGGCTCATAGATTGGATAAGATAAAAAAAGTTTTGCAAGAGGTGGGGTTAAAAGAAGAGGCTCTTGAGAAATATCCGCATGAGTTTTCCGGCGGGCAAAGACAAAGAATTGCAATAGCAAGGGCTTTAGCTGTGGAGCCGGAAGTTTTGATTCTGGATGAACCAACATCTGCTTTAGATGTTACAATAGCTGCTCAAATATTAAAATTATTGCAGAAGATACAAGAGGATAGGGGGCTTTCTTATTTATTTATTTCACATGATATGAGAGCTGTCAGATCTATGGCTGATGATATAGCTGTGATGAAAGACGGAAAAATAATTGAATTAAATCATGCTAAAAAAGTATTTGAAAATCCTAAACATTCTTATACAAAAAAACTGATTTATTCATCGAATTTGCGGAGAAATTATGGAAATAGAGCAAATTAACAATATAATAAATTTATTGGGGAAGTTTAAAGATTTAAAACGTAGCGGATGGTTGCAAAACAATGTAAAACTGCCGGAATCTGATGCAGATCATTCATTTGGGGTGGCTTTTTTGGTGGCGATGTTAGCTCCGAAAGGTTTGGATAAGCTTAAGTGTTTAGAATTGGCGTTGATTCATGATGTTGCGGAAATATATACCGGTGATTTTACACCTTTTGATGATATCTCAAAGGACGAAAAGCATCAACTTGAAGATAATGCTGCTTCACGAATAGCAACTGAGATAGGTTGGGTGAAGCTTTGTGAATTACTCAAAGAATACAATGATAAAAGCAGCAAAGAGGCTGTATTTGTAGGATTGATTGATAAGCTTGAGACAGCAATGACATCATGTTATTATGATAAAAACAAAAGATCTTATCGTGTGTTATCAAATGAATTTGTAGCATATGCTAAAAGGCATATTAAAAAACACAACGATGTATATGTTGAAAAAATACATAATATAATTAATGCATTAGATGCTGAAGCTAATCTTCCAAGCTGATAAGAACATTTAATGATGTTTGCAAATCTTCAGGATATCCGGTGTGGGGTTCCAGCGATAGAAAGCAGTTTCTATCGTCGGTTTTATTTTCGATTATATTATCATATTCAACGTTTCCTTCGCCGATAACAACAAATTTTTTCAATTCAGCATCATAATCTGTTATGTGAAAATATTGGCATGTGTTTATGATATCTTGGAGTTCTGACGGATTGAAATCATCTTCACATGCAATTGTCGTACCTAAATTTAATAATGGAAATATGTTTGAAAAGTTATATAATTCAAACAGTTGATGCATTTTGTTAATGTTGTTAATATTGCATACACCATCATTTTCTAAAAGTAGGGCAATTCCTCGTTCTAAAGCTAATTGACTGTATTTATCGAGTTTTGAACCCAAATCTTCGATTGAAATATTTTCATCGTTTATATAAGAATAGATACGTATATTTGGGGCTCCAAATATATCAGCCAAATCCATAAGTTTTGTAAAATATTCCGTTTCAGATGAAAGTTGTTGTCCGGCAAATGTAAAATCACTTTTATTAGTCGGCCATTTTAAAAATTGGGTAGCTAAACAGGATACTAATATGCCGTTTGAAGATAATTTATTTGAAAAGGTAAATGCTTCATCCGGGGTTAGCTCATAAATATCTTTATTATCTATTTGCTTTAATTCAACATATTTAATATCGTTCTTCTTAGCAAAAGCTATTATTTCATCGATATTTGAGGACAGTTCACTGTTTACAAAACTTATTTCCATAATTTATTTCCTTTTTGATTAAATATAGAAAAGATTTTTACGGCAAAATTATTCAGATATCAAGAGTTATTTATTTTAGCATATATTTTTGCATCAAAATATCGGTCATATTTGTACAAAGCATCGTGTAAAACACCTTCCAGAATATAGTTGTTACGTTCGGCAACACGTGAGGAGGGGGTGTTATCTTTTTGAATAATGATAACTAAGCGATGTATGCCACAATTAAACGCTTGTTTTTCAATTAATTTTACAGCTCGAGAAGCAAAGCCTTTACTATTGTGTGACGGAGAAATCCAATATCCTAATTCTGCTTTGTTATTATTGTCAATATTATGAATATCAATAGAACCGATGGCTTTTTGGGTTGATTTTAGAACAATAGAGTAGGCGTATATTTTTCCTTGTTTCCATTCTTTAGTAAACATTTCTGATGTTGTAGCGCAATCATCTATAGATGTTGTTTTGTCAATCCAAGTCAGATACTGACGTAAAAGTGATCTGTATTTATGTATCTCATGCCAGTGATCAATATCGTAATCGTGATTAATTCTTGCGTGTAGTTCAATCACATCGTCAGAAATAAAAGTTGGCATTTGTAAAATATTTAACATGTTTTCCTCTAAAAACCATTGTATTATTATTGTATCTTTTTGTCGATAACGAATATGTTGTAATTGCTTGTACTGAAGTTCGCATAATAACACCTCCTGATTACATTACATTCGGTTTATATACTTTAAGTGTGTTAGGTGATACATGTTTGTCGCATAATGTATATTATGAATAGTAGCGTATATAACACCAGTAAAAACAGTTAGTTACATTTTTATATGCCGCAAATATTAATCCTTTCGTGAGATTTTATTTTTGAATGCCATCATATTTGTCATCATAATTTGTGTATCCACAAGATATAAACCTGAATTTTTGCGGAAAGCATTGTAATGAGAATAAACTTCATTTAATTGTTCTTTTGATGCGTCTCGTGTTTGCATACTTTCATAAGTATTTTCCCATTGTGTTTTTATATAATTGAGAGATTCAGAACTCAAGTAATCTTGACGAGCTTTGGTTATTTTCTTCATAATTTCTTGGCCGTTAGGATTTTGTTCCTTATCTGTATCATAGTAATTTTCAAAAACTCGATTATAAACACTGACTTTGTCGGCAATCCCTTCGTTGTACATCTTTGAGACAATTTCCGGCAATAATTCATAAGCGGTATCATGTGGCCCCATAGTTACAGGAAAACCTACGCCAATGCTTTGAATTTGCTCTTCACGACGAGAAAACATTGATACTTCGCTTAAGTATCTGTGTACACCCAGTGCTACACATTCGATACGATAACCTGCTTCTTTTGCTTGTAATAATGTTCCCATCCTCCAGTCGTTTGGATTAGATAAAATGCAATCCATTTGCAGATTATATCCATTTTTGAAGGTATCTGTTACTAATTTTTGGCGAGCCCATGCCATATCCGGTTTGGTAATAAACGGATACTCTTCCGGATTTTCTTTTAACAATTCTCCGGCATAAGGAAGCAAGATTCTGATATCATCGCCTCCGAATTTTACAGGCTCGGGATTTAGCATTTGGGCATATTTTGCAGCGGCCGTTGTTTTGCCTGCTCCGGGTTGACCTGTAAGCAGTACAAACACAGGTTTGTCACTTTTTTGTTTTCCTTCTAAAAACAACGGTTTGATTACATTATCATACCATTCTTCGCGTTGCTCGTCGGTTAATCCGTATTTTTTGTTTGTATCAGTCATAGTATTCTATTATTCTCCACTTTTTGTAAAATAGGTTTGTAGACCAGTTCCACTTTAGACAACAGTTCGTCGCGTGTAAGGTGTTTAAGGTCGTTTTTAATTTGTCGCATTCTAGCTATGCATGTTTCTTTTTTGTAGGGATTGTTTAACATCATAACTGAATATTCACGATACAGAGAAAGCATCACAAAATGGGCATTTTCTATATTTGAAAGTTTTTTTTCATATTCTTTTATAACCATTCGACTATTTTCCATGTTTCATCTTCTTTTCTGATATGAAGTATTGATCCGTTGCTGATATCTTCTTTGCTTTCACCCAAAGCGACAAGTGTTTGTGATAACATTATGCCATGTGATGAAATGGCAATAGTTTGATATTGTTTTTTGTCTGCCCAAGCGTTTAATCCTTCAAAAATACGCTCCCTAACCTGTTTTCTTGTTTCACCATTAGGATAGCAGACATCTTCAAACTGGTTACCCGGAGTATGCATTTTCATAAAAATATCCGTATATTTTTCTTTAATTTCAGTGTAATGCATTCCTTCAACTACACCGACATTTACTTCTATGAAGTGTTCATCAGTTTCAATGGGTACATTTAGACTTTTGTTAGCTAATTCAGCTGTTTGCATAGCTCTTTTTAAGGGCGATGTTGCTATTAGTTCAATTCCTTTTCCTTTTAGGCGTTGACCGACGGATAAAGCTTGTTCCATGCCTAATTCACTTAATACCGAATCATTGGTTTGCCCTTGTGTCCTTCCGGCTACATTGTATGTACTTTGTCCGTGGCGGAATATATAAAAATCTTTTGTCATTTCAAGATATCTCCAAATATATTTTGTATTGTGTTATGAAGCTTTTTGCCAACATGCCCAAATTCAGGCACGGATATAAGGTGCGAATTAGGAAGTAATTTGTGTATATCATAAGCTCCCTTAAAAGGACAAACCAAATCTAATCGATTGTGAATAATAACAGTTTCAATATTTTTTATTTTATGAATATTATCCAAAATATCATTATTTTCTAAAAACAAGTTATTGGCCGCATAGTGCATATAAATTCGATGTGATGCCAGTTCTGCATCATTAATTTCCGTAAGTTCAGAAAATTTAGGGGTCATACTGCCGCAAATCCGTTCAAACCACCCTAGCCTGTTTATTGCGTGTAATTGGTTTTTTGTGTTAACGGATTGGATTAACTTATTGTAATAAGTGTTTATTTTTCCTTTTGATTCTTTGTTTAATGCATCAACGAATTCAGGATATATAAGTTGTGTACCATTAAACTCCCAGTTACGAAATTCGTTGTTTGCTAAAAAAACTTGAGATAATAGTATTTTGCTTACTTTATCAGGATTTTGTTCAGCCCAGAGAAGAGCTAATGTTGATCCCCAAGAAGCTCCTCTTAAAATTATTTTTTGTTTTATTTTAAGATGTTTAACCAGCCTTGTTGTATCATTGAGCAGGTCTTGAGTAGTATTGTACTCGGTTTTTCCTAATGGCAATGAACGTCCGCATCCTCGTTGATCAAACATTATAACACGATACTTGCGTAAATTAGCAATTTTTGCTCTTTCGGGTTTATATTTACCGCCTGGTCCTCCGTTGAAAAAAAGAACGGGGATTCCTTTGGGATTACCAAATTCCGCAAAGGCAACCCGATGTCCGTCTTTTTCAGCCAGAAAACCGCTGTTAAAAGGTTTCGGGATAAACCATTTATGCCAAAACATCGTTATTCTCCCTTGGTTTACATCCGCAATAATCTTGATTGTAAAGTTTTAGTTCTTTTATCAAGTTCAATCGTAATTCTTGCATTCCTCCCTTGCGCCCTTCTATTTCAATATAAGGGATTCCAGCATTTTGTGCTTCAGCATAAGCAATTCGGTTAACCTGATCTAAGTCTTTATATCTGGAAACACCCAAAACACTGGTAATAGCGTCAAAACCATTTTGTTTAGCATATTCAAATGTTCTTTTTAAGCGCATGGCAAAACAAATTGAGCATCTTTCACCTCTTTCGGGAAGATGTTCTAAACCTTTGGTTAAGTTGCACCATCGCTCGTTGTCATATTCAAGCTCAATAAAGTCAATGTTGTATTTCCGACACAGTCTTCTGTTTTCATCGCAACGTTTTTGATATTCCGAATAAGGACGGACATTAGGATTATAAAATACGACTGCAAAATCTTTTTTTTCTTCGGCTAACTTTTTAATAACAGCACAAGAACAAGGGGCGCAACATGATAATAACAAAAAACGCATTTTTCTTGATTCCTTTTTGAGTAGTATTATAAAGATTAGAATTATCAGGGCAAATTTTATTTTAGAGTTATCAAATGAATATATATAAAAACATTGTTATTTTGACCGGAGCCGGTATTTCTGCCGAATCTGGGTTAGCTACTTTTAGGGCTTCTAACGGATTGTGGAATAATCATAAAGTTGATGATGTGGCAACAATTGAGGCTTTTGAAAGAAATCCGGCTTATGTTCATGAGTTTTATAATGAGTTGAAACCAGAATTGCAAAAAGCTAAGCCTAATCCGGCACATATTGCAATCAGTACCTTACAGAATATGTATCCGGCTGACAATATAAGTGTTATAACTCAAAATGTTGATACGTTACACGAAAAAGCAAAAAATATAAATGTTTATCATATTCACGGACAGATTAATCAATCGGTTTGTTTAAATTGCGGGCATATTTTGGAAACATTTGGAGATGTAGGCGTTGAAACTGTTTGCGAAAACTGTAATGTACCGGGAATGATGAAGCCTAATATTGTGTTTTTTGGAGAAAATTTATTATATATGAATGAGGTTGATGCTTTATTGAGAAAATGTGACTTGTTTTTGTCTGTGGGGACATCCGGAGTAGTGTTTCCGGCGGCATCGTTTGTCCAAACCGCAAAATATTATGGGGCAACTACGGTTGAATTTAATTTAGAAACCACATCAAATAATTATTTTTTTGATAAACATATTATAGGAAAGGCAGGAGTTACCCTGCCCGCCTTTGTCGATGAATTAATTGCATCTGTTAAAAACAGCGATTAAGTTCCCAATTCCAAGCTGTGCGAATTATTTCTTCTATATTGGTATATTTGGGAATCCATCCTAAAATATGTTTAGCCTGTTTGTTGTCAGCAAAAAGTTTTGCAGGATCTCCCTCACGACGTTCGCTTATGACTGTAGGACACTTTTTTCCGCTTACTTTTTCGGCAGCATTTATGATTTCCATTACAGATGTCGGGATACCTGTTCCCAAGTTTATAAATCCTTGGAATTTATCAAGTTTTTCAACAGCCAGTCTGTGAGCTGATGCTAAATCGTTGACATGTATATAATCTCTTAGGCAAGTGCCATCCGGAGTATCATAATCGTTACCAAATACTTTAATATTTTCACGTTTTCCTTGAATTGCTTGTAAAACAAGGGGAATTAAATGACTTTCAGGATTGTGACTTTCGCCAATAAGTCCGCTTTCATCGGCACCGGCAGCGTTAAAATAACGCAGAGCAATATATTTTAATCCGTAAGCTTTTTGATAATCCTTGAAAATGTTTTCAATAACAAGTTTTGTTTGACCATAAGGATTGATGGGGGATTGCGGATGTTTTTCATCAATAGGAACATACTCAGGATTGCCATATGTAGCGCAAGTGCTGGAAAAAACAATTTTTTTAACATTGTGTTGCAACATAGAATCAAGCAAATTTAATGTACCGATAACATTATTTTTATAATATTTTTCAGGTGATGTTACACTTTCACCGACAAGAGAAAACGCAGCAAAATGAATAACTGCATCTATTTGGTGTTGTGTAAAAATTTTATCCAGAGATACCTTATCCATCAAATCGGCATTTATAAATTCGGCATCTAATACAGCTTCTTTATGTCCGCACGATAAATTATCCGCGGCGATAGCATTATAACCGTGTTCGCGCAGATGTTTTAATGTATGTGAGCCAATATAACCGGCTCCTCCCATAACTAAAATTTTTCCCATTACTTTCTCCTTCCGCCAATAAAATTTTTAATAAGCCATTTTATCATTGATAGTATCCAAGTTATTATAGTTTTGCGTTCACTTGATTTTAACGAACACCAAAACTCTATAATGCAATTTTGTTTTATTTCATCTTGTTGTTGAGGAGTGTCTTTTGATTTTTCTGTTTTTAGCGGTGCTATTTTAGCTTTATAAGGGCGTAACATCGCAGCAATTTGAGTGTCATCAATATAGGCACCATGAATTCGTTTGAGGCTTCCGTCAGCAGCCAAAAATAAAGAATCTCCTCTTCCGATTAAATTTTCGGCACCGGAAGAGTCTAAAATGGTACGAGAGTCTGATCCCGATGCAACCTTGTAAGATAATCGTGTCGGAAAATTTGCTTTTAACACACCTGTTACGACATCAACAGATGGGCGTTGAGTTGCCATTATCAAATGGATTCCGGCAGCTCTGGCTTTTTGAGCTAAACGTTGAACCAGGTTTGATACTTCTTTGTTTGAAGCAATGAGATCGGCAAATTCATCAATTACACAGACTATATAAGGAATTTTATCTGTTGATGTTTGATTATATTCACCGATGTTTTTAGTCATATTTTCTTCAAATAAGGTATATCGTTGTTCCATTTCGTTAACAAGATTTTCCAATACCGTAAAAGCTTCCTGATTATCGGTTATTACCGGATAAAGCATATATTTTTGGTTATTGTAGGCAGCAAATTCAATTCGTTTCGGATCAATCATTACCAGTTTCAGTTCGTCAGGATTTTTACGAGCAATTAATGACAATACAAAAGTGTTTAATCCGACCGATTTTCCTGATCCGGTTGTGCCGGCAACCAAAAGATGAGGCATTTTTGATAAATCAGCAAATTGGGGAATTCCGGCAATGTTCACGCCAAGACATATAGGCAGATTGCCTTTGGCTGATAAAAACTCATCAGATGACAGAATTTTTTGGAAATCAACCGTATCAAAACTTTCTTTCGGATATTCAAAACCAATGGTGTTAGAATTTTCTACCGGCCCTACTCTTAAAGAGTTAACTCCGAGTTCGCGAGCGATATCATCCAAAGAATTTACAATATTTTTCAGTTTTGTTCCCGGTTCCGGTAAAAATTCGGCTTGATTAACCAACGGCCCCGTGTTTAATTGTTTGAATTCTCCTTTAATTCCGTAGTGGGATAATACTTCGACTAAATTTTGCATAATTCCTCTTTTTTATTAATGATTGACCGATAAGGTGTATTTTAAGCTTTACATTGAAAATTTAAAGCATTAAATAGCATCTATCAAATTAAAAATTAATTGGTTTATAAGGTATGATTAAAGATTTAACCAGCGGAAATCCGCTAAAACTTGTTGTTTTATTTGCTATTCCTATATTTATAGGAAATATTTTTCAACAGTTATTTCAAATTTCGGACATTTTAATTGTGGGACGTTTGTTAGGAGTTAATTCATTGGCGGCCGTAGGCTCGTCTGCTCCCATATTTTTTATGTTTTTAATGATTGCTTTCGGTTTTACTGCAGGACTTACCATTATTACGGCTCAGCGATTTGGGGCAAAAGATGAAAAAGGAATTAAATCATCTGTTTTTCACTCATCTTTAGCAGCAATAGCTTTGAGTTTATTGATATCAATAGTATTGATTTTATGGTTAAAACCGATATTGAGACTTATGAATGTGCCGGAAACCATTATGGATGAAGCATATATCTTTATGTTGATTTTGGGTTTTTCGATAACTCCTATAGTTTTGTATAATTTATTGTCAGGTTTTATACGAGCTTTGGGAGATTCCAAAACGCCACTTTACTTTTTAATCGGTTCTTCAATTTTGAACATAATTTTGAATTTTGTGTTTATATATTACTTAAACTGGGGTGTTGCCGGATCAGCTACAGGAACATTTTGTTCAATGAGTTTGAGTGCTGTTGCTTGTTTGCTAGTCATTGCTAAAAAATTTCCGTTATTGCGTTTGACTTTGACCGATTGTCATTATAATCCTAAATTTATGAAAGAACATTTGAAAGTGGCAATACCAATGGCTTTGCAATTTTCGATATTGGCTTTAAGTATGATGATTGTACAAAGTGTTTGTAACTCTTTTGGTACAAATGTAATAGCCGGTTTTACGGCGGCAATGAGAATTGAACAAATATCAACACAACCATTATTTGCAATAGGTATTGCTTTTGCGACATTTGCAGCCCAAAACTATGGAGCGGCTCTGATAAGGAGAATAAGACAAGGTGTGCGTCAATGTCTTATGGCTTGTTTGTTTTTGAGTATTGCGATAAGTTTGATTGTTCGTTTTTATGGTGCGAATTTGGTATCTGTATTTATTGATGAATACGATGCAAATATTGTCGAAATAGGACAAAGCTATTTAATGATAAGTACGTATTTTTATTTTTGTTTGTCATGTATTTTTGTTACAAGAAATGCTTTGCAAGGAATGGGAAAAACTAAAATACCATTGTTTTCCGGAGTAATTGAACTTTTTATAAGAGCGTTTGCGGCAATTTATTTGTCCGGTTTAATAGGGTATAAAGGATTGTTTTGGGCGGGGCCGATTGCCTGGTTGGGTGGAGCTTTAGTTGTATGTTTGGGATATGTTTGGATTATAGCTCATTTGAATCCGATTAAAATGCGCAAGATTTTTCTTAAAACACAAAGTTTACGATATCATAGATAGTTAATAAAAAAGACCCTCTTAATTGTTAAAAACAAAAGAAGGTCTTTTTTTTATCAAATATGATCTTCGTTAAAATGTATATCTCAAACCGGCTGTAACCTCAGCAGCGTGGTTCAAACTTTTTGCTCCGATATATGAATAACGTCCCATAACACGAGCTGAAATGTGATCGGAGAAGTTATACATTGCACCTGCACCTACGCGGTATCCGATACGATTTGCACTCTTTCCGCCCTTACCTTCTCCTTTGAAATAGTAATTGGCAGCACCGATACTTGCCAACAAATCATATTTACCTTCGCATCCCATAGGTTGATATCCATATAAATCCAAACCATATGCATCAACTTTTGTTCTTAATTTGCCATCGGCAAGATCTTTGGTTCGTTTACCTGACCATTGACCAAAAGCTTCAACACCGACTTTATCCATACGCATACCCATATTAAAAATACCTGAATTGAAAGAATCTTTAGATTCACCAAGAGTTCCGCCAAAACCATATGAATCATATGCATAATCGGCACCAATATAATATTTTGTGTGATGCATTGCATCTTTTACGGTATCTTTCCAACCGGCAAAAGCGCTGTTGGAACAAAGAACACATGCTACACCTGCAAGTAATAATGCTTTTTTCATTGTATTTAAACTCCATTTATAAATAAGTTTATTTTGTTTATCGGTAGTTCATTCTTTCAAACCGCTAATCGGTTTACGAAAAATTAGATAATACGTATAAATTTGATTTAAAGGGGATTAAGTGTTTTTTTACGCAAATATTCTAATGTAGTTGAAAATAATGTTATGAAAGGTTTTGAAAATTATGAGTTTTTGTCCTCCTGATGAAAAATGTAAAAAATGCCTTCGTCTTGTTGAATTCAGAAAAAATAATCAACAAAAGTTTCCATCATACCACAATGCACCTGTTCCATCTTTTGGTAGTTTAGAGGCTGAGATATTAATTGTCGGATTGGCTCCGGGATTAAATGGAGCTAACCAAACAGGACGTCCTTTTACCAATGATTATGCCGGAGATGTTTTATATCCGTCGTTAAAAAAGTTTGGATTTGCTGAAGGAAATTATGAAAAACATGCAAACGACGGTTTTAAGCTTCTTAATGTAAGAGTTACAAATTCCGTACGTTGTGTTCCACCTCAAAATAAGGTAACAGGTGATGAAGTAAAATGTTGCGGGGATTATTTAATCAAAGAAATAGAGGCGATGCCTAATTTAAAACTTATTTTAACATTGGGAAGCGTTGCTCATAATGCGGTATTAGGTGTTTTAGGATATCAGAAATCAAAATTTAAGTTTGCGCATAATGCTATACACCATCTTTTTAGACATAAATTACAAATGGTTAATTCTTATCATACATCCAGATATAATATAAATACAGGTGTTTTGACATATGAGATGTTTGATGATGTTGTACAAAATTTGAAAAACTTATTGACAAAATGACACATAGTGATATTTTGGAGGAACTTTTTTAAAGATTATGCAAACTACTAACATATTATAATATTAACCAAAAAAAATTAGTTTATGGCATTAAAACGTTATGTTTTCGGTCGTGAGGCAGCGCTTTGCACCGGAAAGGAAGATCAAAATTTTGGCTGTATGTGCGCAGCTATTTCCTGTGCTGTACGTTCAGGGTATTCATTTATCATTGAAGTCGATGGACAAGACAAAGCTGTATATGCTTGGGACTTTGAGGTACTATCTTATAATGAGGCCTGTCAGCGTTTCGGCTTTGATGCTGAAAAGATGGTAACAATTCTCGGAGCATCGAAAAAAGAGGTGTTTATCTTGGCTAAAGCCGGTGGAACTGATACACTTCTGTTTCCATTCAAAGGTTTCAAACGATTGGTAAAGATTAACCCTGAGGAGTACATCTCTCAGCAGTCAATCCACTAAGCCGGTAAACTTCATTGCCCGTTGTTTGTCTTTATAAAAAAGACTACAACGGGTTTTTTTGTGTGTTTTAGTAAGATATTCCGGCAAATCCCATAAAAGCCATTGATAATAAAGCTGCAGTGATAAGGATAATCGGAGTTCCTTTTAATGTTGCGGGAATTTCCGTGCGTTCTAAACGTTCACGGATACCGGCAAAGATAACGATAGCCAAAGTAAAACCCATTGCCGATGCTAAAGTATAGCAAATACCGGCAATTAACGTATAATTCTTTTGAATTGTTAAAATTGCAATACCTAAAACTGCGCAATTGGTTGTAATTAAAGGAAGAAATATTCCTAAAGACTGATATAAAGTCGGAGAACTTTTCTTTATTATAATTTCAACCATTTGCACTAATGATGCTATAACTAAAATGAACGTTACGGTAGTCATGAATTTTAAATTATATGGTTGTAGGAAGGTATAGTATATCAAAAATGTTACGACAGTTGCTAATGTCATTACAAACATTACGGCAATTCCCATACCGATTGCCGTGGAAATCTTTTTAGATACTCCTAAAAAGGGACAAATCCCTAGAAATTGTGATAATATGATGTTATTAACAAATATCGCGGTAATAAAAATCATTATATAAGACATTGTTATTTAGCTCCTCGAAGTTTGTTTACAACAACTATTATACCAGCCAAAGCCAAGAATGCTCCCGGAGGCATAATAAACAGAAGTATCGGATTTCCGGTTTCACTGATAAAAGACCAACCGAAAATTGAACCGTTGCCTAAAATTTCACGAATTGCACCTAATATTGTCAAAGCCATAGTAAAACCAATTCCCATGCCTATTGCATCGAGAAGTGATTGCCAAATAGTGTTTTTGGAAGCAAAAGCTTCTGCTCTACCCAAAATTATGCAATTTACCACAATTAACGGAATATAGATGCCTAATGCCCCATATAACATCGGTAAATATGCCTGCATTAACATTTCCAAAATAGTTACAAATGATGCGATAATTACAATAAAACTAGGAATACGAATAATATCAGGAATTATTTTTTTTACTGATGAAATAGCCATATTTGATAACATTAAAACAAACATTGTTGCCATACCCATTCCCAGTCCGTTAATTGCTGATGTAGACACCCCCAGTGTCGGACACATCCCCAATAACATTACAAAAATAGGATTTTCCCTTATTATTCCTCTGGTTAGGTTGGATATACTCTCTTTATTCATATCTTTTTCCTGAGTTAAAGTTACTAAAAGCATCAAAAGCTCTTCCGATTGCTTTGAGAACAGCACGAGAACTTATAGTCGCTGCCGTAACGGCATCAACTTCCCCTCCATCTTGTTTGACTTTTAATACTTGTTTATTAGGGTAAAAACCTTTTAATTGTTCTTTAAAGCGAGGTTCACTTACTTTGGTACCAAGTCCAGGGGTTTCATTTGATGATATTATTTTGAAATCTCTGATAGAACCGTCGACACTAAAACCAACCATCATCTCAATACGTCCGCCAAATCCGGTGTTGGTGTATGTTTTTATTGCTACAGAACTGAGACGTCCTTTTTTACGTGCCGGATACATGGTTAATTTATGTTTATTGTTTTTTGTTGTTATAATCATTTTTTCAGTAAACGGATTATTGTCAAATTCGCCGGCAACTTCACCAATAGCAAGAAGTTCCTGGTTGTCTTTGGCTTCTTTTATCGGTTCAAGAGTTATTTGATGAACAAATCCTAAAGAAAATGCTGATATAACAGCAATGGAAACTAATGTTATCACCGGAATAATTAAATCTTTTTTAGTGCCAGACATTATTTCTTTTCTCCGTAGTAATGTTGAACCGCAAATTTGTCAATAAGGGGAACGAGAGAATTCATTATTAAAATTGCAAAAGAAACTCCTTCAGGATAGGCACTAAATGATCGTATGATAACAGTTAAAAAACCACATCCTATTGCAAAAAATGTCTGTCCCTTTAATGTCATAGGTGATGTAGCATAATCAGTTGCCATAAAAATAGCTCCTAACATTAATCCTCCCGATAATAAATGAGCCAAAGGTAAAAACTTGGCATCGCCTGTTGCCCAATACAAAATCGAAGTCATAATCAATACTGTTATCATATAATATGCAGGAATATGCCAAGTTATAACTTTACGCCACAACATATATCCTAATCCTAACAATAGTGCCAAAGCGGATATTTCCCCGATACAACCGCCTACATTTCCTAAAAACATATCCCAATAACTGGGGAGTTCATCCAAAGTATACATATTGATATTACCGGTACCGCCGGTATCAATACTTTTTAACATTCTTAAGGTCGTTGCTCCGGTTTGACCATCAGGGCTAAAAAGATGTAAAAAGTGCGGATTTGGCCATACAGTCATTTGAACAGGAAATGAAATGAATAAGAAAACTCGCCCTACTAAAGCCGGATTAAATATATTTTTACCCAGTCCGCCAAAACACATTTTTGCAATTATTATTGAAATAAATGCGCCTATTAATATCATCCAACAAGGCATGGTTGACGGTAAATTGTAACCTAATAAAAGACCTGTAATTATAGCTGATAAATCGGTTGTGGAGTTTTTAACTTTTAACCAATAACGACAAGCCAAATATTCAAACAATACACACCCGGCGACCGATGTTAATATTACCCTTAGAGCATCAAGACCAAAAAACAATAATGCTGCTAACATTGCAGGTGTTAAAGCAATAATAACATCAAGCATTATTGATCTGGTATTGCGTTTGGTTTGTAAATGAGGATTAGTAGATATTTTTAGCATTTTAAGTTCACTTTTTTCTGATTTCTTGTTTAGCAATTTTACAATAATCCAGTAACGGAATATTGGCCGGACATGTATAAGCACAACATCCGCACTCAATACAGTCACCTGCATGCAATTTACGTAATTCTTCAGTAATTGATCCGTATTTTACAGATTTACGAATAGCAAAAGGTTGTAACCCTGCCGGACATACCATAGCACACTTGCCGCAACGGATACATGAAGAAGCTTCTTCTTTTATAAATGATTTTTCAGTAAACAGCAGAACTCCTGATGTCAGTTTTGTTGTGGGAGCTGAAGTATTGACAATAGCATTTCCCATCATAGGTCCGCCAAGTATTATTTTGCAAACATTATCATCCATACCTCCGGATAGTTCTATCAAATGAGATATAGGGGTTCCAACCCTTACGCGGTAATTTGCCGGATGTGCTATCCCGTCACCTGATACAGTAACAATGCGTTCGAATAATGGTTTGTTTTTCAATACAGCTTCATAAACAGCAAAAACAGTTCCGACATTTTGAACAATACATCCCATATCAATAGGTAATTTTCCGGAAGGAAGTTCTTTGCCCGTAATTGCTCTGATAAGCTGTTTTTCTCCACCTTGAGGATATTTGGTTTTGCATACTTTTATATTTACTCCGACGTAGAGTTTGCTTAAACTTGTTAGTACCTCAATAGCTTTGGTTTTATTTTCATCAATGGCTATAATTGCATTTTGTATTCCGAGAATACGATTTATAAGGCGCGCACCGATAATTATTTGTTCCGCTTTTTCGATCATCAATCTGTCGTCGGCAGTAAGAAACGGTTCGCATTCAATGCCATTTATTATTAAAATCTCGGCTTTTTTACCTTCAGGTATGCTGGTTTTTATTGGTGTAGGGTACCCTGCTCCGCCCATTCCGACAATACCTGCTTCACGAATTTTTTTTACGATTTCATCCGGAGATAAATTTATTTCTTTGATTATTTTATCCGATTTATCGATTGTTTCTTCCCATTCATCGCCCTCAACTTTAATTGTTATCATCTTTTCTTCGTATCCTGTTGAGCCCGGTATGTTTTCGATTTTTATAACTTCTCCTGATACGGAAGAATGTACATCAGATGAAACGATACCATCAGCGTCAGCAAGCAGAGTGCCTACTTTTACTTTATCTCCTTTATTAACCAATATTTTTGCCGGGGCACCTATATGTTGTTTTATAGGAATATAAACCATATCGGGTAAACTTGCTTCTGTTATGGGACAATCTGTTGTTATTTTATGTTTGTCTAAATGGATACCCCCCATAGGAAAAGTAATTTTTTTAACCATGTATATTCTCCCTGTAAACTATAGCTCCCGTAGGGCAATTATCAGCCAGCTCTTTACCGAATTTGGTTGCATCAACATTTGTAGGAATATACGATAAATTATTTTCCACTTTTATTATGTCATTTATTTTGTTGCATTTCATACATCCGATACATGCGGTTTTGCAATTTTTTCTGGCAGTTGCTCCTTTTTGTTTGTTGCGACACGCAACATAAACAAGAGAATCGGCTTCGCTCAGTGGGCGAATTTCAAAAAGACCTCGGGGACATACTTTGGCACAAGCTCCACAAGAAACGCATTTGGAAGCATCTATTGTCGGTAATCCGGTTTCATCATTGATTGATAATGCTCCAAAACGACATACTTTGATACAGTCTCCTAAACGAAGACAACCATCAGGACAACCGCTTTGTCCCGATGAAATGCGGTTTGCAATACGACAAGAGCTTACGGCATCATAAACTACTTTAGCAGGAGCATTCTGACAACTGCCCTGACATAACAAAACAGCCATAGTCGGTTTCTTTTCAACGGTTGCAAAACCTTTGATTGATGCGATTTTTTGCATAACTTTGTGACCACCGACCGGACAATACATATTAGCAAAAGAATCTGCATCAGCTTTTGAACAAGCTGTGGCAAAATCAGCACATCCTGCTTTTCCGCATCCGCCGCAGTTTGCCTGAGGGAGAACTTTAACAATTTTTGCAGTTGTTTCGTCTGTTTCAACCATAAATTTTTTTGAAACAAAATATAGCACGAATGATGCCATAAATGCTGTTCCACCCAATATCAATATATTTAATAATATAGTATTATCCATGTTTTACTGCGTCCTTTTTGGATATTATAAATCGAGAATTAAGTTTTATTTTACTCTTCGCCAAGAATAACCCAAAATAATAAGGAATCAAGATAATTATGCCAGATATTCCGCTGATAATGTCTGAAGTTTGTAACAAGTGAGATATAATTATTGTTGTAACCATTAAGATTAAAGGAAGCAGATAGCCATAAACAATGGCTTTTACACCTTGTGATAAATCTATGGATACATCTACTTTTTCACCGACGTTATATTGTTCAGCATTTTTAACATAAGCGGTTATTTGTTTATCGGTACTTTCACTTAATCCGCAATATTTTTTTGCAGAACACCCAGAACAGGCAGAGCAACTGTTTACGGTTAACGTAATAAGATTGTTGTCTATAGATGTTATCAGTGCTTCTTTTGATAGTTTTTCCATATGACTATTCCATAAATAATTGTTGTGCCGTTTTTGAATATATAGGCTCTAAATCATCTTTAAAAATAACAGCTTTGAGATTATATTTGTTTGCAAATTCAATTCCTTTTTTGCTTCCCATAGCCTCGATAGCTGTTGCGTATGCATCAGCATACATACAAGATTCGTGAAAAACAGTTACAGATAAAATATCTGAAGGGTATGGATGACCTGTTTTTGGGGAAATTGTATGAGCGTATACCTTACCACCTTTTTGATAAAAATTGCGATAATTTCCGGATGTTGCAACAGATAAATTGCTTAGCGAAATGATTATGGAATTATCTGATGAACCTGCAACAGGTTTGTTTATGCCTACAATCCAAGAATTATCTGTTTGAGAGCGTACACCTTTAGCTTTAATTTCTCCTCCAATTTCAATCAAATAATTTTTATATCCTTTTTTATCCAAAACCAAAGCAATTTCATCAACAGCATATCCTTTGGCAATTGCAGAAAGATTTAGGCTTATTTCCGGATTATGTTTTTTTATTTGTTTTTTATCTTTAGAAAAGGCAATCTTATCAAATCCGACAGATTTAACAATTTCTTGAATTTGGGTATTGGAATATTGTTTTTCTTTTGAAGATCCAAACCCCCAAGCATCTATAAGTTTTCCGATAGTAGGATCAAACCATCCGTCTGACTGTTGCCATATTTTTTTTGAAGTTTGTAAAACAAATGAAAGTTCTTCCGAAAGTTTGAAATATTTTTTTGCCGGAAATTTATTTAATTGTGAAATTTCACTAGACTTATCAAAAACAGACATTTTCGAATTTATTTCTTGAAATCTGGTTTCGATTATCTTTTTTAAGTTTTTATCTTTTTTATCCGAAAAAATCTTTATATTATAATATGTTCCAAAAATATTACCTTTGATAATCTGATAATGAGGAGAGTTTCGGTATATGATAAAACCGATAGCTCCGACAAGCAACAATATTGAAATGTATTGAAAAATACGCATATTTATACCTGTATAATTACAAAGTTGGTTTTTACAAAAGACAAAAAGTGTTTTATAGTTAACAGTATCTAAAGTCAACAAACATAATTCCGTTTAATAAAGGATATTAAAATGCTAAATAAAATTATACACAAAATCAAAGAGTTGGTTGCTGAATATAAACACTCCGAGTTTTGTAAAAATGTTAAATGTATAGAAAACCGTTGGATGAATAAGATTAATAATTGGGGAAAAGAACTTGCTGCCAGCGGTGTTAATGCCAATATGGTCAGTATTTTCGGGTTTGTAATAGGAATGATGGCTATTAATTTTTTGGCTATGAATATGTACTTTGAAGCATTAGCCTGTATTTTAATAAATCGTTTTTGTGATATATTGGATGGTGCCGTAGCCAGAGTTGAAGGTGTTACTCCGTTCGGCATGTTTTTGGATGTTTGCCTTGATTTTGTATTTTATGCCGGAATTATATTCGGTTTTGCTTTGGCTGACCCTTATGAAAATGCAACAGCAGCCTGTTTTCTTTTGTTCGGATTTACAGCTTCATCGTCTGCTTTGTTGGCATATGGCATTGTAAATCACAAATCTCTTGAAAAAAAAGACAATATGGTTACGGAATCTCCGTTTTATTTAGGCGGAATCGCTCAAGGATTTGAAACGGTGTGTGCTTTTGTATTGTTATGTGTTGTCCCGTTTGCTTTTTTACCGATAGCAATAGCTTTGGGATGTTGGTGCTTGTTGAAAGCATTGGTGATTATTTCTTCTGCATATTATAAATTGGTTGTTTTGCAAAAGAGTAAAAAGTAATGAAATTTATCAAAATTGCTTTTCTGATTATTCTTCTGGGTAGCTTTGACTGTAAAGCAGATGAGTTAGTTAAGTTTGATGCTTATAGCAGATACGATAAAGCGGGTATTCTTGAAACGCTGATTGAAGCAGACATCAAAGACGGTTGGCATATTTTTGCACCATATGAACAAGAATTCGGCTCTCCGTTAAACATAAATTGGATAAATGTTGATAAAGTTGATATATTGGAAGAAAGTTTCAGTAAGACCGAGAAATTTAATCAAGAAGACTTTTCTTTTGACGGATATGAAAAAAAGGCATATTACAAGGCGACAATAAAAACCAGTAAACCGCAAAATTCCAAAGTTTTTATCGAATGGCTTGCCTGCGCTGATGAATGTATTCCCGGAAAAACGGAAATTATAATTGTTCCCCAAGACAGTATTTTGTTTGATAAAAAAATAAACAAAATAAAAGATTCTTTTTTAAGTAATGATTATAAAGAGAAAGTGTCTGTTTGGTATATTTTGCTTTTGGCGTTAACAGGCGGAATAATCCTTAATTTGATGCCATGTGTGTTTCCGGTTTTAGGAATAAAAATATTATCATTAGTACAAACTGATACAAAGCAACGGTATACAGAGGCTGTGTTTTACACACTTGGAGTTGTGTTTTCAATGGTGCTTTTAGCGGGAGTGTTGTTTGTTTTACGCCAATTTAATACGCATATAGGATGGGGATTTCAGTTGCAATCCACATGGTTTGTGGCTTTTTTGTTGTTGGTGTTTATAGTTTTGACATTGATAACACTCGACGTAATAACAATAAGCGGAAGATATTTGGGAAAATTAGCCTTTTTAAATTTTAGCAACTGTAAACTAAATGCTTTTATGACCGGTTTGCTGGCGGTTGTTGTCGCAACGCCTTGTACGGCCCCGTTTATGGGTGTAGCCGTAGCCTATGCATTAACAGCTTCGTCGTATGCCTATTTTATGGTATTTATTGCTTTGGGGTTAGGATACTCTCTGCCCTTTGTTTTGATATCGTGGAATCCGTCAAAATTAAAAATGATTATGCCAAAACCCGGAAAATGGATGGTTGTCTTAAAAAAAATATTTGCTATTCCGTTGATTTTGACTTGTGTTTGGTTGTTTTGGGTTTTGTTGTCTCAGTTAGGAATTGTAACATCAGGAAAAAATTTAGAATGGAATGCTTATTCCGAACAAAAGGTTATTCAAGCTCTTGAAAAAAAACGTCCGGTGTTTATTGATTTTACGGCAAAATGGTGCTTGACTTGTTTGGTTAATAAACAAGCGGCTTTACAGTCGGATAAATTGGCGGAGTTAGTGAAAGAAAAAAATATTTTATTGCTCAGAGCTGATGCAACAAAACAAGATTATAATGTTATGAGAGCTTTGGAATATTATGGAAGAGCAAGTGTTCCGTTGTATGTGTATTATGATGGAAAATCAGATGATTATTTAATCTTACCGCAAATACTTACCTCAGATATTTTAAAAGAATATCTGGAATAAGTGTTGTCTTAACGAGTTTTATTGTTTACGTTTTTTATCAAATTTGTTACTTTGATAAGAGCATTGTTATAGGCTGGGTTTTCAGGGGTTCTGTCAGCTGCAAGTTGATAATTTTGTTTAGCTTTGCTTAAATTACCTAGTGCTTCATATGCTTTTCCAGCGTTATAGTTAGCTGGAGAATATTGTTCTATTTCTTCTGTTTTTAACACTTCGTTACATTCGGCAATACATTCTTTATATTCTTTCAAATGATAATGAGTTATTGCCAAATCATTATGTATATCAGCGCCATTATAACCGGCAGCAATCATTGCTTTGAAATTATCACGAGCTTCAGCGTAATTCTTGTTATTATAAGCTGTCAGTGCTTTTTCGTACATATTATTTGCGTTCTTTCGTGTATAGGCTATAGAAAAGTTTATAGCTCTTTCTTTATAATAGGTATCTATACCATTTTCTTGAGCAATCTGATCGACGGTTTTTCCTCCTTTACAAACATAGTTACAAATACACTGAGATGTTTGTTGCATTTCTTTCGTTCGTCCGTTTTCAAGCCCTATTTTCATAGCTTCACATTGTTTAACTGATAATTGAGTTACGGATGTAACATAGTATTTATTACCTTTTGAATTAATTCCTTCTTTAACTAGGAACATTCCCATTTTATTGGCGTAATCATCATAATTAAGATACAATAATGCTTCATGAGTATGGCGTTTTAAGATGCCATCATTATAAGATGAGTTGCTTGGTTTTAGGTTCATTAAATAAGCAGCACATTTTAATGGATCATTGTGGTTTTCCTTGACAAATCGGCATAGTTTGCGACCATTAGTTTCATCGTTGTACATACATGTTGCTATCGCTGCAAATTCACATACATTCAATTCACAACCATTTAATAAATTGAACATATTTTTATATACTCGTCCCATCTCACGATGACGAAACCATCCGTCTGCCAATATACAGGCTTCCGCACCGGTTACACTAAAATCCGGATGTTTACTTAAATAATCTTTGGTTTTTATCCACTCTGAACAAGTTGGATCGCCGTTTTTAGGCATCCAAAAGCTTCCTAGACCTACTGTGTTGTTAACATTTTTACCATTGTCTGCATAACCTTTGTTTACTAATATTTCGGTTGGAAGCATTGATTCTATTATTACAGGAAATGCTGCATCATACAATTGTTTGAAACTTTGTTCATCTGTTATTTTATATTTTTGGGATAATGCAGTTTTTTTATTGTTATCAGTAGTTTTCTGCTGTTCAATCTTAGCCTTTTCCTCTTGATATTTGTCATATACAGAATGTACTTTTATACCTCCATATGACATAGCTATAACCATAGCTTTTAGGACGCCCCTTTTGATATAAGGTAATGCTTTTTCATCAATCCATTGTTTCTTTGATGATTTAGCAATACGATGTTTTTTATCCATAAATTTATATACTAAAGCAAGTGGTGAAGCCGCTGTTCCTGCGGCAATATTGACTGCTTCTTCAGCTGTCCATTTAGCTGCTTTAGCAACAGCTTTAGCCGTTTTTCCTATAATATAAAAGATATGTGATTTGCTACATTCCGACAGATGTCGTTGACTTAAAGATGTTTTTATATCCTTGTGGGGATATTCTCTTTTATATCGTTTTGTTTTTTTGATCGCATTACAATAGTGCTTAAAAGCTTTTTGATAAAATTCTTGTAATATTCTTTTTTGATACTTTGGTTTGATTATTCCATTTTCATCAAAAATATCTTTTTTTGCATAACTTAACGGAACTATAACGTGTAATCCTTCAGGGCTGACTATATCAGTCGGTTCTACATTATTATCGGGATTTTTTTCGTTATGACGTTCATATTTTTTATATTCATTGTTCTGAAAAGATGTCAAATCATCCGTAAAGGCATCAATATCACCTTTGTAGGAAGCAGGAACAATAAGCTCCTTCCCTTCCAGTTTCAATCTGGTTGGAAGATTAGAGCCGTACTCATTTAAAAGAAATTCTTCATCCGTCATTATCCCAGCTTTCTTAAATATGATATATTATTATGTATAATAACATATTATTAATATTTTGCAAACATCTTTTTGGACAAAAGTTGGCGAAAACGCATTTATAAACAGTTATCTAAAGAACTATCTGACTGATTTAAGGTTATAATATAGTTGAAAAAGCTTTTTTGCTACTTTTTAATTCAATCGATTGATTGACTTTTGCTATTTTAAGGTGTATTGTTTCCTGAAAAATATGGACAATTTTATTTTTTTGGTGTTTTCTTGGTATCCTTTGAGAAACTATGTACCATTCAAGTGCGTACTTTACACCAAACGTATTTTAGTGTTTATTGTCGAGGAAAGGTTTGAAAATGGAACAGGAAATAATTAAGGAATTAACAATTAACGAAATTTTGTCTTTATTACCGCATCGCTACCCGTTTTTATTGTTAGATAAAGTTAAAATTGTAAAGGACGGAGAAGAAGGTATCGGTATTAAAAATATTACCGTTAATGAACCTCAATTTACAGGACATTTTCCCGAAAACCCTATTATGCCCGGAGTTTTGATTATGGAAGCTATGGCTCAAACATGTGGTGTTGTGGCAAAAAGTGCTGTTGAAGGTGTTGACAATTCTAAACCTGTTTTATTTATGGGAATTGATGAGGCAAAGTTTCGTAAACCATTCTTGCCCGGTGATATTATGGAAATGCATGTTGTAAAAGAAAAAGAATGTCGCGGAGTTTATCGTTTCAGATGTAAAGCAACTTGTAATGGTGTTTTACATGCTGAAGGAGTTTTAACGGCTATGTTGGGACGATAGTTTACAGGAATTTAAAATGGCTGATAAAATAATGTATTTAGATTTTGAAGAGGCTATCTATAAGTTAGATACCAAGATACAAGAGTTGAAGTCTTGTTGTGATGATAATATTGCAGAAAATTTCAATAGAGAAATTACTGATTTAGAGAAAAAAACACAAAAGCTTTTGGCTGATACTTATATGAAACTTACTCCTTGGCAAAAAGTTTGTGTGGCAAGACATGCCAATCGTCCGCATAGTCTTGATTATATAAATGCTTTGATAGATAATTTTATGCCGATGGCCGGAGATAAACTTTTTGGCGAAGATGAAGCTATAATCGGCGGACTGGGTTTTTTCAGAGGACAATCTGTAATGATTGTTGCACAAGAAAAAGGCAATGATTTAGAAAGTCGTATAAAACATGGTTTCGGAATGGCTAAACCTGAAGGTTATCGCAAAGCTAAGCGCCTGATGGAATTAGCAAATCATTTTAATATACCTATTATAGCTCTCGTTGATACAGCCGGAGCCTTCCCCGGTATTGAGGGCGAAGAACGCGGACAGGCAGAAGCTATTGCCTCTTGTATAATGGAAGGATTTTTGCTTAATGTGCCATATATTTCGGTTGTTATCGGTGAAGGCGGTTCGGGTGGTGCAATAGCTTTAGCAACGGCCAATCGTATTTTAATGCTGGAGCATTCAATTTATTCTGTTATATCTCCTGAAGGATGTGCTTCTATTTTGTGGCGTGACGGTTCAGAAGTGAAAAAAGCTGCAAATGCCCTGAAATTAACAGCTCAGGATTTATATGGTTTCGGTGTTGCAGATGAAATTATAGCCGAACCGTTGGGTGGCGCTCATCGCTTTAGAGATGAAACGATTCAACGTGTTGGTGATGCGATATGGAAACATCTGCAAGAATTGCTTGATATGACGCCTGAAGAATTAAACAAAGACAGAGAAACTAAGTTTTTGGCAATGACCAGATTTAACCAAAAAGGATATAAAAAATGAATTGGCTATTAGATTATGTGCGTCCGAAGTTATCTGTTGCCAAAACGGAAAAAGATGTACCTGATAAATTATGGGATAAATGTCCTCAATGTGATACAATGATTTACGGTCAGGAATTGGCAAAAAATCTTTATGTTTGCCCTCACTGCGGATATCATTTGTATTTGCGTCCGCGAAAAAGACTTAGAATGCTTTTTGATAATGCCGAATATACTTATTTGGATATTCCCGAAGTTAAAGAAGATCCTTTATCATTTAAGGATACCAAAGATTATCGTTCAAAGTTGAAAGCAGCTAAAGAGAAAACAAAATTTGACGAAGCCTTTGTTGCTGCTTATGGTAAAATGGGAAATAAAAATGTTGTAATCGGTGTGATGAATTTTAATTTTATCGGCGGTTCAATGGGTGTTGCCGTCGGTGAAGGAATTGTTAAGGCGGCCGAATATGCTCGTGAACACAAAAATCCTTTGATTTTGGTTACGGCTTCGGGCGGAGCCAGAATGCAGGAAGGCATTTTGTCATTAATGCAAATGGCAAGAACTTCGTTGGCAATCAAATTACTCAAAGATGAGCGTATTCCGTATATTGTTGTTTTGAGTAACCCTACAACAGGCGGAGTTTCAGCATCGTTTGCAATGCTTGGAGATATAACAATTGCTGAACCGGATGCTTTGATTGCTTTTGCCGGAGCCAGAGTTATTAAAGAAACAATCAAAGCTGATTTACCGGCAGGTTTTCAACGTGCTGAATATCTGAAAAAACATGGTATGGTGGATATGATTATCAATCGTAAAGAATTACGAGAAAAGTTAATCTGCCTGCTTAATTTATTAAATAACACCTTTGTAAAAGGAGAATAATATGAAAGAACTCAAACTTTTGGACTTATGTGGAAAAAATGTATTTCCATTGTTCGAAGGAGGACGCGGAGTTAATGTAAGTAACGGACATACTGCCGGTGCTTGGGCTAAAGAAAATTGTGTCGGTACGTTTTCTGCAGTGTTTCCGGATGTAAAAGATGAACTCGGTAATTTAAAATCCCCTGATATTTTATCTAAATCGCGCAATGAACGACATGCCGAGATGATGGAAAAAGCAATAGAAGGATGTGTGACACAAGCTCAGATAGCACATGAAATATCTAATGGTAATGGCTTGATTAATATGAATGTTTTGTGGGAGTTGGCTGATAGCCAATATCTTATTCAAAATGTTTTAGAAAGAGCAAAAGGCGTAATTAACGGTGTGGTTTCCGGTGCAGGATTACCAATTAAATTGGCTGAATTAACATCACAATTTAAGGTTTTTTATTATCCTATAGTGTCTTCCGGAAGAGCTTTGCAAATTTTAATAAGACGCGGATATGATAAATATAAAGAATTTATGGGGGGTGTTGTTTATGAAGACCCTTGGTTTGCCGGTGGACATTGCGGATTTTCAAATACAGATGAAGTAAGCAAGCCACAAAGTCCGTATGAAAAAGTTGTTGAATTGCGTAAAGTATTGAATGCAAACGGATTGAATGAGGTTCCTATTATTATTGCCGGCGGTGTTTGGTCTTTAGCTGATTGGCAAGATTATATTGATAATCCCGAAGTAGGAAATGTCGGTTTTCAGTTTGGTACTCGCCCTCTTCTTACAAAAGAAAGTCCCATAAGTCAGGCTTGGAAAAAGTTGTTGATGTGTCTTGATAGAGAAGATGTTGTTATTCAAAACTTTAGTCCGACGGGATTTTTGTCTTCAGCTATCAAAAACAATCTTATTCGCAAGTTGTTTGACAGAACAAATAATGAAATTCCTTTCAGTAAGGAACAAAATGCCGAATTTTCGGAACCTATAGCCTATACAAAAAATAAGACATATTACATTCGCAAAGAAGATGTAGCTAAGGTTGAAGAACAGAAAAAACTTGGCAAACCGTGTTTGTCTGCAACTCCAGACAATACTTTAATATTCTTGAGTAAAGATGAAAAAATGCAATGTATGGAGGACATTAAAGATTGTTGCGGATGTTTGTCAGCATGTAAGTTTTCGTCTTGGACAAGCCATGGCGGTGTAACAGGTAAATTGCCTGATTTACGTTCTTTTTGTATAAGAAAATCACTTATTGAAGTCGGACATGCCGGCAATATTCTTGATAACATTTTGTTCTCAGGAAAAAATGCTTTCAAATTCAAAACAGATCCGTTGTTTAATAAAGCAAATTGGCCATCAGTGAAAGAACTGATCGACACCATTAAAAAAGGTCTTTAATTAATTTGATAAATTTAGGAGTATATAAACGTGAAAGAAGCTATGAAAAATAAAAAAGGTATTATCTTGGGTTTGGCTAATGACCACTCAATTGCATGGGGAATAGCCAAAGCTTTGTATGAACAAGGTGCAGAAATGGCTTTTACATATATGGGAGAAGCATTAGAGCGCAGAGTTCGCACATTAGCTGAGAGCTTAGGAGCAAAAATTATTTTACCTTGTAATGTGACAGACAGTGAAAGTTTGGATAATCTTTTTGCCGAAATTGAAAAAAAATGGGGCAAAATTGACTTTGTTGTTCATGCAATAGCTTTTTCGGATAAAAATGAGCTTAAAGGCAGATATTGTGATACGTCTTTGGCAAATTTTCTAAACAGTATGCATATTTCTTGCTATTCATTTACGGATATTTGTTGCAGAGCAGCAAAAATTGCTAATCCGGGCGCAAGCTTTATTACATTATCATATTTAGGCGCCGAAAGAGTAATCCCTAACTATAATGTTATGGGTGTTGCTAAGGCCGCGTTAGAGACTTCAGTGATGTATTTGGCACGTGATTTGGGCGAACAAGAAATTCGCGTGAACGCTATTTCTGCAGGACCTATCAGAACATTGGCTTCTGCCGGTATCGGTGATTTCAAAAGTATTTTAGGTTGGAACAGAGCAAATTCTTTCTTGCCCAGAAATATGACCATTGAAGATGTCGGAAATTCAGCTTTGTATCTTCTAAGTGATTTGGCGAGTGGTGTAACGGGTGAAGTTTTACACGTTGACGGCGGATATAACAAACAAGGTATGTGCAATATCAATAAGGCTCAGGAAATTTCAGAAATTATGGGCGAATATGCTAAAATGAAGGAAAATAACTAATGCCTATGGAAGATATTGCTTGTATTGAAGCTATTGCCAAAATAGTCAATGATTTAGACTTAGAATCTGTTGATTATAACAAAGATGGTTTACATATTATTGTTAACAACAGAGCAAAAGAAACTATTGTTTCGACAGTAGCAACTCAGTCAGCGGTTGTTGCCGCTCCGACATCTGTTCCGGCAGTTGAACAAAATGCCCCCGTTATTCCTGCAAAAGCAACAAACGGAAAAGAAGTAAAATCACCAATGGTTGGTGTATTATATCTTTCGCCTTCTCCTGAAGAGGCTAATTATGTTAAAGTTGGCGATATTGTCAAAGAAGGTGATGTTTTGTGTTTGATTGAAGCAATGAAAACATTTAATCAGATAAAAGCTCCTTTTGGCGGGATTATCAGAGAAATCTTGGTTGAATCCGGTTCAGCTGTCGAATTTGATGAACCTTTGTTTGTAATTGAATAGCTAGAGAATATCAAAAGAATGTTTGAAAAAGTACTAATTGCCAATCGTGGCGAAGTTGCATTGCGTATTAACAGAGCTTGTCATGAAATGGGTATCAAAACTGTTGCTGTTCATTCCACGGCGGATAAAGATGCTATGCACGTAAGACTTGCTGATGAAGCGGTGTGTATAGGCGGACCTCAGTCTAAAGATTCATATCTTAATAAAACGGCTATTATTTCTGCAGCTATAGTTACCGGAGCTGATGCAATTCATCCGGGATATGGTTTTTTGTCTGAAAATGCTGATTTTGCCGAAATGGTTATAAAACACGGCATTAGTTTTATAGGGCCAACTCCGGAACAAATGCGCCTTATGGGTGATAAGATTGAATCAAAAAGAGTGGCTATTGAGGCCGGACTTCCCGTAACAAAAGGCTCTCCTGCACTTGAGGGTGTTGAAGATGCTAAAAAATGGGCTAATGAAATCGGATATCCCGTCATTATAAAAGCTAAGGATGGTGGCGGCGGTAAGGGTATGAAAACAGCCTTTAACGAACAAGAAGTAGAGACAGCATTTTTGATGGCAAAAGCTGAAGCTAAGTCATCATTTACAAGTGATGTTGTCTTTATGGAAAAATATTTGCAAAAACCACGTCATATCGAAATTCAAATTTTGGCTGATATGCATGGAAATGTTATTCATTTAGGCGAAAGAGATTGTTCAATCCAACGCAAACATCAAAAATTGGTAGAAGAAACCCCTTCTCCGGCTCTGAATCAAGAAAAACGTGATGAAATTTGTGATATCGTTTGTTCTGCAATAAAAAAAATAGGATATGTCGGAGCCGGTACATTAGAGTTTTTGTTTGAAGATAATGAATTTTATTTCTTAGAAATGAACACTCGTTTGCAGGTTGAACATCCTATTACTGAGGCTGTTACGGATATTGACATCGTAAGAGAACAAATCAAAATCGCTAATGGAGCCAAATTGGGATTTACTCAAAAAGATGTTAATTTTCACGGAGCAGCTATTGAATGTAGGATTAATGCAGAAAATCCGTTTACTTTTGTTCCTTGTCCGGGTATGATAGCAGAGTGGCATGTTCCCGGCGGTTTGGGTGTCAGAGTTGATTCTGAAGCATATTCAGGATACAAGATACCACCGTTTTATGACAGTATGATTGCCAAATTGATTGTTCGCGGTACAACAAGGAGTGGTGCATTGTTAAGACTTAAACGTGCTTTAAGAGAATTTGTTATCGGAGGAATGGAAACAACATTGCCTCTGCATGACAAAATAACATCGTCACCGGAATTTGTAGACGGAATGTATAACATACATTGGTTGGAAAATTTTTTGGAACAGGAAATAAATAAAAATAATGATAAATAATTTACCGATAATTAAAGGAATTGGGTATGCCATACCATCAAAAGTTGTGACTAATAATGATTTGACATCATTATATGAAACGTCAGATGAGTGGATATATTCACGTACAGGAATTAAAGAAAGACGAATATTTGCCAGTGATGCTGAAGCTTTTGAACTTTTAGAAAAAGCTTGCTTTCAAGCAATTAAAAATGCGGAAATTAAACCTAATGATATTGATTTAATTATCGCGGCAACATCGATGCCTGTTCAGTTGATGCCGACAACATCTTGTATGGCACAAAAATTGTTGAATATAACAAATAATATTCCGGCTTTTGATATATCTGTTGCCTGTTCCGGGTTTGTTTACGGATTGGATGTAGCTAATGCATATATTCGCTCAGGGATATACAAAAATATCTTGCTTATAACAATGGATAACTGCTCTAGATATGTGGATTGGACAGACAGAAGAACTTCTATTTTGTTTGGAGACGGTATCGGGGCGGCTGTAATATCAGCAGGTGATGAAAGCGATTTATTGGTAATAGATATTAAAGCTGACGGACATGTGGGAGATTATATATCAATGCCTATAGCTAAAGGAAACTGTCCGTTTGCAGACCAAACACCTACCCCGCAAGTATTGGATATGAAAGGACAGGATGTTTATAAGTTTGTGGCAAACATTATTCCACCTTATATTACTGATGACATTTTAGATAAAAACGGAATATCTGCAGAAAGTGTTGATTATCTTATTTTACATCAAGCAAATCAGCGTATAATAAAGGCTGTGCAGGATCGTTTGGGATATGATGATGATAAGGTTATCTCTAATATTGAATGTTTAGGGAATACTTCGGCATCGTCAATACTGATAGCAATGGGCGAAGCTATTAAAAATAATAAGATTAAAACACCGGCAAAAGCAATTATTTGCGGTTTTGGTGCCGGTATGTGCTGGGGCGCCGGAGTTATTAATCTGCGTGACGGTATTTTTAAACAAGAAAACATTTATCAAAAATAACAAAAGGAAATCGAACGATGAAAAGAGTTGTTGTTACAGGACTTGGAGCTTTAACCCCGTTTGGAATGGGTGTTGATTTGGCTTGGGATTCTATTATTGCCGGAAAATCAGCATTAACCAATATTACGAAATTTGATACTGAAAATTTTAGCGTTAAAGTAGCCGGAGAAGTTATAAAAGGAACAGAATACGGTCAGTTTAATGCTGATTTGTATATGGAACCGAAGGAACAAAAAAGAGTTGATGATTTTATTTTGTTTGGTATTGCAGCTGCCGAAGAAGCAATAAAAGATGCAAACTGGATGCCGGAAGATGAAAAAGAAAAAGCTCGTACCGGTGTAATTATCGGTTCCGGTATTGGCGGTATTCAGGCTATTACAGATAGCGCTATTACTCTTCATAATTCCGGACCTCGTCGTATCAGTCCTTTCTTCATTCCGTCTTGCATTATCAATATGATTTCAGGTCATGTTTCGATGCGTCACGGTTTTACCGGACCTAATATTGCAACTGTTACAGCTTGTGCTACCGGTTCTCACGCAATAGCCCAAGCTTATCAAAACATTTTGCTTGATGATGCTGACGTGATGATTGTTGGTGGTGCAGAATCAGCTGTTTGTCCTGTTTCAATTGCAGGATTTATGCAGGCAAAAGCTTTGTCTCACAGTTATAATGACACCCCGACAAAAGCTTCTCGCCCATGGGATAAAGGTCATGATGGTTTTGTTATGGGTGAAGGTGCCGGTGTCATTGTATTGGAAGAATATGAACATGCTAAAGCCAGAGGAGCTAAAATTTATGCCGAAATGATTGGTTACGGCAACTCTGGTGATGCGTATCATATTACCTCTCCTGCTCCGGATGGAAGCGGCGCAAAAAAAGCGATGAGTGAAGCTTTGCGTAAGGCAGGTATTAAGCCTCAAGATGTTACATACATTAATGCTCACGGTACATCGACTATGATTGGAGATGCAATGGAAGCAAAAGCAGTATCTGAATTGTTTGAAAATTGCCCTAATTTAAAAATGTCTTCAACCAAATCAGCTATCGGACATTTATTGGGAGCCGCCGGTGCTGTAGAGGCTGTATTTTGTATTAAAGCTATTGAAGAAGGAATTTTGCCCCCTACTCTCAATTTGGAAGATCCAATTGATGAGGTTGCCGGAATGGACTTGGTTCCGAATGAAGCTCGCAAATGTGATGTAAAAGTAGCTATGTCAAACTCTTTTGGTTTTGGCGGAACAAATGCATCTTTAGTATTCAAGAAATATGAGGGATAATCACAATGAAAATTAATTCAAGTGCTTTGGTTTTTCCGGGGCAAGGTTCTCAAAAAATCGGTATGGGCAAAGATTTATATGAAAATTATGCTATTGCCCGTCAGATTTTTGATAGAGTTGACGATGCTTTAGGTTTTAAGTTAAGTTCGTTGATGTTTGCCGGTGATACTGAGGAATTGAACAAAACATCTAATGCTCAACCGGCTATTATGGCTGTTTCGATAGCTTATTTTGAGGTATTAAAAAGCTTAGGTCTTATTAATATTGATGAAGTTAAATATATGGCAGGACACTCGTTGGGCGAATATTCCGCTTTGTGTGCTGCCGGAGTTTTAACTTTAGAAGATACAGCTAAGTTACTTAAGGCCAGAGGTGCTTTTATGATGCAGGCTTGCATTGATAATCCGGGAGCAATGGCGGCTTTAATCGGATTTGATTATGATAAGGTCAAGGCTATTGCAGATGATTGCAGTTGTTTTGTCGGAAACTCTAATTCTCCGGCTCAAATTGTTTTGAGCGGAAGTTTACAAACCGTTGAAAAAGCTTGTGATAAAGCCAAAGGGCTTGGTATAAAAAGAGCTGTGATGCTTCCTGTTTCCGGAGCTTTTCATTCTCCACTAATGCAAAATGCTGCCGATAATATGATTGAAGTGATATCAAATGTAAAATTTGCAATGTCAAATATTAAAGTTATCAGCAATTTAACGGCCAAAGAATATGTTGATACGACAGAAATGAAAGATTTGTTGGTTAAACAAATTACAAATACCGTAAAATGGCAGGAGAGTGTTTTGTATATGGTTGATAATGGCGTTACCAGCTTTATTGAAAGTGGTTTTGGTAATGTTTTGACCGGTTTAATAAAGAAAATTGCGCCTGATACATCAATAACTACAGCTGATGATATGTTAAAAAGTACGGCTGAGGCTGTTTAGGAGGCTTTAATGCTTAATTTTGAAGGGAAAACAGTGCTGATTACCGGAGCAACGGGAGGTATCGGCAGAAGTATTTGTAAACTTTTTCAAAAACAAGGCGCACAATTGGCAATTGTCGGTCGAGATATCAACAAGCTGAATGATTTTAAGCAGAAAGAACTTCCTGATGGAGATGTCAAAGTTTATGCTGTAGATTTGAGTAATGAGAATAATATAGCTGATTTGGTTGAGAAAGTTGAGGCTGATTGCGGTAAAATCGATGTTTTGATTAATAATGCCGGAATAACTCAGGATAATTTATCTTTAAAAATATCAAGTGAGGCATGGCATAAAGTTTTGGATACAAATCTTACGTCAAGTTTTTTACTTTCTAAGGCCGTATTACCTTGTATGCTTAAACATCGCTTCGGTCGTATTATTAATATGACATCAGTTGTAGGGGTAATAGGAAATGCCGGACAGACGAACTACGCTGCCAGTAAAGCCGGACTTATCGGAATGTCTAAATCAATGGCTTTGGAGATTGCATCCCGAGGAATTACCGTAAATTGTTTGGCTCCGGGATTTATTAAAACACCGATGACAGATGTTTTACCTGAAAAAGCAAAAGAAAAATTATTGGATAATATTCCTATGGCTAAAATGGGAAATCCTGAGGATGTGGCAAATGCTGCAGTATTTTTGGCCAGTGATGAAGCCGGATATATTACAGGACAAACCATTCATGTGAATGGCGGGATGGCCATGATTTAATGAAAGTCGGACTAATGGCAAAACTTTATTTAAACAAACCTCAATTTGATGCAGAAATTATGAAATGTTTGAATTGTGCATCAAAGCCTTGTATGAGTGCTTGCCCGGTTAATTGTTCACCGCAAGAGTTTATTCAACATGCAAAAAATGGAGAATTTGCAGAAGCGGTAAAGTCTATTTGTAAGAATAATCCTTTTGCACATACTTGCGGGCTTATTTGTCCTGATTCGTTTTGTATGAAAGCTTGCTTGCGTAGTAAAATAGACCATCCGATAAACATTCCATTGGTTCAGGCTACTATTATAAGTAAGTATCGTAATGATATGACAGATGTTGAGCAAGTCCCCAACAACGGCAAAAAAATTGCCATTGTCGGAGCCGGTCCTGCAGGAATGGCTGCAGCTTGTTTTTTGGTGAAGCATGGATATAGTGTGAAATTATTTGAAAAAACAGATAAAGTCGGCGGTGCGCTTAATTTGATTCCTGATTACAGATTACCATATGAGGTTATTGAGGATGATTGGAATTATATAAAACGAATCGGAAACGCAGAAATAGAATTTAATGTTCAGATTGATGCGCCGAAAGATTTGCTCGAAGACGGATTTGATGGCGTGATTATGGCAATAGGTGAACAAAACGGAATTGATCTTGGTGTGGATGGTGAAGAATTTGTTGTTCCTTATGCAGAATATCTGAAAGATCCTCGAAAATATGAGGGTATGCAAAAAGTTGCCGTTATCGGAGGCGGAAATGTGGCTGCCGATTGTGCCATAACGGCAAAAAATTTGGGGGCAAATATTGTCTCTGTATTTATAAGACGCAAAATTTTTGATATGAAAGTAACCAGAAAAGAAATGGAAGAACTGCTTAACAGACAAATAGATTTGGTTACGACGACAAGAGTCTGCAAGATTGAGCGTAACAATAATAATTTTGATGTTTATACTTGCTCTACTCAACCCGGTGAACGCGGATATGAAGATATTGAAAACTCTTTAATCAAGCGTCAGGGATTTGATTTGATTGTAAAAGCTATCGGAAGCCGTGCAGAAAAGCCGGTTGAACATCAAAATATTATATATGCCGGAGATTGTAAAAACGGCGGATCGACAATTGTTGAAGCTGTTGCTTCCGGATTAGATTCGGCTAAATTAATGCATAAAAACTTAGGAGGAGAATAAAAAATGAAAAAGATTATATGTTCTTTGGTTGCCGTTATGTTTATGTCTGCTTGTGCAACAGACCCTTACACAGGCGAGTCGAAGGTTTCGAAAACAGCCTGGGGAACAGGTATCGGAACAGCTTTGGGAGCCGGTATCGGAGCTTTGGCCGGTGGTGAAAAAGGCGCATTAATAGGTGCCGGTGTCGGAGCTTTAACCGGTGTAGGTACTGGCGGTTATATGGATTATCAAGCTTCTGTTTTACGCAAAGAATTAGTCGGTACCGGTGTTCAGGTTAAAGAATTAAACGGACAGATTTATTTGATTATGCCGGGCAATATAACTTTTGATACTAATGAAGCTTTTATCAAATCTTCGTTCCAACCGGTTATGGTTTCAATCGCAAAAGTATTAAAAGAATATAACAAAACTTATGTTCAAGTAAACGGATATACCGATAATACCGGAACAGATGCCATCAATAATCCTTTATCGGTAAAAAGAGCTAATGCCGTGGCTGATTTCTTAAAAGTACAAGGAGTTGCTGCTAATCGCATCGTAGCTAACGGTTATGGCTCTGCTAACCCGATTGCATCTAATGCAACGGCTGCAGGACGCGAACAAAATCGCCGTGTTGAAATTGTTTTGATAAATATGCAATAAATTATAAATTTATTGCTTTATATCCCTGCTCTGTCCTGAGTGGGGATATTTTTTTTGACAAAAAACTCCATTTTGTCATTTTTTTGATTGACCGATATTGCAAAATGTGCTATTTTGCACGCAATAAAAAATAATTATTAATTTTCTAAAAATCTAAAAAAAATGGCAAAAGTAGAAGATCTGAAGGTACGGTTCAGCAATCTGCCCGACTTCACAAAAGAAGAATTTAACGTTGTTAAATGGCTTATCAATGTGTTAGAAGATAAGTTTACGCTTACCTTCGAAACAGTGGTTGATGAAAATAAAAAGGATGATTTTATCTATCAGGTGGATCATCTTTTCAATGGTATTGAACTTCTGATAAATTCATCAGAAGCTCAATCTTGTCGAAAGGCTCTTGATGAGCTGGAAGATGAAATTTCATCTGCGAAGCACTTTCTCAAAGAAACGGAAGATTTTTCCAATTTCTTTTGGGAAAGAATTACAACGAAGTGGTATGTCCTTAGGCGTAAGAGAACCAAGTTCTTGATCGCCAGAATACTGGCTATGTATATTTCAGAACATCCGGAAATATCGATTAAGGATGTCAGGAAAAAGACTGTCAACATATTGAAAAATCGAATTGTAGATATTTTCGATATGGCAGAAAAGTATCATATCATTGAGGTCAAAGCAGCTATTCCGGAAAAATGGCCGACGACCACAAATACATATTTCACTACAGCTGAAGTTCCTTATCTGGAATGGATGATTCAGGAAGCTAAGCTGAGCGGATATACTCAGCAAGCTATTCTTGATGCTTGGGATAGTATGTTAAATATGAAATCTCAACAAGCAAATTATCCTGAAGAGTATTGGATGATTCCATTGGATGAGGCTTTGTATGTTTTGTTTTACGATCTTTCGTATAATGAAACAAAAAAGCATTATACAGCTCTGCTATCTTTAGCTGAAAAAAATTTTTAAAAACCAATAAAAAAAACAAAAAAATGAAAAAGAATTTTATTAAGAGCGAGATTATCGCTCTTCGCCCTAGTGTGTGGCCCGAGAAGAAAGGAAACTTCGTAGCAACTGAAGACGCATCTTATCTTGGTAAGCTTATTGCCGAGGCTGCATGCGACCACGACCATGAAGAAATTACAAATGCGTGGTCGGATATGCTGAATATGAAGGCTACGCAAGCTCCGATGCCGGAAAACGAGGAACTCAGCCTCGCGGAAGCACTCTACGTGCTTTTTGCCGAAAAAAGTTATTATGAAACCAAAACGCACTATGCGGCGTTTTTGGATTTCCTTAACGGAAATTAAAAAATAATAACAAAAACTGAATGCCCACCACAATAAAAAAGGTGGGCCTTCTTTTAAAAACACAAAACTAAACAACTATGAGAAAAGTATCAAAAACGTTCGTGCAGGATGTATATGTACGCCCCTATGAAAAGGAGGTGCTGTCTATGCTCAAGTATGGATATACCTGCACGAAAGAAGATGTGCTAGAGGCTTTTGATGAGGCAGCTGATCGTTATCAAAAAAGCAACTATCATACGGAGCTTGGCGAATTCAAACAGGCTACTTTGTATGAAAGAGGCGAAAAGCTGATGTCGTCAAAATATGATGGGCGATACCAATTTTGTTCTCTGTGGCCGTGGCAAAGATGGCGTATGAAACGCAATGGTGAATATAAACCTTTGCCAAAGGATATGGATATGTACTGGGTTTTCTTGGTACTATTCATTGAAAATAACTACGGCTCTATTGAATTAATAGAGCTGAGAGAACAAATTTTGATGTCCTTCTCAAAGTAAAAAACAAAGAACGAGGGCTGATTATCTTTTTTAAATTAGGAGATATCAGCCCTCTTCTTTTTTAAATCAAATCAACGGGAATCTTCATTCCTTCTAATCGCAATGTTTGAACAATATCTGCAAGATACATACGCTCAGTATAATGCATGTGTCCATCGGCATGGCATACATTAAAAATTGCACGTAATAAGGTTTCAGCTTGTTTGGGTGTTTTTGATTTAATAGTTTCTAACGCAATATAAAAATCATCAACTTCAGGCTGTAATTTTGCCATATAATCATCAAGATATTGCTTGGTAATATTTTTTGCATTATTAAGAGAATGCTGCACATAATCAAAAATTATTTTATTTTTTATCATATTATATTCGCCCCATGTTTGAGCCATAAATAACAACAATATCAAGTCGTTTCTAACCGGGGCTAATATTCCGGTTTCTTTTGGAGGTTTAACAGATTTTACCGATGTGTTTTTTTCGACTTCGTCATAAAAATCTTTTATAAATAAATCTATATTTGAATAAGCTTTATCGCGGCTGATATCAAAAATATCATGTATAAAAACCGAATCAAAAACAAAAGATTTTTTTAAGCGATGAAAATAAATATCAAAAAAAGTGTTGCTGTCTTTTTGCCAAACATTACGAATAGCAACATTTTCAGCATAAATTTTACCGTTTTTAATAAGGTTTACCTGCATATTATAAAATTTGTCGGTTATATTTGCCATATTTTCATCCCTTTTTTTATTTAGGATAAAGTATTTTTTTATATAAGTAAAGTTTTAGATTGACTTTTTGTCTAATTAGTCTAATATCTAAAGTAGCTTAAAATAAGTATTAACCAATAAATTTACAAATTATGATAACGAAGGCAAATTTCACAGCCGGGGATCTTTATCAATTGTTCGGTAAAGATCAGATTGAAGTAGAACGAGTTTTTGACTCGTTGTTGTATGGAATTTCCATATTAAACTTCAACGCCCAAGAATTCCAACAATCATCATTGGATGGCAATTTTGACAGTGTTCAATTTGCATTTCCTGATACATCTACTGCTAAGGAAGAACTTCCTAAGTATCTCAATCAGCAACATGATGATCTGGATATGCAGGAAATTGAAAATGCCTTGGCTGATATTAAAAGCCAAAAGACGGTTTTGGCCGGAATCCCTTGGTACAACGTAGGCGAACGAATTTCCAATTGGTGGGAACTCAAGACCTTGGAAAACAAGGAATTCCCTATCCAATCGGTCTTCGGTTACTTAGAGTACCGAGTTACCGGCATGACGAAGGATGAACTTTATGCTTCATTCAAAAAGTTTGCCGAACATTATCACGAAAGCTTTTTGTGGTAACAACATGAAATTTTCGAGGTTACAATTCGTAAGGATTGTAACCTTTTTTATATCAAAATAGCTTGCTTTTACTTTTAATATGGTCTATTTTGGCTCATCTTTTTTTTGATTATTAACATTAAACTTATTATATTATGTTTAGAAAATTAGCGATTTTTACAAAAGAGTGTGAGATTGCCCCCTCTTTTGCGGTGAAACTTTTTTTGTCGAGATGTCTTTTTCATAAAAAATTTGCGCAAATGTATAACGACGTTCCGCATGAAGATGAAAAGTCCATCTGCAATGACTTCTATTGGAATATTTGTGATTTTTTAGAAAAAGAACACAAATACTATATGAAAGTTTGGCATAGAAACTTTTGGAGCAAATTAAAACTTCATTTTGAGCTAAAAAGAACTGCGTCTATTTATGTTTCAGATGATGATGCGATAAAATATGTTATATATTTAGCAAAAATGAACAAGCTTACCATACCTGAAGATGATTTATATCGTCAGTTGGAGGGGTTTCCCGTTATTTATTTTAAGGATATTGCCCCTATGAGCAAAGAATGTGCCAAAAATTATATCGAAAAGGTGTTATTAACCGATTTTCCGACTGTTCAAACGGTTGTTGACGAAATCAAAGCAAATGGTGTTGATTATCTCAGTCGTCACAGAATTAATCGTGAATTAAATGTATATCACAGATTAAAAAACAAAAAACGACTGTTTATATTTGCGCCAATTGTCAACTGGGAAATAAAAAAACGTGAACAAAGAATCATTACACTAGGCGAGTTCATATCATGGGCTAAATATGTGTAAATTTTGCTGACAGACTGAACATCCTCTTTGAATAAAATCAAAGAGGATGTTCCTGTTTTTAAACTAACGATGCGATTTTGGAAATATATTGCTTGATTGTGGCTACACGCACCTGATAGGATGATAAATCTTTTTCGATAAAAAGACGTTGATCCGGACGTACTTTGATTGTTCCGAATGATGAAACAATTAAATTCATTAATTTCTCCGGATGTACAAATATATTGTTTTTAAAACCTATCAAAATACCTTTAGCTCCTGCATCGACTCTATCGACACCTGCTTGACGACAAAGAGCCTTTATTTCGACTGTTGTTAACAAGTTTTCAACTTCTGCCGGCAACGAACCGAAACGATCAATCAGTTCTTCTCTGATATCAGCTAAACCATCTTTATCTTTGATATCGCCAATACGTTTATAAAGTCCAAGTCTTATTCCTAAATCTCTGACATATGTTTCCGGTATCATAATAGGAATACCGGTTGAAATTTGCGGCGTCCAATCTTGCAAATCTTTGGATTGTTCATCAGCTACAACACCTGAACGAAGGCGCATAATTTCTTCTTCCAACATATGCTGATAAAGCGAAATCCCCACATCTTTTATATGACCTGATTGTTCTTCGCCCAAAATGTTGCCTGCACCACGTATATCCATATCATGACTGGCAAGAGAAAAACCGGCACCTAAGGTATCTAAGGCCTGTAATATATTTAGTCGACGTTCTGCTATAGCTTTTAATTTACGCTTTTGCGGAACAGTAAAATAAGCATATCCGCGGCGTTTGCCTCGCCCTATTCGGCCTTTTAATTGATATAGTTGAGCAAGCCCGAACATATCGGATCTATAAACAATCATTGTGTTAACATTTGGCATATCAATACCGGATTCAATAATTGTTGTAGATAAAAGTATATCCGCCTCACCGTCTGCGAAGGCTGTCATGACATCTTCCAACTGTTTAACCGGCATTTGACCATGTGCAACCAATATTTTGATATCGGGTAATAAATTGGTAAGTTCTTTTTCAACTTCGTGAATATCCGAAACTCTGGGACATACGAAAAAGGTTTGTCCTCCGCGATATTTTTCTCGATAAACAGCCTCTTTTATCATGACCTTATCAAAAGGCATGACAAATGAACGAGCAGCCAACCTGTCAACCGGAGGAGTTGCAATTACACTTAATTGTTTTACACCGGTTAAAGATAGTTGCAAAGTACGAGGAATTGGGGTAGCCGTTAAAGTCAAAACATGTACATCCGATTTTATTTGTTTTAGTTTTTCTTTGTGCGCTACACCAAAATGTTGCTCTTCATCAATAATTAAGAGTCCTAAATTACAAAATTCGATTTTTTCGGATAATAAAGCATGTGTACCGATAACAATTTCAATTGCTCCGTCTTTTAATCCTTGTTTTGTTTCACGTGCTTCTTTGGGGGTTATAAGCCGCGAAAGCATTTTTACTTTAATCGGAAATCCTTCCAAACGAGCTTTAAAGTTTTGATAATGTTGACGAGCCAACAATGTTGTCGGTACAATCAATGCTACTTGAGCGCCTGATGCCGCAACAGCAAACGCGGCTCTTAGAGCAACTTCTGTTTTACCAAAACCAACATCACCGCAAACAAGCCTATCCATAGGAATTGAGGCACTTAAATCTGCCATAACATCAGCTATTGCATTTAATTGGTCATCTGTCTCATTATAGGGAAAACGCGAACAAAAATCATCAAACATACCTTGCGGAGGCATAAAGCATTCGGCTTTTTTCAAATGTCTTTCTGCAGCTATTTTGATTAGCTTTTCGGCAATATCCCTTATTTTAGCTTTAACTTTGGCTTTTTTTGCTTGCCAAGCTACTCCGCCTAAAGCATCAAGTTCAATATTGTCATCATCAACACCATACCGTGATAAAACATCAATATTTTCAACCGGAACAAAAAGTTTGGCATCATTAGCATATATGATTTTAAGACAATCATGCGGTGCTCCGCCGGCAGTGATATTTTCAAGCCCCATAAATCGTCCGATACCGTGTTCTATATGAACAACAAGCTCACCAACCGAAAGTGATGCAACGTCAGCTATAAAATCTTTGGAAGTAAATTTCTTTTGTTTGCGTCGATTTTGTTTTTCGCCAAGAATATCTTGCTCGGATATTATGCAAAATCCGTCGCCTTTAAAACCATGTTCAAGCGGCATTATAGCCAACACTACCTTGGTCTTTGATTTTAAACAAGCTTGTTCCCAAGTATCGGCAAATATCAGATCAGGAATTTCATATTCATTCATCAGCGAAAAAATGCGTTCTCTGCTACCTTCGGAATAACATGCAATTACACGATTTAACTTTTTGTTTTCATTAAGAAATTCTTTTAATTCCTGATATACTTGTCCGGCGGCAATATTTTTTGCAGACGAGAAATTGCGTACCGGTATAATTTGTATATCAACAACTTTTTCTGATGATGGAATATTTAAAGATGTTAATGTAATTGATTGTTTTTGATGTAAAATATCAGCAAATTGCTTGTCTGTCAGATATAACAATTCAGGATTTATCGGACGATAAACTTCTATTTCTGATGATGATTTTATTTTTAATGTTTCTAAACGGGCTTGATAATAATCTGCAATACTATCGGATTTGGCCGAAGCAGCCTCATCAACTTTGTCTGAAACTATTATGGTTGCTGATGGTATATAATCAAACAATGTCGGCAAAGCTTCTTCGTAAAAAAACGGTAACCAGTTTTCCAGTCCTATGTATTTTTGGCCGTTGGAAATTGCTTCATAAATTTCGTCGCCGCTAAAACTTGCGCCGAATGCTTCGCGATATTTTGAGCGAAAACTTTTTATCGTATTATCATCAAGAATTACTTCACTCATTACCTTGAATTTATATGATTTTAATTCTCCGGTTGTGCGTTGGCTCATTACATCAAATTTTCTTATACGTTCGACCTCATCATCGAATAAATCAATACGTAACGGTTCATCTGTTCCAACCGGAAATATATCAATAATATCACCTCTTACAGCATATTCACCAGGCTCAAAAACTTGAGCTACACGTGTATAACCATTGATTGATACATAATGAAGAAAAGAATTGAAATTCAATTCACTACCAACAATAACTTCACGTGAAGAATTAATAAAAATTTTCTTTGGCGGAAGTTTTTGAAGTATTGCACCGACAGATGTTATAACGATGCGTTTTTGTTTTGTTGAGGGATGCAGAGCCAACTCCGATAAACAATCTATTCTTGCAGCAACTATGGATGAATTTGGAGAAACTCTATCATAAGGAACGGTATCCCAAGCAGGAAAACGCAACACTTTTACATCCGGATACAGATATTCCAGCATTGTAGCAACATTGGAAAGTTCTACACCATCTGAAGCGATATAGATTATGTCTGATTGAGATGTTTGTATAAATCTTCCTAACAAAAAGGCTTCATAACCTTTTGTTACGGATGAAATTGTTTTTCCTTGTGCTTGTTTTATATTAAGTTCCATTGTTTGTTTCTTGTTATTTACTTGACGGATGAGAATATATACAATAGCCTTTAGTTATGCAAGTTTTATTTGATTTATAAGCGAGCAAATTTTATGAGACCAGAAATCTTATACCCGCTTTTCAGTGATATTTCATCACTTAAAGGTGTTGGTTCAAAAACAATTAAGTTATTACAAAACCTTCTTGGCGGGACTAAGTTGGTTGATTTGATATTTCATTTGCCTACTAATTTTATAAATCGAAGCTATTCGCCGAAACTTTGCGAAGTAATTCCGGGAAAAATTTGTACAGTCAAAGTAAAAATCATTGAACATATTGCACCAAAATCCAAACATCAGCCCTACAGAGTGGTTGTCAGTGACGGAATAGAAAATTTAAACTTAACATTTTTTAAGGTGTACGCAGATTCTATTGCCAAAAATTTACCGATAGGATCAACAAGAATTGTAAGTGGAAAAATCGAAAGTTTTAATAACAGCCTGCAAATGTCTCATCCCGATTATATTGTTGCAGAAAATAACGCAAAAGATTTGCCAAAATTTGAATCGGTCTATCCGTTGACAGCCGGTATATCAACTAAAATGATAAATAAGTATATCAAACAAGCGATGGAAAGACTGCCTGTTTTTGAAGAATGGTTGGATAATGATTTTGTTCGAAAACAGGGATGGAATTCTTTTAATGAAGCTTTATATAAAACCCATAATCCGCATTTTTCATCTGAGTTGGAACCTTATTCAAAAGATCGAGCCAGACTTGCATATGATGAATTGTTAGCAAATCAGTTGGCTTTGGCAATAGTACGTGAACGAGTAAAAAAACAAACCGGTCGAGTAATCAAAGGAAACGGCTTATTTAGAAAAAAAATAACAGAACTCCTTCCTTTTGAGCTTACCAATGCTCAAAAAAACGTTTTGGCTGAAATTTACAATGATCAAGCAGAACCTTACAGAATGTTGCGATTGCTACAGGGCGATGTCGGATCAGGTAAAACTATTGTTGCATTGTTGTCAATGTTGAATGCCGTTGAAGCAGGTACACAGGCTGCAATTATGGCTCCGACGGAAATATTAGCAAAACAACATTTTGAAACAATTGCTCCGTTGTGTGAAGATATTGGTATTGAATGTGCTTTATTGACAGGAAAGAGCAAGGGAAAAAATCGCTCTGTTATTCTGAACAATCTTGAGAATGGTAAAATAAATATTTTAATCGGAACACATGCTCTATTTCAAGAAGATGTTAAATATAAGGATCTGGGTTTTGTTGTTGTTGATGAACAACACCGTTTCGGTGTGCATCAACGATTGAGTCTTTCAGAAAAAGGAAACAAAGCTGATATATTGGTTATGACAGCAACACCCATTCCGCGAACATTGATTTTGACAGCCTATGGGGATATGGAGTATTCCAAAATTGACCAAATGCCGAACGGGCGAAAACCGGTTGATACCAGAGTTATACCAATAACTAAATTAAATGAAACCGTTGCCGCATTAAAGCGAAAAATTGATGATGGTACAAGAGCTTATTGGGTTTGTCCGCTGGTAGAAGAATCCGAAAAATCTGATTTAGCCGCTGCTGAAGCTCGATTTGCCGATTTGCAAAAAATATTCGGTAATAACGTCGGACTTGTTCATGGTAAAATGAAAGAAAAAGACAAAGATGCGGTTATGGAAAGGTTTAAAAAAGGAGAGATTAGCTTATTAGTTGCAACAACGGTTATTGAAGTCGGTGTTAATGTACCTGAAGCAACATTGATGATAATTGAACATGCCGAACGTTTCGGATTGGCGCAGCTTCACCAACTGCGCGGACGTGTAAAACGTGGAATAAATGCGGCGACTTGTTTGTTATTATACTCTTATCCGCTGAGTGATACGGCAAAAGAGCGATTGAATATTATGAAACAAACCGAAGATGGTTTTCTTATTGCCGAAAAAGATTTGGAACTTCGCGGCGGCGGAGAGATACTTGGTACAAGACAAAGCGGTTTTTGCGCTTTCAAGTTGGCAGATATGGAATATCATAAAAATTTATTGGTTATAGCAAACCAGGATGCAAAATTGATATTAAATAAAGATCCTAACTTGCAAAGTGAGCGAGGAAAAGCTCTTCGCACCCTGCTCTATTTGTTCGAAAAAGATGACAGTGTTAAGAACTATCGAGGTTAATTCAAGCCATACTTAAATTTCTTCAAGTTTTTTGTTTATATAGGACAATTTCTCATCAGAAAGCTTACGACCGGCAATAACTTCGGCAAATATAGCTTTGATTTCGGGAGCATATTTACGTCGTGCTTTAGCGATTGTGGTCAGATGAGTAGCTGCAGCTTCAAATATCTGTTGTTCGTTTACCAATAATTGAGCTGCCAATTCGATATATGGCGGAGTATAAACATTATGACGAATATTTTTGTTATGGATAAAAACATCGCGTTGAATATCTCTGGCATCAACAGCCGATACTTGTTCATATTTTATTTTTCCGCGCCAAGATAACAATCGGCGTGTTTTAGCAACGATATTTTTTAATCTTGTTAAAACAGATGCTTTTTTTATTTCCGCCATTTATTATATCCTTATAAATATGGTTTAGTGTTTGGTTGTGGATTGCTTCGGCAACAAGTTGCCTCGCAATGACAGAGAGGGGTTGCCTCGCAATGACAGAGAGGGGTTGCCTCGCAATGACAGAGAGAGGGCGACATTTCCTTTTCTGTCATTCCGAGAAGCCGTTAGGCGACGAAGGAATCTATTTTATTGTATAGATTGCTTCGGCAACAAGTTGCCTCGCAATGACAATAACTAAGGTAATCCTAATCGATTAAATAATCCTTTACAAGTTAAATATTAACCTTGAATTAAAAAAGATATTTTATAATAATCATTATTATCGAAAACATTTTAAGGACTTTTTTATGCAATTATTCAAACGTTCTAAATATGGCAATTTACGTGAGATTACTATTTTCGGATATAAGTTTACATATGTAAAAAAAGCTAAGATTCCGCCTCATATTAACAAAAATAAGATATGGCCATTAATTGAAAAATTTGATGAAATAGGGATTAATGCTGACAAACGCACACCAAAAATCATCGTTTCTTTGACATCTTTTCCGGAAAGAATGTATGAAATACATTATACGCTGTATTCTTTATTAACACAAAAAGTTAAACCTGACGAGGTGGTTTTATGGTTGGCGGAAGAACAATTCCCAAATGGCGAACAAGATATTCCCGAAGTTGTTTTGAATATGAAAAAGAATGGTTTAACAATAAAATGGTGCAATGATTTGCGCTCGTATAAAAAACTTATTCCGTCATTAAAAGAATTTCCTGATGATATTATTGTAGTTGTTGATGATGATGTCTATTATCCTAATGACTGGCTCGAAAAATTGTATAAACAACATCTTAAAACTCCCAAGTGTGTTATCGGACATCGCGGACATAAGATTATGTTAAATGATGCCGGACATCCCAAGCCTTATCGTCAGTGGAAACGCAACTCAACATTGCTCAAAGCATCTTATCGTCATTTTATGACAGGGTGTGGCGGTGTGTTGTATCCTCCACACAGTTTGTATAAAGATGTTGACAATATTGAACTGTTTCAAAAGTTGGCACCATTTGCCGATGATATTTGGTTTTGGGCAATGAGTGTGTTAAATGGTGTTAAAATTCGCAACTTTTACGGACGTCATAAAAAGGTTTTGTTGGTTAATCCCGAACGAGAAATGCGTAATACCGAAGAATTGACGTTGGCCAAACTGAATATAGAACAAGATGGTAATAACAAACAAATGGCTGCAGTTATTGCACAATATCCGCAGATTATCAAAAAATTGAAAGAAGATTAAAATGAATAAAATAACAATTGCATACGCTCCTGATAATAATGTTTTGCCATTGACATTGGTTTCGATGGCTTCGGTGTTGAAAAATGCCAAAAAAACTGATGAGATTGAGTTTGTAATTTTATATTCAAGCTTGGATGAAAAATATTTGCCGATGTTTGATAACCTGCAAACTATCAAACCATATAAGCTCAATGCAATAAAAATTGATGAAAGCATTTTTGACGGCTTTCCCTGCCCTAATTGGGTAACCGTTGAAACATGGTTCAGATGTTTGTTGGCAGATTTGTTGCCAAATATTGATAAGGTTTTGTATTTAGATTGTGACACTATCGTTCGTTCATCACTAAGTGATTTATTCAAAACAGCGGATGACAATGTTCTCGTTTGTGTTGTGGAAGATATTTCTAAATCAAAGGAAAATTCCAGAAGACTCTCTTTGGAAGATAATTTTTATTTTAATGCCGGTGTTGTATTAGCAAATCTAAAAGCTTGGCGTAAGGTTGACTTTTTTAATCATTTGAAAAATATTGTAATGACTGACGGAAAAATAGGAAATGATCAAGATGCCTTAAATAAAGCCTGTGACAATAAAAAGTGCCGTCTGTCGCCAAAGTATGATTATATGCATGTTTGGTGGCGCAAAAATCAACACGAATATGACGAAAAATACGCTAAAGAATTTGAAAAAGCGGAAAATAACCCGATTATTGTTCACTTTACGGGCGTAAAGCCAAATAATCCGGCTTGCAAAAACAAATTTTGCAATGAATATGCTGAATATGCCAAATTAGTACCGGCTTATGATACATTAAACAAGGAAACGGCTGTAAAAAAAACAGGCAAAGGACGTGATAAATTGCCTTTGTGGAAGCGTTTTTTGTGGGTGGAAAAATCAACAGATCGTAAACATACTTATATCACTTTTTTGGGTATTACATTAAAAATAAAGTGTTAAATATTGATATTAGAATCGTTTTTTGTTAGTATGCCTTTGTCGGATTAACAATTTAAGAGGTATATATGACAAAAGAAGCATCTTTATCAATTATCGAGGACACCGTAAACCACAAATTTTTAATGATTCGTCATCATAGAGGAATCAATGAAGGATGTATGAATTTTCCCGGCGGAAAAAAAGAACCGAATGAAACAATGGATGAATGCGTTGTGCGTGAAACTTTGGAAGAAACGGGGCTTACAATTCTTAATCCGGTCAAAGTAGGATATGTTGAATTTCCACGTTTTGACTTTTATGTTCACATTTATAAAAGCACTGAGTTTGCGGGATCAATAATTGAGAACAAAGATGAAGTCTCTGCTTTTTGGGTGAGCGAAAGTGAAATACCTTATGATGAAATGCGCGAAGCTGACAAAAACTTTTTGCCGGATATTTTGGCCGGCAAATATGTCAAGCGCCGTTATAATTATGACGACAACTTCAAGCTTTTGGGATTTGAAGAACTAGATTAGAACATATAAAACCGTTGTTTTTTTCAACGGTTTTATTTTTTTATGAAAAAATATAAAAAAAGTACTTGATTATTTTTTTTAATGAGTATATAAACCTATCTCGTAACGATGATGGGCGCTTAGCTCAGCTGGAAGAGCATCTCGTTTACACCGAGAGGGTCGGGAGTTCGAACCTCTCAGCGCCCACCAGTTAATCAGCCTTTAGGTTTTTACCTGAAGGCTTTTTTTGTTGTCTGATATTCCTTTAAGTTCGAACTCCCTCGGGAGTTCTTCTGGCTCGTAAGTTCAATTAATTTCACTACAATTCCGACTAAACTTCGCTTTGCTTCGATTAATCTCGTTCGCTCAGCAAGTCTCATTGCGTCTCCTTATAAAAAGTGCATTTAAGCACTTTTTATTTCGGCCGTCCTGTGGTCACTTGTTTTGTGGAATATGGTGATAAAAACATTGTCATTGCTTGAGCGAGGAACGCAAAACAGGCGATCTTCAATGTTTTTGAATATGGAAGATCCCTTGACCAAATCTGGCGATTTGGAGGGATGACATAATAGAGAAAGATGGCTTGACGTCGTTCGCTTTGCTCGCTCCGGCCATGACTTTGGAGTTTTTAGATATAGATATTCCCTGACCTTACTTCGTTCGGAGGTATGACTTTTATTTTTTCCGATTCTTATCATTTCAGACGTTGTCCAAAAAAGATTGTATTTAAATTAATATCGTTTTCCGATTCTATGCGATTGATTTTGTGTGTTTTTTAATTTGTTGCAATAGATTAAAAAAAATGATACAATTAACTTATATAAAAAATCTTATTTTAGTCTATTATGCTGTCCGGTTTGTCATTCTCTTTTTTTTTAAGAGTGATTATCAGGTAATAGATTTTATCTTTTAACAATAAGGAATATTACCGGATATTTCTTAAAAAAATTAAAGTCTATGGCAAAAGAAAAGAAGAATTTGTTGGACGAGTATCGTCAGCAAGTTGAAACGATGGATGATTTCCAACTCGAAAATGAGTGGAAAGAAATCCAGAGGAAGATCGAGTGGCATGAAGAAAGCCTCTCGACCTTAAAAAAGAAAAAAAACATCCTGGCAGAATATCTGCCGGATGATTATTTAGAAATGTTAGGAGACGGTGACGATCCTGCGGATAACTACCGTTCTGCTAGCGATTTCTAAAAATACAGCACCTTTTGGTCTCTAACTAGGATCCAAGGTGCTTTTCTTTTGAAAAAAAAGAAGTCTTCTGTCGAAATAACAGAAGACTTTGCTTTTTACAGGGATTTTCCTTAATCCTGTGATTTCATATCATACTCGGCTTTAATCTTTCGAAGCCAAGCCTTAATGATAACATCCATCTTGCTACCCTCGGAATAGTCCGCGATAGCTATGTTGTCAACTCGTCCGTCTTTTAACAGTTTTTCAGCGTGTTTGCTGCCTGTTTTGGTACGAGGACGATAAACTGCAATCGCTTGTCCGCCAAACTTGCGCAGTGTCGCCATACAAGGAACATCTGTTAACCCGTCACCGACATAAAGCATTTGGCTAAAAGGCATTAATCGTTGTTCTTTGGGTGTACGCTCATTAACAGCGGTGTCTGTTTCTTCCAAACATCCTTTACTGATGCGGAAAAGATATTGCGTTTTGGTTGTATAATTTACAACCTGTGCCGGCCAAAAAGCAACTCCATTAGAATCATACATAAATGAACATGCATAAATCTTGGTAAATTCCTTGCTTATCGGCAAGCCATTAACAATTTCTTTCAATCCCGATGACAACAAAAAATGTTGAAGTTCGATTCCGTTTTTACGGGCATAGGCATTGATTCTGGAAAACCAAGTATCAACTCCGTTAAACAAAGGAATATCTTTGCCATAAGATTCCAAATCTTCTCTGCGGAAAGAAATGTGTTTTGCCCTAGCCTCTTCAAGCATTGTTTGCATATAACACAAATTCTTGTCTGCGCATTGGTCTTCAGAAAGTTGGTCAGATTTTTTCCAAAAACTGGCCGGAGTTGTTTTAAGGGCTTTCATAAAGCCATATTCTTGCATATTGCCCGGTGCAAGAGTGCCATCAAAATCGTAGCAAATAGCTACTTTAATCAGATTTTTCTTCATAAGCTTATTTAATTTATTTTTTTATAGTTATAATTGTAATTTTTTTTGGATTCATAACATTGCCGATATTAAAAGTCAAATTTTATAGCAAAAAACGAGGTGCTTTTAAGTTAAAAGCACCTCGTCTTGTTATAAACTTTTTTTTGATAGGCTATAATAAGCCAATCTTTATATTAGTTTACAGAGTCTTGCAAAGCCTTACCAGCTTTGAACTTAGCTTGCTTACGAGCAGGAATTTTGATAGCAGCACCAGTACGTGGGTTGCGACCTGTTGTAGCAGCTCTTTTAGAAACGGCAAATGTACCGAAACCAACCAAACGAACTTCATCACCACTCTTCAAAGCGTTTGTGATAGAAGATACGAATGCATCCAAAGCCTTAGCTGAATCAGTTTTTGTAAGGCCGGTTGAGCTAGCAATGCTAGAAATCAATTCATTTTTATTCACGGTGAGGACTCCCTCTAATATAAGTTATAAACAAATGAACCTAAGGCTTTGCCCCGTTCACAGCTAAATTTCAGCATTAAATATTGTGACTGTCAAATAAAAAAGCCGTTTTTTTCAACATTTTTGGTCTTTTTTTGGGGTTTTATCCACACAAACAGCCACTTTGCGAGGATTTGTTAATAAAAAAGGCATTTTTTAAAACTATTTTTTGCGAGTCTTTAGAGAATCGTGTGTTTGCAGAGAATCGCATTATTTCGTATAAAAATTAACTTTTTTTTGACAAAATTTTCGTTATATGGTAGAATTATAGTCAGATTAGTTTAAGAAATTATGAAAGGAGTTTTGACATGGTTATGGATCTCCCCCCCCAAACAGAAGTTATTGCTGACATACCCGAAAAAAGTGATGAAAACAAAGCCAATGAATTCAATTTCTCTGATTATTCAGGTTATGTTGGTGAGCCTTTTGAAACTGATAGTAGTATCGTTGTTGATGAGGCTGAAAAACTTAATCAAAATGCTGATGAACGTGCGGATGGTCGCATAGAAATTGATTTGAAAAAGACATTTCACACGTATAGTGGTATTAGTCATATAACGGGAGTTTCACATTCCGGAGGTTCATATACTGCTGGTTCCGGATATGATCATAAAGAAACAAAAAGAACATCTACAACAACAAAAACAGCGCAAGAAACTATTGATGACTACAGTAGCCGTATGAGAATGATTGCTGATAAGTCCGCTTTGCTGACAGAACTCGGACAATATGTTGAGTTACATAACTTTTACACAAAAGGTGTGGTTGCTATAAATCCTGATGGAACTGAGGCTTATTCAGAAAAAGGAACAAAAGAGCAAATTGAACAACTGAAAATAAAAGCTGAAGAAAGAGCAAGAGCTTTGTTGGCTGGTAAAAGCAATTTGATTTCGTTCGAAGGCGGTAGTAGTATTGACAATTTTGCCTCCCTGTTACCTGAAAAATTGAAAGATGAGTTTTTAGCAAACAGGAAAGCTCTTGAAGATAGAAAACAATCAGGCCTCTATTTAGAGAAACAGCCTGAGAAAAAAGTTGGTTGGTTTAAGCGTTTGTTTAATAAATCTTCCGATAAAAAAGTCGATAATAAACAAACAGCCTCTGTAAAACCTGAGAAGAAATCATGGTTCGCCAGATTATTTTCAAAAAAGGATAAATCTTCAACTGTTGCACAAACACCTGAAAAACCTTGGCATCAATCATTTCAATTTAATACAGAAAAACCTATGGAAAGTATTAAAGAATGGTGCGAAAAAGTCGGCAACGGTAAAATGGAACAATCACAGTACCAAGAAGCCCAAGAAAAATTACCGCCTGAATATCGTAAGGTTGCTGCACATATTCAAGTTTGGTATAGAGGCGTAAAAGACAGAAAAGACTTTGATTGGAGTAATCTTCCGGCTAATAGAGCAAGAGAATTTGTTGATGCAAAAGAAACCTATGCGAAGAATCTTGAAACAAAAAGAAGAGAAGCATTAAAAGAAAAGTCTCGCTCATCAAATAATACGAGAATCGCTGATGGTTATAAAGGAATTAGAGCTGCTCAGGAACATAGAGCTGCCATGCGTAGAGCAGGTTTGGGAGGTGGTTTCGGACGTTTCTGATAATTGCTTATTTGAACGCCTTAAAAAAAGCCTTTAGAGAAAATCTAAAGGCTTTTTTGCTGAGTAGTTATTGCTGTTGAAAATAAACTATATATTTTTTATTATCATTTCTTCCTGTATAATCTTATTGCATAATTAAAACATTATATTTTTTTTGACAAAATTTGCGTTATATAGTATAATTATAATAAGATTAACAATTGCAAGGACTGGAATATGGATGTTTCTGATAGGATTAAAAAGTTAAAAGAACGAATGAAGCTTAATTCTAAGATGAAAGCTCTTTTAATCTCAGCAACTATGTTGGTTTCAAATCCGTCTTTTTCTCAATCAACCGATAATTATAATGATAAAAATCCGGTAAAAACCGAACAAACCGATAATAAACAAGCCGAAACCGAATATTATTTTCGATATATTAATGTGAATTCTTTAGATGAAATGCACAAAAGCAAAGTAAATCCTGCTGAATATAATCAACTGTTAGATGCTATTATTATCACTCAATATAAGATGGAAAACGCATCAAAAAAAGAACAAAAGATAATAGATGAAAAAAATAAAGAGATTATATCTGATGGAACTATTGATCATGAAACATTTCATGCCGGTCTTCATAAATCAGGAATAACTAAACAGCTTGAGGACGGAAGCTGTATTACCCTGCCTCATCATCGTATTGCCTTGCATATTTTGGAAGAAGCTTTGGCTTTGCAAAAAGAACAGAAAATTCTTTCAATTGTTGATGCTATTGCAAAATTTAAAGAAATGGGACGAGAAAAATATTATGCCCTATATTACCAACAAGACAACAGTCATCAATCTTTGACAATTCCTGCGGCAAAGATGATGGGTGAGATTGTCCCTGACAGTGTTACTAAACGTTTTAATGCGGTCGGAGGTTCCGGTAGCATGAAAACGGATGAAATAGACGGAAAAAAATATGATGCATGGTTATATGTTTCACATGACTATAAGCATTGTATATGGAAATATGTTACTAAAGACGGAAACGAAATAAATGATCCGCAATTAGAAGCAAAAAGTAATATTTCTGCGGGAAAAGTTGAACGTTATGAGGGAAGCAAAAATGTTGAAACTTATGAAAATTCCTTTATTTTAACGATTCCTAATATGGATAAAGAGGTAAACGGATACTCAACAGACAAACTTGATGCAAATTTTATGAAAGTTGCTAAGCAAATGTTGAAATTTGCCGGAATTACCGATCATAAGCAACAAGAATATGCTTTTAATTATTTAGGTGAAATAACTGAAAGTTACGACTTGACCCGACATGATAAAGATAAATGGACAGTCGCTGAAATACGTGAAACTTATAAAGACAAATCTGTAGATGATGTAATAAGAGACGCTCAAGATAAATATGCTGAAGGACAAAAACATTTGATAGAAAAAGAAGAAAGCAATGTAATGCCTTACTTGCAAAAAGCACCTAATTTGAATAATCGTAAAGATAAGACATTATTTATTTCCCCTGAAGTATTTCCTGTATATAAAGATTCCGGTACATCAAGATAAGATATATAATATAAGAAAAATAAGCTCCGATTAAATTTCGGAGCTTTTTTGTGCTTAAAAATTTATTGATTTTAAAATAACCATTTAAATTTAATATTATTTTCCCTTCTATATGATTGATTTTGTGTGTTTTTTAATTTGTTGCAATATAGTAAAAAAAATGGTATAATTAAGTTATATACAAAGTCTTATTGTGGTTTATTTTTATTGAAAAGTTCATAGTTGTTTTCCGTTTTTATGGTTAATGATTATCTTCTTTTAATAAAGACTTAGGGGTTTAATTGCCTTAAACCACAATAAGACTTTTGTAAAAGAATCTTTTTTTTATTAATCATAATAGAGGAGCCGATGTGTTAAAGGACACGACCTCTCAAAAAAACGGAAAAAAATATGAAAAGAATGATTATGATCGCAGTATTGGGTTTGGTAATTTCAATCTCTAACCTTTTTGCTGCAACAGCTGATTCTTCGGCAGTTGTTTATTTCAAATATGTCGCTTATAAAGGGGATACATTTGAAATCAGCGTTTTCAATCAGGAAGATGCTGAAAAAATAGTTGCCAACGCGAGAGCGGTATACGCTTTCAAAGTTGCAGATTGCAATTTGACTGTTGGCCCGAATGGAAACACGTCGGATCATAACGAGTGTTTCAAAAATTCCAAGACCGGCGAATATGCCGTCGAGTCTTGGTATAAGAAGGATGGCAAGTACATCACTTCTTATATAATCTTTTCCCTCAATGGAGCAAGGGTGGAAAACACTCTTCCGGAGGGATTTGAAATAGCCGACTACGAGGAAATTTACCTCGTGGGCTACGGTCAAAAGGCAGGTTGGTCTACGGCTAAACTAAATGGAGTGCATAACTCCATAGTAGTTTTTATCAAATAAGACCACAAAAAAACTTGAGCCCCCTTTCTTTTTACAGAGAGAGGGAGCTTTTTTTATTTATTCGGCATTTTTTTCAATGCAATTTTTAAGACTTCTTGCGCGTTTGAAACCGGAATAATCTTTAATCCTTCTTTGACGTTATCCGGAATTTCGGCTAAATCTTTTTCATTATCACGAGGAATAATAACTGTTTTTATTCCGCCACGCAGAGCCGAAAGCAATTTTTCTTTCAGACCTCCTATCGGCAACACCCTACCCTGCAAGGTTATTTCTCCGGTCATGGCAACATCTTTTTTGACAGGTATTTTGGTTAATACCGAAACAAGTGTTGTATACATTGCGATACCGGCTGAGGGGCCATCTTTTGGGGTTGCACCTTCAGGAACATGTACGTGAATGTCTGTTTTTTCAAAAATTTCGGGATCAATACTCAGTTCTTTGGAATGAGAACGCACTACCGAATATGCCGTTTCGATAGACTCTTTCATTACATCTCCAAGTTTTCCGGTTTGCTTAACAATCCCCTTCCCTGGCATATCGACGGCCTCGATAAACAAAATATCGCCACCGACTTCAGTCCAAGCAAGACCGGTTGTAACGCCGATTTGGTCTTTTTCTTCGGCTTCACCAAAACGATATTTGATAACACCCAAATATTTATCCAAATTTTTACTGTCTATCGTTATGTGTTTGTTTTTATCTTCTTTATCCAACAAAATCTCTTTTACGGCTTTGCGGGCAAGAGTTGATAACTCACGTTCAAGATTACGCACACCGGCTTCGCGAGTATAATAACGAACTATATCACGAATTGCTTCATCCTTGATGGTAAGTTCTTTGTCTTTTACGGCATTTTCCTTAAAAATCTTAGGAATTAAATGACGCTTGGCAATTTCAATTTTTTCATCCTCAGTATAACCGGAAAGACGGATTATTTCCATTCTGTCCAACAAAGGACGTGGCATATCAAGCGAATTTGCCGTTGTAACAAACATTACGTCAGACAAATCATAATCAACTTCCAAATAATGATCGTTAAAGCTTGAATTTTGTTCCGGATCTAAAACCTCTAATAAGGCCGAACTCGGATCTCCGCGATAATCATTACCAAGTTTGTCAATTTCATCAAACAAAAACAACGGGTTGGTTGTACCGGCTTTTTTCATACCCTTGATTACTTTTCCGGGCATTGATCCGATATAGGTACGACGATGCCCCCTAATTTCGGCTTCATCACGCATTCCACCAAGTGAGGTGCGAACAAATGAACGACCGGTTGCTTTGGCTATTGATTTTCCTAAAGATGTCTTACCGACTCCCGGAGGGCCGACAAGACAAAGAATCGGACCACGAACCTTATCAGAACGAGCCTGAACAGCTAAAAATTCAATAATACGTTCTTTTACTTTGTCCATGCCATAATGGTCAGCATCCAAAACATCTAGGGCATATTGCAAATCTTTATTTACCTTAGAGCGTTTTTTCCAAGGAATATCCAAAACCCAATCAAGATAGTTGCGAACGACGGTTGCTTCAGCAGAATTTGGCCCCATATTTTTTAGCTTTTTAACTTCTGCCAAAACTTTTTCTTTGGCTTCTTTAGAAAGCTTGGTGTTTTCGATGCGTTTCATATAGACGGATATTTCGTCTTCTTCGTCATCGCCGAGTTCTTTTTGAATCGCTTTCATTTGTTCGTTCAGATAATATTCTTTTTGGCTTTTTTCCATCTGCTTTCTGACACGATTTCTTATCCTGTTTTCAACCTCAAGCATTGTGATTTCGGCATCCATAAAACCAAGCAACATTTCAAACCTTTCTGACAAAGATTTTCCTTCGAGCAATGATTGTTTATCGGCAATTTTTAGAGATAAATGAGATGCTATGGTATCTGCTAATTTGGTATTATCTTCTATTTGATTAACCGAAACCAAAACCTCCGGCGGAGTTTTTTTGGAAAGTTTAACATATTCTTCAAATTGGGATAATACGGCACGAACAATTCCTTCTAATTCGGGATTATCTTCTTTTTCGTCCGGAAGAATTGTAATATCGGCAACAGCCATATCTTCTTTGGTTTCTATTTCGTTGAGCTTAACTCTTTCAAGTCCCTCAATCAAAGCTTTTACCGTCCCGTCAGGCAATTTTAATAACTGTAAAACGGTTCCGATTGTGCCAACTTTGTAAATATCATCCGCTCCGGGATCTTCAACCGACGGATCTTTTTGAGTAACCAAAATTATGTTTTGATCATTATCGACAACCTTTTGCAAAGCATTGATAGACTTTGTTCGCCCAACAAACAGTGGAACTATCATTTTAGGATAAACAACAATGTCGCGAAGAGGTAACAGAGGATATTTTTCTTTTTTTACAACCATATTTAAGCACCTATTTCAATTATTTTCCTGTATCTTATATAGGATATTGATTTGAGATTATCAACCTTTTGTCTATCAACTTTCTGCCATATCTGATATATTTCATCAATAAGCAAATGTTTAATCCACAAAAAAATCTGTGTAATATTTGCTATTTATGATTTTGCTGATTAAAATTTTATATATATTATAGGTTAGTGATTAAAGTACTTTGGAGATTTTTTAGAATGGCGGCGACGATTAAACCGGCTTATTCGAGTGATGAGATTGATGTTGATGTTTCGGTTACACTAGGTAATGCAACTTTGCGCGTATATCAGCTTTTGCGACTTGGGCGCGGAGCCGTAGTTGAACTTGATCGTAATATCGGCGACGTGGTTGATATTTATGTTAACGATGTTTTGGTTGGCCATGGCGAAGTTGTGGTTACGGAAAATGACACTATCGGAATTAGTGTTACGGATACAAGACCATAGAGATTGTGTATGATGTCCGTAAAGAAATTTTTTAAAACAAATTTAAAAAGAATGCTAAAATCACCTGCAATCTTGCGTTGCTTGGGTTTTTTGGTTTTTGCATATACCAAATTTGTGGGAGAAACTTCTCATTGGAAGTTTGAAGGGCTTGACGAAACATTAGATAAAGTAAAAAACACTAATGCAATTTGGGTTTCGTGGCATTCCAGAGCAACAATGATGCCTTATTTTTGGGAGAAATATGTAAAAAAAAGAATGTCAGCATTGGTTTCTCCGCACCAAGACGGGCAAATTATTGCTAATTTTTTGAGATGGTTTCATATTTATCCCGTCAGTGGCTCAACCAACGAAAAAGCACGTCAAGGTGCTTTGGAGCTGATGCGCGATCTGGTTGACGGAGCCGATTTGTTTATTTCGCCGGACGGCCCCAGAGGGCCACGTATGAGAATGAAAAAATCACCGGTTTATTTTGCTCAAAAAACAGGCAAGCCGATAATTTTTGTTTCTTTCAGTACAGATAAAGCTTTGATTATTGAAAAAGCTTGGGACAAAACGATGATTGCTCTTCCTTTCGGAAAAGGCGTGTTTTTGTTTAGCGAACCTTTGTATATTCCGGAAAATTTGACTGATGAAGAATTTGAACAATATCGCCAAAAATTTGAAGATATTGCTAATGAAGTGTCAATAAAAAGTGATAATCTGGCAGGCAGAATTCCGACATTGCCGGCAGATGTTGATGATTTTAAGAAGAAAAAAGGGGAAAAATAATGTTTATCAAAATATATAATGCTCTTATTACAATTTTATATCCTTTGGTTATTAAGGGATATATTGATAAACGAAAAAAAATCGGCAAAGAAGATGTTGCTCGCTTTAATGAGAGAATCGGAAGACCTAAAATGCCAAGACCGGAAGGAAAATTGTTTTGGTTACATGGTGCTTCCGTCGGCGAGTCTGTTTCGATGTTACCTCTGATTAACAAAATATTGGAAACATATCCTGATTCTCATGTAATGGTTACAACCGGAACCGTTACATCGGCTGATGTTATGCAAAAACGTCTTCCCGAAAGAGCTTTTCATCAATTTATTCCTATTGATAATCCGGTATTTACAACCAGATTTGTTAAATATTGGCATCCTGATGTTGCATTGTGGTTTGAATCGGAATTTTGGCCGGCTGTTTTGTCATCTATCAAACGCAAAAATATCCCTGTTATTTTGATAAATGGCAGAATCTCAAACAAAACATTTAAACGTTGGCAACAATTTGATTTTGTTTGTAAAGAGATTTTGAATTGTTTCTCATTATGTTTGGGACAATCCGATGAGGATGCATATCGTTTGAAAGTGTTGGGGGCTAAAGAAGCTATTTGTCTTGGTAATCTTAAATATGCCGGCTTGCCTCTTCCTATTGATGAAAAGAACAAAAAAGATATGCAAAAGCAAATCGGTAATCGTTCTTTGTGGTTGGCTTGTTCTACTCACGATGATGAAGAAGTAAGAATTGCAAAAGTTCATAAACGTTTGAAAGAAAAATTTCCTGATTTGTTGACAATTATTGTCCCCAGACATCCAAATCGCGGTGCTCCGGTTGCAGAAGAAATCAACAAGTTAGAACTTACTACGGCTTTGCGTTCAAAAGGCGAAAAACTCGGTCCTAAGACAGATATTTATATAGGTGATACAATCGGTGAAGTCGGTTTGTGGTACGATTTGGCTAAAATCGTGTTTATCGGCGGTTCGTTGATTCCGCACGGGGGACAAAACTTTATTGAACCGTCTCGTGTCAGAGATGCCGTCATTGTCGGACCTCATATGCATAACTTTACCGATGCTATGAACAGAGCCAAGAAAGCTGATGCAATTATGCAGGTCAGCGATACTATGGAATTGCAAGAGCTTTTGGAACAACTTTTGGAAAATGAAACTTTGTTAGACGCAAAATGCTCATTAGCTTATAACTGGGCTGCAAGCGAAACCAAAGTTCTTGATGGAATAATGGACAAGATTAAGGTTTATTTTTAAGCGATGAGAACTCCAAAGCATTGGCAAAATATGAACTTTACGGCAGGTGTGTTATATCTGCCGAGTTGTCTGTATGCTTTGGCAACCAAATTGCGCTTAAAATTTCATAAACCGAAAAAAGCTAATGTTCCGGTTGTTTGTATCGGCAATCTTACTGCCGGCGGAAGCGGCAAAACACCTGTTGCGATAAGTGTAGCCAAAATATTAAAACAAATGGGCAAAGCTCCGTTTTTTGTTTCCAGAGGATATGGCGGAAGTTTGTTTGATGTTGTTGTCGATAGAAACAAACACTCACCAAATGACGTTGGTGATGAGCCGTTGTTGTTGGCTAATGAAGCTCCGGTGGTTGTTAATTACAAAAGATATGACGGAGCTGTAAAGGCTGTTGCAAACGGAGCTGATGTTATCATTATGGATGACGGATTTCAAAACCCTGGACTTTATAAAGACAAATCGTTTTTAGTGATTGACGGCAATGTCGGAATGGGCAACCTTTGCCCTATTCCGGCCGGCCCAATGCGTGAGTTTTTGTCTGATGGATTAAAACGTGCATCAGCTGTGATATTGCTTGGCGATGATAAAACCGGTATTTTATCAAAACTTGGAAATTTGCCGGTATTTAGAGGGAGTGTTGTTCCGGCTTTTCCAAAAGAAGTAAAAAAACAATCAATTGCTTTTGCCGGAATCGGCAGACCGCAAAAATTTTATCAATCGTTGAAAGATTGCAAAGTCAATGTGGTAAAAACAATTGATTTTCCGGATCATCATTTTTATGACCGCAAAGAGCTGCAGTCAATCATTGATGAAGCACAAAAGCTTGAAGCCGATATTTTTACAACATCAAAAGATATGGTTAAAATACCGGCTGATATGCGCAATTATTTCAAAGTTTTGGAAATTGAAATAAAATGGCAAGACGAAACCAAACTAAAAGATTTTTTAGCTGATTTATTTAAAGGGGCTTAACAAAGCCCCTTTTGTTTGTTACCAATATGTAGAACACGTACCGCTATAACCATTTTCTGCTATAGTACACATTTCCGAAGAATTTTCTTGACCATTACATGTTAAATCCAGTTCTTTATAACAAGTACCACTGCTACCACAATAACTACTACCACTATTATAAATTTGACCACACAGTGTAACGGCATGATTTTCATAATAGTTATTTGCACCGACAGAACACTTTGCCGGATTCCATTGACTGTCACTACCGCCATCGCAATATACTTTAACTATACTTGTATGCTCATCCTCCTCCTCATCTGCACCATAATAACTTCCAAAATTTAAATAAAGAGCATTGGACCAAGTACTGTTAGATTGATAATAAACATTAATACGCGAATCACCATAGAAGCTAGCACTCCAATAGCTGCTGCTATTAGGATAAAAGTATACACTCTGAATATCTACATCAGTATAAAAAGTTACGGAATTTTCAAGTGTTACATAACTTAACTCAAGTTTAGCTTTCGTATCTCCCATTTCTGTTTTACAGGCATCATATAATTTTCCTGCATCCCAAATAGTTGCTCCGACAAACTTAAGAGAGGTGCCGGATCCTGATGCTTGTGTAACAGTTCCTTTTACACATATAGGCTCAGTAATTGTTCCTGAAATCGTATCACCATCATCATATATTCTATAATTACAAGTTTTTTTCAGAGCTTCATCACAAGTCATCGCTCTTTTACCAACACAAACGTTCTTGTCCTCAGCACAATATTCTGT
>JAZODJ010000025.1:0-74759 GCA_045597005.1 Alphaproteobacteria bacterium | reverse complement strand
ACAGAATATTGTGCTGAGGACAAGAACGTTTGTGTTGGTAAAAGAGCGATGACTTGTGATGAAGCTCTGAAAAAAACTTGTAATTATAGAATATATGATGATGGTGATACGATTTCAGGAACAATTACTGAGCCTATATGTATAAAAGGAACGGTTCAACAAGTCTCTACGGGGTCTCTTAAGTTTGTCGGAGCAACTATTTGGGATGCAGGAAAATTATATGATGGCTGTAAAATAGAAATGGGAAATAAGAAAGCTAAACTTAATTTAAGTTATGTAACACTTGAAAATTCCGTAACTTTTTATACTGATGTAGATATTCAGACGGTAAACTTTTATAATAATAGTTCTAGCTATTGGAGTGCTAGTTTTTATGGCAATTCAACGGTGCGTGTTTATTATTCAGCTGCTGCCAATTGGAGCAATAAACTTAATTTAACTTTTGGAAATTATTATGGTGCAGATAATGAGACATTTACAAGTAAGGTTTACGTATATTGCGGTGGCGGTAGTGATAATCAATGGAATCCGGCAAAGTGTTCTGTCGGTGCAAATAACTATTATGCAAATCATGCTGTTGCACTGTGTGGTCAAATTAATAGTGATGGTAGTTATTGTGGTAGCAGTGGTACTTGTTATAAAGAACTGGATTTAACATGTAATGGTCAAGAAAATTCTTCGGAAATGTGTACTATAGGAGATACTTATTCAGCTGAGTGTTTAGGTAATTCCTATTATAGGTAATTCCTATTAAACAATACCAGAAAAAGGGGCTTAACAAAGCCCCCTTTCTTATTATACTCATTGATGTTTGAAATCCTATGTTACACTTTTAAAAAATCTTCGGATAACCTTTTTGAGCATTGGTAAATGCTTTGCCGTCAAAAAAGCGATAATTTTCGTTTAATGCATCAATTTGTTTGATATCATCAGCATCAAGTTCAATCACCAAAGATGCAAAATTTTCTCTGATACGGTTTTCGTGAACTGATTTTGGAATTACAATAACATCTCGAGCAATCTGCCAAGAAAGTAATATTTGAGCAGGTGTTGCATTATTTTTAGCGGCGATTTCAACAATTCGCGGATGTTTTAACAAACTTCCGTCGCTGCGTTCTGCTCCAAGCGGTGAATATGCCGTAACAGCAATATTATTTTTGTTGCAATAGGCAATCAATTCATTTTGATTCAAAAGCGGATGACATTCTACTTGATTTACCGCCGGAACAATCTCAGTCTTTGCAATAAGTTTGCTTAAATTTTCTTCATTAAAGTTCGAAACCCCAATCGCTCTCACCTTTCCTTCGTGATAAAGCTTTTCCATCTCGGCCCAAGTTTCCCATAATGGTTGTTCCGAAAGCGGAATCCAATCTTCATCTTTTTGAGGCATTGTTGTTCCTTTGGCTTGGGCAACCGGCCAATGTATAAGGTATAAATCCAGATAATCAAGCTGTAAATCTTGCAATGTTTGCTCCAAAGCCGGACGAACGTCATCAATATGATGGCTGTCATTCCACAGTTTTGAAGTGATAAACAATTCATCCCTTTTTATTCCGTCTTCATTAAAGGCATCATGCAAAGCCTGCCCTATTTCAGCCTGATTGCCGTAAACAGATGCACAATCAATATGGCGATACCCGATTTTGATTGCCCAACGGATTGCCTGATAAATCTCGCCCGGTTTTGATAAAAATGTCCCAAGTCCGATAATCGGCATTTCGGCACCAGTGTTCAACATTATGCTTTTCATTTAATTTCTCCTCAAAATATGACAGTTGCAAAAATATATAATCTCACACCATAAAACTTAAAGAGGATGTTTAATGAAATTCGTTAATCACTGTTTTATCAAGTAAAGTTTCAAGTTCTTTTTGGCGATAATCTTTTAAGATATTATCATCAAAAACATCAGATAAATATTGTTTATCAACTTCCGGCAAACCGGGATGAATTCCGACTTCTACCGTATTGTATCCGTTAGGAATTTTGATGTTTTTGAGTTTATCACGAGTTATTTTACAGGTATTAACTATACTGTAGAAATAAACATCGGACTTATATCCCCACAAAAGACGATTGGCAATGGCACAAGAGGTCAGAACCAAATTTTTGATTAATCCACCATCGGTTAACCATTCTTTAGTTTCGGTTGATTTTATGGTGTTTATGGGGTTTTCGTTAACAAAGCGAAGACGGGGAATATTGTATTCCTGGCAAAGTTCCATAAATGCTTTGAAAATAGTGGGTATCATATGAATGTGGCGATGAGAATCAATATGAGTTAATTTGATTCCCAATGCTAAAGCTTTTTCAATCTGGGCTTTGATTTCGGCTTTGGCTTGGCGTTTTAATACTTTAGGATGAATTATTGAAAGAATTGCCAGATTAACAAAGCCGTGTTTAAACTTTCCATCCGGTGTGGTTAACAAAGGAATTTTACTATGGGGCAAAACTGAGTTTTCATTGGTAAGGTTGCCATGCAGACCGATATTTAAATTGGGCATTTGTTTGGCTAATTCAATAGCTTCCGGTACGTGTTTTAATGTTATCATAATGCTGGTGGAATTAAGCACTCCTTCGGTATGAGCTTTGAAAATGGCTTTGTTTACACCGGGGGAAATTCCGAAATCATCAGCATTAAATATAATCTTTGGCATATTATTTTTCCTTTGTTTGGTTGTGGATTGCTTCGGCAACAAGTTGCCTCGCAATGACAGAGAGGGTAACATTTCTTTTTCTGTCATTCCGAGAAGCCTTTAGGCGACGAAGGAATCCATAATGACAGAGAGAGAGGACGTTGCCTCGCAATGACAAAGAGAGGGTAACATTTCTTTTTCTGTCATTCCGAGAAGCCTTTAGGCGACGAAGGAATCCATAATGACAGAGAGGGTTTTGCCTCGCAATAAGCTATTTCTCTTCCTTGCCGTCTTTATATTCGGCAATATACAAAGGACGTTTTTTTACTTCCATATGAATTTTGCCAATATATTCGCCAATAATACCCAAAACAATCAGTTGAATAGAACCCAAGAAAATTACCGTTGTCATAATTGTTGCATAACCGGGGGTGGGATGCTTTAAAATAAAATGTTCAATAATAACATAAAGACCCAGCAATCCGGAAATAGCAGCGGTTATAATTCCTAAATAAGTTGAAAGCCTTAGCGGACGTGTTGAAAATTGGACAATACTGTTGAAAGCCAAAGCCAATGATTTACGAAAATTATACTTTGATACTCCGGCAAAACGATCCGGTGCAACAAAGTCGATAACTTTTACATTTTCACGAGGCATTGCCCAAGATAAAAGACCGCGAAACAATCTGTCGTGTTCATTAAACTTTTTCAAAAAGTCGATATAGCTACGATCAATAAGACGGAAATCAGGTGTTTTGGCCGGTATTTTTGTATCTGATAAAAAGTTCAATATTTTGTAAAAAGCTGCTGCGCAAAAATCATAAAACTTAGATGTAGCTTCGTTTTCGACACGTTTGGTTAAAACAATATCAGTTCCTTCCTGCCAATATTTTACCATCTCTTTAATGTAGAAAGGCGGATGTTGCAAGTCTGCATCCATAAAAATAACTGCCTCGCCTTTGGCATAATCCATTCCGGCAGTCATGGCAATCTCATGACCGAAGTTGCGTCGCAGATGAACAATTTTGACATGCTTGTCTTTTTCTTGCAGCTTTTGACATTTAATGTAGGTATCATCGCTTGAACCATCATCAACAAAAATCATTTCATAATTTTTTAGCGGAAGCTCTTTTAATACTTTGCTCAACTCTTTGTAAAGTTCGTTTACGCTTTCACCTTCATTATAAGCGGAAATTACAATGCTGATACTGTCTCTCATTTTTGTTCTCCTGCAATAGAGCCATAATAAAGCTTGTGTTCTTTAACCTTGCCAAGCGGGCTGATAACTTTTAGTAAATATACTTCAGGTTGTGGCAATTTGGCAAAGGTTTTTTGATAATTTTTATAAATATTTAAATTTTCTTCGACTACCAAAATGCCTTTTTTATTGACCTTTTCCATATCAATCCATGGATTTGTATCCGGCGACATCAAAAATAAAACTTGCGGATGATTGTCGGCATATGTGGCAACTGTGGAAGCCAACCACACACTTCCGCCAACATAATCGTATCGGTTGCCGTTAACTGATGATACAAAATCAGCTGCATTGAGCTTGAATTTGGCACTTGTGGTAAATATTACCTGAAGTGCAAAAGCAACAGCAAATAAAAACAGTGCGCCCCAACAAGTTTTGAGCAATGGTTTAAATGTTTTTTCTATACTAAACGGAAGCCATACAAATATGCAAATACCAAGCATATACATTACCGGCGAACCCCACATACTTTTGAGCTTTATACCTAATATAAGTGATATCGATGCCATTAGCAAAACCGGCAAAATACCAACATAAAAAATAAATGTACGATCTGATTTTGAGGTGTTAATGTCTTGTTTTTGGCTAAAACGACGTGCAACCAACAACGCAATAATTGCAAAAGCTGAAGTCATTAATTGTGAGCCAATAAACTTTAGCGGATAAACAAGATGGGATAGTCCATACGGCAATTGTTTGCCTCCACCGGAGCGTCCTAAAAAGTAATCGATTACAAAATAATCGTGCTGATGAAGCCACCAAAGATGCGGAGCAATGACAGCCAGACCAACCAATCCGGCAAAATATAGTTTGTATGACTTTAAACAAGCTCTTCCCTCTTTGGTAAATACTAAATATAAAACAAAACATACAAGCAAAATTCCGGAAACGTATTTGGTTAAGATATTTAAGCCGGCAAACAAACCAAACAAAAACCAATCTTTAAGCTTGTTAAATTTGATACTTAAATAAAAATGATAAGTTGCGGCTGGCCAAAGCATCAATGCAATAATATTAACATTATATTCCGGCGTTACAAGACTATAATAGGCTACTCCCTCCAATATAAGAGTAGCTATGAGAGACTTGTTTTCCGGCAAGAACAACTTTGCCAACTTAAAGATATAGATGAAACCGCCAATAATAAATAACTGACTTAAAACATAAAGCGAAGCCGGATGTGATGTCAGGTTATAAATCAGCCAAGCAAAAAAACCGGAAACTGGCGGATGTTTGTTTGTCCCCCATTCGCCTATAAATCCCCAAACAAGCGCTTCGGCACTGTCCATCGGAAGATTTGGACGAAGCAAAATCGGTAATACAGACCAAATTATAAGATGACAAATCAAGAATAAATAAAAGCTTTTGTTTAGTTTCATCGGATAATCCTTTCATAGGACATCATATAATCCGTAAGATTAAAAGCAAGAAAAAAAGCGCCCTTTTACGCTTGTAAAAGGACGCCTTTTGTTCAATTTGAAATTTAGAACAATACTCTTGCAGACAAACCTACAGTATAGTCGTAGTCTACATCTTTACGGCCTTCACCGCCAAGATAGTAAGAACCATAAGCACCAACAGCAAAGTTGTCTGTTACGAAGTAGTTAGCTTCAGCATTGAGGTAGAATAATTCATATTCCAAATCTCCTTTTGCCCCCATATCTTCATCACCAAAGATATAATCTACAGAAACATCAGCTGATACTTTTTCCCATTTTTTATGAACACCCAAAGACCAAATGTATTCTTGTTCGTTGTTGTTAGTATCAATATCTCCATCAACAGCAAATTTTGTATAAGGTGTCAAGCAACCTGCGTCATAACCGACCATTGCATATGCGTTCATAGATTTATTCCAACGATTATCATCTTCTTCAGTATAATCTTGACCATAGAAACTTTGCGGATCATAAGCAGAAATGCCGGCACCGACTTGAGTCAAAACTTTGCCAAAGTCATGGTTGTATTTTACACCCAAACCATAATCAAAGTTATGATCGTTGTTGTATTCATTATGTTCTGTAAAGCTATTGCCGATGTGAGCTACTACAGCAAAACCGTTACCAAGACCAAATGTTAAATCTTCAGAAGCATATTTGTCTTCTGAAACCAATTCTGCACCTCCAAAATCAAGATGAGTACGGCCATATTCAAAGCGTGTATCAGACAAAATTTTGCCTTCTGTAGGCAAAGAGAACGGGTTAGTGAAATCTGCGATATCTTTTGCAGAAGCAGTAGATGCTACCATAACAGCAGCTGTAGCGAGCAACATAGTTCTAAATTTCATAAAAAGTCTCCTTGTTTTGTTAAATTTAACAACATAGTCGTTCCTGACTATGACAAAAGTCTATAAGGCAAATTGTTAAAAAACAAATAACAAAATATTTCAAAATGCTAATAAAGTATATTCATATGTATTAAATTGGGGCTTGAAAAAACATTATTTTTGTTTAAAAATCCAGAAAAACTAAGGAGAGTAATACAGATGAAAATGTGCGTTAAATATTTGAACAAAAATTTGCCGTTATTAACAAGCAAAGACGGCGACAGCGGTTATGATATAAGAGCAGCCATTGATGAACCTATTTCTATTCCGGCACACGGAATCGCCACTATTCCGGCAGGGTTTTGTCTGGAAATTACCGATTATCCTACCGAAAATAATTTGTCAGTCGAAATTCAGATAAGACCTCGTTCCGGTATGACAAAAAACGGTATTGTAGCTCAGCTTGGAACGGTTGATGTATCATATCGCGGAGAATTTAAGGTTAATGTTTTCAATTTTAATAATCATCCGGTCGAGATTGCTCCATTTGACCGAATCGCTCAAATTGTGGTTTGTCCGGTTTATAAACCCGAAGTTTGCACTGTCGAAGAACTATCTGAAACCGAACGTGGTGCAAAGGGATTTGGTTCCAGCGGAAAAAATTAGACAGGAAAACAGATTTATGACAAAAGGCGTCGCCTGTTTTTACAGATGACGCCTTTTTTTGTTTTTGAAAACTTGATTTAAACAAATGTAACCGTTATGCGATGTTCATTGTTATTTTCACACTTGTTACAAGTAACACTCTGAAGACTCTCTAAGAGGTATAAATAGGCTTCATTACTGCCATATTCTTCCCTACACCAGATGCGGTCTGCACCATAGTCAACATCAACACCGACATTCTGCAAAAAAGCTAACGTTTCTTTGAATTTGATAAGGGTTTCTGCATCAATCCATTTTTCTAACATATGTCTTGATGGCAGTCTGCCACTGGTTCCCATTTCCAACATAGAAACAACATTTTTTGCTTCATTCCAATTACTACAATAGGAATGTTTTTTTATGGAAATTACTGTCCCCGGAGCAATTTCGATTCCCCAAATCAGATTTTTGTGTGTTGAATCAAACTCCCTTACGACACAAAGAACTTTTTCTTTGTAATAAACCAACGGAAGAGAAAATTTTGGCTTTACCTTTGTCTTATCTTCTGCCGGTTTTGCTTGCTTTTGACGGTTTTGATACCATTGTTCAAGTTCGCAATCATTAAGCCCCAGTTCGGCAATGAAAGCTTCTAATTTATTGATCTTGTTCATAAGCGATTATTTATTAGGTTATATATAAAGTAATAGTTGTATTGTTTTGTGTTTTTAATATGTATATGCTATTTTGTCAATTGAATAAAAAAACTGCTTGCTAAAACAAAAAAAATATAATACAAACCTTTTGGATTTTGATGCCGGTTTAGCTCAGTTGGTAGAGCAACGCATTCGTAATGCGTGGGTCGTGTGTTCGAGTCACATAACCGGCACCAGTTTATAAAAAACAGCTCCTTTTTTCTTAAAGGAGCTGTTTCCATTTTTTGTACTGTTATTCAACATCTTCGTCTTCAACAGAGATATTTTTTTTAGTCATTTTTATTCTTTTTATTCTCATATTGTCGGTAGCAACAACTTCGTAATAACAAAAGTCATCTTCAACTTTATCCCCTACTTTGGCAACCTGTCCCAAAAGTCCGAATACATATCCACCTACGGTAGATTCCTCATGTTCTATATTGGGCAATTCCATACAATCAAAAGCTTCTTCTATTAAAACAGCTCCGTCAAACTCACATACGAGTTCATCAATTTTTTTGATTGCCTCGCATCCCAAAGCATCGTGTTCATCCCATATGTCGCCGACTAATTCTTCTAAAATGTCTTCCATTGTGAGCATTCCTGCTGTTCCGCCATACTCATCAACAACTATCGCTAAATGAATTCGCTTACACATCATTTCGTGCAAAATTTCTGAAATAGATTTATTTTCCGGAACAAAAATTATTTCACGTTTGATTTTATTTAAAAAGTCTTTGTCGGTTTTCTCTGCGCTGTGTTCCAAAAAATCTCTGATATGTACCATACCTACAATATGATCTTTGTCTTCATCACAAATCGGAAAACGATTGTGATTGTGAGTTTTGATGAACTCGAGAGCTTCTTCAAATGTATTGTTGGTATATAGACATTTAATATCTTGTCTGGGCATCATTATTTCATAGGCACAAATCTCTGAAAAATCGATGGCGTTTTGGATAATCTCACTCTCGGTTTCGTCAATAATTCCGCCTTTTTGCGAAGCATCAATAATAATTTTGATTTCTTCTTCGGAATGAGCATTTTCATCTTCGTTAGTTTGAGGAACCCCCATCATTTTTAATATCCAAATTGAAACATGGTCAAAAATCCAAATAAACGGGGCAAATATGCGATTAAATGTATACAACGTTGGAGCAATACGTAACACATAACGTTCCGTATCTTGAATTGCCAATGATTTAGGAACCAGTTCGCCCAAAACAACGTGCAACAATGTTATAAATGTAAACGCTATACCAAAGCTTAACGAATGGAGCAATACCGGATTATCAGCTAACCAACCACCAAAACACTGCTCTAAAAGCTTTGAAACGGCTGGTTCACCGATCCAACCAAGTCCCAATGATGCAATTGTGATACCTAATTGTATTGCACTAAGATATGTATTAAGTCTATCGTTTATTTTCAATGCTATTTTAGCGCGCTTGTTCCCTTGATGAGCAAGCTCCTCAAGTTTTGTACGCCTAATCTTAACAATAGAAAATTCCGATACTACAAAAAACGCATTAGCAAAAACCAAAAACAAAACTAAAGCAATATTAATAACATACATATAAACGGGCGTCATAATATAAAATCAGGTACCTCTTAAACATTAAAAAAAACAGATTGATACTACATATTATTATTGTAATTGTCAATGTAGTATACAAATAAATTATTAAAGAACTCTTATTCAGATTAAACAGTATAAAAAAACAGCCCCTAATTTTATATAGGGAGCTGTTTTAATATTGCAGATATTTCAAATACTAAAAATTGTATTTAATATCAAAAGTTCCGGTGTGATCTTGATAATCTTGTTTGAACTTACCTTCATATCCGGCGGTAATTTCCCAATTATCATTAACAAAAGCCGAAACACCTGCACCGATTTCAACACCAAAACGATCCAAACGTCTGGTCTTTACTTCATATGATGCTCCATTTGACAAACTTACAATGCTGTTGCCGCTATCGCTTAATGCATCATAGGTTAAACCAAAACGAACTTCCGGTGTGATTGTTGTATCTTCATCGATATTAAAGTCTGTTTTAACTTTTGTTGCAGCGGTGAATGTCAGCAAATCGCTATTATCTGTCGAAATTTGTTTGTTGTCGCTATCGATATAATCATCTTGAACAACATTCAAATAACGCATTCCGACATATGGAGTTACTGTTGTTGACTTGCTTATTTTAGCTTCATAACCGGTGTTCAACAACAATGCCGTTGCATAAACATCAAAGTCTGAACTAACAGATACTATACCGTTTGAAGCTTTTTGCGAATAATCAGACCAGCCAAAACTAAATACCCCGTTAACAAACCATTGCGACGGTTTGTATTCGCCGTATAACATTAAAGTATGTGTATCAACATCTGTTGTGCGAATGTCGTTTTTAATACGACTTTGAGTGTAATGTATAATAACCGTTATTTTTGCTTTATTTTAAAGAGTTAACACATCTGATAAAGTCTTCACCGCGCTCCATAAAATTTTTATAAAAACCAAAACTTGGAGCTGTCGGAGAAAACAATACTAACGAACCATTGTTTTGCAACAACTCGTTATATGCTGAAGATACGGCTTGTTGCAAATTTTGGGCTTCAATCAGTTTAAAATCAGGACGTTTGACATATTTTTTGATACTTTCGGCAATTTGCGGACCACATTGAAACAATGTAACCGCAATTTTAACATTGGGACTAGCTTCGATAAATTTAGCATATTCGGTATAATCTTGCTGATTAATCGTGCCTCCGGAAATTATAGCCATATTGTCTGAAAAGCTTTTCATACCGCTTATAGCTGCTTCCGGAGCTGTTGAAATACTATCATTGATAAAGCGAATACCATTAATTGTACCGATATCCTGTAGGCGATGGGCAACTTGTTCAAATTTCGGCAATGATTTAAGTGCTTGTCGCCAATCTAGTCCCAAATATTCCAAAACAGTCATAACACCGGCCAAGTTTTCCATATTGTGGTTACCGTTAATTTGCAATTCATCAATATTACAAATAACTTCTTCTTTGTATAGCAACTCTTTTCCTTTAGCATAAAAACCGTCTGTATTGCCATAAAACAAGCGTTTGGGTAAGGTTTCACTATAATGCATCAGCTCGTTATTGTTAACGTTGACCACCGCTATATCTGATTTGAAGGCTAAGTGAACTTTATCGCGACAGTATCCTTCATGACCTTTATGCCAATCGGTATGAACCGAAAACAAATTGGTAAACATAACAATGTCCGGTGAATTTTCAATATCTGATGCTTGATAACTCGAAAATTCACCAATGATATAATCGTTATCATCATCCAATAAATCAATCAGAGCTTTTCCGATATTACCGCCAAGAGCAACTTTTAAGCCCAAACTTTTCAACATATGGTATGTCATACTGACACTCAATGTTTTACCTTTTGAACCGGTAATTCCGATTACTTTGGTATTAGGATGATTGGCCTTCATTTCAGCTAAAAATAAATTAGAACTGGAAGTTGTTTTTAATCCGCGTTTTTTTAATTCGGCAAATTCCGGTCTATAGATACTGACACCGGGGGAACGAACAATTATATCCGATTGAGATGCCAATTCATTAAGTTTGTCTGCTCCGTCACTGTCGTTGTAAGTATATATGTTTTTGGTGATATTATGCTTTTCAAGATAAGACTTAACCGCTTGTCCTTCGGTTCCCATCCCCCAAATGATAATGTTTTTATTCTTTAAGTCCTTAATCAGCATTTTTCTTTATCCCCTTTTTTCTGGCGTAGAACTGGGTTTCGGTTCTATCGGCAATCTGTGAACCTTGGTGAATAACCATCTGTTTGAACGGAATTTCTATACCCTCTTCTCTGAATTTTTTATTAATAATAAAACGGACATCGCTTGGTGCTGTCCAACCGACATTTATGTCTGAAACATAAAAACGCAATTCAAAATCAAGACTGCTTTCACCAAAGTCTTGAAACAATACGTATGGCGCCGGTTTTTTAGCAACTTTAGGATGAGATGTAGCGCTTTCCAGTAGCAATTCTCTAACTCTTTCAACATCACTACCATATGCAACTCCAACTTTTACGGCATATCGCGCCCAGTTGTTTTCGTGAGTTCGATTTATAACCGAATTTGATAATACTTGAGAGTTAGGAATAATTACGCTGGCGCGATTAAACGTCTGTACTTCGGTAGAACGAATGTTGATTTGCTTAACTTCACCTTCTTCATTACCAATGACAACCCAATCTCCAACTTTTATCGGTCTTTCAATCAGCATTATTATACCTGATACAAAATTGTTGACAACATCTTGAAGTCCAAGACCGATACCGACAGATAATGCACCGGCAATTAATGCTATGTTGGTTAAATCTCCACCCATAATAGCTATTGCCAAAAGGACCGCTAAAACATATCCGATATATGCAAAACCTGAAGCCAGAGAATGTTTGGTTCCGGCATCAAGGGAGGTTTTTTCCAAAAGCTTAAACTCTATTCTGTCTCGTACGATTTTTATCAGCCATAAACAGATAACAAATGCTATTATACCGATAACTATTGACAACAATGATATTTTGATTCCGCCAATCATAAAACCGGAGAAAGCTTTGTAGACAAATGATTGTAAAATATCAAAAGGAACACCCCACAACAAAAGCAATGCCCCAACAAGAAGCAAACTTAATAGAGGCTCTGCTATAATTCCGAACCAAAAATCAATTTTTCGTAAAAATATACGGCGTATACGGAATGTTTTTACCCATAACCCCATCAGTAAAAAATGTTTTACCACATCATAAAATAAACGACGAAGGATGCTAAAACATACAACCACTATAATCGATAAAACAAATCTGTTTACAATAAAAGAAGCCAATCTTGCGTATCCGAATAACGACATCAGAATGATTGTTGCCGTAAAAAGGCTTACAAACATACCTATTTTAAAGGCATTGCCCTCTTCTTCATCGATTTGAGTTTCGTTATCTTCATCTGTTATGGGTTGTTCCGGTGCAAAATACACATGACTTATCCAAACAACACAAAAAGCCTTAATTGATGATGATACAGCCAATAAATATGATAACAATTCTAAAGAATAATTACCTACCGAAACTATGTGTTGCAAGCATCCGAAAATACCAAACATAGCTATGGTAAAATATATCGCTCCGGTCATACGTTTAGCTTTGTCCGTTGACATATGAAGCAAACGCCATTTTTCATTATACGGAGTAAATACAACTCTACAACTTGCTCGACCGATTATTATGTACAACAAATAATAAAGTAAACTTGGAAAAATAATCCCTAAAAAGCTACCGCTTATCATTTTGGAAGCAAGAACCCAATATAAACAAAATCCTATTATAGCCGTGGGAATAATGCCGTAAGCACACCATACTGTAAAAGCTGCAATAATTTTGCGTCCTAGTCGCGGTGTTTCAATATCAATACGATATCCCCATTTGCGAATAATAAAACGGCGCAACAGGTAGCCTAACAAAGTTATGATTCCGACAATAAAAATAACAAAAACAATATTTTCTTTTACAATGTTTTGTTGTTCGGAATTTAAATCATTATACCAACCAAAAGGTGATTTTATGATATCCAGTGCTAAATTAAAAAGTTCATTGTTAGCACTGAAAAAGGTTGCCGGATTTATCAGGGCTGTTTCGGCTTTAAGCAAATTACCCCAGAGTAATTGATTACGAATGTCAAAAATACGCAAATTAAGCTCATCTATTTTTGCCGACAAAATATCTATTTCAGATAAACGAGCTTTTTCATTGGAAAGTTCTCGATTAAATTCTTGGCGTTTTTGTGCTATTATCTTAGCTTCGGGCAAATTTTCATCAACTTCACCAAGAGCTTCTATCCTTTTTTCGATTAATTTTATTTCATCACTTACATTGTTTCTTACAATATTAATTTTAATTGCCATATCATTAAGATACGGAAGCTCAGATGTCATAGCCTCAACATTGGGATTTTCTTTTTTGGTCAGTTTCTCGATATCAATCAAACGAGATGATATTTTGCTATAACTTAATCCTTCTCCCAGGTTGTCAATTTTGGTATTGGTTTGAGCAAATACATTACCGCAAATTAGAAGCAATGATAAAATCGCAAAAAACTTTTTCATCGTTATTTATCCTTTTTCAAAAACTGTTTTAATACAGCCAAAATATTTTGCGCCGCAATCTTGTACGTATCTCCGGCAATCCAAAGACTTATGCCGTTTTCAACAGTCATATCCTGTCTTATTCTGCTAACAAAAACAGAGCTTTCTCCTTGGACATCCGTTAATGTTGCATATCCTCCGTCTTCTTGTCTGTCTAATACCAAAACTCCTTTAGCTTTTTTTATATCTTCACGAGCCTCGTCTGCATCTATGTCCTCATTTGTTTCGATATTTACAAATTGTCCTGTTCCGACAAACGATGGTACAAAAGTACAGTTAGCATGTACTCTTATATCCGATGATAAGACCTGTTTAATTTGAGAATTATATAACCATTCATTGTACGTTTCTTCACCAATAAAAGAACCTACTTGCGGGATAACATTAAAAGCCAATGTTTTGTGAAATAATCCGCTTTCATTAGAAGAAACATCATTCATCAAAATACGTCTTGTGCGATTATAAAGCTCGCTCATACCCTCTTGTCCTTCAAAATCGGCAGCAACAAATGATGTTAAGCGAATGTTTTTTAAGGAATATTTGCCACATAATCCGGCGATTGCTCCAAGCAATTGAACTATCGACGGTTGAGGAATGTTTATAATGTTTTGAGCCTTATCAAAAACATTATCATTAACACCTCCGACAACTAAAGGTATATTTTCTTCTCCTTCTAATGCCGTTGTGGCATTAATAACTTTTATTCCCTGAGATGCAAATTTTTTGGCATATAATGACGGCGCTTGATTATTTCCGACAAAGATAACCGCATCAAAACCTGAAACATCTGCATTTTCAAGTGATTTTACAATCAACTCTTCTTCTCCGAACGAAACTTTCGGCTCTCCCTGCACTTTTGTTTCAAAAACAGATATGTTATTTTTGCCATAACCACGCAATGATAATAGTTCTAAGATGTTTTTTGACAGTTGGTTATTATAACCGATAATTGCAATTTTATTCATTTTACAAAACCTTAAAATCTCACTTGGCAAAATGATAACATCTATTTGAAACCTAACACAATAAAAACTTTAACGTATATCACAAATTTATTGATATAAACTAGAAAATAGCTATCAACTGATGAAGCCACTATACTATTTAAATTTAGTTTTCAATAAATCAAAAATATTTTTTATTTGTTTTTGAATTTCCGGTTGATAATCACTATGCGTGGCTTTAGGCTCAATAATTAATGTAGAATTTTTCCATTTCTTATGCAAATAATAGGCTTGATCAACTAAACAATCACTATCTTGAGCACCATGAATAATTACTCCCTTAATATCATTGGAATCAAGTTCACTCAAATGTTGTTCCCAATATAAATCATCCAAAAAGTAATGTTGTACACTATAATGAAGGAATATACGATTAGCTATAAGATTACTATCTGTTTCAGGAAAAATTGGAGCTTGTGGATTATTATTTGCTAAAATATCAAAATAATGTGTCATACGAGAACTATATAATAGAGCTGTTGAAATATCTTTTGAGAAAATTTTTTCATAAAATTGCTCATTGAGAGGCTTTTTAGATGAAAATCCATTACTAAATTCAGCCCATTGATCTGGGTATCTTATTTTTGATTGTTCAAAAGTCCATAATTCATCCGTATTGCGTCCTAAGAAAATACTACGCAAAAATAAAAACTTACAATATTGAGGATATTTTAATGCATACTTTAACCCCAATACCGTTCCCCAAGACCTCCCAAAAACTATACATTTACCCAATCCTTCTACTTGGCGAATTTTTTCAATATCATCAACTAAATGATCTGTGGTATTGCCTCGCAATTCTCCTTTCGGTGTACTCAAACCGCAACCACGTTGATCTATTGTAAATAAATGAAAATAATTCAAATCAATAAGTTTAATTATTTGAGTATTTATACACCCACCAGGTCCTCCATGTAACATAAGTATAGGAATACCTTTTACGTTTCCATACTCACGATATGCGACTACATGGATTTCATCTACCTTAATATATTTTTGTATATACTTTTCTGTCATGGTATTTACCCAATATCAATAAAAATAATAAATGTAAACTATTTTCTTGACTTTTTTTACCGAATACATATCATACCGTTATTTTAATTACAATTCATAAATTATTAATTTAAATACTAACTTGTTATGAAAAAGATTTCTATTCCTCCCGGAACGCTGGACATTTTCGGCACCGAGTTTGAAAATCGTAACTTTGTTGAACAAAGTTTGAAAAATGTTTATTTATCCTTTGGTTATGATCCTTTACAAACACCTGCAATAGAATTTGCTGAGTCTTTTACTGGACATCATGGCGAAGGTGAAAAACTTCTGTTCCGTTTTAAGGATGCTCAAGGTAACGACTTAGTTCTTCGTTATGATATGACTGTTCCTTTTGCACGTTTTGCTGCAGAACATCCTGAGTTACCGCGCCCAATCAAGCGTTATCAAATGCAGATGGCATATCGCGATGATGCTGTGGATAAGGGGCATTTTCGTGAATTTATGCAGTGTGATGGAGACATTATTGGTTCAACATTACTCACTTCAGATGCTGACGTAATTAATCTTGCTGTAGCTGGATTGCGTGCTGTTGGTTTTACAAAATTCATTATTCGCATTAATCATCGCGATATTATTAAAGGTATCGCTGAAGAGTTGGGATATAATGATAAGGATGGTATTTTACGTATTCAACGCGCTCTTGATTGTGCTGATAAGTTTGGTAAATCACAAGCTTCAGTTGCTGATTTTGAGCAAAAGCTATCTTCTCGAGGTTTCACTTATGATGAAATAAAGAAAATTAACACTTTGGTATTTGATGATTTTAGTGTTGATGCTCCTGAAGAGTTGTTGAAACGTACCAATAATAATCCATCTGTCGCTCATGGCTTATTGGAATTGAAAGAAATTATCAGTTATTTACCTCGTGATGTGATACATCATTGTGTGTTAGATTTGACATTAGCTCGCGGAGCTGACTATTATACCGGTTTTATCCTCGAAGGTGTTATACCTAACTCTGGTGTAGGAGCAGTACTTGGTGGTGGTCGCTATGATAATTTGGTTAAAAATTTCGGTGGCGATGATATTGGATGTGTTGGCATGGCTTTTGGTTTGGATCGTATTTGTGTTGCAATGAAAGATGCAGATATGTTTCCTAAGCAATCGTCCCCCAAAATTATTCTTTGTTGCAATAAAAATGAAGTAACAAAAGAATTATTTTCTCGTATCAACAGTCTACGCACACAAGGTATAAGTTGTGATTTGTGTTGTGATTTCAACGATGAAGAAGAAGCTCTCTCTTATGCTCGCGCTCGTAAATTCAGTGGTTTTATCTGGAATAACAAATTAAATAACCTTGCTTTACTCTCGTCCGATACTTGTGATAAAATTGCAGAAGTATTGATGATGTGATAAAAAGGAAATTATTTGTAAAGTGCATCTAAGAAGTTAGATAATAAAAAATATCCCGAAGATTACATCAGTAATTTTTGGGATATTTTTTATTACAATATGTAATATAATATCACAAGTTTCTTGACATTAACCTCAAAATAGCGTTTACTCTTGGATTGTAATTTAACATTTAACGGAGATATAACAATGACTGTAAGAACATTACAAGGATTTATGGAACTTTTGCCTCAGGAGCAAATTGTTTTCAACCATATGAAATCAGTCATTGCCCATACTTATGAGATGTTCGGATTTGCTCCGTTGGACACGCCGGTTTTGGAACTGGCAGAAGTTTTGTTGTCAAAATCCGGCGGCGAAACAGAAAAACAAATTTATGAGTTCAAAAAAGGTGATACAAATCTTGCAATGCGTTTTGATTTGACTGTCCCTTTAGCTAAATATGTTGCTCTTTATAATAACGATTTAACATTCCCTTTTAAGCGTTATCAAATAGGAAAAGTTTATCGAGGTGAACGTCCGCAAAAAGGACGTTTTAGAGAATTTTATCAATGTGATATTGATATTATTGATCGTGATGAACTGAATATTGTTTATGATGCCGAGGTTTTGGCGGTTATTTATACAATATTCAGCAAACTTGAATTACCATCTTTCAAAATTTATATTAATAATCGTAAACTATTGAGCGGATATTTGGAATATTTAGGTATTGCGGATAAGACCGTTGATGTTTTGAGGTTGGTTGATAAGATTAAGAAAATTCCGGAGGAAGCGTTTTTAGCAGAACTGAAAGATTTAGGTCTACCGGAAGAAAAAAACAGTCAACTACTAAAATTCATCAAAATCAACGGATTAAACAATGAGATTGTTGCAAAACTTGAAGATTTAAAAGTTGAAACAGAAAATTTTGTAATCGGTCTTGATGAGCTTAAAACAGTTATTGCTCAAGCTAAAAATTTGGGTATGCCGGAAAAAAATATTCAAATAGATTTGAGTATTACTCGCGGTCTTGACTATTATACCGGTACTGTTTATGAAACATTTTTTGATGAATATCCGCAGTTCGGTTCGGTTTGTTCCGGTGGCAGATATGACAACTTGTCATCTGTATTTATGGATAAAAAATTCCCGGGTGTCGGTATTTCTATCGGTTTAACCAGGTTGTTTGATCAACTTAGAGCAAATAACTTGCTCCCGATTAAGGCTCTTACCCCGAATAAAGCTTTGATTATCACTCAAGGTGAGGAATATGTTTCAGAAGCTGTTAAATTGGCGGGTGAACTACGTAATGCGAATATCGCCGTCGATGTTATGTATCGTCAATGCAAATTCAAAAAGAAAATGGAATATGCAAACAAAATCGGAGTTCCATATCTGATTATTATCGGCGAAGACGAGGTGGCAAATCAAGAATATACATTAAAAGATATGGCCACAGGAGAACAGTTGAAATTATCTATTGATAATTTAATTGAAAAATTGAACTAATCCTTTACTCCTGTTTAATCAAACAGGAGTTTTCTTGATCCTAATAATCCTTGAAGTTATTCGAGGATTATTAGTTTAAGCTAAGATGCCAAACTCAAATTACGATTTTATATTGTTAGTGTGTATGTATTTTTTTTGGTATAATCGGTAGCTTTGTATCTTTCTTTTCGTTTTGGGATTGTTTTATATCAAATTCTAAATCTTCTGCCTCTTGTTTCATACGTCCATCCAATGATTTTCTTATTGCTTCTCGTCTATTTACATTTCGTGTTGCTAAAAATTTGGCAATCATTACATCAATATTGTTTGGTTGTGCAGATGATGGCGGATTGGTGCGAGATTTTTGTTCGGCTTTGTTTATTTCTTCATCAGACATTTGCAAATGTTTATTCGCTCCATTGATATTCGGAATACAACCAACAATATATTTACTGTCAACTTTGCCATGTATAAAACGACCTACAACTTGAAGAAAACAAAATTCATCCAAAGGCATATCAAAAACTATTTTTGTATCAGCATATCTGGCATTATCATAACAACAAAAATCATCTTTATGCATACTTTGCCAAAATGATGTTTCATCATATACTGATGCCATATGAGTTATATCAGGATATGAACTACCTCTTTGTAAAGGGGTTAATTTTGCAGCATTTCTATTAAAAATAAGACCATTTTCTTTTATACTGTTAACATGATCCTTATATATGCAACGATGTACTAAACGCACCCACCCTTTTCTTAAAGATGGGAGATTTTCTAATTTATCATATTTGGCATCTGTATTCATATTATTGCTCCGTTGTACTTCATATTAGCATAAAAATATGATTTTTTAAATACCAAAAATCCCCGACGCTTGTCAGGGATTTTTGTAAACTAGAAAAGCTTTGTAAATTATTCGCTTTTTGCTTCTTCACGAGCTTTAGCTGCTGCAGACAAATCGTCGGCAATACGAGCTGAACGGCCACGCAAAGCGCGCAAGAAGTACAATTTAGCACGACGTACTTTACCGATACGAGCAACTTCGATTTTTGCAACATTTGGTGAGTACAATGGGAATACTCTTTCTACACCTTCGCCGAAAGAAATCTTGCGAACTGTGAAAGAAGAATTCAAACCATCATTTTTACGAGCGATACAAACACCTTCATAAACTTGGATACGTTCTCTGTCACCTTCTTTTACTTTGGTATGAACTCTTAATGTATCACCAGCTTTGAAATCAGGAATATTTTTGCCTTCAAGCAATTTTTCCATCTGCTCTTTTTCAATATTTTCGATAATGTTCATAGTTTTACCCTTTTTCCATTATGTGTTGGTTAGTTTTTACACCTAAACTTTTTTAGATGCAAGATATTTTTGCCACAGGTCCGGCCTGCGTTGTTTAGTTATTTCTTCTGATTGGAGATGACGCCAATCGGCTATTTTTCTGTGATGTCCCGAAAGTAAAATTTCAGGAATACTTCGTCCTTCCCATTCGGTAGGTCGAGTATATTGAGGATGTTCCAAAAGACCTGTTTCAAAACTTTCGGCAATAGCAGATTCAGAATTTCCCAGAACTCCCGGCAACAATCTGATAATTGCATCAAGCATAATCATTGCTGCTTGCTCGCCTCCGGTTAAAACATAATCACCTATTGATATATCCTCAGCCCCATATGCCTCCAAAACACGCTCATCAATTCCTTCAAATCTTGAACAAATTATGGTAAGTTCTTGTTCTTCGGATAATTTATGAGCCATTTCTTGTGTCAGAGGCTTTCCTCGCGGTGACATATTTAGTAATTTGCCGTTGTTGTAGTTTGCCTTAAGAGCTGCGCCCAATACATCTGGTCGCATTACCATTCCGGCTCCGCCTCCGGATGGAGTATCATCAACCGAACCATGTTTATCAAACGCATAATCACGAATATTTACGGTTTCAATTGACCATTTCCCTTCATCAAGAGCTTTACCGGTAAGAGATGTTCCCAAAAAACCCGGAAACAATTCAGGAAATATGGTTAAAATTTTAACCTTCATTTCCTTCTTCCTCGTCATCGACAAATTGCATCATCTCAACAATAATAAAACGTTCTTTAATATTTATGGTCGGAACAAATTGTGATGTAAAAGGCAACATTTCCAATTTGCCGTCAGATAATTTAATCTCTATTAAATCTCCGGCGCCAAAATTGTAAATTGCATTGACTTCTCCGACAATTTCATCCTGATTATTTTTGGCTTTAAGACCTATTAAATCTGTGTGATAAAATTCGTCATCAGCCAAATCAGGCAACAAATCCCTTTTAACGTACAATCCGGTACCGATTAGTGTTTCGGCCGTATTACGGTCATCAATACCTTTTATCTTTACCCGTAAAAGTTCTTTTGAATGTCCGACTATTTTAAGACTAAAGTTTTGATCGCCGGCTTCGTTTGTCAAGACACCATAACGAGCAAGATTTTTTTCGTCATCCGAAAAGCTTTTAACCTTAACTTCGCCTTTGATGCCGTGAACTCCGACTATTGCACCCAAACAAACTTTATCTTCCGTCATAAATATAAAAACCTTAAATAACTAATACTTATTTGATTATTCAGCAGAAGCTTCTTCAGCAGATTTTGCTTCAGCTTCAGCAGCGGCAGCAGCTTCAGCGGCAGCCTTTGCTTTTTCTTCTTTTTCTTTAATGCGTTCTAAAGCCTTTGCTTTAAGAGCAGATTTTTTAGGCTGTTCACGCAAAGCAGGAGCTTCTACCAAACCTAAACCAGACAACAATTTTTCTAATCTTTCGGTAGGTTGAGCGCCTTTTGACAACCAATATTTTACTCTTTCAACATCAACAGTGAATCTGTCGGCATGTTCTCTCGGCAACATCGGATTGTAAGAACCCAATCTTTCGATAAATCTACCGTCACGAGGAGCGCGCTGATCAGCAGCAACTACCATGTAAAACGGACGTTTTTTAGAACCACCACGAGACAGTCTGATACGTACTGACATTTATTTTCCTTTCTTTTAGTTTTTTATAATTAGCAAAATTCCTTAAAAAGGAAATTTACCTCCCATACCCCCAAACGGATTTCCTCCGAAAGGAGATTTTTTTAACATAGCAGAACCAAGCAGTTTTGACATTCCGCCCAGTTTGCCCATTTGCTTCATCATCGTAGACATTTGCTCATATGATTTGAGCAACTTGTTTACTTCATGAACTTCTACTCCGGCTCCTGCTGCAATTCTTTTTTTGCGTGAAGCCTTAATGATATCGGGGTTTCTTCTTTCTTTGACTGTCATTGAAAGAATTATAGCCTCTTGTTTTTTGATTATCTTATCACCTCCGGCAGCTTCTACCTGAGCCGAAAACTTTGATAATCCGGGCAACATCCCCATTATTCCGCCGATTGAACCAATCTTTTGTATTTGTTTCAACTGAGACAACATATCTTCAAGATTGAACGAGCCTTTCATCATTTTTTGAGCAAGCTTTTCGGCATCTTCTTTATTTACATTATCAATGGCCTTTTCAACCAGTGATACAACATCACCCTGCCCCAAAATACGACCGGCCAATCTGTCGGCGTGAAATTCTTCTATTTCATCCAGCTTTTCGCCAATACCCAAAAACTTAATAGGAACGCCGGCAATCATCTTCATAGATAACGCTGCTCCGGCACGAGATGAACCATCAATTCTGGTTAATACAAGACCGGTAATTCCTACTTGATCATTAAATTCTTTGGCGACATTACAAGCATCTTGTCCTATCATTGCATCGGCAACCAACAAAACCTCTGTCGGATTGGCTATTTTTTTGACTTGTTTTACTTCATCCATCAATTCTTGGTCAATATGCAGACGACCGGCAGAATCTAAGATTATGACATCAAATCCGCCTTTTTTGGCAAAATCGATTGCGCGCTTTGTAGTATCTTCAGGTTTTTCACCTTTAATAATCGGCAATGATGTGCTACCGATTTGGTTTGCCAACTGTGCAAGCTGTTCTTGTGCTGCAGGACGATAAATATCTAATGATACCAATAATACTTTTTTTCGCTGCTTAGCGCTTAAGCGTTTAGCAATCTTGGCCGAAGTGGTAGTCTTACCGGAACCTTGAAGACCAACCATCAATACACAAACAGGAGATGGAGCATTAAGGTTCAACGCTTCGTTTTCAGAACTCAGTAGTTTCAATAGTTCATCATGAACTATTTTAACCACCATCTGTCCCGGTTGAATAGAGCGAACGACCTTTTCGCCCAAGGCTTGTTCTTTGACATGAGCAATAAAATCTTTAACCACGGGAAGCGAAACATCAGCCTCAAGAAGAGCTATTCTGATTTCGCGCATTGCCGTATTGATATCATCTTCCGACAAAACACCTCGAGAGGTGATTTTGTTAAATACAGCGGTTAATTTATCACTCAATGCCTCAAACATTATTCAACAACCTATATCTACATACTATTGCACGCCAGTGTGCGAACCCTCGCTGACTGGCGGCACTCCTTGGAGTGTGTAAATTTTCAAGCCTTTTAATTACGAAAATTTGTAGTTCTTATATAGGCTTTTCCTCTGATTGTCAAGCATTTTTGTGATAAAATTTTCCATACAATTGAAGATATTTTTTTGAATGATTATATCTTTGGACAACAACGATAAGGAGATCATAAAATGCGGGTGGTTATTATTGGTGGCGGAAGTGCCGGTGTAAGTGCTGCAACACATTTACGCAGAAATGATGAAAATGCGGAAATTATGATAATTGAAAAGTCAAGCGAATTTGCGGTTTCATCTTGCGGTTTACCATATGTGTTGTCCGGAAAAATTAAAGAAAAAGATGATGTTATCGGCGCCAGTGTCGCTCAAATGCAAAGAATTTTTCAAATCGATGTAAAACTCAATACCGAAGTCTTAGCCATAAAATCAGATAAAAAAGAACTGCTTTTGTCTGATAAAAAAAGCATCAATTATGACAAACTAATAATAGCAACAGGAGCTATACAACTGAGACCCGATATCAAAGGAATTACAAATGATAATATTTTCAGTCTGAACAGTTTATTATCGGCACAACGAATTGTAGATTATTTTGTAGGTCTACAGGCTAAAAAGATATTAATTTTAGGTGGAGGGTATATCGGCCTCAGAGCAGCAGAAGCACTAATTCAACAAAATGCTCATATAGTCGTTGTTGAAAATGAAACTCATATCTTGAGTGAATGTGACTATGATTTTGCCACCATGCTTAAAAATAAACTTAAGACGAAAGGTATTATTTTTTATACAAATACTTCAATTAAAGAATTTTTGCCTAAAAAAGCCGTTTTAAGCAATGGTGAAATATTGGACTATGATATGGCAATAATTGCGACCGGAAACAAAAGTACGGTAAAACTTCCGATTATGGCAGATATTGATGTCGGAAACACCGGGGGTATTAAAATTGATGAATTTATGCAAACATCGGTTGATGATATTTATGCCTGTGGCGAAAATGTGGAAATAAACAATTTGATAAATGACCTTCCTATGCGAATTAATGATGCAACTTTGGTTGTTCGTTCAGCTAAAATTGCTGCTGATAATGTGTCAGGCATCAAAAGCAGTTTAAAATCGGGATTAAAAAATTATATTGTTAAACTATTTGATTATGTTGTCGGTTTTTGCGGTTGTAATGAAGATGAATTAAAACAAGCAGGCATCCCTTATCACAAGCTTTATTTTTCGCAACGCAACGGCGAACTATACATCCCACAAACAACTCCTGTTAATTGCAAACTTTTGTTTGGATTAGACGGAAAAATACTCGGATTGCAAATTATGGGAAAAAATGGTGTGGATACAAGATTAAATATTGTAGCCTCAATGATACAACAATCCGGCAATATCAATAATCTGGCAGAATTCGGATTGGCCTATTTTCCGGAATTTACCAAAGCAAAAGATATCCTTAATAATTTGGGAACAATGGCGCAAAAAATAGCTTTTGAAAATATGAAAACAATATCTTTGGATGGTGTCGAAGAACAAGATGTTTTGCTTAATGTTTGTATGCCGACTAATTTCAGACATTTCAGTAAAGCCAAAATAATCAACATTCCCCTGCCCGCTTTGAGAAGTAATCTGGCAGAAATTCCACGAAAAAGAAAAATCATTCTTTCTTGTTCAACGGGGTATACGGCATATATTGCATATTGTCTTTTGCGACAACGAGGTTTTAATCAAGTATATTTGCTTAATTCTCCGGAAATTTGGCAATAAAAATTACTGTCTGAAGAAAAAATTGCTTGCAAGTTATTTTTTTTTAGATTATTAAGGGTGATGTTTTAGACATATGCATATGGTCCCATCGTCTAGCGGTCTAGGACATCGCCCTCTCACGGCGGTAACGCGGGTTCGAGTCCCGCTGGGATCACCAGTAAACCCAAATTCTCCATTCGGAGGATTTGGGTTTATTGATAATCTGGCGGGACTATCCAATTCCGACTATTATTTCGCTTTGCTTCGTTAATACTCACTCGCTCAATTAGTCTCATTGCTTGGCTCATAAAAAACACCGGAGCAACGGTGTTTTTTATTTCTCAGCACTGGGATCACCAATACAAACAGCCGGCTTTCAAATGCCTGCTTTTTCTTTATTTTCCAAGGCTTTCAGTAGTTTCAAGTGTTAGTTTTTCAAAAATCAATTTTTTATAATTTTCACGAACCGACTTCACTAACTTTCATTGTTTTTCAATGTGCTATAAGCTGTTTTAGTCTTTTACTCATAAGAAGCTCAATCTTATTAATTATTGGATAATATAAATCTTGTACTTGCAATTCGTTTCTTAGTTCGGAAACAGCTTTTGATATCTTATCTGTCTACTATATCTATATCTGCAACAAACTATATATATCACAACCAACTTTTTTATCAAAATATGATTTTAATTTATATCTCGCTTCTATTTGAGGTACTTCTTCTCCACGGCGTTCATAATATTCTTTTGCTCTTTGCTCCAGTGTTACAATACCATCTTTATTTGCCAAACTGTCAGCTAGTTGTATTAATAAATCTTCATCTGTTGTTTTATGAGTTTTAATAAAATTTGCAATAAAATCATAATCTTCTTTTTTATTAAAAAATATTTTGGAGCATTTTTCATATTCAGGCAGTTTGTTCCAAGGAAACATATGAAGTAAAGATGAACGAGCTGATTTTTCATCAATATCTTTTAGTTTTTCATATCCTAATATTCCATGAAATCTTTGTTTTCTATCTTCTTCTGTACGACAAATATCATGTAACATTGCGGAAATATAAACTTCTTCTACATCCATATTAGCTATTTTAGAAGCAACTATTTTTGCAACATTGGCAGCATTCTCAATATGATTTTCATAAGTAAACCATGTTTCCGGTTTCCTTCCGAAATTTATCTCGTTTTCTCTTAATTCTTTTATTAAATTTTTAGCTTCTTGAACAGACAACACTGCTTTGCTCCAATATTTTTTGCTTTTATTTTATCCGAATATAAATGTAAATATTAACTTTATCCAGTAAAATGTGAATTCCTGCCATATTTTTATATGAATAAAAAGCTTTCTTTTTTTAGAAAGCTTTTAGTTTAATTCATATTTAATCCATACCGCGACCGGCAACACGCTTGAAAGATGGTAAAATTTTTGGTATTTCATAGCGATTTTGTTGCTGTACAGATGTTATATCTTTAATAAACCCTTCTCGATATTTTTCCGGAATTTGAAGCTTTGTCAGTTGAACTTCCCAAAATTTTGCCATTTTATCAGCATCACCTGATAAATAACCTCCAACGTCATTTAAGTTATTACGCATTGCTCCTCTGATTAGTTTATCGGTAATTTCCGTTCTATATCTTATAAGTTCCGGATCTTTTGAATGTTCTTTTTCATAACAATTTGCACCGGGGATAAGACCTTTATGAAGGTATAAAGGTGTATTAAAACCCTTATAATGATTAACATTTATTCCCGGATGCATTTTGATAAATGGTTGAATATCAATGATAAAGGCTTGTTCATCATTAGCCGAATATAAAATATTACCGGTATTACAAAACAATCCTCCGCCTGTATCAATTGAATATTTACGAGATGACAAAAAATGAAGATCATCAAACAAATAATCAATAGCTTTATCCGGCATATTGGCAACAGTTTCTGATAAAATACGTGTTCGGATTAATGCTTCCTCCGGTTCCGGTTTAGGACGACCAGCCTTGTGTACTTCTAACGAAAAACCCGGAGCATATAGATTAATAGTCAACAATGCTCCATCTTCTATTCTATCATCATTACCCCAGTATGCAACCGGTTGCGCATAATTACGTCCGGCAAAAATATCCTTTTGTTTGACAAAAGGTATTTCTTTGAATTTTTGGCGCAATTCAGATATACTGGGAGCATAGTGATTTACACGAACCGTATATTGCGGGCTTGTGTGTATTTTATAAACTTTAGCCTCTTCCCCTTCTCCTAAAGGAGTATCGTACATTGCAGAAATAATTTCGTCGGCAGATGGTAATATTATTTCTTTCGGATATTGAAAACTCATTGCGTCCTCCAAATATTGATGATGCAATATAACAATTAAAAAAAACATTGTCAATTACTTTTGTCTATTTTGGAAAGCTTTTGTCGTAAACATATTTTGTTTAAAACACTATTCCCCCATAATGCCGTTTGAATAACATTAAGGGGGAAATCGTCATCTTGTAAAAACAATTCTTTTGCGTTTGAAACGTTTGGAACTTTTCTGGTATTCTTGATAAGTGGCAGTAATACTCTTAAAACTTGCGTTTCCTATCCAGTGCCAATGGTTATATAGCCTTCCTATCTTGCCACCAAACCTCCGTTTAAGGTTGATACAAACTTTGTACCCTCCTATATACAAGGCTCTACCACTATATTTGTTGCCATATTTGATATCTAATGATGCAATCTCACTGATATTCAAAACAGTATCTTCCAAATCGGGTTCCGGAACGTTTAAAACCAGATTTTTCCGATTATTGCCAACAACTTTACTGATCTCATCAGTTAATGCATACCCTAGCCAATACCAAACATAGCTTATGACACCAATCTGTCCGCCAAACAAATTTTTTAATGTTTTACATTGCTTGAATGTTCCAATATAGCCCGACGGATTTCGTCGTCCGGTTGAAATAATGGTACCAAAAGCAAGCACATTGCTTATCATCTTGACTTGTTCATCAATATCATCAACCGATGATTTTTGATCCAAGCGATTTATACAAGATTTGTAAGCTTTGTCAGCTTGTTGTAACAGCTGTTGTTTTCTTTTTTCTTCCATAAAAATTAGATAAATTAGATTGTTAATTATTATTTATTTTGTTCTTTTGATTACACATAAAATAAAAATCTGTCAATAAAAAGCTTTGGACATACCCAAACGAAAATATAAAAACAATAAATCGAGAACGGGCGAATGCAATTTATTATAGAGATTTTTATAAATGGAACGGACTGGATAAATTACCCTACAAAGTGCGAGGGTTTATTGTTGATTATGGTGCTCCGACAAGCCCGTTGAACGCAATAAAGACAACTCATAAAGTCTTAGGACTTTCACCTAACGGAAATATTATAGGAAACAATACTTTGAATAAATTTTCACAATTTACTGATGATGATTACAGAGAATTTACAGAAAAATACAAAACAGAAATGAAGAATTATTATACTGATTTGACTATTAAAAATCCTGATAATTTAAAATTTTTACAAGGTTGGTTAAATAGAGCCGAGAGGGCTCACTTAGCAAAATAATTTTCTGCGAGGTTGTTACAACGACCTCGCAGTATTTTTTTATTTATTATTTTGATAAAAATGTTTTAATTTTACTCCTTTAGGAAAATAAGGCGATAAATAGTCAATATATTCTTTCAATTTTTCAGGAATTTGCGTTATCTTTTTTTCATAGGGAGCATAAACTATAATATTTTTATTTTCTGATTGAGAAAGGTTTGCAGAAACAAATACTATCCATATTTCGTCTTTATTTATGTAAAAAGCTGACTCATATATTTTGAATAAACCTGTAATGCCATATGTTTTTAATATGCAGTTTTCACATTCAATTGTATAACTTTTATCGTATAAAGTAACAATCCATGCATCATAATCTTCTTGTTCCATGTTTTGCATAAAATATTCGTTTAATAAAGCATAGCTGGTTGGAAAATTCCATTTAAGATTTTGATTTTTGAAATAATGAAACAAATTAGTTTTTCCATCATTTGATTTTTCGTATTCTGTACGAATAGATTTAACATAAAAATTCCATAAACATTCTTCATTCTTATAACATTTATCACGATTTTTTTGCCATATTTCAGTTTTTTCTTTGGAATAATTAGTTGAAAATTCAATATCTGCTTTTGCTAATTTTTCAGACAAACAAATTGTCTTTTCGGTGCTACTCAACTCATTGCGCCAACAATCAAAGCTTGTCAAATATCGTAGCGGAGCATCTTTATTTTCGTACGTTCCGCCAATATTCCCTTGTATCCCGCAAAAATGTCCGCTTATCCAATCGACTTCTATGTTTTCTTTAGCAAGATTAAGCTTCATTGTTATTTTTTTTATATCTTGCTCGTTATCTGTGTTATAATACTCGGCTTGTGTACCTGATATTTTGATATATCCATCCACATCACATGTATGTGAACCATGAAAAGTAAAAATAGAAAAATGACATTTGTTATCCTCACAATCGGAAATGTCCAATCCTCCACCATAAGCAGGTGCATATCTTCCGTATTCCCAACGTCCCTCCCATGGAGATTTTTTTTGACAGGAACACAGAAATATCGTAGATACAATAATTAATAACACAATTTTTTTCATAAAATTTCTCCTTTGGGCTTAAGGCTTTTGAGCTATAATCAACGGAACCGACATTTCGCTTTCGCTGATACCGGCATGTTCGGCAACAAGATTAACTCGCTCTTTTTTGCCGGCATCATAATGCAACATTTTGCGCCCTAAAGATATTGCTACAAAATCACCAACAAAATCATTAATTTTAGGGTGCGGTATTCCGCTTCCGAGCAAACCGGAAGATAAAAATTCGTCTTTGGTATAAAGCCTGAAATCGTCCCCAAAAATTTGATTAAATTTGACTGCAAATTTGTCCTTGTATTCCGACTTAATAAAAAATGTTGTGTAGCGGGCTTCTAACGATAGCGGACGAGCTAACATTTGGCAAATCTCGGGATAATCGTTTATCCAAATACTCTCGACATCAATCAAACCATGATCGGCCGAAATGATAATAAAAGCATCTTCAATTTTGGCATACATTTTTTGCAAATTGGCCTCAATTTCTAACATTTGTTGATGAGCCTCATCAGAATCAACCCCGAAATGGTGCATAGAATGATCCGGTTCCGGCCAATAGGCACTAATGATTTTGCGACTGGAATTGCTTTTGCTGATATCCGCAATGCGTGAACACATTTCCGCATAAGTTTTGGCACCATTCGGATCAAACGGCGGAAAAACACGATGATATTCAACATCAGGGTTTTGCTCGACTATTCGAGTATAAATTGACTTAAACTTCAGCAAATCATCACAAGGACTTGGCGAGGACAATTTTTCGCCGGTGTAATAATTGGTGTTTAAAAAATTTTCAATAATACGGTCATATTCTTTATAATAGCTTGTCCAACCTATCCACCCGCTTTCAAGAGGTGAAAGAGCGGAATGAAAAGTTGTTGTGGCTGCAGTGGTTGTGGGCGGAAAAACCGAATATATCGGTGTAACGATATGCGAGGCAATAAAGCTGTCTTTGGGTAAATGACGACGGATATTATCAACTGACATACCATCCATAATCATAAAGACAATGTTTTTGTGATTTTGAGCTGATAACATCTCGTCAAGTATTTTGAGTGTCGGATGAAAGGGATGCACTCCGTAATATTTAAGCAATGAATTGCTTAGTGCCAAAATGCTGTTGTTGTAATCAAAATCAAAACAATTTTTCATCTTTATCTTCCCTACTCTTTCGGTTAATATTGTCTAAGGTTAGCGCTGGTATAAAAGCTTGTCAACAGATAACAAAAAAGGTCTGCCTTTTGTTAAAAGCAAACCTTTTTTGTTTTCATTTAGTAGAGTTTAATTCCACATTCTGTTTTTTCTCCATTCAAGAAAAAAACCAATTCCTAGCAAGAGAGCTCCTATCATAAGGAAACTCAATGGCAATTCGGGGCCATATAAAGCCTCAAAAAACAGCAATAATATGGCCAAAGCACCACCCACCAGACTCAAAATGATGCCTAGCACCAAAAAGAGTGTAATTAATTTTTCTTTCATTTTTTTGTTTTGTTTTAGTTATTCAACTTTTCTTCAATCGCATCCACGATTGAAAATCTTTGTCCTTGCGGATTGTTCTTATAAAGCCAAATGGCGAGACTCTCCATTTGGTCAATATGACGAAATGCCAGCCACCTATCCTCATCCGACAAAGACAGATAGTAGTCACGCAAGAAGCGAATATAATTGGCAAGCTCCAGCTTATCGTTCAAGACGGGAGCTAAGCCATAAAGGCTGTCGCCTCCGGTCATAATGACAATCTGCTTGTCGGGGAAACAATCACTTAGATTGATTCTCTCGTCAAGCTCTTGTCGATTATCAACGATTGAGCGCAACTGCAGTTCACGACCGGTCCCTTCAGTCAAAGAAATTGATTGAAAACCGATATAGTCTCCATCTTTTCCCTCTAACTTGCTGCTCTCGCAATCGAGGCTTCCACATTGAAAACCTTTTACCGATACGGCATTGTACATATCGATAAATGTTGATTTACCACTAGCGGTCATATATTTGAAGACCTTTGTTAAAATTTCTTTGTTCATTTTTTATAAGTTTAGAGAATTAATAAATATTTTTTTGATGTTTCTGTTATATCACATTTTTGAGGTGTACGCAAGTGCTTTTTGTCTATTTTTTTTTGAAAAAAGTGATAAAATATGAAAAATAACCGTAAAATATTATCGAAAACATTATGAACAAAAAATTTAAAATGCTTTATTTTAATGAAAAAATGTGATATATAGCAGAGCTATGTAATAACATAACAAGGAAAGGATAAATTATGTCATCTGTTATAACTATGATTCCGGTCAGAATGGCTTCTACTCGCTTGCCAAACAAACCGTTGCTTGATGTTAACGGAAAAACAGTATTGCAACGTGTTTATGAAAATGTCAAAGCTTATGTTCCGGGGGATATTGTTATTGCTGCCGGAGATCAGGTTTTGGTTGATGAGGCTGAAAAATTTGGTGCTAAAGCTATTTTGACAGATCCAAGTTTGCCAAGCGGAACTGATCGTATTGCCGCCGCATTAAAAGAAATTGACCCTGACGGAACAAAATATGATATTGTTGTTAACTTCCAAGGGGATGGCGTAAACGTTGACCCCAGAGTAAATTTGTCTCTTATCGAAATGGTTGAAAAAACAGACTGCGATATCGCAACCTGCGGTATGGTATTTAAGAATGAAAAAGATGTTAATGATCCGACTATGGTAAAAATTGTTATGGGATTGCCTGAAGGACAAAAAGAAGGACGTTGTTTGTATTTTACTCGTGCGGCTGCTCCTTATATTCGTGATCCGGAAAAAGTTGACAACAAAGACTTTTATCATCATATCGGTATTTATGTTTATAAAGCATCTTCGTTGAAAAAAATTGTTGATTTACCTGTCGGTGTTTTGGAAAAGCGCGAATCTTTAGAACAATTACGTGCTTTGGAAAACGGTATGACTATTCGTGCTAAAATTGTTGAAAATATGAAACTTGTTGATGAAGCTCCTGCTGATGTTAATACTCCGGAAGAGTATGAAGCAGCATTAAAATGGATTAAATAATGTTTCTTCAAATGTAACAAACCCCGCCAAACGGCGGGGTTATTTGTTATTTTGATTATTTTATTTTTCGTTTTGAGCATAAAGCCAATTTTTGAAATCAACAACATCTTTAACTTCCGGTATCCAATTTAGTTCTTCCGGCAAATCGGTCGTAAATTCGCAACGCATACGTACAGGATGTGCGCCAACATTAATAGCAGCGTGTTGATTATAAATTCTATCATCAACCAAGCATGTTTCTTCTGCCTTTAAACCATATTCATCAAAACAAGCCTTTAGCATATCTTCTTTTGCAGTATCGTGCATAAACTTGCCGTGTTGCACACACTTGATTGTCAAAAAGTCGGTTACCGGAGCTAAAAGCTCATTCAAAAATTTGGTTTTGGTTGCAACATCAAATGTCGCCGACATTGTAAACTGGCGATAACCTTTTTCATGTAATTCTCTGAGAGTTTCTATGACATTGGGATATAGCGGACGATTGGTAAAAAATTCGGGAGAATGACAAAAATCATAATCAAGTTCTGTTCCTAATGTAGGATGAGTTTTAAGCTCTAAAGCACCATATTTCGGAACAATCGGTAAAACTTCAGGCAATTGTTCCCAAGTAATGTTACCATACATCGGAGAATATTTTGGATGTTTGGTTAAAAAATTATAATATGCATAGTTCAAATTAGCCAATACACCATCAACATCCCAAAATATATTTTTTATCGTCATTATAAATATTCCTTATTTAGTTTAATAAAATTAATGATGAGCTTATTATACATAAATATTATAAGTTTTAAAGCATTTTTTATATACGAAACAAGTCGTTCACCGATATTGGTGAACGACTTGTTTTTGTGTTTTTTAGTTTCCAAAAAGTGGCTCTTCTGAAACTCTATCCCAGATATAATCAGGATAGATACCTTCTTTTTTGATGTATTCCTCAAGAGAAAGGATGTAAACTTTCTTTCCCTGTTCCATCCATTTCTTAAAAGTGTTGATTACCGACAGAGAAATACCCTGCCCAAAGTTGAAGACGCCATAGGCATCAACAACAATTACATCGAATTTTTCGACCATAAAAACAACCGCTGTCTTACCTCCTTTCGGATCTCAACACGGTTTCGTGATTTAAAAAAACAACAAATCCCTAGTGAACTATTCAAACGATAATGTTTGAAACCTTACATACTTGTTGTTTGTCGTTAATATGGAGAATTAATTGTATTTGTGTCTTGATAGAATTGCACTATATTTTAGACAAAAAAATCAACTGTTATTTCTTTTTTCCGATTAAACGATAAATACAAGCCACAACGGGATTTTTAGGACGAAGAATATTTAATATATCTGCTCCGCACCCTTTTTCTTTGGCAACATGATAGGCGTCCGGACAATCAACTTCCAAATGTTTGGAACTTAATCCTAAAATATTCTTTGCTTTTGGAAGTCTAGACAAAGCAATTCGTTGCCCATAAAAAAGCGTCAGATTTGCACTGACGCTCGAAAAATCCAGATGACTGGCTTGTTCAGATATTCTGAACAAATCAACTTCGTAATGTTTGTTCGTACAGATTGCGCTAAAATTGTTGTGAAACATATAAAGTTCTAAACTTGGAATACTCAAACTTGTTTTTATTCCTTTGTATGTTCGCGGAAGATATTGATAACGGCTTATCATTCCCTTTTCGACAATGGCTGTTGTCGAAACAACATCATTCCAATTCAGTCCTTTTTTTACACGCCCATCAATTTTTAAAGTACCCTTTAAATGAATTAACCCGTCGCTATGGCGACGAGTGTCTTTTTTGATTTCCTTAATTTTGATAAGGTGGGCGATGTATTCTTCTTTTGTGTCAAAAACACAAGAGATTGTTGAATTAATATTACTGTCGCTACAATCACGACAACTGGCAGATTTACAAGCTATTTGCATATATTATGCTAACTCCGTCTGTTAACTACGTGTTAATATATAACAAATATTTTTGTCTAAATCAAGTGTTTTTTTACAAAATTTCAGAAATATGCGCTTTTGCTTGGTCTCGAGCCAATTTATCGACACGCTCGTTTTCCGGATGTCCGTTGTGTCCTTTTACCCAAACCCATTTGATTTGGTGTTTTTCAAGATGCGACTCGAGAGCTTGCCATAAATCGATATTTTTAACCGGAGATTTTTTATTTGATGTACGCCATCCGTTAACTTTCCAGTTGGGTAACCACTGGTTCACTCCATCCATTACATAACGACTATCCGTATATAAAGTTATGTTGCATGGCCGTTTTAATGCCTTTAGAGCCTCTATAACTGCAGTTAACTCCATACGATTATTGGTTGTATCGGATTCGCCACCGGATAACTCTTTTTCAACATCGCCATAACGCAATATTGCGCCCCACCCCCCTGCTCCGGGATTACCGGAACAAGCTCCGTCAGTAAAAATTTCGATATCTGACATTAAAATTCTCCGCGGAAATAATCATTGAAAAATTCATTCATAATCATATTGTAATCTTCTTCACCTTTGATTACTTTTGCAACAAATGAACGAAGTTTGTTTTTGGGAATAAAAATTCGAAAATCTTTAGGCATTGCATTATTGGCGCCTATAACTCCTTCAAGCTGAAAATCATCATCGACAAACGGAGATAAAACGATTTCGACATTGCAAAACTTGATTGCTCCGCGCGGTGGCAAACGAAGTTCCGGACGAGTGATAATATTAAGTTGTCCTTCGATTCCGGTTATAACTTCCATTTGATTATAATTAGAAAAACGAACTTTGTTATACTCGCTACCATCAGATAGAACTTCTGCAGATAAAAACATTTCTCTGGCAATAACATTTGATATGTTTGCTCCTTGTAGTTCAAATGATATTTTTACATATTGTTCAGGTGGATTGTCAATACTATTGGGATAGAGCATATCTTCATCTTGATTTTGAAGTGCTTCGATATTTTTATTGGATATTTTAAGTTCGATATTGGGTTGCGGATGACGCCCGAACATACCGGCAATAACAGCATAGGGAGCCGGAACATTGTTGGAACCTGAACGTATATATATTGCCGAATTGCTTGATGTCATAAGCGGGGCAACATCGCTTTTGGGAATATATGTTGCAATGAACCCGTCTCCATTATCATCAACACTGATAATATGATTGCGTACCTTATTGTGGCTTGGTATAGTGCATCCGGAAATTGCATTTTCGAGCCAGCTTAAAAAACGATGAACATTGCGAACTTTTACTTTGGCTTTTGCAACATCGCCAACTTCTATATCTCGCGAACATTCAACTCCCCATATAATTACCCCACCCTCCGAATTGCCAAAACCGGAAATTGCTTTTGATAGGTTTTTGCGGTCATCACGATGAAGGGTGTTGAAATTTTTGCCGTCAGACGCTGCCTGTTTAAAGTCAATAAAAAGCTCTTCACTTTGGCGTTCTACAATAAACTCATCAATGGCATCTTCTCCAAAATAAACCAGTTTTTGGAATATATCTTCTGCGCGTGACATATGCAATCTCCTGAAAAAAATGACGGCAATATCTTGTCGTCATTTTAAGCATATAATCTTTAATATTTTGTTTATGACAATACTTTTTGCAATTCGTCATATTCCATATATTTATCTATCGCTCCAAGCAAAGTATATGTAGGTTTGGATGAGAATATTTCTTGTGCTACTTCACGAATGTTCTCGCGTGATACGGCATCAATTTTTGCCACCACCTCATCTATTGTTAAACTGCGCCCATAAATAAGATTTTGGCGCGCTAAAACTTCTGCTGTTGATGATGAACTCTCTAATCCCATTTTAATACTTGACTTTAGTTGCATTTTAGCTCGGTTGAATTCTTTTTCCGATACCAAATCATTGCTTATTTTTTTTATTTCATCGACAACAACAGGCATTAAAACAGGAAGTTCTTTGGCCTCTGTTCCGGCATAAATACCAAACAAACCTGCATTACTGTGAGCAGCCGTAAATGAATAAACCGAGTAAACCAATCCACGCTTTTCTCTGATTTCTTGGAACAAACGCGATGACATTCCGCCACCTAATATGGTTGATAAAATTGCGGTGTCATAATAATGTTTATTTTTGTACGGATACCCCTCAAAACCAAGAACAACATGACTTTGTTCAATAGGTCTTTTTTCAATAAAAAAGCCACCGGAATATTTTTGTTTTTCGGTATTAAAATTGGTCTGAGAACGAAAATCACTCATACGATCTTTTACCATATCAACAAATTTTTGATGAGAAATACACCCTACGGCACAAATTACCATATTTTCGGCGGCATAATTGCTACCGATATATTGTGTCAGTGTATCCCGATTAAAATTACGCACAATTTCTTGCGGACCAAGAATTGAACGCCCTAATGCCTGATTAGGAAAAGCTGTTTCTTGAAAATAATCAAAAACAATATCATCCGGAGTATCAATAGTCTGTTTAATCTCTTGGATTACCACATCTCTTTCTTTAATCAACTCTTCTTCCGGAAATATGGAATTTTTAATAGAATCACACAAAACATCAATCGCCAGTTCGGCATCTTCTTTCATCATTTTGGCATAATAAGCCGTAAATTCTCTGGATGTATATGCATTTGACTGGCCACCGACATTTTCAATCTCTTCAGATATTTGAAGTGATGTACGTTTTTCCGTCCCCTTAAATGACATATGTTCCAAAAAATGGGATATACCATTATTGGCTTTATTTTCATAAGCAGAACCGGTTTTAACCCAAATCCCCAAAGAAACAGTCTCAAGCTGGGGACGTTCCGATGTTATTACTCTTAGTCCATTTGATAATGTTGTCATTTGTGAATTCATTTTATTTTCCATTTCTTTATTTTCAGTTTATCTTTGAGCGAATCTTACAGCTCTTTCGGCTGATTTTATAGCTGTTTCCATACAACAAGGATAATCTCTCATTGTCCAATCTCCTGCAATATAGACATTAGGATATTCTGTCAAGGGTTTTTGTGGTCTCAGAGCATTATTCTTGATGTCTTGTTTGATTGTTGCGTTGGGAAATATTGTTGCTTTATAAGGAGGCAAAAATCCGGAATTAACTCCTCTTATGGCATCTAATTCTTTCCATACTTTGATTGCAACATCAGATAGTTTATTATCTTTTATGTCAGCATCCGAGATAACCACTGTCAACAAATTGTTATCAACGAATATCCAATCGGCGATACCATTTTTAACTCCGATAAACGATGTACCTTTCGGTAAGAATATCGTTTGGGAAGTTTTAAACGTTATATTAATTATGGATGAATGTTCTAACCGATTGACATTCAAAATTTTATTACAAGCCAAATTATCAAGGGCAATTATAACCTTATCATTTGCCCCTATGTCTACGCTGTAACTTCCAAAATCAAGCATCGCAGCCATACCGAATTGCGATGATATGCTTTGCAATCTACTATTGAGTTTTATTTCATCGGCATATGCTGCCAACATATTAATTATACGAGGGGTTAAATCTTGTTTGGAAAACCAAACTTTGGTTTTTGCGCGAGTAAAAGGAAAAAGAGTTTTCAAAATATTGTTCCGAATACGATTATCTATATCGGAAGCTTTGGTATTACAAAAAGATTTTAATATATGGTCTGAATTATGAATAATCGAATTATCCAACGTATCCGTTTGCATATCAATAAAATATTTGTTCTTTAACCATTCGTCTTTTTTTATAAATCGGGACATAAATTTATTGGCACCGACAACCGCATGAACGGCATTATCGAGTTTTAATCCGAGATTTTTATTAAAATACGAATATGTTCTTCCACCTAAAATAGAAGAAGCCTCATAAATAACAACTCGGTTATTTTTATTTTTTTGCTTCAAAAACCAAGCACATGCTAGTCCGGACAATCCTCCTCCGATAATGTGGTATGTAATACACGGTTTGCTCAACCTTTATCTCCCGCAAAAAGCTTTGATGACTAAAAACATCTTAGCTATTCGACCGATACGAGGTTTTGGAGAAATTATCTCCCATCCGCGATTTTGCATTATATCAAAATAATGCTTATATATATATGCCAAAGCCTTTATATTACGAGCAATTTTTTTATCTAATTGTTTTATCAGTTCAAACGCCTTGCTGTAATTGCTATCAGCAATCTTAGCAAGTTCTTCACGTGCCATTGATAAATTTTTATCTATCAATACTGTCATCGGATCGGTAGTTTCTATCCCTGCTTTTTGTAAAAATTCTCGCGGAATATATAAACGACCGGCTATTGCATCTTCCCTTACGTCTCTTAAAATATTTGTGATTTGCAACGCAATTCCCAATGTTTCGGAAAGCTCGTTTATCATCTTTTCATCTTTACACCCCAACACTCGCAAAGACATACTACCGGGCGCACTTGCAACGCCGCGACAATAGGTATAGAAATCATTAATTGTCGGAGCCTGAATTGGCGAAGGTAAGTCCATTGATATACTATCCAATAATCTGACTAAATCTGCTTTAGGGATATTAAAACGCATACAGTTTTTATAAATATTACGTCCAATTTGCGAAGCAGGAACTTTTTTGTCGTATATATTATCAAGCTCTTTACGCCAAGCATCAAGCAATTCCATTTTGTGAGATACAGGATCGTCGCCGTCTACAATATCATCTATATGCCGACAAAAAGCATATAATGTATACATCGCCCTGCGCTCTTTTGTCGGCAAAATATGTACGCCCCAAAAAAATGAGGAACCGGATTTTTTGACTATTTTTTTTATTATTTTATTCATATTACAGGCCTTTGATTTTGATATTTACAAAATATTGCCCGCACAAATCCCTGAGAAAAAGCTTTACACCATGAAATCATTCCTAAATTTGGCGAGCATTGTAAAATATCAACTTTTTTATACTTTTGTATCATAGAATTAGTTAATGAAAGTATAACACAAACTTCAAAACGAAGACGAAAATCTTTTATAAGCGAAGGTAAAACCTTTGTATCTGCCTGCATGGCTTCTAATTTTGCTATAATTTCAGCTAACATTTCTTTTATTTCCGGTTTGGTATAGCTAAGTCCCAAATCCGTTTTGCAAATATTGTATTGAGACAGAATATCATCGGGAATATATATTCGTCGCAACAAACTGTAATCATCTTTTATATCACCTAAATGATCAAGGATTTGCAATATTATACATAAATTTTCCGCAGGCAAATATGCTGAGGGATTTTCATCGTGTAATGCCAATAAAAATCTTCCTACAGGAGCGGCTGAATATCGGCAATAATCCAATAATTCTTCCCAAATTGATATCTTTTTTTGTTCAGCATCTCTTTCAAAAGCAACAAGTAAATCAGTAAATAACGAAGCATCCAGTTGCTCTGCAACAAACATTTTTCCCAATTTTCGGATATTCATATAACTGTTTCCGGTTAAAGGATTTAAAAAAGCATCACGAATATCGTTTAATTTTGCAATTTTTTCTTCATTGCTCAGCAATGAAGAATCGGCTATATCATCAGCAAATCTGGCTGCGGTATAATATGCTTTTATGATTGTTTGAAATTTTGGTTTAACCAACATTCCGACCGGAAAATTTTCGTTATGATAGCTTATATCTTCATTCATATTATTTTACGCCCTAATTTGTGCAACCCACGGTAATACGTCTTCTAATGCTCTGCGGCAATAAGCTTCTTTGCGTTCCATGCCTTTTATTTTGCGAAATCTGCCGTTAGATGTAGTTTCGCCGACAATCGTCGGAAACAAACCGAAGTTAACATTCATAGGTTGATAATCTTCAATATTGGTATCATCTCGCAAATGCTTATAAACAGCGCCAAAAGCCGTGGTTTCCGGAGGTAAAACTGCTGTTTTATCAGTGAGTTCGCATGATTTAAAATAACCCACCAAATATCCGACAGCCGCACTTTCAACGTATCCCTCGCATCCGGTTATCTGACCGGCAAATGATATGTTGATATGAGATTTGAGACGTAAATATTCATCCAACAAAACAGGCGATTTTATAAAGGTATTTTTATGTATTCCGCCAAGCCTTGCAAATCTGGCATTTTCAAGTCCGGGAATTTGTCTGAAAATACGTTCTTGTTCACCATATTTCATTTTGGTTTGGAAACCAACCATATTACGCAAAGTGTCCTCTTTATTGTCTTGTCTAAGTTGGACAACCGCAAACGGCTTTTGCTCCGGATTATGAGAATTTGTCAGACCGACCGGCTTTAGAGGTCCGAAAAGAAGAGTATCTTTGCCTCTTTCGGCCATAACCTCTATCGGTAAACAACCATCAAAATACGAAGTTTTTTCAAAATCGTGAAATTCTACTTTTTCAGCAGAAAGCAGAGCATCAACAAACGCATAATATTGCTCTTCATTTAACGGACAGTTTATGTAGTCAAACTTGTCACCTTTATCATAACGAGACTGGTACCAAGCTTTAGAAAAATCTATACTGTCTTTGTAGATTACCGGAGCTATGGCATCAAAAAAATTAAGGCTTTGATTACCAACCAAGCTTATAATGGATTTGATTAAAGATTCCGATGTTAATGGTCCGCTTGCAATAATAACATGAGGTAAATCAAGCGGAACCGATGTTTGTTCTTCTTCAACAAAACTGATTAAAGGGTGTGATTTCAATTTATTGTCAATATATGCGGAAAAACCTTCTCTGTCTACGGCCAATGCTCCTCCGGCAGGTACTTTGGTTTTGTCTGCGGCTTCCATTATTATTGAACCTGCAAGGCGCATTTCTTGGTGCAAAACACCTATTGCCGAATTATTAAAATCATCGGAACGCAATGAATTTGAGCAAACAAGCTCTGCTGCTTTTGCGGTTTTGTGTGCCGGAGACATTTTTTGCGGTCTCATTTCGTGGATGACGACACTTATTCCGCGAGAAGCCAATTGCCATGCCGCTTCGGATCCGGCGAGCCCTGCCCCTATTATATGTATTTCTTTTTTTGACATCATAAACGACGTTATAATTAATTTTTATACAAAAGTAAATAAAAACTTCCGTTTATAAGTTGTGTATATTGTTTGCCATTAAAAATAAAAACCAATATAATGCGCTCTGAAAGGTGTATCGGGAGATATTTTTGAAATGAAAATTAAATTCTTGATAATTGTTTTTACAGCTTTAATGCTTTTTTGTTCTTTACCGACAAAAGCAAGCGAAGATTCTGCCGACTACCCGTTTCCGGAAGATTTTAATTTTGATGATTTGCCTGATATTGAGCCATCGGTTGCCGATACGCCTGACACAAAGGTTGTCGAGGAAGCAATCAAGCCTGACGATAATTCTTCTGATGTTGTTTTACCCGAGGAAAATAAACAACCAAGTGCTAAAATTACCGAGTTTGAAGCTCCCATAATGTTGCCGGAAACAAAATATACTCCGGCAACAGGAACCGTATTAGGTGTCGAAAACAAGATTGTCGAAAGTTCTGATGAACCTATCTTTATTCCCAAACGTCCCAACATAGAAACGGAAATAGATGCTTTTGATAAAGATAAAAGCCTGACAGAAACGCTGAAAGAAAATGATCCAGAACAACCTAAAAAAATGTTGGAGGGAACATGGGTTGAAAAATTAACCACATCTAATCCGTTATCTTTGCTTAATATTGATGAAGAAAAAGATGATAAAGACAAAAAAGAAAGCAAACTTGAAGAGTTGGTAAAAAAATCTCGCAACAAAGATAATGACGGAAAATCGAATGCATCGGTATTTGATATATCAGGTGTAATGTTAAGAATGAATCTTAAACAAGTTGAACGCACGTTAGAAAATCGAGGTTTCAGAAAAGTAAATGCTCGTTTTGAAATCCCTAACTTCATCAAGTGGCGTAACGAAGAAACTTGCAGAACAAAAGGTGTTGTCGGATATGAGCGCTTGGAAGCCTGTGTAATAAATATGGCTAAGAAAGACGGACATCAATATATGCAATATATAAAATACGTCAAATATGATTCAAAAGAAGAAATTGAAGTATACTTTACAAGTAATTTTACGGAAAATAAAGTTTACAAAATCGTTTATAAATCTACAATTGCCAATATTACGGGAAACTCGCCGAAAGCTGTTTATATTCGAAATATAAAAGTCTACGATTTTTGGAAGAAAATAAATCAAAAATATGGTCATCCGGATAATAAAACAACTGTTACTTGGGGAATGGGCGGAGACAAGCCGTATCTTAAAGCTTCAACAGGAAATTTGTTGTTGGAAGATCCGATGTTTCGAGAACTTGATTATACCAGAATGTCTCGCGAAGACCAACGTTTTATAAATAGTGAGTTTTATAATTTTTAGGAAATTTAACAGGATTGAACAATGAATAATAGTCGTATTTGTGAATTAGTTTGTACTCGAATAAGCCATGATATTGTGGGTAATATCGGGGCTGTAGCTAATGCGGTTGAACTTTTAGAAGAAGATGACCTTGATTTTATGGATGATATAAAGTCGATATTAAAAACAAGCTCACAAACATTGACTGCCAGAATGAAATTTTTTCGATTAGCTTTCGGTTTAGGAAATACCGGACTTACAAATAACGATGTTGTATTTAAAACAACGCAAGATTATTTGCATACTCTAGGTAACAAAGATTATCCCATAACGTTGAAGATGAGTGTGTGCGAAAACAATCAGAGATTTGCAATGTTGATGGTTATGGCAATAGCGGATATACTGATACGAGGCGGCGAAATAAGTGTTTTTGAACAGAATAATCGCCTTATCTGCAGTATTGACAGCTCATTAAAAATATCGTCTGACAAGTTAGAAAAGATTTATAATGCCGTAAACGGAATGTCTGAACCTAATGATGCGGCAATGGCTCCGGTATGGTTTTTATCAGAACAAAATGATAATCTTAAAATAAGTCTTGTGCAAACAGCTGATTTTATTCAGTTGGTAATGGAGTAAAAATATGCCAAGTTGTATTGTTGCCGATGATTCAAAAATAATGAGAATGCTTTTATCAAAGATTCTGGAAAACTTCGGTTATACGGTTTCTGAGGCTGAAGATGGCGAAGATTTGTTGGAACAATGCGCTAAAGATATGCCGGATTTGATTATTTGTGATTGGCAAATGCCTTTGATTGATGGAATAGATGTATTGTTAAAAATTCGCTCGGATAAAAAAATCAAGCAACCTATTTTTATGTTCTGCTCGTATATAAAAGACGCCGATGTTATATCTCAGGCAATTAGTGCCGGTGCTGATGACTTTATAATGCGTCCGTTTGATGAGGACATTATTGCATCAAAACTAAAGATTATAAAAGTATTGCAAGGAGTAAAATAATGCGTCGGCAAGATTTTGAATTTTTGTTAGATTTGTTGAAAGAAAACGCCGGTTGGGAGTTTGATGAAGCCCAATATTTTATCCTTGATAAAAAAATGAGCAATTTTATAAGAGAAAAAGGGTTTAACTCTATAGAAGAATTGGTTATGGAGCTTAAGACCAATAACAGACCTTTGATTTCACAAGTTGTTGAGGCTATGGCTTTTTCGGATACGGCTTTTTTTAGAGATTTTGATGTTTTTTACCGATTTCAAAAAGTCTTGTTGCCAAAACTTAAGGAAAAATGCAGAGCAACTAAAAAGTTAAATATCTGGAGTTTGGGATGCTCAACCGGACAGGAAGCATATTCGATTGCTATGGCAATTAACAAAGCTGATAAAATGTTTGCCGATTGGGATATAAATATTTTGGGTTCAGACTTGTCGTCTGTTGCCATAAGCAAAGCGCAACGAGGAATATATAACAATTTTGAAATTCAAATGGGGCTTAATGCCAAAACAATATTGGAATATTTTGACTTAGAAAGCGAACAATGGTTTGTTAAAGATGATATAAAAAAGATGATTGAATTCAGACGTTATAATATGCTGGAACAAGCAATTGTTAAGTCAAAATTCGAGGTAGTGTTCTGCCGTAATGTTTTGCGATATTTTGCACCGGAACATCAGGATGATATCTTAAAAAGAATAAGTGAAAAGCAGCCGCAAGGAGGATATTTATATTTAGGCAAAGGAGAAAATATTCCAGCTGTCGATAAATATTATTACAAACTTGATGCTGCATCGGGTGCTTATGTGGCAATCGGAAATACATCATCAGCAATCAAAACAACAAATTTGGCGGTATCACCATCAGATGATGATGCTATGCCCAGTTTTACAAGGCCCAAAGGTTTAATAAATTAATTTGATAATATATATCATTTGAAAAAGAAGCACCTCGCAGAGGTGCTTCTTTCTAGTTTGTTACTTCACGAACCAAGCTGCACAACCACTCCAACATGACTCGGTATCCATATATCCGGTTGCACAACCGATAGGCTTACGGCAAATCAAATAATCTACCCATTCTGATTCTTTAATAGCTGGTGGTACTTTTGTTGTTTTTATTCTAGAATCATAAATAGTGCCACTTGCAGTTGAATTTGATGAACTTACAGCAGTTTCTCCGCTGGTTCTACCTGACATTGCTGAAGCATACGCATTACTAGACATGCTTCCAAATGCGGTATATCCTTTATTAGTATCACACCCCGTTAGTTTACCACAATTAAATCCGCCGGAAGACATATCGGATATAGCCATCCCATCCGCTTTCTCATATTTTCCAGTGCATATATATGTGGTACTACCGGATTTTACCATACCAAGCGAACATCCGGTTACTTTTTTACAAGATTTATCACCGCCTTTTTTCTTGGTGTTTGGGTCATAATAAGGTATAGATGGTGATTCAATGTCCGTACAATCAACAGTAGTATTTGTTCCTATACATGGATCATCTTCTGAACAGTCGCCGTCAAAATAATAAAAAGTGCCTGAAGCGTACTTTGTTTTTCCTGTTTTAACCTTTGCACAAGTATTTTTTTCCTGTGGATCAGTTTCATACAATGGCTCGGCATAAGCTCTTACTCCCGTAACACAAACTGTTGAATATGTTACATCAAAATCCTTTGCAAGGGCATTACCTTTTTGGGTATTCAAATTACCGTTATAAGTAATAAAAGAACTGTCATCACCATGAGTAAACGTAACACTACCGCTTCCTTGGGTTTTAATACTCAACTTTGTATTATCCATCTTATCACCCGTTTTGCACTTAAATGTAGTATATTCTAAACAACTAATTTCTGTACCTTCTTTAGTGCTGCCGCCACCGGCAATCCCTTTTATACCTTTTATATCTTTGCGGGTATATGTAAAGTTCTTATCTAACGTCGTAACATTAACGAAATTATTTAACAGCAAATATTTAGAGGCACAATTACAAGTTGAGTAATAATTGTTGTCACCCAAAGAACATCTATAAGCATCATCAGGTGTAGCAAATCCTGTTGATGTACATTGGGATTCTGTAAATTCATATTTGCTGGGACAATAACACTTATAGCACTTTTTTTCTTCAAACTTATAAAATTCTTCGCATACGGCATTATGCTGTTTTGTATCATATTCATTTTTTGTTTTGTCACAAGAGACGTTTTTGTAACCGATACATCCGACGCCCTCACATTTATTTCCTTTAGATGTGGTATTAGTATCGTAATCAAAAACTTCCTTTCTATAGTCAGTAATATGGACTATTTTTGAATATGCAGGAGCAACTATAATCATTGTCAAAACGATGATTGCTATTGATCGAAATAAACGTGCCATGTTCGTCATCCTCATATAATAAACGCACAAAACCAAGTGCGAAAAACCACATATATTGTTATGGTATCACAAAAAGGTTAAAAAAGCAATAAATTTCCTTTTTTGTTATTGTTCGTTTTCTTTTTTGCAAAATGAAAATGATGTCAGATTGGCACTGATTTGTTCTATCTTGTCAAAAATATCATTTATAGGTTGCAAAAAATCAATAACAATCCCCGGAGAAAGATAACATTTATTGACTTTGTCATCATAAAAACAAAAAGGTGTAGAAAACCAATGTAAATAAGCTATGCTATCGTCAATATGAAAATTAATATTGTTACGACGACAAAAATCGGCTTTGGCTATATTCCATAAATATTCGGGAATATTAATTGTCCCATCCGGTGTTAATTCCAACTTTCCTAAAGCTTGATAATAATCAGATATGGCAAAAACAAAATCATATTGTATGTTTTGTTTTTTTAATGCCTCTTCTACTTTCAGTTTAGGACCTCCGGTAATTATATAAACAAGATGATTGCGTGCCTTGGCCTCTGAACAAAACTTTGCAAAATAGTCTGTTTTTTTATCAATAACTCCGTGATAATCCAGACCTATTTTGAGTTGATTGTCAGTTGCCATTAACATCTCCGAAATTGTCTTTCCACAAATCTTTGAGCGAATTCGGACTCAGCGCCGAAAGCGGATTAATATCAATCATCGGTTCATCGATATTGCCAACAATTTGATAATTTACCGCAAATACGGTACCGTCTTTTCCGCTTAACAAAGTACCAACAAGCGGAATTTTTCCTAAAAATGTGTTTAATCCATAGGCCGGTGCTATCAAACCTCGAATATCAAACTCTTGATATTTAGCATGATATCCGCCATCTAACGAGATTCCGATAACATTACCAAAACCTTTTGCATCTTTTAATATAAACCTTGATTTGTAATATTCAAACGGGGCATCAAAATGGGTAAAGGCAATTCCGTCTCCGGAAAGCATATCTACAAAACCGGTAAAAGATGCTAATGTTAACAACTTAGCAAAAACGTTGGTCTTGATTACATTAAAATCACGAGCTTTGGCATGTCCGATGAATTTTTTGTCGGCTCCTCGTTTGCCGTTGATACTCAAATGACCACCTCTAACATAATCATACAGACGTAAAAATCTTAAAGTGGAACCTGCATCATTGCTGTCAATGCTTAGAAGATACTCTTTATTGGGACGCGGTGTATAATCAAGTTTTAAATATAGTTTATGATTAGGATTGTTTTTGTTTGATTTAAAATTGCCGACAAGATGCATTTCATTGATACCGATTTTGTTGAGTATTTGGGCAGAACCGGCAAAATTACGAATTGATACTTTATCATTAGTCCAAAGTTTATCCACGGCAATATTTATATCTGTATCGGGAGTAGTATCCCACATTTTATCATCATCATCGTCATCTATCAAATTGCTATCTTTTAAGGCCGCTCTTTTTTTACGTCGCTCTGCAATTTTGTCTTCATCCTCAGCAAAAAATGCGGACAAATCATATGATGAACCGGAAACAATAATTTTGACATTTTCTTTGGGTTGATAAGAAAAATCAATTTTGGCTTTAGCATTTGTTTTGGGGCCTTTTATGTCTTTTATATCAACACTTTTAACTCGCCCGTCATCAGCAAAAGAAACGTTTCCGTTTAGCTTAAAATCCGGTTTGGTTAAAGTAAATTTCGGTATTGACGAAACCTTTGTTCCATCGACATTAATCTGGGCGGTAATTTCGCCATTTGTACCGGCTTTTTTGGCAAACCCAAGAAAACTATAATCAATAACCGTTTCTCGTAAATTACCATGCACATCTATGATTGTTCGATTATCCGGATATACCGTAACAATGGCTTTGGTAGGAATCGTTCCTTTAATATGCGGGGCATTTAAAGCTGCAACATTAAGTCCTATTTTTTCCTTAAACGCATCATCAAAATTAAAGCTTATTTGGTAACGGCGCTGATAGTTTTTGGCAACAAAATTTTCATTCCACAAAAATGTCAACGGAAGACCTTCGATATTGGCAACGCCAGATATATTCATCTGTTGATTATCCAGATGAAAACCTAGCGTCTTGGCCTCAATTGCTTTGTCTTTTATTGCTTCTTTTATGAGCACATCTCGCAAAACAGCATCAACATTAACCTTGATACTTGCCGGATCCAAATCTTGTCTAAGTTCAAACTCTAACCCCAAATCAGCAATGGCGCTACCTTTTATTGTTTCCGGATTTAGCCCCATATCTGTAGGATAATTAAGCGGTTCGTGGTCGATTAGTTTTAGGATATCTGTAATTGAACCGATAGCATTAAGTTCTAATTTTAAGAAGTTATCATCTTTGTTTAAATCGTACAAATCAACATAGCCATGATTTAAAACCACATTATCAGACTTTGCCTTATCTAAATCTATACGAATATTGTGTGATGTAAAAGTCGCTGTTCCGTATATATTGGTTACTTTAGGCATAGTGTTAAGATAGATAAGGTTACCTTTTTCAATGTCTGCTTTACCTGATAAATCTTTAAATGCAATACCTTTTGCTTTATCATCATAACCGAAGTCAAACGAAAATACTCCATTTTTGATTGTTCCGCCGAATAAACTTTCTTTACACCAATCCCACGCTTTAGCACCAAAATATTTAGGCCAAAAACGGCTTAATTTATCTGTTTCCAATTCTTTGACATTTGCGGTTAACCGAATCGCTAAATCTTTGTATGATGACTTTAAGAGCCATTCTTTTAATCCCTTGACTTCAAGCCCTAAAGAAGCCGTTTGATTATCAAGATTAAGACCGGCATTGGTAATGTTAATTTGTTCAAGATTGCCACTTAATTCGCCTCTGAGTATCAAACCGGAGATATCATAATCATAGTTTTCATCTTCAGAAAATTTTATTCTTCCTTTTTCTCCATTAAGTTCAAATGATATTCTATCAATTATTTTTTCGCTGTTAGACAAGATATCACTTTTATATTCGGACAAATTTTGTAAATTAAATACAGTATTGATATTACCATGCAGAGGTATTCTGATATTATAAAAATCCTGTGATGATGTATTTTGAGTAACTATTTGTAACAAATCTGCCGGTATTAAATCCGAAAAATAAAAATTTAAGCCGGCTTGAGAATCTTTGTAGTTATAGTCTATTTCTAACCCAAGTGATGATGTACTTTCACCAAACGGCATTAATGCGTTTATTTCTGTGGTTAGCTTCGTAAAACCTCTATTGAAATGATAGTTTACATCGCTAAATAACCACCTTTTGCCTAAATCTACCTCCAATAACTCCACATCGGCATCAGTTATTTGAATATTGTTGATATAGCTTTCGGGATAGGTATTGTCTTCCGAATTGAAACGCTCCCAAAATCCTGCGGCAATATCATAATAGTATTCTAACTTTTTGCGACTTACTTCATCAGAACTCTTTTTATTTTCCACACCATAACTGTTAAAAATGAAAATTTTTGCCTGATCAACCTCTATTGAACTTGGTGCAATAATTCCGCGCAACAGAGCCTTTATCGAAAATGATAAAGCTACTTTTGGGGCGTTTATGGTTATGGAATTTTCTTTTTTATAAACCACATTATTAGCGATTATTCGCAGGGGTTGAACTGAACGTACCAACTCAAGATTTACGCCATCCAGTGATACATGATAATCCGTATCATCGTGATTGAGCGCACGAATTATATATGGCTTGAGAAACGGAATGGCAATTGATCCTCGATAAAGTTGCCATATAAACAACAACAGTCCTACCAGTATAATGACACCGGCAAAATCGGCGATTTTATGTAATGTATAGCTACGATTACTTAATTTTTTCATTGTTTTCTAACCAATTTTCATGACAAGCAAGCCAAACCAAAATATCTTCCCAATTTTTATGCTCGTATAAATTTGAATGTGTCGCGGTATTATCATTATAATTAATCATTACCGGTTTTTCGGCATCATTTGTTATACAACTGATTGAACGAACGGTTGATGGATTGTCTTTAAGTGATTTTCGGATATTAACCATCGGATATTTTGAAACAATTGCTTTGCTTAATTCTTTTGCTCTTTGTATGGGAACAACCTTGTCATTTTGGGTTACCATAAACAAAACAGGAAGTTTTATCTCCGATAATTTCTTTGTGTTGTCATATTTATCTTTAATAATCATTGAGAATGGAAATAACGGCCACACTCTGTCTTTTGCCACATTCAAAATACTGTCAAAAGGAACTTCTAATATCAACGAGGCAAACGGATTATCTTTTCCCAAAGTATGAGCAGTGTGAATCGATGTATAGCTTCCTAAAGACATTCCATATAGAATGATGTCTTTGTTTTTCCATCCCTGACTATACAGATATTGAACTGCCGCGATGGCATCTTCTCCTAAATTTTTTTCATTAATTTTACCATTTATTCCGCCAAAACCACGGTATTCACCGATAAAGACACCATATCCGGAATCTGTTAAAGGGATAAGTTTGTGATAAAAAGCCTCGATATTGTGAGAATTACCATGAAAATAAACGACTACTTTATCTTTGCGTGTAGGTTTAACATACCAACCGTATAATTCTGTTCCGTCTGATGATTTATATCTAACCTCTTCTGCCGAAAAACCTTTGGCAACAGCATTGCTCAATAATGATTTTTCGGTGGACGGATTATAAAAGAAATATTGCGGAAAATAATAAACAGCAAGGCAAAAACCAATGTACGCAACAGCTGCAAAAATTGCAAAAAATTTTGCCGTTTTTTTAATCATTGCTGCCCCCTAACTTATCTGCCAATGCTGCTGATAAAAATAAATCGATATCTCCGTCTAATACGGCTTTAGTATCAGATGTTTCAACTTCGGTACGCAAATCTTTTACCATTTTGTAAGGTTGCAAAACATATGAACGTATTTGATAACCCCAACCGTTGTCTCCTTGATTGTCTCGTTGTTCGTTGGCTTTGTCTTCGCGCTTTTTTAATTCCATTTCATAAAGTCGTGCTTTGAGCATTTTCCAAGCGGCTTCGCGATTTTGAAATTGAGAACGCTGATTTTGACATTGAACAACAATTCCTGTCGGTTGGTGCGTAATTCGAACAGCAGAATCTGTTTTGTTAATATGTTGCCCCCCTGCTCCTGAAGCACGATATGTATCAACACGACAATCAGCTTCGTTAATCGTAATTTCAATATTATCATCAATTACCGGATAAACTCCGACAGAAGCAAAACTTGTATGTCGTCTGGCATTGCTGTCGAAAGGAGATATTCTAACCAATCTGTGAACGCCGGTCTCTGATTTTAACCAACCATATGCATTATGTCCGCTGATTTTAATTGTGGCTGATTTTATACCGGCAACATCACCTTCGGTTTCTTCAACATATTCAACTTTGTAATTGTGAGAATCTGCCCAACGAGAATACATTCTTAAAAGCATTTCTGCCCAATCTTGAGCTTCGGTTCCGCCGGAACCGGAATGAACTTCTAAAAAGGTATCATTGGCATCTACTTCACCGGAAAGCAACGCCTCTAATTCGGCATGTTTTACGGATGATTGCAGTTCATTTAATTGAAGAGCAATTTCATCAAGAGTTGCATTATCATCATCAATCTCAGCAAGTTCCGCAAGCTCGCTCAAATCTTTACTTGACTGCTCCATTTGATTGAAATTATTGATACTAAACTCAAGATTGTTTTTTTCGCGTGTCAATTTTTGAGCTTTTTCGGGATTTGACCATAAATCAGCTTCTGACGTCAAACTTTCGAGTTCTGACAGACGGATACAAGCATTTTCATAGTCAAAGAGACCTCCTTAGCAATTCCAATGATTGCTGAATTGTTTGCATCATTTCATAAATATCCGCACGCATCTAATCCCCCTTTAGTATTCTGCACCAATTTGAATTTCGTCTTCACTTGTATCTTCATAAACAATAGGAGAAACAGATTGTTTGCTATCTTCTGTCGTTACAGCTCCTACATCCTGTCCGATTACCTTTTGTTTGGCTGCTCTTAAAGCTGCTTCGGGTTTTAAGGCCTCCCATATTACCACACTATCATTGGGCGTTGCCGGTTTTCCGGTAGAATGATTGATACGAACTAACTTGATACCGCTAGGTATACGGAAAGGAACATCAGCCTCATCTTTTAGGGCTTCGTTCATAAAATCATAAAATATCGGTAAAGCGGCAGCTGCACCTGTTTCAAATTTTCCTAAAGATTTAGGTTCATCAAAGCCAACGTATACGGCAACAACCAAGTCCGGTGAAAATCCGACAAACCAAGCATCCTGATTGCGATTGGTAGTACCGGTCTTTCCGGCAAGATGCTTACCTAAAGAACGTAATCTGGCTCCGGTTCCGTATTGTACCACGCCCTCCATTATGCTTACCATTTGATAAGCACTTAGCGGATCAACTATTTGTTCTCGGTTATCCTCAAGTTGAGGTACAGATTGATTCTCCCATTTGTCAGGAGAGCAGTCTTTACACTCGCGAGTATCATGTTTATATATTGTTGACCCTTTGCGATTTTGAATCCTTTCAATGAGGTACGGTTCAATTTTTTTACCGCCATTAACCATAACCGCATATGCGGATGCCATATTAATCAATCTTGTTTCTCCGGCTCCCAATGACATTGATAACAAATGCGGCAAATTAGGATTAACCCCCATTTTTTTGGCCTCGGCAGAAACCTTATCCATACCGACATCTTGAGCCAGACGAACGGTCATAAGGTTACGTGATTTTTCAATTCCTTGACGAAGCGTCATTAATCCGTAGAACTTTTTGGAATAGTTTACCGGTTTCCACACAGGCTGTCCTTTACCTTGATCCAACACAAACGGTGCATCCAATATAAGATCTGTCGGTTCATAGCCGTTTTCAAGAGCCGTCAAATATACAATCGGCTTGAAAGCAGATCCGGTTTGACGACGCGCTTGCGTAGCACGATTGTATTGAGATTTTTGGAAAGAATATCCACCGACCATAGCTAAAATTTTACCGGTATGGGGATCCAAAGCTATCAAACCGCCCTCAACATTTGGAAGTTGACGAAGATAATAGCTGTTTTCAGGCATATTGCGAGATGATGTATCTTTAGAAGAAATTTTTTCCACCAAAACGACATCCCCAACAGATAAAACATCAGATACTTTCTGGGGTTGACCGCCTACAGATTGGTTTTTTAAGTTTTTTCTGGCCCAAGATAAAACACTTAAAGGTATTTCGCCTTTTGAACCGTCTTTAAGTTCTATTTCAGCTTTATCACCCAAAACTTTTTTTACAATTGCAATATTCCAGGCATCTTTGCTTCCGGCAAGTTTTTCAACCTTTGCCAAAACATCTTTCCAACCGTCTTCAAGAGGAATATTTTGCAAAGCTCCGCGCCAACCGTGACGACGATCATAATTTTCTATTTCTTTTGTAAAGGCTTTGGTTGCTATCTCCTGAAGACGCGGATTAAGGGTTGTTCGTATCAACAATCCGCCTTCATAAAGAGCGTCTTCGCCAAATTCTTCTTTTACTTGACGACGTACATCTTCACTGAAATATTGCGCATATTTAACCAACTCGCCTCGACCGGATATAACTTCTAACGGCTTTGCTTGAGCTTTAAGCGCTTCATCTTCAGTAACATATCCGTCTTCAAGCATTCTATCAATTACCCAATTTCGACGTGCCACTGCAGCATCATATTTTGTTTTGGGATTGTAATTATTCGGCCCTTTAGGTAAAGCTGCCAGATATGCAATCTCTTCCAACGTAAGTTTATCCAAAGCCTTACCGAAATAATTCATTGCTGCAGCTGCAACACCATAGGCGCGATTTCCGAGATAAATCTCATTAAGATATAATTCTAAAATATGTTGTTTGGAAAAAGCCTGTTCAATTCTGATTGCCAATAAAGCTTCTTTTATTTTACGTTTATAGGATAATTCCGATGACAACAAAAAGTTTTTGGCAACTTGTTGAGTTATTGTTGAAGCTCCGGTGGGACGACGTCCTGAACCGATATTTTTGACGTTAACCAAAACAGCACGAATGATACCGATAAAATCAACACCAAAGTGATCATAAAAATGTTGGTCTTCAGCTGATATAAAAGCTTGCTTGACGCGCAAAGGAATCTTATCTTCAGGAACAAACAATCTTTTTTCCGCGGCATATTCCATCATTACCTGACCATCACCGGCATAAAGTCGTGTTGTTACGGCCGGCTCATATTTTTCAAGTTGTCGATATTCCGGCAATTCCTGAGATATCTGCCAAACAGATGTTATTATAACAACAAATGCGATTACCGCAAAAAAGAAACATGTACTCAAAAATGATGAAATAGTCTTAAGCATAATCCTAACCAAACGCAAAAATTTATTAGATTTCCGTCTACTGTTTTAGTAAAAAAATATCGTACTGTCAAATACTAATGCTTGGGATTTTGAAAATATTTATCAATCGCTTTAACTGTAGCTTCCGCAAGTTTGCGACGATATGATTTTTGACGCAGTTGACGTTCTTCCGTAGGATTAGAAAGATAACCCAATTCAAGCAAAACAGACGGGACATCCGGTGCTTTTAATACCGCAAATCCGGCAAAACGATGCGTATTGCTGACTGTTTTCACAATTCGAGACATTTGGTTACTCAAAAGTGTTGCAAATTCTGATGATGAATTGTTTGTTTCCCTCTGAGCCAAATTAAGCAAAATATCGCTGACTTCTTTGGAGTGTTCAGCAAAATTTAAACCGGCGACAATATCCGCTTTATTTTCTTTTTCAGCCAAAGCAGCCGCTTCTTTATCTGATGCCGTTTCAGATAAGGTATAAACCGACAAGCCTACAGCTTTACGATTTCTGGCACTATCGGCATGTATAGACATAAACAAATCAGCATCATATTTACGAGCTATTTTTACTCTTTCTCGCAAAGGAATAAAGACATCTCGTCCACGTGTCAGGTATACCTTATATTGTGTTTTTTTATCTAACAACTCTTTGAGTTCTTTAGCCATTGATAAAGTAATATTCTTCTCATAGGTTCCGTTATATCCGATAGCTCCGGGATCAACTCCGCCATGTCCGGCATCAATAACAATCACTTTGCGTTTGCTTTGTTGAACTTTAGACTGTGGAGTATAATCCACATTTTTTTTAGAATTGTCACCAAACGAATCGTAGTCATCACTGCTGAAAGCATTAGTATTACCCAGTCTGGACATAAAATCACGCTCATTTGCCGCTTCCAAATCAATAGCAAAACGCCAATTAAAATTACTTTGCGGAGGCAGCATAAATGCTTTTTTAATCAACACCGGCTTTAACAAGTCAAAAACTATTCGCACACCCTTAACACCGGTTGATCCGACACGAACATTTTTAACAAATACATTGTCATCTTTATTTGATGAAACGGCGGAAGAAACATCTACGCCTTGCGTATCAATTACCAATCTGTTGGGAGCACTCAAAGTAAAAACTTTGTAATCAAACTTAGAATCGGCATCAAATACTATGCGAACGTTACCGACACCCTGACCGATACGAAGTCCGGTTATTTTGGCTGCATTTGCATTTGATACGGGCAACACAGCAATAACCATCAACATTATTGACAGCAATATACGGTGTATGTTCAGCCTAAGTTTTATCATTACAACTCCTAAATATCCTATCTTAAGATTATAAGTCAGACTTATTTACAATATGTTAAAAAAAATTATAAAGTTTGTAAAAATATTGTTGTGTTTTTAATCAAAGCTGTATATGCTGTTTGTAAAGTTTTGGCAAATATATTTATCGGAGCCGACCTTATTTGATATAAAAGTAAACGTTTTGTTGGCCGATGTTTTGATATCGCCGCTTTTTCATAACGATTGAGTGTTGCATTGTCAAAACTTGTATAAAGCAATTTTTGCTGAGAGTTTTTAAAGATTTTTAACGGTCGATCGCCAATCAACAACAATAAATTATGACCGGCCCATATACAAATTGAGCGCAATCCTATGGAATAAATAAGTCGCTCCGGATTGTATTTTTTAGCGTAACAGCTTTGTCTGTATTGCGTTTTTATGTATATCTTTAAACTCTCCTGTATATTAAAAAACATAACTGCGTTGCGCGGTAAAAAGTTGGGAGATTATATTTATGACAAAAAGAATGTTGATTGACGATACACAACCGGAAGAAACAAGAGTGGTTGTTGTTAACGGAAACAAGCTTGAAGAAGTTGAATTTGAAAGTACAAACCGCAAACAAATCAAAGGAAATATTTATCTTGGTAAAATTATGAGGGTTGAGCCTTCATTACAGGCATGTTTTGTGGATTATGGCGGAAACAAACATGGTTTTATGGCTTTTGGGGAAATTCATCCTGATTATTATAATGTAAGTGATGAAGAAATTGCTGAAATTGAAAAAGAAGTAGATGAAATTATAGAAAATAAAAAGCGTATAATAAAAGAAAGAGAACAAGAAAGAGAAAGACGTGCCATTGAACGTGCCAAAGCAAGAGAAGAAGCTATGCGCGCTCGTGAAGAAGCCGCCAAAGCAAAAGCTTTGGAAGAAGCCTTGAACGAAAATGGCGAAAATGCTAATGTTATTGTTCCGGAAACCGATAATAAATCTGAAACATCTGAAGAAAATGTTGTAAATCAAGATACAATATCTGAGGAAAAAGTTGCCGATGAGGTTTCTGTTATTCATCGTCAAAGCGAAGAAGAATTTATTGCTGAAGAAGAAGCAAAAGAGGAAGAAGAAGGCGGAAAGAAAAAAACCAAACGTCGCGTTTTGAAAAAGAAATTCCGTAAACAAATAGCTGCAGAGGAAGCTAAAGAAACATCTGATGAAGTAAAAGTTTTAGCCGAAGATGAAGGATTAGAAGAAGCTAAAATTTCCGAAGAAGTTTGTATTACAACAACAGATGAAAACGAAACAGAACATGAAATCAAATCAAATGAAGATAAGTTTGATGAAAATGATGACAAAGATGATGCTGATGATTCTTTGGATGATGATGACGATGATGATAACAATATGGATTTTGAACTGCAACGCAAGTTGATTAAAGCTAGAAAACTTTACCACAGACACAAAATTCAGGATGTAATTACAGAAGGCCAAACTGTTCTGGTTCAAGTCGTCAAAGAAGAACGTGGCAATAAAGGAGCTGCGCTTACTACATATTTGTCTTTGGCAGGAAGATACTGTGTATTGATGCCAAACCGTATCAAAAGTGGCGGTGTTTCTCGTAAAATTACAAATGCTGCTGACCGCAACCGATTAAAAGGAATTGTTAAAGAGCTTCCTCTCGGTGCGGATATGTCCATTATTGTCAGAACAGCCGGTGAAGAAAAAACAAAGGCTGAGATAGTCAGAGACTATAATTATTTGATTAGAGCATGGAATCAAATCCGAATTGATTCTTTGAAAAATAAAGCTCCTCAAATGATTTATGAAGAAGGAAATTTAATTAAACGTGCTTTGCGAGATATTTATACCAAAGAAATCAGCGAAATTTTGGTTGCCGGAGATGATGCTTATAAATTGGCTCGTGATTTCTTTAAGATTTTGTCTCCTCACAACCTTAAGAAGATTAAAAACTATCGCAACAATGATATGCCTCTGTTCCAACGTTTTCAGGTTGAAGGACAACTTGATAAATTGCATGATTCGACTGCTCAGTTAGAATCCGGCGGATACTTGGTTATTAACCCGACAGAAGCTTTGGTTTCTATTGATGTTAACTCCGGTCGTGCAACCAAAGAAAAAGATTTGGAAGAAACAGCACTAAAAACCAACTTAGAAGCTTGTGATGAAATTGCACGTCAGTTGAGATTACGTAACTTAGCCGGATTGGTTGTTATCGACTTTATTGATATGGATGAACCGGCCAATAATCATGCGGTTGAAAAACGTATGAAAGAAGCTTTGAAAAAAGATCGTTCGCGGATTCAAGTGGGAAAAATGAGTATTTTCGGATTGCTTGAATTGTCTCGCCAAAGAATGCATTCTGCTTTTTGGGAAAGTAATTATCAGGTTTGTCCATATTGTCACGGAAAAGGTATTACCAGAACACTAGAGTCTGCCGGTGTTTATATTTTGCGAACAATTGAAGAAGAAGGTTGTAAAAATCGTTCATCTAAAATAACGGTTTCTGTTCCGGCTGATGTTGCTGTTTATTTGTTGAATCAAAAACGCAAAACTTTGGTTGAATTAGAAACAAAATACAGACTTGAAATTGTTATTTGTGCAGATAATTCTATTAAGTGCGTTTCCGATTGTAAAATTGAACGTGTAAAACAGATTGTTAAAGAAGAAGAAAAACAGCCGAAAGAAGAAATTGTTGAACATGAAGTTGTTGAACAAAATGTTGAACATAAAGAAATGATTGAAGAACAAGAAGATATAGCAACAGACGAAGAACGAGAATTCAAAGGTCGTCGCGGACGTCGCGGACGTTTTGATCGTCGTAGAGGAAATCGCGGAAATTATAACAGATTTGCCGATACCGAAAAAACATCCGAAAAACAGGAAGCCGTAATCTTATATGACAGTCATGATAATAAGGTTGAAAAGGCTGAACCTAAGGCTACCGAAGATACTGAAAAGAAAGGGAAATCGGCTTGGTGGAAAAAACTTATCAAAGGATAATTTCTTTGAAGAATATTTTAGTAAAAGGGCTGCTTGGCGGGATTTTCCTGCTGGCGGCTCTTTTGCCATGTAGCTCTGATGCCCAGACAATCCGATTGATTTCTGATGAAGAAACTGAACAATATTTAGCTGAAATCTTACTTCCTCTGTATAAGGCTGCCGGAATTAATTTTTATAGAAATAATATTTTTATAGTAGATGATAATTCTTTGAATGCTTTTGTTGCAGACGGCAATAAAATGTTTGTACACACGGGAACAATAATAAAAGCCGACAACAGTAATGAAATAAGCGGTGTTTTGGCTCATGAAACCGGACATATTATGGGCGGACATATAATAAGACAAAAACTGAAAAGCCAGGATATGTACGAGGTTTCATTAATATCGGCAATTTTGGCCGGTGCTACGGCAGCGGTAAGCGGACGTGGTGATGCGGCAATGGCGGTTTTGTTGGGCGGGCAAAGCTCTGCTTTGAATCATTATACCAGATATCGAACCGAAGAAGAGCGCTCTGCCGATGAATCTGCCGCAAAACTTTTAGAGGAAACTAAGCAATCTGCCAACGGTATATTAAACTTTATGAAAAAAATTACCAAAGAAAATATTTTAAGCGGACGTGAAGAAACACCTTATTTTCGAACCCACCCCGTTACTAATGAACGTATTGCGTTTTTTGAAAGAATTGCAAAAAATAATAGTTATAATGCAAATAAACACAATGCAAAATTTTTGAGAATTAAGGCAAAACTGAAGGCGTATTTACAAAAACCGGAACAAACTTTGCGAGAATATCCCTTAGCAAAAACGGACATTGTATCACAATATGCTCATGCGATTGTATTTATGAAACAGTTGAAATTTGCGCAAGCATTGCAAAAAATGGACGGCTTGTTGGCTATTGAACCGGATAATCCGTTTTTTTATGAGCTTAAAGGGCAAATTTTGCTTGAGACAGGAAAACTTAAAGAAGCTAAAAACAACTTTGCTCAAGCTTATAATTTGATGCCGGAATCGCATTTGATGCAAATTAATTATGCTCAAGTTATTTTGGAAGATAATCCGACAAAATCTGATGCACAACAAGCAATCAAATTGCTGAACAAGTCATTAATCAGAACACAAAGCGGATATGCTTGGATGTTGTTGGCAAAAGCCTATGGTTTGTCTGATAATATGGCGGCGGCAAATTATGCCTCGGCTGAATATTCGTTGAAAATCGGAAACAAAGATGCAGCAAAACGCCAAATTAAAGAAGCTTATAAATATTCGCTGGATAAACAGCTCAGACTAAAGATTGATGATTTGGAAAATCGCATAAAACACTTAGACAAATAGTCTGTTTATTTTGTCTAAAAACAATTGCATAATGTATTTTTTTGTGTTATGATAACCATAAGATTAAAAGCTATTGAGGAGACGTTTATATGGCTTACGAAATTGATAACGAGGATACAATTAATGAATTTTGTGATAAGGTTGTTAGTGATGAATATATAGATTCTGAAGAACATAAAGGGTATTTAGACGATAAAAAAAATGGTTTTAGCAACTTCATTGAAGGTGTATTTAGTCAGTGTTCAAATATAAATGATTTTACGTTAGCAAAAAAAGAATATTCTGAGTATAAAAAAGCATTATTAAAAAAAAGACAAAAATCCGGAAAAAAAGGTAGAGAGAGTATTAATCTTTATATTGGTGTATGTGATGCCGTTGAAAAGGCTATTGATGAAAAATTAAATCAAAACAGTAATCCTCAACAACAACCTAATTCAAATGGTGTAATAGATTTAGAGCAAGAGCCAAATCAACCGACTTCAGGTGGTAATTCTCCAACAGGAAATGATGAAGAAGACGAAAATGCGCCTGATTTTGTTAAAAAGTTTACCGATAGCGAGCGTAAATTAGCGTGGATAAATAATGATAAAGAAAAAGATGAGTTTCCCTATTCCTATAGTTTTTATGCTAAAGGAAGTAATTATCAAATAAGTGAGCCTGTTGCCGGTTCAACCATAAGATCTAATTCTCATTTGGTATTGTTCAGTGATGGAGATGATTTGCGACCATTTATTGAAACAATGAATGCCATAAAAGCAAATGGCGGACAAAAAATAAAATTGAAATTAAACGGAACTGATGATGAGCAAAAAAGTTTTGCCGCAAAAGCATTGATTGCTTCAACACTTACGGGAATTGAATTGGAAATGCCTGATAGAGACCTTGCAGATCCCAATGTCCGTAAAACATATATGGAAGTATTAAAAGATGCTCATCCGTTAATGCCAAAGCTGATTGAGTTTGAAGAAAAGAAAGCAGCTGTTTTTGCTGAATCAAAAAAATATCAACAAGCTAAAGACAAAGATAAAGATGATAACCATATGAAAATTCAGATTACCGAAATATATGAGGCCTATCAAAATCTAGCTTCCTCGTATACTTCTGTTCCGACAGAAAATCTGCAACCGAAAGAAATGTTAAAGATATTCAGTTGCGGAATCAATAATATTCAAGACGCTCGAGTTAAAAATATTGCTAAACAAGTATATATAGATAAAGCAAATGGTCGTTCTTAAAAACTATGCTTTTTGTTTCCAACTGCCGTTTTCGTCCTGTTGCCAATAAAAACAATCGAAACCGGCATTTTTTATTTGTTTCCAGAAAGCTCTGGCCTGAGACAGACTGTTTTCCGAATTACCATCAAATAAATTGAATACTCTATCAAATCCGGCTATCTTTTCATCATCAACACCAGCTCCGTCGACCAAAAAAAGCATTGTGGCATTATTGGGATTGTCATCACCGGAGGTAAGCCATATAGGTTGTTGTTCGGCGTTGCCGTCTTTTTTGCTGCCATGAGGTAAAAAAGATTGTTCTTCGTAGGTCCATAATGATGTATTTAAAAACTCTACGCGTTCTTCGCTACCAATTTTTACAAGTACATTTTTGTCGGTAGAAATTGCCTTTTCTAAAAGCTTTGGCAATGTGTCCTCGACGGTTGCTTTTTGCAAATGATAAAAGTCAACTCTAGTCATCGGCACCGACTTTCAAATGTATGGTTTGAAGAAGCCCGTTGTCGGATATTTTGACTTCGACAGGTGGTCCGCCGGCATTTTTTGCATATGCAACATATGCTTTTAAGTCATCAATCGAAGAAACATCTTTGCCATCAAGTCTTTGAATTATATTGCCGGATTTAAGTCCTTTGGTATAAGCATCGGAATCTGCCAAAACCTCAGTTATTACAACTGCGCCATTAGCCTCATCTGCGACAATACCCAGTTCTTCAATATAACCTTTGGGTTTTTCATCTATGGTAATATCGACGGTGTTTTTCGGCTCTTTAGCTGTTGTTTCGGGCATAGATGATACGGTCAACGTTATATCTTTTGTTTGCCCATTGCGCCAAATACGCAAAATAACATCTTTTCCTATCGGCGTTTCGGCAACATTTCTTGAAAAGCTTTTGGCATCTTTAACATCATTTCCGTTCATGGAAATAATGATATCTCCGGCCTCTATTCCTTTTTGTAAAGCGGGCGAATTTTCATTCAGTGAATTAACAACAACTCCGCCTTTAAATATTTGGCTGTCACTTATGGTAATATCTTGATTGTTGGATACCACCTTAAGACCAAGCCAGCCTCTTTCTACTTTTCCTTTAGATATAAGTTGTTCAACAACAAATTTGCTAAGATTTATCGGTGTTGCAAAACCTATTCCTACACTGTTGCCCGTGGATGAAAAAATTGCCGTATTAATTCCGATAACTTCACCATCCATATTAAATAACGGGCCGCCTGACGAACCTTGATTTATAGATGCATCGGTTTGGATAAAGTTGTCATATGAACCGGCATCAATATCCCTTGATTTTGCGCTGACAATTCCTGATGTTACACTTCCGCCAAGACCAAAAGGATTACCTATTGCCAATATCCAATCGCCTACTCTGACGGCATCGGAATCTCCCATTTTGACAAACGGAAAAACTTCATCAGAATTAATTTTTATAAGAGCAAGATCGGTGAGTTTGTCAGTACCTATAACTTCGGCATTGAACTGACGATCATCAGAAAGCTTAACCATAATTTCTGAAGCTTTGTCAATAACATGGTTATTAGTGATGATGTAACCTTTAGTATCAATTATAAATCCTGAGCCGAGAGAAGTGCGTCCACCCTCATCTTGCAAAAAATATTCATTGATAAACTCATTAGCACTTATAATATCTGGTTTTTCCGATAACAAAGCATCTTCTCGTAAAGTAGATATGTTAACAACTCCGGGAAGAAGTTTTTCAACCAGTGGAGCAAAGGACTGATGCAATATCTCTGTTTTTTGAGCTTTGACCGTCGGTGTCATCAGCAAAAAAGATATTATAAGTGCTATGAGTTTTTTCAATTTTTAACGTCCTATTTTTGTTGTTTGTTTAAAGTAGTCAAAAAATTCAGTATCAGGAGACAATACTAAGGATGTATTATCTTGAGAAAATGAATTTTTATATGCTTCTAATGAACGATAGAAAGCAAAGAAGTTAGGGTCAATGCCGGCAGCTTGGTTCCATATTTCGATTGCTTGTTTATCGCCGGCACCTCGTATAATCTGGGCTTGTTTTTCAGCCTCGGCAATAATTACGGCTTGTTCTTTTTCAGCAGTAGCACGTATTTTTTGAGCTTCTTGTTGTCCCGTTGCACGAAACTCTTTAGCCTCTCGTTCACGTTCGGTTTTCATACGCGCATTGATAGCTTGCAAAACTTCAACCGGAAGATCGGCACGACGGATACGAACATCCGCAACACTTACACCTATTTGACCGGCATCACTTTTTACGGCTTTGGAAATATCAGCCATAATTTGAGTACGCTTGCTTGAGAGTAATTCTTGAAGGGTGATTCTACCCAAGACCTTACGTACTGATGAGTTGACAATTTCTTCCAACTTTGAACGAGCTTGATATTCCGTGCGGACAGTCTGATAAAACTTCAGCGGATCGACTATACGATAACGAGTAAAGTTGTCGACATCAAGACGTTTTTTATCATTTAGTACAACTTCTTGTGCCGGAGGATCAAGGTTTAACAAACGATTGTCATAAACAACAACTTTTTGAATAAACGGAATTTTGAACTTTAATCCCGGTTCTTTAATTTCTCGTACAGGTTCACCAAACTGTAAAACAATTGCTTGCTCTGTTTGATTAAGAATAAACAAAGATTCAAAAAGTACCAATAAAACGGCGACAACACTTCCGCCAATAGTTATCTTGATTTTATCTGACATCAGTTTCCTCCTTTATTTATTTTATCAAGCGGAAGATATGGAATAACATTATTTCCTTTAGTTCCGGAATCGATGATAACTTTATCCGAATTACCGATAACTTTTTCCATAGTTTCGATGTATAAACGTTTTATTGTAATATCTTTTCCGTTTTTATAAGCGTCGTATACCGAAAGAAAACGTTCGGCCTCACCTTTTGCTTTACTGACAACAGCTTGCTTATAAGCTTCAGCATTTTGAAGACGTTGTGCGGCCTCACCGCGCGACTTCGGCAAAATTTCGTTGCGATATGCTTCGGCTTCGTTTTTAAAACGTTCCATATCGGCCTTTGCTCTTTGAACTTCGTTAAATGCATCGACTACTTGTTTTGGCGGATCCGCCTTTTGCAATTTAACACGTACAATCTTTATACCGGCTCCGAATTCATCCAAAACTTTTTGCAATTCTTCTTTTGTTTCGTCTTCAACCTTACCGCGATCACCGGAGATAATCGGTAACATTTGTGACTGACCTACGATTTCGCGCAAAACAGACTGGGCTGCAACACGAACGGTTTGGTCAGGATTTTGCATATTGAAAACATAGTCTTTGGCATTTTCAACTCGCCAAACAATTGTTAAATTAATATCAACAATGTTCTCATCTCCGGTCAACATATGACTTTCGGTAAAAATGTTTGATTTTACTTCACGATTTTCTTGAACACCCAAATTGATACTACGTTCTTGGGTTATATTTACCTTACGAATAGTTTCAATCGGATATGGTAGATGATAATGAAGTCCGGGGGTTGTGGTTTCGTTATAAGCACCAAAGCGCAAAACTATTGCTTCTTCATTAGGTTGAACTTGATAAAAACCGGATGCAAGCCACAAAACAACTATTGCTATTATGCCCCACCACCATTTGAACTCAAATTCTATGCTATTTTTAGGCTTGAACTGCTTTACCTTCGGATTTGCAATCTCGTTGTCGGCCCAAGGTCCTTTCTCGTCGTCATTGTCCTCCCACGGACTAGGAATTTTTGCCATTGTTGTATTTTCTCCACTTTTTTAGTTGCATCATTCGGATTATATAATATAAATAGCTCAAGAAAACAACAATCATTCATCTATCAACAGGGGAATAGAATGGAAAACAAGATTAAAAATACAGCCTTAAAATATTTTACAAATGATGAAATTGCGGCTGTAGCTTTCAATAACGGACGCGCGGTTATAAGCTTGCACAACACTCAAGAAAACAAAGAATTAGCAAACAAACTTAAAGAAGAACTTTTAACTTTTGAAAACATAACAAAAGCAAATGTAATCTTTACGGCAACAAAATCTGCTCCGAGTTTGCAAGATAAACCTGATTTGTGGAAAGTTAAGAATGTAAAAAAAATATATGCCGTTGCATCAGGAAAAGGCGGTGTCGGAAAATCTACCACCTCGGTAAATTTGGCATTGGCTTTGGCTTCTTTGGGTAAAAAAGTAGCTTTGTTTGACGCTGATATCTACGGACCTTCTATTCCAACCATGCTCGGATATGAAAATCAGCCGGCAATATCCTTGGATGGTAAAACATTTGAACCTTTTAAGGCATATAATTTGGAATCAATGTCCATAGGTACTCTTATAGATAGAGATACTCCTTTGATTTGGCGAGGTTCTAAGGCTTGTGGAGCTATTGAACAACTTTTGACAGAAGTTAACTGGGGCGAAATTGATATTATGTTACTTGATATGCCTCCGGGAACAGGTGATATTCAAATAACAATTTCTCAACGTTTAAATCTTGATGGCGCCGTTATAGTTTCAACTCCTCAGGATATAGCGTTAATTGATGCCGTTAAAGGAGTTAATATGTTTGCTAAAGTTGATGTTCCTATTTTAGGAATTGTTGAAAATATGAGCTATTATATATGCCCTAAATGCGGAAACAGAGATGATATATTCGGTCATGCCGGTGCTAAAGAAACGGCTGAAAGATTAGGTGTTAAGTTTTTAGGGGAAATTCCTCTTAATTATACAATACGAACACATGCCGATGCGGGAAAACCGATTGTCATAAGTGAACCAGAAAGCGAATATGCAAAAGCATATATTGAAATAGCCAAGAAAATTATTGCAGATTAAAAAAAAATTAATGTTCGGAAAACTCTTTGATGTCATTCGGAAAATTGATATCAAGGAGTTTTTTCTTGTCTTTGATTTCGATATGTTGCATATAGTCTGAATGTTCGGCAAATACCGTTCTGAAAGCTGCGTTTTCAGGCACAATATCGGCTTTATCATACAAAGATTTACTCCACAAAACAGGATTGTTTTTTATTCCTTTGTTGGTTAAGACACATACTTGCTTTTCTTGTGTAATATCAAATTTTGATATAAGTTTGTTGAGTTCTGTGGCTGTAATATTAGGCATATCTGCCGGAAGCAATATCGCCCCATCGCATGATGAGGGTATAGATTTCAAACCAAGTCCGATTGATGTTTTTATACCTGAAGCATAGGACTGATTATATATTACATTAACGTCAAGCTTTGATAAATATTCTTCCATTTCTTCGTTGCGATGTCCGGTTATAACAAATACAGGCTTAGCATTTGATGCTATAGCCGCGTTGACCGCATACATAAACAACGGAGTTTTGCTTTTGTCTTCAACCAGCAATTTACTTGCTCCGGATCGACGTCCTTGTCCGGCGGCCAAAACAACAATACCTATATTTGCTTTTTGCGATGAAGATGATTTTTTTGTCGGCATTATTAATTTATCAAAGACTTTTTCAGATATTTTGTTCACTTCATTCAGTTCTGCAGATTGTTTATTGTTAAACATCACTTCAGTTAAGTGTTCTTTATATATTGCCGTCCTGATAAAATTATCAATTTCTGAAGTATCAATATCATCATACGCAAAAGGAATCGATATTACTTTTATTTTATCCTTTTGAGATATCATAAAATCTGATGCTCCCACTATCGGAACGGAGTAACTGACAATATCATCTACAGATTGTTTTAACGCCGTCGCAATTACATCATCCCTGCCGGAAGATTTTAAAGGACTTAAAACAAAAACAACATCAGCTCCGGTTGAATATGCATCAAATAAAGAATCAGCCAAATTATCTTTGTTGTATGTACTGCTGATTTCTCTTATGAAGTTCATTCCGGTATCATTAAGGTTGGTAATGAGTTTCATTACTATTGAAGTAAATCTATTATTTTCAGCTTCGTCATTAAATAAATGAGGATATACCAACACCGCTTTGGGACTGACAAAATCTATTACATTAAGTAACTGCAGATTACCTGACAATTTAAATATCATATCATTGATATCATTTTCACTGACTAACGGTGTCGTAATTTCTAATTCTGCAACTACATCACCTTTTTTTACTAAACTGTGTGGGGCAATGGTGTTTAAAATGATATTCTCATTAAAATTATTGAACTTATTAAGGCGATTTTTATCTAAAGCAAAAACCCCATCTATAGCAGAAACAATACGACAGATACCGTCTTTTTCAACTACATATCCAATTCCGGCACCACTAATTTGCGCAGCTACTTGTTTAAGTGCAGTTTTATAATCAATATCGCCATCTTCAAATATTGCACCCAATATTGTGGTCATACCAAACATTTTGAATATAATAATATCTTCGGGGGTGATTTTATGTCCTTTGGAAAAATGTTTTTCTCCAAAATACATATCATTGCATAAAATCATTCCCGAAGATCTGCTGATATTTGATTGTTTATATCGCATTGTTTATTTCGACTTCCTTAACTAGTCAATATAGTTTAATAACGACAAATTCAATGCGCTTGTTAACACCTGATATGAAGCTTCCAATGAATTTTGAGCTGCTAACAGTTTAACTGTTGCTTCGGTTTTATCTACGTTTTTGATGGAATATACACTATCTTCCAAATTACTTTGAACAGCTTCCAAACTTGTTTGAACATTATTTAATGTTACATAATTGGCTGATATTTTAGCAATTACAACAGACATTGTTTCATTTTTGCCGGAAGTTGCTTTGCCGTTATTATCAATTGCAGATTGCAGTAGATCCATCGCCGAGTTAACCAATTGGTTGACTTCGTCAGCGTTTACAACATTGCCATCATCGTCTGTTTGTATCATATTGCCTTGAGCTATCATTCCGAATGCCCTGAACAATTTGTCAAAAACACTGTCGTTAGCACTGATATCCATAGTAATACTTTGGTTGTCAGAAACTCTGAAGACTTCTGTTGCAGAACCTCCTACATAATAGCTTTCGGATTTTATCTCCCATTTTGATTCTACCGGAATCTCTATCGGAGTTGTATCAATATCTGCCGGAAAATAACTTGGATCCGCAGTAACCAATAAATCTCCGTTATCTTTGATACCGACAACCTGCATGGTAGGAGATACGTTGTTGCTACCACTAAAATTAACAACACTGCCAACCGTAAAAGAGGTGCTGATTGTTACCGGATTTCCACCATTTAATCCGTTGGTATATGTTGCATCGGCCTGTACCGGTGTTTCGTCGGAAAATGTTATTGTTTTGCCGTCTGTTGAAACAGAATCAACAATATAGGCTTTTTGATTTCCGTCTCCATCATTGAGAATTAGGGTATCCCCTGCTCCAATGGAATTAAAAGCTCCTCTGATATCAGACTTTAATGTATTATCAAGAGCAGACAAAGTTAAGTCTCCTGTGGTTGCTTCACTTCCGGTTACAACCGGGGAAAGAAAACCATTTTCTGCGGATAATATAAACCCATTATCCGGTGCATCAACGTCGGTATTTTTGCTGATTGTCAATTTTCCGCTATCGGCAGCGGTTGCCACACGGTTTGCTAAAGCAGCATTGTCGGTTGTCGGATATTTTATGTTTATGCCGTCATAATAACTTTGGAACTCTTCAAGCGAGGTGTATTTAAACTGTGTCGGAGCCGATGACGAACCGGCACCAAATATATATTTACCCCCGACAGAGTTGTTTAATCCGTCTGACAACAAAGACATTGCCGAATACGCAACGGTTTGAAGTTCGGTAACCGAAGATGCTGCTTCGGTGTTTATCGGTTTTCCGTCAGTTAAGTCTGACAATGCCGACAAAGCATTATTTAATTGGCTTTTGAATGAACTTACGGAATCTTCAATCGTTTCCATTATTGTGCTTTGAGCAGTAATGGTTGTATTGAGGTTAACATTATTCGTCATAAAATTTTGCGTAACATTCAATGATGCTTCCATACTGACAATGTTGGAAGATGTCATACCATAACCGGCATAGTTGGCGTATTTAATACCGGTAGTGGCTTGATAACTGTATGTATCAACCATTGATTTTGTTTTCATACTGGTATTAAGTAAGTTCATATAGTTTGCATATGTAGGAACACGTGTCATTGTCTATTCCTCCTTTATTTTATACTAACCCCAACAATACGTCCAATATTTCCCTTGAAACGGTAAATACTTGAGCGCATGCGGCATAAGATTGTTGATAGATAAGCATCTGAGAAAGTTCTTCATCAATATCAATCCCTGAGATTTGAGCTTCTTTATAAGAAATAGCTTCCGTCAAAGAACTTTGGTACTCGTATGATGATTTGGCGGTATTGGTAAGACTTGCAACATTGCCGACAAATGTCGATGTAAAAGTTGATATCGTGGTTGTTGTTTTTGCCATATCTCCCGATTGCTTAAAAGTATGAGAATTGGTAAAAACTGCAGCCAATTTATTTGCAATATTATTTGATGCAGAATTAAGAACATATGTTCCTGATGCCGAATCAAAATCAGGTGAACCGCAAACAATCTTGTTGGCGTTTTCGATAATATCTTGTCTGACATTTATTGAAGCAGAATATCCGCAATTTGATACTCCCATTTCAAGCTTTTCAAAAACACCACCGCCGGCTGTTTCGGCTATTTCCAATTGAGCACCTTCAAGGCTTTCTATTCTGAGCATATAGCCGTCGCCATTGGCAATCAGAGACGCTTTAATATGAGTATTTAAATCTTCATTGGTGTTTATCTCGTTAGCAATATCCTGAATAGTCATTGACTTTGTTATGGTTACGGAACCATAGTCAAAACCATTTATAGAATCAGAAAAACTCCAAGTTGTCGGCGCATTTACACCTACAGCAGTTTTACTGTTAACAACTTTAGAATCATAGATATATTCGTTCTGATTAACGGCGAAGAAATTATTTAATCCGAAGAAATTTGAAAAACCTTGCTCTGTGGTATCGTAAACACCGTCACCATTCACATCAAAACTTATGGTTACGTCTTGCGGTGTTGAACCGGCGTTCGATGTCGTTTCATCAACAATAGAGATTGTATAGTTACTGTCGCCGGTATCAATAACCAAATGATTGTTACCATCCATTTTTACAACTGCATCAGTCAAACCTGCTTTGGTTTGCATCCAATTTTGGATTTCTGACATCAATGTATCAAGGCTTCCTTCTTTGAAACCGATATCTCCGACCAAACTTGCCGTATCAAACTGTTTGCCCTCTTCATCAAAAATTATAAACCTGACATCTCCGGAATCTATTTTGATATTTTGAGTGTAATTACCATTCTTATCGGCAATAAATGTCGACGTACCGGTCATCTCAGAAGGCATATTCGGATAAGCTGTCCCTTGGTTATGAACAGCATTAATATTATCATATAAAATTTTTGACAATTCATCTAACTGACTTTGTAATGACGGAAGAGTTTTGTCTCTTATTTCGATTAAACCACCTACAGAACCACCGGTTATTTGTGATGTTATATCTTTGCCGTCAACATAAATACCGAGAATATTGCCACTGTCATAGCTGTTGTCAGCTCCGACTTGAGCTAATGCTGAGTGAGATAATTCATGAACTTCGTTGTCAAGCAACATAACACCGGTAGTGGTTTGAACTACTACTGCTCCGGTATCCCGAGTATAGTATGTAACATTCATATATGTGCTTAGTTCACGCAATGCTTCATCTCGTTGATCCTGCAGATTGGCAACACCATCACGTCCCAAAACTGTATATTTAACAATTTCGGTATTAAATTCATCAATTCTGTTAAGTAATGAGTTTACACTGGTTATAGCACCGTTGATTTCCATATCGGCATCACCGCGTAAACTCTGAATGTTGGTTGACAAGTAATTAAGTTTTGATGTTAATGCCTGAGCATTACTGAGTAATTCATAACGAGATGCCGCAGATGTAACATTGGTCGAAAATGTTTCAAATGCGCTTTGCAAATTGCCTACATTTGCCGCAACAGAATTTTCCCCTTCCGTGGTTCCCATAAAGGTATCCATCTGACTGAGATATTTATGTTGTGATGACAATGATGATGTTTCGGCATTTGATGAAAGATAATTTTTGAGCAAGCTTTCATCTACCGTACGTTGAGTCGTACCTATTGTTACGCCCATAGTATTACCGGCTGCAACCAACGCTGACTGAGCTGCAGTTTTGCGGGTATATCCTTTGGTATCGACATTGGCAATGTTGTTACCGATTATCTCTAATTGCGATTGTGCGACCTTCATTCCTGATATTGCACTGGATAAACTGCTGATTAAAGCCATGATACTTCTCCTTATAGCGTGCGGTTAAACGCTAATGCGTTATAATTGTTGCCCAACGGAGTATAGTTTCCGTGTGCCCCGTATGAGGTAGCATTGGAATTGTTGGTTACTTTTGCGATGTTAACAATCGTATCCATTACCCTTTTGCCCGCTTCCATTCTGGTTTTTAATAAAAGTTCGTTGGTTTTCAAACCATTGTCTAACTCTTTAGATAATTTCTTCAGTTCTTCTTTTAGCGGAGTTTCAACAGCTGATATTGAAGATCTGTTTTTTATAAAAAAGGCACTCAATGAACGATATGCAGCTACCGTTTTCAATTTTTGCTCATATAGTGATTTAACCATTTTAACATCATTATTTTTTAGGGCTTCATTTTCCTTATTAATTACAGTTGTAAAGCCCATAACGATTTGTTTCATCATTTCCATTTTACTAAGGATTTCTTGTGTTTGTAATTCTTCCATAGCACACCTCCCCTATATGTTAAACTTCTGTTCATTTGATGCTTCCTGCATTTGCAAAACAGCATTCATTACATAATCTTTCACACCTATGGTGCCAAGTTTGGCCATTTCTTTACCGTATTCATCCAACAATAATGAACGATAAATTTTTTCGGCATGGCCTCCACCGAATATTCCGTCCGTAGATACACCTTCAAACATACTTTCCATCATACGTGTGAGGAAAAATGCTTCAAAATTCTCAGCACCTTCTTCAATTTTTTTAGAATTAATATCTGGTTGGTAAGAAGTTGCCTGAAAAAAAGCATTTGTGATATTCAAATTTTCCATAGCGCATCTCCTTAAATAACTTCTATCTCTGCCTGAAGCGCACCGCTGGCCTTGATAGCCTGTAAAATACTTATCAAATCACGCGGGGTAACGCCCAATGCATTCAGTCCGTCAACCAATTCTTGAAGATTGATACCTGTATCAAGAACTTGCATTTTGGCTTCGGTATCTTCTTCTATTTCGATAATATCGGTATCAACAACTATTTGTTCTCCCAAGGTAAACGGTTCCGGTTGAGATACAAAAGGAATATTTGTAATCTTGATAGTCAAATTGCCCTGAGCTATTGCCAAACGATTGATTTTTACATCTTTACCGATAACAACAATGCCGGAACTTTCATCAATAACAACCTTAGCTACGGTATCAGGCTGAACTTGTAATTGTTCAACTCTGGTCATTAAATCAACAATCCTGTTTTGATAATTTTCGGGAATTGTCATTGTAACCGTTCCGGGGTCAATAGCTTGAGCAATGGATGTTCCCATCATGGCATTAATTGCATCGGCAATACGACGTGATGTTGTGAAATCCGGATTACGCAAAGCAATGTTCATTGTTTCGATACTGTTAAGCTCAAAATTTATTTCACGTTCAATGATTGCTCCACTGGCAATACGACCGGATGTAGGAACACCTTTTACAACTGATGAACCTTGATTTTGATTGCCGGCAGCAACAGCTCCGGTGGCAACAGTACCTTGAGCAACAGCATAAACTTCGCCATCAGCACCTTTGAGCGGAGTTGCTATTAATGTTCCGCCTAACAAATTTTTGGCATCTCCCAAAGCCGAAACAGTAACATCAATACGTGAGCCTTGACGCGCAAACGCAGGCAGATTTGCGGTTACCATAACTGCGGCAATATTTTTGGCTTTGATTTGACCGTCACGAGCATTTACGCCAACCTGATCCAACATTGAAATCAAACTTTCTTTAGCAAAATCGACTGATTTTATATTATCACCGGTACCATTAAGACCAACTATAAGACCATAGCCGACCAATTGGTTGTCTCTGATACCTTCAAAATCAGCAATATCTTTGATACGAGATACGGCAAATGCAGGATTAACTCCTATCAAATTGCCGATGACCGCACCGGTTATAGCTAATGTTTTCAATACTTTCACAAGTTTCATCTCAAATTTTCCCCAAAATTTGTATGGTTTATCTCGGGGATATATATGCAATTTGCGTGCCATTTTTATAAAACAACAAGAAAAGAGAAGTGAGTTTTCAAAAAAACGCACTTCTCTGTTAAATTAATGATAAAAAAAATAGCGAGGATACAGACAGTTTGCCCACTTCCTCACACCACTTTTATTGTAAAAAAATATAAAACTTTGCAGGTCTTCATATTGCAAGTTTAACTTTTCTTAATATAATCTGTTTTTACATGATTGCTCACTTAATCCAGCAGATATACATCCTTGAATAAATTGATTATCATAGGGCTGATTACTTTTTTCTACCATTAAGAAAAATGTAATAATGGCAACAATACTTATGATTATGAGCGACAAAATAATCTTTATAAACAGAAAAACTGTTGAGACTGTTTTTTTTATTATTTGCTTATGGGTAATCATAGTATTGTCCATCCTCTATTACAATGTTGTACACCGATAGTTTTTACTGAACCTTCTTTTTACAAGCACTTTCACTTAAACCTGCAGCCATACATCCATGAATAAAGCCCTCATTGTTAATATTTTTTTTATGCTCAATTGGCAAAAAAGCAATAAATCCAATCATAATACCTGTAATTACAAGAACAAACAAAAAAATTATACTTTTAATCAGTGTGTTAATAAGTATTTCAATATTTTCTTTTAATATATTTTTGAATGAGTTCATTGCAATCTCCATTCGGGTATTTACCGCCTAAAAAGCGACCTATCATGTTAGCATACTGATCCCCTATACTGCTGTCAAGTGTATTTGAGGCTGTTTCTCTATCATATGTTTCTCGAATATTTGATGCCAATTCTGCAATATCTGCTCCACCTTGACCATATTGCGGAAATTTATCTGTTATACCTAATGATTTGTATTGTTCCATAAGTTCATTTTCTCTTTTGGCACGAGCAAATTGATATTCTATTTCATCTCTTATATCAAAATCTTTATGATTGACACCATAACTGTCAAT
>JAZODJ010000024.1:0-98556 GCA_045597005.1 Alphaproteobacteria bacterium | reverse complement strand
CATCAAGTATCCATGTTATTGAAGTGGCGGAGAACACGATGACAACGAACTTGTTCGTTCTATTGCGAGACGTTCTTCCGCCATTCCTTTTTTATCATATTTCTAAGTTGATTATAATCTGTTTTTTACTAACAATTGCGAGTCAGCTTTAGCTGACGAAGCAATCCACCCCCAATTCTATTTCTATCACTCTGAGCAGCGTGAAGAGTCTCTTTTTTATGGATTCCTTCGTCGTTTTACTCCTCGGAATGACAGAAGATAGTTATCGCTTGAGCGAGGAGCAATAGATACCAGATATTTTCTTCTATTATGTCATCCCTCCAAATCGTCAGATTTGGTCAAGGGATCTTCCCTTTTTTTATCAGCAAAAAAGATACCCTGACCTCACTTTGTTCGGAGGTATGACTATGCCTCTACGTCATTGCGAAGCGCTTTGCGCTGAAGCAATCCGCATGCGGCGCGAAGGGTGCGACCAGCTTAATCTAGTTAGGGGTTGCGCCTCTGTCCGAGCCAAAGGCTTGCGAAGCCAAAGGACAGACAAGCGGAGCTTGGCTTCTGAACACGCTTAATCCCAGCTGGCGTGAGCCGGTGGTACTTTAGCGAATCCTATTCTCCTCGATTCTATATCTCGATTCGTTAATAAAAAGTTATCGATTCCCATGAGTCAAACCGCCGATTCTCAGCAAATCAAGATTCTGATTCCGTTTGAGCCAATTCAAAAAAAATTTTACATCATCTCAATAATCGCAAAAATAAAACCCCGTTCATAACAAACGGGGTTTATAATATATAAAAACAAAATCTATATTATTTACCAAGCTGAGCAGCAACTTCAGAAGCAAAATCTTCTTCTTTCTTTTGCAAGCCTTCGCCCAGTTTGAAACGAACGTAGTTAACCAATTTAATATCTGCACCCAATTCTTTTGCAGCATCAGCAATAATTTGTTTAACTTTTTTGTCCGGATCCATAATATAAGCTTGTTCTTCCAAAACAACTTCGTCAAAATATTTACGAACACGACCTTCAACCATTTTTTCAATGATGTTTTCCGGTTTGCCTGAAGCTTTTGCCTGTTCTGCAAAAATAGCTTTTTCATGTTCTACAGCTTCTGCATCAACGGAAGCAACATTCAAGAACAAAGGAGCAGAAGCTGCAATATGCATAGCAATGTGTTTGCCCAATTCTTCTAATTTTGCTTTATCTGCAGTTGATTCCAATGCAACCAACACGCCGATTTTTCCGAGATTATTTCCGCATGCATTGTGCAAATAAGAAGCAACAACACCATTGTTTACTTCAAGCATTGCAGCACGGCGCAAGTTCATATTTTCACCGATTTTTGCAATCAAATCTGTCAAACGTTCTTCAAATGTTTTGTTGCATTTAGGGCAATGAAAAGCTTTCATATCGCAAACTTCACCGGCAGCAGCCAAAGCAACCTTTGCAGCATCTGCAACATAGTCTTGGAACAAGTCGTTTTTAGCAACAAAGTCTGTTTCAGAGTTAACTTCGGCAATAGCACCTTTATTTCCTTCTACATGAACCGAAACCAAACCCTCGGCAGCAATACGACTTGCTTTTTTGGCGGCAGAAGCCAAACCTTTTTTGCGCAACCAATCTACAGCTTCATCCATGTTACCGTTTGCTTCAACCAAAGCTTTTTTGCAGTCCAACATACCTGCACTGGTCAACTCTCTAAGTTCTTTAACTTTTGCGGCAGTAATCTCTGTCATTTTATAAACCCTCTAAAAATTTTTAATGATTGGCGGTACCATATCAGATACCGCCGTTTTGATATCATAGTTAAAAGAAAAATTATTCTTCTGCTTTTTCAGCTGCTTTTTTAGATGTTCTTTTTTTAGCAGCTTTCGGAGCATCAGCATTTTCTTCAACAACTTCTTCTACTTTAACGCCTTTTGCGGCAATTTGAGCTTGCATACCATCCAAAACAGAAGCAGAAATCATTTCTGCATAAAATTGGATAGCGCGAATAGCATCATCATTACCCGGAACAGGCAAATCTACCGTTTCAGGATCAGCATTTGTATCACAAATACCGATAACCGGAATACCAAGCTTTTTGGCTTCTTTGATAGCCAAAGATTCTTTGCAAGTATCAACAACGAATACCAAATCAGGCTGTCCGCCCATATTCATGATACCACCGAGTTCGAGCTGAAGTTTTTCTTGCTCTTTTTTCATACCTTGCAATTCTTTCTTTGTATAGCCGGCCAAATCGCCTTTTTCAAACATTTCGTTTAATTTTACCAAACGAGTGATTGATTTATGAACGGTTTTCCAGTTAGTCAACATACCACCTAACCAACGTTGGTTAACATAGTATTGACCGCAACGTTCAGCATTTTCCTTGATGATTTCTTGTGCTTGACGCTTTGTAGCAACAAACAAAACTTTTCCGCCTTGAGCAGCAATTTCTTTAGTTGTAGCCATTGCTGTATAAAGCATAGGATAAGTTTTTTGCAAATCAATAATGTGAACATTATCTTTTTTTCCGTAAATATACGGAGCCATTTTAGGATTCCAACGACGAGCGTGGTGTCCAAAGTGTACGCCTGCTTCAATCATTTGGCGTAAAGTAAATGTAGGAAGAGTCATATTTTTATATCCTTTTTTCCGGTTAAACCTCCGCAGACCCTGTGAGAGCTTGATATTCAAGCACCGGAACGAGGGTTTAACTCCCCGATCAAGCCTGCGTGTGAAATTATAAAACCGCCACAATTAGCGATTTCGACTGTCTTTTTATACATAAATTATTAAAAATGCAAGAGTTTTTTTGCAAAAAAGGCCTGTTGAATTATCAAAAAATATGCTTGTTTAATTTTAGGTTTTGTTTTATGTTTGCCCTAGGAATATAAAGCTTTTAAGGATTTTTTATCGGTTATGTCTGATTTGTTTGATGCTACGGAGCCTGCAACAAAAGAATATAGTGCTCAATCAATTGAGGTTTTAGAAGGGTTAGAGCCTGTTCGTCATCGCCCCGGTATGTATATCGGTGGTACGGATGAGACGGCGCTTCATCATCTTGTTGCTGAAATTTTGGATAACTCTATGGATGAAGCGGTTGCCGGCTATGCCAACCACATAGATGTAGTAATGAATGCAGATTACTCTGTGTCCATAATTGATAACGGACGAGGTATTCCGGTTGATCCTCATCCGAAATATCCCAATAAATCTGCATTGGAAGTTATTTTAACAATGCTTCACTCCGGTGGAAAATTTGGCGGTGGCGCTTATAAGGTGTCCGGAGGTTTGCATGGTGTGGGGCTTTCAGTCGTTAATGCATTGTCAGAAAAATTGGTGGTTGAAATCGCTCGAGATAAAAAGCTTTATCGTCAAGAATATGCTAAAGGAATTCCTCAAACCGCATTAGAATTAGTTGGAAATGCGCCAAACAGAAGAGGAACCTCAATTACGTTTAAGCCGGATCCGGAAATTTTTGGTGCAAACTCTAATTTGCAACCAAATCGTATATTCCGCATGGCTCGTTCAAAAGCATTTCTCTTTAAGGGCATAAAAATAAATTGGCGTTGCGCTCCAGAGGTCTTAGGAGAGGGTGAAGCCACCCCGACAGAAACAGAACTTTGTTTTCCAAACGGAATTTTAGACTTTTTAAATTATCAAGTCGGTGCAAAAGCTACCATCAATCGTCGTCCTTTTGCCGGAGAAGCTGACTTAGACAACGATGAAGGAAAGGTTGAGTGGGCAATTACTTGGCCGGAAGATGAAAGTGGTTTTTGCCATTCGTACTGTAATACCGTAATAACTCCTTTTGGCGGAACGCACGAAGCCGGTTTCAAATCTGCACTAATAAAAGGACTTAAAGAATATGGAGAGATGATAAATAACAAAAAAGCCTCTGGCATAACTGCCGAAGATTTTTTGAGTGATGCATCAATAATGCTCTCTGTTTTTATTCGTGACCCGCAATTTCAAGGGCAGACTAAAGATAAACTAACCTCATCAAAAGCTACCAGATTAGTCGAAACAGCCGTTAAAGATTCTTTTGACCACTGGCTTTCTTCCGATCTTGAAAATGCAGCCGCTTTGCTTGAATATGTTATCGATAGAGCAGAAGCCAGAAAAAAGAAAAAAGAAGAAAAAGAAAAGGTTAGAAAAACCCCGACCAAACGTTTGCGCCTTCCCGGAAAATTAGCCGATTGTTCACAAGCATCCTCAGAAAACACAGAATTATTTATTGTCGAGGGAGACTCTGCCGGCGGTTCAGCAAAACAAGGTCGCGACAGAATAACTCAGGCAATTTTGCCTTTGCGAGGCAAGATTTTGAATGTGGCTAGTGCGTCAATTGAAAAAATTACCCAAAACCAAGAAATTAAGGATATGATTGAAGCGCTCGGTTGCGGAACAAAAGATAACTACAAAGAGGAAAATTTACGTTATGAAAAAATAATTATCATGACGGATGCCGATGTTGATGGAGCGCATATTGCATCGCTTTTGATGACATTTTTCTACCAACATATGCCTCAGTTGATTTCTAACGGACACCTGTTTATTGCAACACCTCCTCTTTACAAAATAGCTGTCGGTGGCAAAAACTATTATGCTTTGGACGATGATGATAAAGATAAAATATTAGCAAAAGTAGTTAAAGGAAATCAAAAACCTGATATAAGCCGATTTAAAGGTTTGGGCGAAATGAGCGCTTTGCAACTTAAAGAAACAACTATGGATAAAAAAAATAGAATGTTGCTTAGGGTGATGATTCCATCTACAGCAACAGAAGAGGGTAAAGAAGAAGCTTTTGAAACTCGACGTCAAGTTGAACGATTGATGGGTAAAAATCCGGAACTTCGCTTTAAGTTTATTATTGAACGTGCAAAATTTGTTGACGATTTGGATATTTAAGGACAATTTTTATGAAAATATCGGCAATATTTTTGTCTTTACTTGTTGTTATCATTTGGGGTGTTAATCCTGCTATAAGTAAGCTTGGTTTGCAAGAAATACCGCCATATACTTTTTTAACAATTCGCTACACTATTATAGCGTTAATGTTTTTGCCGTTTGCTCGTCCGTCAAAACACGAGTTATGGCAACTGTTTATTGTGGCTCTGACATCTAATGTTATTACAAATATTCTTTGTTATATAGCTTATTCCGAATTAACTCCGTCCGCAAGCTCGTTGCTTTTGCAAACTGAGGGTCCTATATCTGTTTTAATGGCATGCATTTGGGCAAAAGAACGTATCAATTTTAAACAAGTCTTGGCTATTTTATTGTCTTTTATCGGAGTAATGATAATACTTGGCGTTCCGCATATGAGTATATACGGTGTAATACTTATTTTGTTATCCCGCTTTTTCTGGGGGGCATGTCAAATTGTTTTCAAAGGAACAAAACATATGCCTGTTCCTACATTTTTAGCGTATTCATATTTGTTTGCGATTCCTTTTACTGCTATCGGTTCGGTTTGGGTTGAAGATTTCAAATATAGTCAATTAGCAAACATAGATTGGTCTGTTGCCGGTTGGGTTATGGCTTTTGAGGTTGTTGCTTTGTCCATAGCTATGGTTCTATGGCAAAAACTAATAGCTGTAAATGGTGTAAATAAAATAGCCCCATTCAGTACATTGCGTATTGTTTTTGGTATTGCAGCCGGCGTATTTTTGTTTAACGATCCGCTCAATTGGCAGATATTGTTGGGTTCAACATTGGTTACGATAGGTGTTATTCTCACAATGCGAGAATTTACCATAATATTAAAAGCCAGAACAAAATCTGTTATTGTATACCGCAATGCACACCGTATTTTTATGGAAAGAAGATTTAAGAGAATATCTTTAAGAAAGAGACATAAATGATAAGACAATATCGTCAGGAAGAAATCGAAAAAATATTAAATATTTGGTTAAAAGGAAGCATTCAGTCACATGATTTTATAGGTGATGACTATTGGCACAATATGGTTCCTATCGTAAAAAAATATTATTTTCCAAACACCGAAACCTACGTGTTTGAAGACAAACATCAAATAAAAGGGTTTTTAAGCTTAATCGATGACAAATATATAGGCGCTTTATTTGTTGATCCTGTTTATCAAAAACAAAAAATCGGATCAAAGTTGATAAATTACGTAAAAAAAATATATCCTGAATTAAGTCTTAAGGTTTTTATTAAAAACTCAAACGCTGTACGTTTTTATCAAAAAAACGGGTTCAAAATCGTAGCAGAACAGACAGATGATTCGACCGGAGAAAAAGAATTATTGATGTCGTGGTCTCTGGAATGTAAAAGCGGACACGCAAAAAAACACCCAGAAGATTCATAAAAGGACAAAGAATCTTTTTAACTTGACTTTTGAAAAAAGTTTTATTAATTTTCAAACGTCAAAGGGGTTATAGCTCAGTTGGGAGAGCGCTTGAATGGCATTCAAGAGGTCAGGAGTTCGATCCTCCTTAGCTCCACCAGTTTCTAAAAAGGCTCGTTGATAAAGCGAGCCTTTCAAATTATTGGAACAAGGAGATTAAGATGACTGCCGAACAAACCCCCAGAGCAATAAGACACAACATCGCATTAGTCGGATGTCGCAATGTTGGAAAATCTTCGTTAATAAATGCTCTTGTCGGACAGGATATCTCGATAGTTTCTGAATATGCCGGTACGACCACCGATGCTGTTTATAAACCATATGAACTATTACCTCTCGGTCCTGTAACATTTATCGATACAGCAGGATTGGATGATGATACGGAAATTGGTCAGCTTCGCATAAAATCAACTAAAAAAGCATTATATCGCACAGATATGGCAATTTTAGTTGTTGCCGAAAAAGGAATAACAGATTTTGATAAAAATATAATTCGCAAATTTGAAGAAACAAATATTCCTTTTATTGTTGTTTTTAACAAAACAGACATTAATAAACCAAACCAAAAAGATGAAGAATATCTTTCAAAAATAAAAGTTTCATATGCCAAAGTTTCTTCAGCAGAAAAACAAGGAATAGAAAATTTAAAAGATTTAATTATTAAAACAATTCCTGAAGAAAATAAAAAACAAACGCCATTGCTCGATGGACTTGTAAGAGCAAACGACAAAATAATTTTGGTTACACCTATAGATTCATCGGCTCCCAAAGGGCGTTTAATTCTTCCTCAGGTACAAGTATTGCGAGAAATTTTGGATTTGAGAGCTATATCTGTGGTGACACAGGTTGAAGAATTATCCGAAGCTATATCTTCTTTGCAGAATGCTCCTAAAATAATTATTACTGATTCGCAAGCTATACATCAGGTAAATAAAATTGTACCTCAAAACATTCCTTTAACAACTTTTTCCATACTATTTGCGAGATTTAAGGGTGATTTGCAAACAATGGTTGAAGGAGCCGGGCATATAGACAAATTAGTCGACGGTAGCAAAGTTCTGATTGCTGAAGCATGTTCGCATCATGCACAAGAAGATGATATCGCAAAGGTAAAAATACCTCAATTACTACGTAAATATACCAATAAAAATATCAATTTTCATTTTTGTACCGGCTCAGATTTTCCGGAAAATTTAGAAGAATATTCTTTGGTTGTTCATTGTGGAGCGTGTATGCTCAACAAAATCGAGATGAACAGACGATTAAAAGAATGCCTTCGTCGAAATATTCCTATTACCAATTATGGTGTAGCCATCTCTAAAGCACAGGGAATATTGGACAGAGTAGTAGAGCCCTTTAGATTATAAAACAATGCGTTACAATATAGTTCTTTTTAAATTTCAAAATTTTTTTAATGGATTATGGCTGTTTTCTGCTTTAGCCGTAATTTATTTTGAGCAAATAACAGGATCTTATGCAACAGCAATGCTTGCTTTTTCATTTGTTAATCTTTTTCAAAGTTTAGCAGAGGTTCCCTGTGGAATGATATCAGATAGAATTAGCCGTAAATCCTCACTGGTTATAGGTAGTATTTGTGTATTTACAAATATGGTTTTATGGGCTTTAGCCGGACAAACAAATATTATTTTTTTATTGTTTTTAGGATCTGCTTTACGAGGAATTGGTCTTGCTTTTAAATCTGGAACAGATAGTGCGATGATATATGAGACACTACAACAAATAAAAAAACGTAAGCTTTTTTTGATAATTCTTTCTAAAATCAGCTCGTTTTATCAACTGGGAGCATTAATTGCCGCTTTTGCAGCTACTGTTATTTCATACTATTTTTCATTGCAAACACTTGTTTGGGTGTCCGTTCTTCCATATTTTCTAACGATTATAGTAAATCTTTTATTGGTAAATCCTAAAAGTTATTTTGAAAAAGATATGTCTCCCGTCAATCAACTAAAAAAAAGCATAAAATGTTTTATAAAAAATGCTAAATTAAGAAAATATGCATTGTTACAAATTGTCAATAACAGCTTATCTGTTTCGGTTTTTCGTTTTGAAGCATCTTATTTTGAAAGGTTAATACCTATTTATTTTGTTAATATTACAAGAGCATTACAACATGCAACAGGATGGATAAGTTTTCATATTGTAGCGTTGTTCAGCAAAACAAACCTACTGAAGATTTTGTGTTTATCATCTTTTGGAAATTCTGCTATAAGATTGATAGCACTGATTATGAACAACCAGATAACGCCTTTTTTTAACTGTTTACAAAACTTGTTTTATGGAACATCCGTGTCTTCCTCAACATCTCTTTTACAGCAAGAGTATAACAAAGGACTTAGGGCAACATTAGATTCAATAGTAAATTTATTCGGAGGAATAACAACGGCTTTTTTGGGATTCCTTTTAGGGTACATAGCGGATATTCTTTCTCCAAGATCTGTACTGTTTATAGCTGTTTTCGCCTCAATGCTGATAGCCGTAGCTTATGGACGTCTATTTAAACCATCAAAAAAACAATGATCTGTTGTTTTTAACAAAACAAGAGCTATTTAAAATACTGCAAATTAACAATTTTAAGGAGAATGTTTATGAAAAAAGCCTTATTAACAATCGCTTTTTTAGGGATTGCGCTTCCAGCTATAGCAAAAGACAATAACACGGGTTTTGTTTTTGTTCCGGAAAATATGATTATTGAAACTGTTGCCGATGTTAAAAATAAATCTGACGAAACTATTGTTGTTATGCAAGGACAGATAGCAAAAGCTCTTGGCGATGAAAAATACATGTTTACAGATAAAACAGGCGAAATAATTATAGAAATTGATGATGAAGATTTTAATGGTGTTACTGTAACCGCCGGAGAAATGGTTGAAATCAGCGGCGAAGTTGACAAAGAGATGATGAAACCCGCCAAAGTAGAAGTAAAAAGTATAAAAAAAATGAAAAAATAACAAAAAAAAGTAAAAGGTCCGTTTCAAACGGACCTTTTACTATATTACATCTTTTAAGTTATCCATGTTTAACAATAATTCTTCTTTAGACATACTAAACCCGGAATCAACCCATATTTTTTCCAATTCTTTTAATATAATTCCGACTTGTTGAGAATTATTTACTCCTTTATCTAACACATCCTTACCTTTTAGCGGAAAAACAATATCAGGAATATTTCTTATTTCATAATATATATTCCAAAGTTTATCAGAAAGATTTCTTGTTTCTGCAGCGGTGGTTAAAATTTTTGCTCTGACAAAATCTTTATCATATTCATAAATTTTTTTAAGTAAAAACGTATGATTAAATAGATCGTCAATATTAAGTTTTTCTTTGGCAAGTCCGACAAACAGCTGTTTTTCTCTGCGGCTGAATTTAAGTCTTATAGCTAAATTCTCTGCAAGAGCCTCATTTGGTCGATACAAAATAAACATTTTAATTAATGCTTCATCGTTAAAACAATATCCTTCAGATTCTTTTATAAAAAACTCTAAATCATCAATATATTGAGCATCCGGTAAGATATATTCCAAAATGTTGTTTTTTTGCATTAAACGAAAAGTTCTAGGAGCATTTTTGGTACAAATAATTTTAAACAACTCATCTCTAATCCGCTCCATTGGAAGGTTTTTTAATCCGGAACGATTCTCAAAACAAGCTTCAACAGCCTTAGTATTCGGCTCTTCCAGCCCAAATAAAGAATAAAATCTGAAATATCGTAAAATACGAACATAATCTTCTTTTATTCGTTGCTGTGCAGAACCAATAAAACGAACATAACCTTTTTCAAGATCTTCAATGCCATTATAATAATCAAAAACGTTACCTTTTTCATCGGCATAAACGGCATTAATTGTTAAATCACGACGAGAAGCATCAGCTTCCCAATTATCGGTAAACTCAATCTGAGATATTCCGTCTTTTTCCACTTGTTTTGATAAAGAGCTTACCTCAAGCTGAATATCTCCTATAATTACACCGATTGTTCCTTGTTTTATTCCCAAAGGAATTGTATTAATACCCGCTTCAGAGCAAGCTTCTACCAATTCTTCTGGTGATAAATCAGTTACCAGATTTAAATCAGATCCTTTTATTCCCTTCAAAGCATCACGTACAGCGCCACCGACAAATCTTAACACCCCACCATTTTCAGTTACAATCTTAAACAATTCAAGAACTTCAGGTGATTTTATTAAAGTTGATACATTAAGATAATTATCTCTTATCATTTGTCGATTTCCTTAAATTTTTTTTTGAAATTAACATTTTTTATATATTTTGCAAATATAATCGTACCAGATTTAACCGAATTGTGAGTATGTGCGTATGAAAAAATATTTATTTATTAATCTGTTAGCCGCTGTTTTTTGCGCAAATAGCGTCTTGGCGGCAGAGCAAAGATTGTTAGGAGAATATGGTGATTGGGTAGCTTATTACTATCGAGATAGTGCCGGACCGGTTTGTTATATGGCATCAACTCCTAAAAAAGACGAAGGTAAATATTCCAAAAGGGGCGATATTTATGTTGTTGTAACTCATAGACCAAACGAAAAAAGTTATGATGTCGTAAATGTAAATGCCGGATATCCATATAAAAGAAATAGCGAAACGCAGCTAAAAATAGGCGCTAAGACGTTTAATTTGTTTACCAGTGGTGATAAAGCATGGGCAATGACTTCTCAAGATGACAAAGAAATAGTCAATTCAATGAAAAGAGGAAGTCGTATGATTGTAAACGGCACATCTTCTAAGGGCACTAAAACAAAAGACACATATTCTTTAAGCGGTTTTACTTCTGCGTACAAAGCAATTTCAAACAAGTGTAAATAAATGACAAAAGAACTGATTGGGTTATCAAAAGACGAACTTACTTCCGAAATGGAGTTAATCGGCGAAAAAAGTTTTAGAGCCAAACAACTATGGCAATGGATTTACTTCAGAGGTGAAACAGATTTTGATAAAATGAGTAATTTATCGAAAGATTTACGCCTGAAGTTAAAGCAAAACTACACGATTACTCGTCCCAAAATAGTCACCGAACAACTATCCAAAGACAAAACGCATAAATGGTTGCTGGAGTTTGCCGATGGTCAGCGTATTGAAACCGTATATATACCGGAAGAAGATAGGGGAGCCGTTTGTATATCTACTCAAGTCGGTTGCGCTGTAGGTTGCAAATTTTGCCACACCGGAAGTCAAAAAATAACTCGTAATTTAACAGCCGGGGAAATAGTTTCTCAATTTTTGATTGCGCGAGATGCTTATGGTGAATGGCCGTCACCTACCAACGAAACCAGATATCTTTCCAATATTGTTGTTATGGGAATGGGAGAACCTTTACACAATAAAGAAGAAGTTTTTAAGGCGTTAAAGATTCTCTCTGATGGCGATGGAGTGGCAATATCAAAACGCCGCATCACATTATCAACATCAGGAATAGTTCCGAATATAGAAGCTGTAGCTTCAGAATTGGGCGTTAAATTGGCGATAAGTCTACACGCGCCAAACAACGAAAAACGCTCAGCAATAATGCCTATTAACAATCGCTATAAAATAGAAGAAGTTTTAAGCGCCTGCCAAAAATATCAAGCGATAATGGGTCTAAGCAGAATGATAACTTTTGAATATCTGATGTTGAAGGATTTTAATGATTCTATAGAAGATGCCAAAGAGCTTGTATCGTTGATGAAAAAATACAAATTGGGAGCAAAGTTTAATTTAATTCCCTTTAATCCATGGCCGGGTTGTGCTTATCAGCCGAGTTCAAACAATAAAGTTCATGCTTTTTCTAAAGCTTTAGAAAGTGCCGGATACGAGGCTCCTATACGTGTAGCCAGAGGGCAAGACATATTAGCAGCTTGCGGACAATTAAAAAGCAAAAACACTTAGATTTTTAGTTGGTATCCGCCATCAGATGTTATTATTAACTGTGCAGCACGGTCCTCATGTTCAACTTTTTGTCTTAGGCGATAAATGTGGGTTTCTACGGTATGAGTAGCAACATCCGCAGCATATCCCCAAACTTCTTGCATTAGATCTGTTTTTGTTACAACCTTATCTTTATTTTTGTACAAATACTTGATTACTGCAACCTCTTTCTCTGTCAATTTTGTTACTTCATCGGTTCTTAAATTGACTATTTCCTTGCTGTAAGGATGTAAAATATAACAATTAAATTCCAAACTTCCGTCAGCAGATTTTTCAAAAATATTGATTGATGCTTTTATATCATCCAGAAATTTACTTAAAACAAATGGTTTATTGATAATATGATGCACTTTTGTGTCCACATTAACATCTTCACTACTAAGCAAAATTATGGGAGCTTTAATTTCTTTCTTCAGATAAGCATCCAAAACTTTTGAATCTTCATCAATCACGATAATATCTGCCTCTTCTTCCGAAACAGATAATGTAAATTCTGGAATATGATAGTTGATTTGACTTAATATATCGTTTTTGAATACATCATTATCAGATAAAAATAAAATATTTGGCATATTAAAAACTAACCCCCAATCCTGTTACAAAAGTATATCCTTTATCAGTGTTTTCAAAGTCTGTAAAATCGACATGAGCAACGGCAAAATAAAAGTCAATGTTTTTATTAATTTGGTACTCGTTAGAAAAGACAAAGATATTACTGTCATTATTACTATCTGAAGCTTTGCTTTCAAAATAGCTCAAAGAAGAAGAAAAAGGACCTATTTCATAGCCTATTCCTATGTTCCATGCAAATCCTTCGCGATAATCATCAAATCTTTCGGGTAAAGAATGCAGATTCTTTATTTTATTGTCTCCGTCAATATATGTTTTTCTGAATCCGCCTCCTATATTCCAGTTTCCTCTTTTAATATTCAAACTATAAGAAAATTCTTTATCATTTCCATGATATTGTGCATAACCGAAAGATGCTTGAGTCGAAAAAAAGCCCCAGTCATAATCATTATAAACAGCACCGACAAAACCATCGTCATGAGCATATTCGGCATGTTTGTTTATTAAACCTCTTCGGTTATAGCTATTAGGAATATAAGAGAAACCAAAAGCCGTACCATAAAATTCCGGCGTAATATAGTTGATTTTAGCAGCAACACCATCAGTATTAATATCTGTTGCATTTAGAGTTGCAAATTCGGTATCTTTTGCTGTTCGACGCCAGTTAGGATTAACAATAAAATCTGCAACATCATTATAGGAGTTTATAGCTCCGACAAAGGAAACTCCGTTATGAAAAAGAGATGCAACGTTGAATACTTGTCCTAACATCAATTGTCCATAAAGTGAATCATAAGCAATATATACTTCTTCACCCCACCTTCCTTGATTATAATCTTGAATCTCTTGGTTTATCGCCCCCATAAGATTAAAATTCAAACTAAAAACATCGTCATTATCAAAGAGGTAGCTTGCGGATGATTCTATATAGGTTCTTCCTACTCCGTTATTATGTTTTCCCGTACTGCTATATCCGTACAAGCCTTGAATTTGTCCATCAAGCGAATAATTCCATTCGCCGGCATTTGCAGAAAAAGCAAAGAGAAATAAAAGCAACAAATAAAATATCATTAATTTTAATTTCATAGGCTTCCCTCTAGTTTACCTTTGTAATTTTATTCTTTGATAAGATTTAGTCAATATATTTAATTGTTGTGATTTTTCAACAAACATTATTGACAAGAGACATCTTCAAAGCTATCCATAAAAAACATTTTTAAGCATGTTAAATTAAAAACAAATCATTATGGAAGAAACAGTATTATTTAAAGTTTTAGATGCATTGGATGCAACTCCTGATCAAATTCGTCGTTATTTGAAAAGAATAACAGGTCAAACAAAACTGAATGTCGTTTATAGCGAAAATGGGAAGTATAAAACAACAAGAGATGTTGCAGATAAAGAATGCAGCCTTTTAGTTGGCCTTCAAGTAGCTAATATTGTTGTTTTTAATCAACGAATTAGTTTTGCTGATTTTAATAGCGATGGTATCTCTGTTGCGGATATTCGAAACCAAGTAAAAAAAATTCACCCCAAAGCAAAACCTATAAACAAATCTCATTTGTCATTATTGCTTGGCTGTGAAGACAAATACAGAGAAACTGTTGATCGTCTTAATGTATGCGGATTTGATATTCAGCAACTTCCTGAATATTTTATTCTCATTGAAGACAACACGCCGGATTCTACCACCAAACTGCCAGGATGTGATATTAGCGGACTGAACAAGCTGTATTCTTACATCAGCAGTTTTATTAAAGATCACACAATACTGGTTTGTTGTGATGTTAAAGATTTATAGAGTTGTATTCTTAAAGAAAAAACCTCAACAATTATTTTGTTGAGGTTTTTTGTTAAATATCTAAATTTACAACATTTAGAGCGTTTTCTTGTATAAACTCTTTTCTCGGTTCTACTACATCACCCATAAGCGTTGAAAAAGTTTCATCAGCTTCTTCCATATGGTCTATCTTAACTTGAAGAAGAGAACGCGCTTCCGGATCAAGAGTTGTTTCCCAAAGTTGTTCAGGATTCATCTCTCCTAATCCTTTATATCTCTGGATACTGATACCTTTCTTTCCGGCCGCTAAAACAGCATCTACAAATGTTACAGGTCCGCTGATTTTCTTTTCAATACCTTGTTTTGACACAAGGGTAGATGTCTGATTAAAGGTTTCATATAACACTTTCTGCAATCCGGCCAACACATTAGCCTCTTGCATATCTAATATATTAGCTCCGACAACATGTTTTTCCGTAACACCTCTTAATGTACGACTAAACAATAAGCTTCCGTCGGATTGCATTTCTGCTTTCCATCCTCTATCGTATTCAGCCTCAAGTTCATCCAGTTTAACAGCTAATTTATCCAATTCTTGCTGAATATTATTGCTCGATAAAATTTCGGGTGCAAAAAAGCCATAAATAGCCATTTGTTCAATAATCTTTTCAGGAACATTTTTGCTTAGGTTTGCAATCAACCCCCTTGCTTTACGATTCTTTTCAACCAGTTCAATTAAATCCTGACCGATTATTTGTTCTCCATTAGCCAAAATTAATGAAGCATCATCACAACCGCCACGAACAAGATAGTCATCCATTTCTCTTTCATTTTTAATATATAGAACTGAATTACCTTTTTTTACTTTGTACAAAGGAGGTTGAGCGATATAAACATATCCTCTTTCAATAAGCTCCGGCATTTGACGATAAAAGAATGTTAACAACAATGTTCTTATGTGTGATCCGTCAACATCGGCATCGGCCATGATAATAATTTTATGATATCTGCACTTATCAGCGTTAAAATCATCACGCCCAATTCCCGTCCCTAAAGCCGTAATGATTGTACCTATCTCAGCAGAGTTAAGCATTTTATCAAAACGAGCTCTTTCGACATTCAATATCTTACCACGCAAAGGCATAATAGCTTGGTTTCTGCGGTGTCTTCCTTGTTTTGCAGAACCACCAGCAGAATCTCCCTCCACTATGAATACTTCCGATAATGCAGGATCTTTTTCTTGGCAGTCAGCCAACTTTCCGGGTAGAGATGCAACATCTAAAACCCCCTTGCGACGAGTAAGCTCTCTTGCTTTTCTTGCAGCTTCACGAGCCGTTGCAGCTTCAACAATTTTCCCTACAATTATTTTTGCTTCATTAGGATGTTCATCCAACCATTCCTTTAGTTTGTCGTTAACAATATTTTCAACAACAGGGCGAACTTCTGATGAAACAAGTTTATCTTTGGTTTGTGATGAAAACTTAGGATCAGGCACTTTAACCGACAAAACACAACTCAATCCTTCGCGCATATCATCACCGGATAGTGTAATTTTTTCTTTTTTCAGCAAACCATTTTCTTGAACATAAGTATTAAGACTTCTTGTCAAAGCCCCTCTGAATCCTGCCAAATGAGTGCCACCGTCTTTTTGAGGAATATTGTTTGTAAAACAAAGCATGCTCTCATTATAGGCATTTGTCCATTGTAAAGCAACTTCAACCGAAATATCGTCTTTTTCTCCGGCTATGGAAATAACCTCTTCGTGTAATGGAGATTTTGCCTTATTTAAATGGTTTACAAAAGCTTTCAATCCGCCTTCATAATGAAAATCCACTTCTCGAGGTTCTGCACCACGATTATCAATCAACTTTAAGTACACACCGGAGTTCAAAAAAGCCTTTTCTCTTATAGCTCTTTCCAATGTTTCAAAATTAAATTCGGTCATCGTGAATGTTTCCGGAGACGGCAAGAATGTTACCTCTGTACCATGACAATCAGGAGCATATCCAACAACTTTAAGATGTTCTGTAACATTTCCGTTAGCAAAAGTTGCAATATGCTCTTTTCCTTCACGCCAAATGCGTAATTTTAACCAAGTAGATAAAGCATTAACCACAGACACACCAACACCATGCAATCCGCCGGATACTTTATATGAGTTATTATCAAATTTTCCGCCGGAGTGAAGCTCTGTCATAATAACTTCGGCTGCAGAAATACCTTCTTCTTTATGCATCCCTACCGGAATACCTCGACCATTATCGCGAATTGTTGCAGAGCCGTCAGGATTTAGAATAACCTCGGTTTTATCACAATAACCGGCTAAAGCTTCGTCTATAGCATTGTCTAAAACTTCATAAATCATATGATGAAGGCCGGAACCGTCATCCGTATCACCGATATACATGCCGGGACGTTTGCGTACGGCATCAAGCCCCTTCAAAACTTTAATTGAATCTGCACCATATTCTTTTTCTGTGGCGTTAGTAACTTCTGAAACCATATTTTTTCTTTCCTTTTTTATCAAATCAGTTAAGAAAAAATATACAACAAGTCACCTGAAAACCCAAGAAAAATTTGAAGGTTTTCCATTGATTTGTGTATAAAAAATAAGTTTTTAATGAGCTTCAGTCCAAGTTTTTCCTGTGCCTGCTTCTGCAATAAACGTAACAGAAGATTTTACAATATTTTCCATGTTATATTTTATTATTTCCAAAGCCCTCTCAATTTCATCGTCCGGTGCTTCAAAAACCAATTCGTCGTGAACTTGTAAAAGCATCTGTGTTTTCATGTTTTTTTCAGTTAAAATATTTTCTATCTTATTCATTGCCAGCTTAATAATATCGGCGGCGCCACCCTGAATAGGAGCGTTTATGGCTGCTCGTTCAGCGTTTGCAACAACACGTTTGTTACTGTCATTTATTCCCAGAACAGGGCAACGTCTTCCGAAAGGTGTTACTACATAGCCATTGCTATGAGCAAATATTATTGTCTTTTCCATATATTTTTTTATTTCCGGCATTTGTGAAAAATAGGCATCTATATATGATTTAGCCATTGATGTATCAACGCCTATATTTTTAGCTAAACCATAGGGAGATATACCATAAACGATACCGAAGTTTATTGCTTTTGCCTGTCTGCGCAGATTTGCATCAACATTATCCGTCGGTACGCCAAAAACGTGAGAAGCTGTTGCCGTATGAATATCAATACCATTATCAAACGCTTCTTTCAGTTTTTTTACATCAGCAACATCTGCCAATAACCTCAGCTCTACTTGAGAGTAATCACAAGAAATTAGTTTGTACCCCGGTTTTGCTATAAAACAAGAGCGTATTTTCTTTCCATCTTCACTACGAATAGGGATATTTTGTAAATTTGGGCTATTTGACGCAAGTCTGCCGGTATTAGCAACTATTTGACTATAAGTAGTGTGAAGACGATTATTTTTATCCAACAACGTAAATAATGAATCTGTATATGTGGATTTAAGTTTGCTTATTTCTCGCCATTCCAATATTTTTGCAGCCAGTTCAACGCCTTCTTCCGCCAAATTTTCTAAAACATCAGCACTTGTAGCCCAAGCCCCTGAAGTTGTTTTTTTTCCTTTTAACCCCATTTTATCAAATAAAATTTCGCCAACTTGTTTGGGTGATGCGATATTAAATTTGTCATCAGTAATTGAATATATCTCGCGTTCAATGGCCTCTAGGCGTTCTTCAAACCATTTTTTTAGATTTTGTAATTCTCCGGAATTAATCAGCACACCTCGATGTTCCATTTTATATAATGTTTTTATCAAAGGTCTGTCAAATTGTTGGTAAATGGTTGTTCTTTTTTCGTGTACCAATCTGTCTGCTAATTTTTTGTAAAGTCTTAAAGTGTAATCAGCTTGTTCACAAGCAAACTCTTTAAGTTTTTCATCATCGACATCTTTCAATAAAACCTTATTTTTACCGACACCGATCAAATCATCAATTTTTAGAATCTTTTCATCAAAATACATTTGCGCCAAAAATGGCAAATCATGAGAGTGTTCAGAGCTGTCCAAACAGTAAGATATAACAGCATTATCATCATATGGTTCAAAATCAATTTCACCAAATGTGTTTGCCAAAAAATGTATAGAGTTTTTTAAATTATGACCTATTTTTAAGATGGATTTACTGAAAAACAACGGTTTTAACCAAGTATCGAAAACTTGTTTTGATATTTGAGGTTGTTTTGAATTGATAGAAAACAAATCAGCAGGTTCGGTACTCTTTTCAAAAGGAATATAACAAGCCTCTCCTTCAGCAGTAGCAATACTTAAACCTATAGCGCAGCCAAAAGAGGCATTATCAGCATCACTCACAACAGCTATTGCTGCTTGCGAAGATTTTTTTATTTTTAAAACTAATTGTTTAACATCGGTTTCGTTAACAGCTATAGAATAATGTCTTTTTATCGGAGTTGAAATATCTGAGTCCTTCAGCTGTAAACAGCGTTCTTTAAGCCATTTATCAATTCGTGTGCGCAAAGAATTAAATCCGTATTTATCAATAAACTTGTATATTTTATCGGCTTCGGGACATCTGCATTGAAAACAATCTAATTGTTTTTCAACAGGTACATCTTTTTTTAACGTTACTAATTGTAGAGATATTTTAGCATTTTCAATGTTGTCTAAAATAGATTGTCGACGTTTTTCTTGTTTTATTTCAGACGCATGAGCGATAATTTCATCAACAGAACCAAATTCATTAACCAGTTGAGCCGCTGTTTTTGGGCCGATTCCCGGAACTCCGGGTACATTGTCTATGCTGTCACCGGACAAAGCCTGAACCTCAACAACCTTATCCGGATATACGCCAAATTTTTCTTTTACATCTTCAGGTGTAAAAAATTTGTCTTTCATCGGGTCATAAAGCTCAACACCGGGACGAATTAGTTGCATTAAATCTTTGTCAGCTGACACAACAACAACATTGATGTTGTTTGCTAAAGCTTTTTCTGCATATGTCGCTATTAAATCATCGGCTTCATAGCCTTCCATTTCTAAAAAACTGATGTTTAAGACATCAACAGCTTCCCGAATTATCGGAAACTGAGGAATAAGTTCCTCAGGAGTTTCTTTTCGTGTCCCTTTATAGTCTGAAAATATTTCATTTCTGAAATTTTGACGTTTTGCATCAAATAAAACCAAGCAATAATCGCAATCGATTTTTGATGTTAGTTTTAAAAACATATTTGTAAAACCATACACAGCATTAACCGGTGTTCCGTCAGGAGCATTTAATGGGGGTAGGCCGTAAAAAGCTCTAAAAATATACCCTGATCCGTCGATTAAACAAATTTTCTGTGTCATAAAAACCTCATACAATGATTTATTATGTTTTAATATACAAAATTTTTATTTTTCCGCCAATAAATAAAAAGGTTTTACCCCAATTAAAAGTTTTTTTAGTTTTTACCGTTATCATCACATTAATTAAAATAGCAAGGGGGCTTCTGTGGTAAAAAAACAAAGTAAAAAGCAAAGAAAAAAAAACAAAACAAAAAGTAAAAAAGCATTAATCAATAAAAAGGTAAAACTCTTCCTAAAATTATCAGGTATTTTTTTAGGGCTTTTTTTGTTGTACTTAGGATTTTGTGTCATAACAATTCCGGATATGGACAAAGCTATAAACAGAACTCGTCTTCCGGCAACAACAATTTTAGCTGAAAATGGTAATGAAGTACAAAGTTTCGGAACGGTATATTCGGATATTATTCGCTCCGAAGAATTGCCGCAACATATTGTTGACGCTATAGTATACACCGAAGATCGTCGATTCTATAAGCATTTTGGCTTTGATATAATTTCTTTTACACGAGCAATGATAACTAACATTTTCGCCGGACGCTATGCTCAGGGAGGTAGTACAATAACTCAACAGGTGGCCAAAAATCTTTTTTTGACTAACAAAAAAAATATAAATCGAAAAGTTCAAGAATTAATATTGTCATTTTGGCTTGAACACAAATTTAATAAAGAACAAATATTAACACTGTATTTAAATCGAGTTTACTTTGGAAATGGGGCTTATGGAATAGAAGCCGCATCACAAAAATATTTTCAAAAAACATCTCAAGATTTAAATATTCTTGAGGGTGCTGTTTTGGCCGGTATGCTGAAAGCCCCGTCCAGATACAATCCGATAGCTTCAAAAGAAAAAGCTTTAGAAAGAGCAAAAATTGTACTGGGCATTATGCTGGAAAACAATTTATTAACAAAAGAAGATTTTGATAGGGCATTAAAAATGCCTTTAGGGCGAGAAAAAAACTCGAAAGTTAAACAAGGAACATATTTTGCAAATTGGGCATTAGATGAAATAAAATCTTATATTGGAGAGCAGGAAACAGATATTTATGCTTTAACAACCCTTAATCAAGATTTGCAAGAAAAAGCATCGCAAATACTCCGACAAGAGGTGTTAAAAGCAAAAGATGCTAATGTAAATAACGGTGCTGTGGTGATTTTAGATAAAAACGGAGCAGTTAAAGCTTTGGTTGGAGGAATTGATTATTCGGAGAGTCAATTTAACCGTGCAACTCAGGCATTGCGCCAGCCGGGATCGGCTTTTAAGACATTTGTTTATCTGGAAGCGTTTCGACAAGGAATGATGCCGGAAGATATAATTGAAGATAAACCATTAAAAATAAAAGATTGGCAACCGGAAAATCATGATGGGGAATATTATGGAGATGTTACCCTCAGAAACGCCTTTGCAAAATCTCTTAATGTTGCAACGGTTAGGTTGGCTCGTGAAATTGGAATAAAAAATGTTATTAAAACAGCTCAGAAGGCAGGAATTACTACCCCGATTGAAAATGATCTTTCGATAGCATTGGGTACTTCATCTGTAAAATTGATTGATATGGCTGCGGCATATACTTCTGTTGCTAATGGAGGGTATTCTGTTTGGCCATATACGATTGAAGAGGTTTATACAAAAGACGGTTATCAAATATATCAACGTAATAAATCTGAGAATATAAGAATATTCAGTGAAGAAGAAACAATCAAAATGAAAAAGCTTTTGCGAGAGGTAATGAAAACCGGTACCGGAAGGTATATAAAAATCGGGCGAGAAATTTTTGGTAAAACAGGAACAACTCAAGACAACAGAGATGCGTGGTTTGTCGGATTTGATAATGAATACATTTGCGTTGTTTGGGTTGGCAATGATGACAACTCTCCGATGAAAGGGGTTTATGGATCTGGATTACCGGCACGAATTTGGCAAAAAATTATGCGCTAAAGAATTAAAAATAGTGCTTTCCGTTTACAAAATATTATATATAATGACGAAAAGTTTATAACAAAATAGAGGAAAAAATAATGACACAAAAACCTGTAATGTTGCTGATATTAGACGGATGGGGATATAGGGAAGAAAAAACATCTGATAACGCTATTGAGGTGGGGAAAACACCAAATTGGCATCGCTTGCTTGAGGAGTGTCCTCACAGCCTTATAGAAACTTCCGGATTAGCCGTCGGATTGCCTGAAGGACAAATGGGAAATTCTGAAGTAGGACACACCAATCTTGGCGCCGGAAGAGTTGTTATGCAAGATTTACCTAAGATAGATCAGGCAATAAAAGACGGAAGTCTCGCAAACAACCCTATATTAACAAAAATGATTGAAGACTTAAAAGCTTCAGGTAAAACATGCCATTTAATGGGGTTAATGTCACCTGGTGGTGTTCACTCTATGCAAAGTCATATTGTAGCATTAGCTAAAATTATCAGCGAACATGGCGTTGCTGTAAGAGTGCATGCGTTTTTAGACGGTCGAGATACCCCACCATCATCAGCAAAAGAATATTTAAATAAGTTTGAGAAAGAGATTTCTTCATTTGATAATGTAAAAATATCTACAATTGAAGGTCGTTTTTACGCAATGGATAGGGATAAGAGATGGGACAGAGTTGAATTAGCATACAACAACATTGTTTTAGCAGATGGAAAACGTTTTGCATCAACAGAAGATGCAATCACAAGTTCATATGCCGACAACATTACAGATGAATTTGTTGTTCCTGTTGTAATAGGTGATTATCAAGGTATAAATGATGGCGACGCCGTACTTATGGCAAATTTTAGAGCCGATCGCGCTCGTGAAATTCTTTACGCTTTGTCCGATACGGAATTTAAAGGCTTTGAACGTAAAAAAATAGTTTCATTATCTCACAGTGTAGGAATGACAGAATATTCTGTAGATCATAACCGTTTTATGAAAACAATCTTTCCTCCGGAACAACTTGTTAATATTCTTGGTGAGGTAATTGCAAATAAAGGTCTTACACAGCTTCGTATTGCCGAAACGGAAAAATATGCACATGTAACTTTCTTTTTCAACGGCGGAGAAGAAAAAGAGTTCAAAGGAGAAGAGCGAATTCTTATAGCCAGTCCCAAAGTTGCAACATATGATCTTAAACCTGAAATGAGTGTTTACGAGGTAACGGAACAACTTGTTAAAGCAATAAAAAGCAAAAAGTTTGACGTAATTATTTGCAATTTTGCTAATGGCGATATGGTTGGTCATACCGGGATAATGGATGCCGCTCTCAAAGCTGTGGAGGCAGTTGATGATTGTTTGGGAAAAGTTGAAGAAGCAATAAAAAGTGTTGATGGTATTTTGCTTGTGACGGCTGATCATGGTAATGCGGAAAAAATGATCGATGAAACGACAGGGCAGCCATATACAGCTCATACAGTCGGCAAGGTTCAAGCGGTGCTTGTTAATAATAATGAAAACACAGAATTAAAAGACGGAAAGCTTGCTGATATAGCCCCTACAATGCTAGAGTTGTTAGGTATCGAACAACCGAAAGAAATGACAGGAACTTCATTATTAAAAAGGTAATTTATGAACTTTAGATTCTTTTGGAAATTATTTGTGTTCGGAGTAGGTGTCGCAACCGTATTTTGTGACACCGCTTCCGCAACATCTGTTTCAAAGGATGAACTGAAAAAAGTTGAAGAAAAAGTGTTTCAGCAAAGTATGGAACATAAAAAATTGCAAGCCCAAGCAACGCAGATAGCTATAGAACTATCAGAAGTCAGCCAAAAAATGGTAAAAGCAGCCAAAAAGATACAGAATAATGAAGAAAAATTATCATTAATGGAAAAGCAATTATCCTTTCTTGAAGACGACCTTAAACAAGCACAACAAGGTTTTACCAAAGAAGACGATAATTTGATAAAAATGTTAGCCGCATTGCAAAATTTAGCTCTAAAACCGACAGAGTCGTTACTTGTTCAACCTCTAACTCCTGTTGATATTATCAGAAGCGCAATGATACTAAGAGAAACAGTTCCGTATTTGGAAGAAAATGCTGAGCAAATTCGAAAACAGTTGCAAGAAATTCAAAAAAAGAGGGATCGTATTGAAAAGCAGATTAACGAAATATCAAAACAAAAAAACGTTATGAAAACAGAACATGAAAGAATGCAAAAATTGGTTAAGCAAAAATCTCAATTGCGCAATGCTGTTGCTATAAAGAGTGAAAAAGCAAAGAAAAACGTAGATAAATTAGCCTCTCAAGCTCAAGATTTACGAGATTTATTAGGTAAACTGGAAAGACAACGAAAAGAAAAAGAACGACAAGAAGCAGAAAGAAGGCGACAAGAAGAACGCAGAAAACAAGAGGAAAAACAATCTGATGACTTGATTAAAACGCGAAGCGAAGCTATAACAAATATAGCATCAGGGTTTGCAAGAGCAAAGGGAAGTCTTCCGATGCCGGCCAGAGGCACGATAATTACTCGTTATGGAGAGCAAAAAGTTAAGGGCGTTTCGTCCAAGGGTATTACCATAGCAACTCGGTCCAACGCTCAAGTTATATCGCCTTTTGATGGTACGGTAATTTTTGCCGGAGAGTTTAGAGGGTATGGAAATATGATTATCGTGGAGCATGGTGAAGGATATTTATCTTTGTTAGCAGGGCTTGGCAACATTGATGTAGAGTTAGGACAGATGCTTTTAGCAGGAGAACCTGTTGGGTTGATGCCTACGGATATCGGTTCAGAGCTTTATGTTGAAATTCGTAAAAATAATCAGCCAATAAATCCGGCTGCTTGGTTCAAAATTTAATGTTTAGGAATACACTATGTTAAAAAAACTTTTATTTGTTAGCTTAGTCTCAATAATATTGGCATCATCAGCTTTGGCTAAAAACAAGAAAGATGAAGACGTTAATTCGTACGAGTTGTTGAATCTTTTTGGTGAAGTAATGGAGCGAGCAAAAGCAACATATGTTGAAGAAATTACTGACAAGCAGTTAATTGAAGCTGCTATCAATGGTATGCTGGTTTCTCTTGATCCTCACTCAAGTTATTTAGATGCTAAAGATTTTAAATACATGACTGAACAAACCAGCGGCAAATTCGGAGGATTAGGTATTGAGATAACAATGGAACAAGGCGTTGTTAAAATTGTATCTCCGATAGATGACACTCCGGCTTTTCGTGCAGGACTTAAACCTGGCGATTATATAACAAATATCGACGGAGAAACGATAATAGGAATGACCTTAAATGAGGCTGTCGATAAAATGAGAGGAAAACCCGGAACCAAGGTAAAACTTACAATTCGTCGAGTAAATGAAAAACCTTTTGATGTTACGTTAAAAAGAGAAGAAATAAAAACACGCTCTGTAAAAACAGATATAAAAGATGATGACGTTATGTACATACGTATTAGTTCATTTTCTGAAGACGTTGATTTAGATATAAAAAAAGCATTTGAAAAAGAAACAAAAAATCGTAAAAAACCATTGAAAGGAATAGTGTTAGATGTCAGAAACAATCCGGGAGGTTTGTTAGATCAAGCGGTTGCTGTTTCCGGATTGTTTCTTGATCAAGGAGAAGTTGTTTCAACCCGTGCGCGTAATGAAGAGGATACATTGCGTTATTCAGCTAAAGGAAAAGATATAACCGAGGGATTGCCGGTGGTTGTTCTTATAAATAGCGGTTCAGCTTCGGCTTCAGAAATCGTTGCAGGAGCTTTACAGGATCATAAGAGAGCTGTAATTATAGGAGAAAAATCATTTGGTAAAGGTAGTGTGCAAACAGTTGTTCCTTTGGGAAAACACGGAGCTATGCGTCTTACAACAGCCAAATACTATACTCCGTCAGGAAAATCTATTCAAGCAACCGGCATTGAACCGGATATTGTTGTACATCCGGCTAAAGTTGAGGAATTCAAAGATGAATACGGATTTAGTGAGGCAGAATATACTAACGCTCTAAAAAATGAAACCATATCAGATAATAAAAATAAAAAAGAAAATAAGAAAAAAAATGAAGATGATTGGAAAAAAGACTACCAATTGTCAAGAGCAGTAGACTTAGTTAAAGCACTAAACGTTTATAATGTAAATAAATAAGGAAAAGTCGTCTTGCAAAACAATTTGGAAAAATACGATAAATTAATAACTGCTTTTCTGGTAATAATAGCTTTTATTCTGGGAATTGGTTGGTGGTTTGCTGAAGAAAAGAGTGAACCTGTATATCTGTCAAAAATCGACAGACTGATGTTTGATAAAGATAATAAAGCTCCAAAATTTGTTTTAACGTTACCTGATAAATTAAAAGCTCAAGAAAAAAGTCAAATTACAGAGGTTGTTGTTGATGCTGTTGCAGATAAAAAGGAAGAAGATACCCCTCCGATTGCAGATAACAGCTTTTCTGTTGATAAATTACTGACAGAGGTTCCCACGGTCTTTAATCTTAAAGCAACAACACCAATGTATCAGTTAAAAAATATAGAAGCAGTGGCTGAACTTGTAGAAACAACATCTGAAGAAAAAAAACTGCCAAAAGTATCAGAAGATGGCAGGAGACCTTGGATTGAATATGGTCATTCGGTTAAAGTTCAACCAAATTTCAAAAAAATCGCTTTAGTTATATCAGGATTAGGGTTTGATTTGAATACCATAGAAAAAGTTGCCGAAGGATTTGATGCGGAAACATCGCTTGGTTTTACCCCTTATATAACAAAATCTTCTGAAGCTGTTTCAAAATCAAGGACTTGTGGACACGAAACATATGTTGATTTATTGCTTTCTTCCAAAGATTTTTTCAAGGAAGACAAAGGACCTTTATCAATAACGCTTAATCTTTCCCGTGAAGAGGCCTTGGATAGGTTTCGTCAAACAATATCTGCGGTATCACCAATAGGGGGAATTATAATAAGAGATGGTTTGGCTAACGATAGCAACAAAATAGTTATGGAAGCAATATTAAGCGAGAGTAAATCCAGAGGGTTGTTGGTTATTGATGCCACAGAAGGGGATAGCATCGCCAAAATAAATATAGAAGGATTACCTCGCAGACGAGCTGATATAATTATTGATAAAGATGCCGGAAAGGATGATATAGAAGACATGCTAAAAAAAGCAGAAAATATAGCCTTTGATAAAGGACAAGTTCTAATAGTTGCAGATCCCAAACCGGTAACAATTATTGCTCTATATAATTGGATAAAAACATTTTCGCCACAGGTATCATATGAAGAGGCAAAAACTGTTGATATAACAAAACCATTTGCTTTAGTTCCTTTATCAAACTTGGTGGTAGAATAATGACTAAACTTTATCGTAAAAATGTTGGAATAATTGTTTGTCGCAAAGGCAAAGTACTTCTTTGTGCCAGAGCAGATCAAAAAGATTTGCAATGGCAGTTTCCTCAAGGAGGAATAGAGAAAAATGAAGATATTATTGAAGCTGCCAAAAGAGAGCTTTTTGAAGAAACAGGAATTTCGTCAGTTGAGTTTAAGGCTAAAATGCCGACATCTCTCAGATATGATTTTCCCAAGGGAGATAAAAAGCATTACTATGCACCATATTCCGGACAAGAACAAACATGGATTATGTTCGATTTTTTAGGGCAAGATTCTGAAATAAATTTTTTTACAAATCCGGATGAAATAGAATTCAAAGCGTTTGAATGGGTTGACATATCTGAGGCGCCAAAGAGAATAGTTGCTTTTAAGAAAGATGTATATCAAAAGGTTGCTGATTATTTTTTGCCTATAATTCAAGAGAACGCAAATGAGCGATAAATTTAAAAAAGAAAGAGATATAGTTTTAGAGGCTGCTAAACAAGGTATTGTCGGTAATATCAACTTATCTAAATATCAAAAAAAATATGTAAAGAATCTTTTATTGTTTGCTCTTATGAATGCATCAAGCAATACCACAGTTACCAGTAAAAATTTTATTCGTTTGGTAAATAAGCTATTTAAAGGTTTTTTATTAAAAATAATCAAAGAGAGTTTAGATGATGACGATGAAGATTGGGATGAAGCATTGGATGTCGAACTTAATAAGATTATAGCAGGTGAAGCATTGCTTAAAAACAATAACCTTCAAATGATTTTAACCCCTGAAAAAATATTTGACTTTCTTAAAGTAAGTACATCAAATGTATCACAAAAAGATCTTCTAAAAAGATTGGCTGCACTCAGAGAGGTGAAGGCTAACTATAGAGAAACCCCTAAAGAAAGAGCCAAAAGAGAGCGTAATCAACGAGAATATGAACTTGCAAAAACTCGCCAAAGAATGATGAGCCGAGGAGAACACACTAGAGGCTGATTTCCACCATAACAGGAACATGATCCGAAGGTCTTTCAAAACCCCGGAACTCAGTCAAGATTCTAGCAGAAAGTAATCTATTTTTGAGGTTTTGAGAAACCCAAATATGATCCAAGCGTCGCCCTTTGTTATTTGTTTTCCAATTGGGATTACGATAGCTCCACCAGGAAAATATTTTTTCTGGCTCTGGAGCAAATATACGCACGGCATCAACAAAATCCAAAGACGTAAATAATCTGTTTAAACGCTCCGTTTCTATCGGTGTGTGGGATACTGTTTTCAGAAGTTGCTTGTGTCCCCATACATCATTTTCGCTCGGAGCTACGTTGAAATCACCACAGAGTAATATTTTTTGAGATTGCAATGTTTCTTTGTTTTGCTCAAAGCGTTCCGAAATATCATCCATAAAACAAAGTTTATGCGCAAAAGATAAATTAATTATAGGATCAGGAATATCGCCGCCAGCAGGAATGTAAATATTATTAATTTCTATATCATCAAAGACAGACACTTTAATATGTCTTGCATCTTTCTTTCCTACCCAATCACACCTCTGTTCATTATGTATAGGTGTTTTTGATATTATTGCCACTCCGTTATATCCGGGCATTCCATAAAGTGCAACATAAGGATAGCCCAATTTATAAATATCATCAAACGGAAAATCTTCGTCTTTTACTTTGATTTCTTGCAAACAAATAATGTCTGGTTCATAATTTTTAACCAGTAAAGCCATTAAATCAACTCTAATTCGAATGGAGTTCACATTCCAAGTTACAAGAGAAAAAGAATTCATAATCTATTTTTTCTTTTTAAAATTACGAGAACTGTTTTTTTTATCTTTATATTCAAATAGCTGATTATTTAGTTCAGAATCTTTTTTTGCATCATATAATGAGACACTAACTTCAACACTTTGCGGATCAACTATTTTCCACTGTTTCAGTTCTAAAGGATTATTTGAAAATACCAAAGTAATCGGCCCCAACTCACCTTTATCAGCATAGTCAAGAGTGATAGAAGTTGAACCGCTGTCCTGATAAAAATCAAGAACTTTTATTTTATTATTATCAATATTAATCTTGTCTGATAAAATCATTGATGCAGGAATATCATCATAATCAATATGCGTAACTTGATCCAGATCAAGATCTTTATAGACTATAAAATCACCATCACCGACAATCAAAACATTAGTCGGTTCCGCATATTCCATACGTATTTTATTTGGCTTCTTTATAAACAAACGCCCTTCAGCGGTAGCACCGTTTGATGCCATCTGCACAAAAGTAGCTTCAAGGCTTTTTATGCTATTTAAATATGTTTCAATCTTCTGTAAATTTTCGGTTGACTGAGCTTTTGCATTAAGACTGAAAAACAAAAAAGAAACCATTATAAAAAAATATTTCACCATATTTTCCTCAATAATATAAACTGTAGTTTTTATTAAGAATATAATAAAAACTACATACAAAACAACCCCCTGTCAATATCAAAAGATTTTAACAGGGGGCAAACCGGTTTATATAATTATCTTAATATCCGCCACATCCGCATCCGCCGGAAGAAGACGAAGAAGATTTAGATCCTTTGTTTGTTGATGGCTTATTTGCATCTTTATCTGCAGAAGCAGACATCTTTTTTGATGAAGAAGCTTCTTTTGATGCGCTATATGAATCTCTCATATCTTTACACATATTTTATTACTCCTAATAAATTGATTAATCTTTTTTGTTAAGCAATAAAAGAAGTAAGAGCAAATTAAATAATAACAACCTAACCAATAAGATTACATATTTCTTGGTTTAAAAATACCATCTTCAAAACCCTGAATATGGGTGTTTGAGTTTGCCAAATCCAATCTTTTTAAGGAAAGAGCAACATATTCACGTTCTTTTTCAATTCCGATAAAATTTCGCCCCAATTTTTTTGCCACAACTGCTGTTGTCCCTGATCCTAGAAACGGATCAAACACAACATCGCCAACATCAGATGAGGCCAAAACTAATTTCGCAATCAGTTTTTCAGGTTTTTGAGTTGGATGATTTGTGTTTTCAGCCATAGACCAAAAAGGCACCGATATATCCGTCCAGACATTGGACGGATGAGTTAATCTGAATTTTTTATTCCCATCCTCAAACCAATCCTTCGGGGTTCCTTTTCCATCTCGATAAGGAGCTATAACCGGACGCAAAATTTTTACTTTATCTAAATTAAATTTATAACTTTTTCCTTTTGTAAAAAACCAAATATCTTCTAAACAGTTTTTCCAATTGTTTTTTGCTCCCCGCCCTTTTTCTCTTTCCCACGAAATCCGATTCTGCAATTCAAAATATTTGCCGGCAATATAAGGAATTGCAATAGATGATTTCCAATCAGCGCAAATATAAACAGAAGCATCATCTTTTAATAGTCTGACTGTTTTTCTCAGCCATTTATCAAGCCATTTTGCATATTCATCAGTTTTCATTTCTTTAAAAACCGATGTTCCAAAATTTTTGGTTATATTATATGGAGGATCCACAATCATCAAATCAATACATTTATCCGGCAAAAAATCCATGGCTTTCAATGTATCTTGCCATATAACTTTATTAACAACATCTTCTAGATTTTCTTTTTTATATAACCTAACAGCCGAAGACGTTAATTGTAAAACCTCTTTATTTTCCAGGCAAATGGTACGATTACGAGAAGCTTTCGTCGGCAACTAATCTTCTCCGAATTTGTTTTCTATCAATGTTTCTAAAGCAGATAGAGCTTCTGTCGCCTGATTTCCGGAAGCGGATATTTTTATCTTTGTCCCCTTTGATGCGGCCAACATCATCAATCCCATAATAGAACATCCGTCAACACATTGTCCTATACGCTCAACCTCTATGCGAGCATCAAAAGGTTCCAATGTTTTTACAAAAGCTGCAGCTGCCCGAGCATGTAAACCTTTAATATTTTTTATCTCTAATTCCTTAACAATTTTATCAGACATCTTATTTCCCCAACAACTGCGAAGCAATATTAATATATTTTTTTCCGGCATCCTGCGCCCCTTCAACAGTCTCTTTCATATCTTTTTCTTTGCGCAAAGAGGCTATTTTTATCAACATAGGTAAATTAATACCGGCTAAAATTTCTACATTTGCTCTATCCATCATGGATAAAGCCAAATTTGACGGAGTTCCTCCAAACATATCGGTAAGCAAAACAACACCTTCACCACTATCAACATTTGTTACTTTTGCTAAAATTTCATTACGACGCATTTCCATATCGTCATCAGGACCGATACATACCCCTTCAACCTGTTCTTGAGGTCCTACAACATGTTGCATTGCTGATATAAACTCATTAGCTAAATTTCCGTGAGTAACCAAAACTAAACCAATCATTACTTTTTATCCTCATTGTTAACAGTATCAACCCCATTAATCCAAACTTTAACAGCGCCAAAGCTTTTTAAAAGTTCATCTCTATTTTTAGCTTTTACCAACTCATCTGCACGTGTTTGCTTTCCTTCAAAAACAATATCTTCAACATTTTCAACCGGAACACCATATACTCGCTCTACCATTTTTCCTTTTAATTCAACAATCATAACAAATTCGGATTCAGCTAAAGGTTCAACAGTTTCAACATTGATATTATCTAATTTAACAGCTAAATGAGCATCTCTTTTGAGCAATGCGGTTCGTTTTCCATCAAATTCCAAAACCGGATTATCCGGAACACCGGATCTTGCATCAATAAAAATGGCTAATTCTCCATATTTGTTTTCTATAATTTCGAAGAAATCTTGCTTTTCAATCAAAGTATAATACTGTGTTTCCATTTTGCACATCTTTCAAATATTGCTTTATACTAATTACCATGGTATAACAATATCAACAAACTGTCAATTTTAGGTTAATAAATTATGCAAAAAACCGCGTTAAAGTTCATCTGGAATTACCTTAGCAAATTTAAATTGGTGTTGTTTGGAGTTGTTTTTCTGTCGTTGATTGCCCGAGGTGTTTCGCAAATAAGTTTATTATACATCGCTAAAACATTCGATTGGATTGCCACAGGAATATCCCAACCCAACTATTGGCATCTACTCATAGGTTTGTTGGTTTTATGTATTTCATTAGATTTTATTGGGCAGGTATTACAAGCTCTGAGCATGTGGTTTGCCTGTAAGTTAATACCTCATCTTCGTTCTTTGGTTATTAAAGATGTATTTGCTTATGTAAACAAACATTCCATTTCTTATTTTACGAACGAGATGGCAGGAAATATTTCCAATAAATTCAATCAATTACAAAATGGTGTTGTCGATTTCTTTTTTCATTGTGGTAACGGACTTTTTGATTTTTGTTTTATGTTTGTAAATTTAGTTATCCTTTCCTATATAAACTGGATTCTTGGCATAGTTGTTTTTATTTGGGTTATTATGATGTTTTTTATAGGTCGTCATTTCGGGTATATTAGGGCAGATTTATCGCGCAAAACATCAACGGAGCAAAGCAAATCAAATGCCATGATAGTTGATTCTATCGCTAACTATTCAGAGATAAAAAGTTTTGCCAATTATAAATATGAACGCATCAATATGCTAAAAACATTGCGTATTTGGCGGCACACGGAAAGTAAAGAACAAAAACAAAAATGCCTTATAAATATGTATTTAGGAATTTCTGCTACGCTATCAACCGGTTTAATTATGTTAATTAGTACCGCTCTTTTTTACTATAGCCATATAGACGTAGCTTCATTTTTCTTCATTTTAACCGTGTCGCACAGATTAAGCGGAGTAATCTTTGGAGTTAACTGGATAATCAACGGGCTCTCTCGAACATTGGGACAAATAGATTCTGCTTTAATTACACTTGCAAAAGATCCTGAAATTATTGATAAAGCCAATGCAAAACCATTAATAGCCAAAAGCGCAAGTATAAAATTTGATTCTGTTTGTTTTGCATATAACAACAATCAACCGATATTTAACAATTTTTGTCTTGAAATTAAAGAAGGAGAAAAAATAGGGGTTGTAGGAACATCCGGTTCCGGAAAATCAACATTGATAAAACTGATAGCTCGCTATTTTGATGTTTCATCCGGTTCAATAACAATAAATGGAGTAAATATTCAAGATGTAACTCAAGATTCTTTGCATAAACATATTTCCACAATACCACAAGATGTATGCCTTTTTAACAGAAGTTTACTCGATAATATCAGATATGGCAAAACTGATGCAACAGATCAAGAAGTTTTTAAAGCCGCAAAGCAAGCATCTGCGGATAAGTTCATAGATAAATTTGCAAATAAATATAATACTAAAGTAGGTGATAGGGGAGTTATTCTCTCCGGTGGAGAAAGACAACGCATTGCTATTGCTCGAGCAATCCTAAAAAATGCTCCAATTCTTATATTTGACGAAGCTACATCTTCACTTGATTCCGAAAGTGAAAAATATATTCAAACATCTCTGAAAACATTAATGAAAAACAAAACTGTTGTAGCTATTGCGCACAGACTATCTACCTTGCGTGAAATGGATAGAATAATCGTTTTAGAAAACGGACAGATTGTTGAACAGGGAACTCACCTTAGTTTGTTACGAAAAAAAGGTCGATATGCCAAATTATTTAAAATGCAGTCAGATGGTTATATTCAAGTATCTTAAAAATTATATATTACACTAAGATTTGCAGCGGTATTTGTATAATCAGATCCAAAACTGTACGAACCTGCAACGGAAGCACTCCAATTTTCTATCATATCAAAAGACATTCCAGCCTCAATTTTTACTATTGTACGATCCTCTGTTGAGTCTAAGAGTCTTTCTTCAACCAATTCAAAATCCGAAGCACTATTCATCGTTTGAACGACTGCCGGTTTTACAAAAATTTCAGCTCTTGCTTCAGGGAATTCCCACCTTTTTGCCACTCGTAATCCGGCTTCAACCTCGGTGCGGCTGGCATTGTCAAATTCTTGGACTTTGCCTGCATTGTCGCTTATTTCATCCATCTTAACAGATGTGTATGAAATCCTTACCCCGGGTTCGATTCTGAGCCCGCTAACATTTTTATAGATAAAGTTGACATCTAAAGTTGCACCAAAAGTTGTTCCTGAAGTGTCGGAATTTACCCCATCTTCCGTACTCACTTCAGCATCAAGTATTCCCCCGTATCCTGCCAAAAGAACAGACCAATAATTTCCATCAAGACGCATATAAGCTCCTGCTAAATAGCTGTTGATAGCTGTTTCAGCCTCTCCTTGCAAGGTATAAGTTTCTCCGCTCTCATCGTAAGTATATGTACCATTACGATAAGATGCCAACAGACCTAATTTCGCAACGCCGTTGCTAATAAGATCCAAACCTCCATCCACTCCGGATAAAGTTGCTTTATAATTATAAGGAGCCTCAACAGTTGCAGATGAATAAACCGGCGCAACCCACCCTGTAAATACAGGCTGTGCGCTTCGACACAAGCGGTTTGAATATTTTTGATTCTTCGCCAATTTACAAGCCACTTTTCTAAATTCATTTATCGCTATGTTGTTGCGCAAATTAGCTCCCAAGCTAGCTGTTTGCATAAAAGTATTATCAATTAATCCATAATAAGCTGCGGTTTCAGGCACAATAACAGGACTGTCACCATTTGTAACATAAGCATACCATTTATTATTTTCAAATAATACATCCCAAATAAACGGAGACTTTTCTACACGCCAAATTTCAAAACTGTCAGCTCCTCCGTTAACATTATTAGGAGCATCAACAAATAAAATACTTTCATTTGTTGTTTTAGGCGAATTAGACTTCATATAGACAGACGTTTTTCCATAAACATTGCCGTTAATGACGATTTTATCTGCCGTGTTATTTAAAGGATTTATATCCATAATAATATCAGCTTCATCGGAGCTATAGTCTCCATCAATTGTCAACACGTCCTGTGTTAAAAGACTATTACCACTTAAATCAATGGTACCGGCATTAATTAAAGTTCCTCCGATAGTAACATCGTTTCCGGAAACATCTAAATTAGCTGTTTCATTTATTGAAACAGATTTATTTGTTCCATTTAAAGATAAGTCAGATTCAAGGCGTATATTGGCATTATCAAATTCAATAGTATTCCAACCGGAAACATTAACTGCCCCGGTTTGTCCACTGTTTGAAATTATGTATGCTCCGTCTTTTAGAATCAAAGACCTATTATCAGGGTCATTATTTTCCAAATTGCCGCCAAATGCCGAGTTGACACCGCCTTTAAATGTAACTATTTCCAAATTATTTGCACCATCTGCAAACAAATTACTGAAATCTAAAGATGAACCGGATAAATTTGCTCCAACATCAATAGTCAAAAGACCGCTCAACAATGAACCGTCAACAATATTAATAATAGAATCTTTTTCCATAGTAAGGCTTGATACTGTAGAACCCGCATCCATATTTAATATACCATTAGCATTAATCGTAACAGTATCGGCAGCCCCTCCGTTTTTAATATTTATAATGCCGCCATTATTAACAGTTGTATAGGTTGCCGATCCTCTTTGTTCTACATTAATAATACCTTGATTATTTACGGTAGTATTGAGAGTATTTGCATCATTTTTAACATTAATAGAACCGCCGGTCGCAACAGTATTGTTGCTGGATATAGAAAAATCATCCAAATTAACTTTACCACCGTTTTCTACGATTACTGTTTTCAAATTTGCTTTGTTTTCAGTATTTACGACACCTGTTCCTTTAACAGTTAATTTTTCAACAATCCCTCCATCAACATTCATCTCACCTGATGAAACAGTTGTATCCTTAGCACTCGCTTCTTCATTAACAATCATTGTTCCGCCATCAACCACAACAGACTCTGCTTTTCCGCTATTTGCTTCAATGGTTAATTTAGAGCCATTTCCGACAAAAGCGGATGTCACGGATTGATTGTTGATTATAATTTCTTTATTATCACTTCCATATGTGGCGGAAACGTTAGCATTTGTTGAAAAATCATAATTACCGGTTGCCTCAATGTGGGTATCCGAAACATTTGCACCAAAAGTATTAGCAACAATAGTTCCATTGTTTGAAACAGTTACACTTTCAGCTGTTCCATCCACAACAGCTATCGTTCCGCCGACAGCACTGCTATTTTTAATAACCCCTCCTCTGGTAGCAGAAAGAGTTGATCCTTCCGTAATGGTTATATTTTCAGCAACATTTCCAGTGATACTACCATCTAAATCGTTGCCATTGCCATCTTTAAGTCCGGAAAGCTCAGTTTCGGTTGTTAAATCAAATGCTCCACCATCTTGAATAGTCAAACCATCAATAATACCGGCAGAACTAGAAGCAATGGTTCCGCCATTTTGAACAACAGTGTTTTTTGCCGTATGTCCGTATTCTACCCGAAGAACAGATCCGTCATTAATAAGTACATCTTCAGCAACATTATTGGTTATCGTTCCCATATCTGTTCCGTTAATGGTTGCATTGGACAATTCAACGCCTGTTGAGATATCATATTTACCTCCCGTTTCAATAGTTAAAATATCAACTATCGCATCACTTCCCAAAGCTGATATCTTACCACCGTTTTTAACGGTTGTATCAGTAGCGGTTCCATATACATTCATTACACCATTATTATTAATGGTTGTTGTTTCAGCCGTTCCGTCAACATTCATTTCACCAAAACTGTTTAATGTTGTATTTTTTGCGGTTCCTTCAACATCCATAACCGCCATATTTTCAGCATCAACACCGGTTAAAGTTGCTCCGTCAACCACACCTCCGGTTTCTACCTCAACTTTACCGGTTCCGGTAACGGTAACGGTGTTTGCTGCCCCCAAAACATTCAGTTTACCACCACTTACGGTTGTGTTTTCCGCAACATCAGAAGATTCCACATCTAATATTGAGCCTTTATTAAGAATAATATTTGTTGCTGTTCCGGATGCAATACTACCCAAGCTGTCTCCGTCTTTATCTTTCAGATCGCTGACATCAACATTAGTAGAAAGTTCGAATGCTCCGCCATCTTGTATGGTTATATCGCTGATTGTAGAGCCGGAAGAGTTTGCAACAAAAGATCCTCCGGTTTCAACAGTTGTACCTGTTACCGTAGCCGAATTTCCTATATTTAATGTTCCTCCGTTTTGAACAATAGTTCCGCTTGCGCTTCCATCTCGCACATAAAGTGTTGAGCCATCATTTATTACGACATCATTAGCATTTGCTCCGGCGATAGAACCACTTTGCCCTTCAACAGAAATATTGGCAATTTCTGCAGTATTAGTAAGTTCAAACATTCCACCGTCTTCAACAACCAAATTATTAATTATTCCACCACCTGACGATGCGTTTATTAAACCGCCGTTTTCAATAGTTGTCGTTCCTGTTGCAAAACCGGCTTCTTGGATATTAAGCGTTCCCATATTTTTTACGGTTGTATCTGAAGCTGTACCATTATTATACACGTTAACAACACCATCATTTTGCACTGTGGTATTGGTTGCTGTTCCGCCATCATTAATATTAAGTATAGCGTTTTCACTATCTTTACTGATTGTAAGCTCGTTTCTTGTTTCACCGTTATTGACATCTAAAACTTGTCCAGTTTGCGCCCAAACATTGCTATTTATCAACATAGCCAAACAGACCGCTAAAAAAGCAGTCTTTACAAGCTGATGTCTTATTTTTAACAACATTTAAGCCCCTCTTTTTATCGTCAAACGGATAGAATCCGAGCGTAGAACGGTCTTGATAAACTAAGGCTAGGCTAAAAAAATTAATAAACAATTACCGATTCCCTATAAAGAAACTAACGATTCGCATCAAATCGTTGCTGGGATTCGTTTTGAGTCCTGTTAAAGATTTTTTGGATTCGTTTTCCGAATCGCAAACAGAATCGCAAAACAAGTTCTAATCGCAAATTACGTTGTTATTTCGTACTTCAAAAAACTGAGCTTGAGTTCTTAAACTATCAAAAAGTTCGGGATTTGTTGTTGTAATCCAAGCCTGAACGTTAAGGTCGACAATTTTTTCAAGCAAAGCCTCTCTTTTAACATCATCCAAATGTGCGGCCACTTCATCTAACAGCATAATCGGCGCAAAACCTTTATGCAGAGTTTGGCACTTTGTTTGGGCAAGAATTATACTGATTAACAGTGACTTTTGTTCTCCCGTCGAACACAAATCTGCCGGCATTCCTTTTTTTCTAAAATAAACCTTAAAATCTGTTCGATTAATTCCATCAGGATTATCATTTTGCAAAACAAAACGACGTTGTTTTGACATCATATTTTTATATTCTTCTTCTACGATTACTGCAGGTTTATCATCAAGAGCTTTTTCAATTATGCCGTCAAGCTCCAATCTGACAGAAGGAAATATATCATCCGGTTCATTTTCTATAAAAGCATTAAGTTTAGCAACTTGTTCTCTTCGGGCTGCTGCAATAGCCACGCCGGTTGTTGCCATATTTTCTTCTAAAGAGTTTAGCCAAAAATTATCTGTTTTTCCCTCTTTAAGCAACTTATACCACTCACGATACAAATGTTCAAAAGTTGCAGTCCGTTTTGCGTGTTCCATATCAAAAGCATATACCAGTCTATCAAGAAACGAACGTCTTGGTTGGCTTCCGCCTCTAAAAAGCCTATCCATTTGAGGCGTTATCCAAATCGCCGACAAATATCTTCCTAATTCGGCTTGAGATGATATTTTTGCGTTATCTATTTTTACGATTCTTCTTTCAAAAGAGCGATAATCGTCCCCTTCGTCGATTTCTTTAGAACTTTTTTCGACTGCTGTTGCAATATTATATACTTCACCATTATTAAGGATTTCTGCAGACACAGCCCAATTCAACGGCGATACAAACGAAATATTTCCTCCTCCTGCAATTTGGGGGATAAACCTTTTTATATCGGCTAATCTTGCACCTCTCAAACCTCTTCCGGGTGTTAAAAAAGATATTGCTTCTAAGATATTGGTTTTACCACTTCCGTTTTCACCATAAACAATAATCGGAGCTATTTCTGCATTTAATCGTAGGCTTGCATAGTTTCTAAAGTCAGTTAAAGTCAGGCGTTCTACACCTGACTTTAACTTTGTCAAATTAGCCAAATTGCAAGCTAAGCTGTTCATTTATACTCTCATCGGCATCAATACATAGATTGCGCTTGAATCCGAAGTATCATGAATAACCGAAGGTGAAGAAGCATCAGCAAACGAAATACGTACTGTGTCACCTTTCACTTCACCGAGAATATCCAACAAATAACGGAAATTGTAACCTATTTCTAAAGATTCGTGTTCATACTTAGCTTCCAAATCTTCTGAAGCGCTACCTAAATCAGGGCTGGAAGTAACGATAGTAACTTTATTTTGATTTGTAAGCATTTTTATAGCACGTGTTCTTTCAGCAACAACCGAAACACGATCAACAGCCGAAGCCAATTCCTTAACATTAAGTTCCAAAGATTTATCATTATCTGTCGGAATCACTCTTTCATAATCCGGATAAGTTCCATCAATAAGCTTAGATGTCAAAGTAATATCGGTCACTGAAAAACGCACTTTATTTTCTGAAATTTCAACAGTAACATTTTCAACAGAGTTGTCTTCCAACAATTTTCTGATTTCAGATACTGTTTTGCGCGGAATAATAACGCCTTTTAAATTTTCAGCACCTTGGGGCAGGGGGGATTCTACACAAGCCAAGCGATGACCATCGGTTGCCACAACTCGCAAAACTTCCGAATTTCCCTCTTTTTTAGCATGAACAAACAAACCGTTAAGGTAATATCTTGTTTCTTCGGTGGACACAGCAAACTGTGTTCTGTCAATAACATCTTTCAATTCATCTTTTGCCATAACAAAAGAAGTTGGCAATTTATCTCCTGAAATAACCGGAAAGTCTTCTACAGGAATTGTTGAAAGCGAAAATTTAGAACGAGCAGAAGAAATTGTCAGTTGTCCTTTATCATCAGGATAAATCAACTCAACTTGACTACCGTCAGAAAGTTTGCGAACAATATCATACAACATATGTGCCGGAGCTGTTGTTGCGCCTGTTTCAGTAATTTTTGCATCAGCCATTTCGGTAATTTCAGTATCCATATCTGTTGCTTTAAAGCTTATTCCATCGCCCAAAGCTTCAATTCTGACATTTGAAAGAACCGGAATAGTATTTCTTTTTTCAACAATACTCTGAACATGGCTCAGAGTTTTCAATAAATGCGCGCGTTCAATTGTGAATCTCATTTTAAAAATCCATAGAATATAGTTAACTTATTGTGCTAATTTTATCACAACCAAAGCAAACCGAAAGATAAAACAATTAATATTCACAACTTTTATAATGGTTCTTTGTCTTTTTTTATATCACCACAAAACAGTCCATATTCTATCATCACAATGAGTCGGTAGGATATGAAACAATGACTTTCAGGGGGATTGGATTGCTTATATCCCTCGATTAGTTAACAAAAAGTTATCGATTACCGTGAGTCAATCTGCCGATTCTCGGCAAATCAAGATTCTGATTCGCTTTGAATCATTTCAAAAAATTTTTACATCATCTCAAGAATCGCAAAAATAAATATGTTGCACCAAAGAACAAAATAAGTTAACTTGCACAGAATTGGCTTAACTTGTATAAAAACAGATGATCAAACGTACCAAAAGACAAAGCAAATATTTCGCTCCGCAAAATGACAATACTCGTCATTCTTGCGATCATCCGGGCTGTACCAAAGCCGGTGAATATCGTGCGCCCAAAGATCGCAAACTAAAAGAATATTATTGGTTTTGTCTTGAACACGTTCAAGAATATAATTCAAAATGGAATTACTATGGTGATGACACATTTGCCGAAACCGAAGAAGAAAACAAACGTCAACATTTTCGCTTTTCATCACATATAAAATACAATTTTGGATTTGATTTAAACGGAAACTATAATTTTTTCGATGGTTTTACCTCATCCCAATCATCAACCGACATTCGATTAACTCCTGACGAAAGACAGGGGCTTAAGATGATGGATCTGGAAATAGAGGAATTGGATATTCAAACACTAAAAAAAGCTTACAAAAAAGCCGTCAAAAAATATCATCCGGATATAAACAAGTCTGACTCAGCCGCAGAAGATAAATTCAAAATCTTAAGTACCGCATACAAGTCTCTCTCTGCTAAAATAAAAATATCCTAGCGAGATTTGCCTTTTTGTTTGATTGCCTCTTTAATCTTTTGTTGTTGTCTGGCTTTTTCTTTTGCCGTTTTGTTTTTAACCGACGATTCTTTTCTTCCTGATTTTTCCAAAATCATCTTAGCTGTTTTTTTATCATCTTGCGCTTTGCCAATTTTAATAAGATCTTCAGTTTTCATCGTTTCAAAAATATTGACTTTTACTTCATCACTTTGAACAGCTGCCATTTTTACTTTGCGCAAGCCTTTAACCATATCGGAAGTTTCTTTTGATGATAATCCCTCGGTTTTTATTTTAGTTTTAAGCGCGATATCTTCAGCAATAGTTTTATCCAAGATTTGAGAATTTACGGCAACATCATTTATCTTTGTGTTTATAATTTTTTTCTTTAAGCCTTTTAACCCAAGCTGTTTCGACATCTTGTCTGCCGCCATAATGGCTTCCATTTTTCCGGCTGTCTGTTGCATTTTTTGGTTGTCGAGTGTTTGTTTTACTTGAAGCTTGGCTTTTTCTTCATCTTTAAGTGCGCTCAACAATGACGAACCCGTATCTTCTGGTCCGAAATGAAACACAACTTCATTTTCTTCATCATCTTCTTCATCATCATAAACATCACGAATCTTCGTACGTAATCTTTTTAAGTTTGGCGAAATATGCTTAAGCTTTTTGGCGCCGGATTTAAAACTGGTTCGCTCACTGTTTTCAGCTGTAAGAGCTTTTTTTAAATCCAACCGACGAGAAACTCGAGTGTTTTTCGAAAAACCTTTATCTTGTTCCCATTCTATATTTGACGAGTCATCTTCTTCAACCATTACTATTCTGCCAAAATATAATCAAACAACACTTTTATTGTTTCATAAATTTCATATTATGTCAATTTTTCAATCAATATTTCGATAAACAATCAGCAAAGCTCCATCCGATAAATTTGCAACTCCCAGTTGGAGATTTCCTCCATGTGTTCTCTGGAGAGTCATTTTCTTTGACGTCATACTTAAGATATTGGCGCTGATACCTTGCTTTAAACTTTCCCAATTTTCATTTTTTGCAAAGAAAGAGCGCTGACTATCTAAAACCTCATCAAAAGTAGGGTCGCTTTGTAAAAACTCTTTGCTGGCATTCCACAGTGTTATATAAGCATCATTAAAAAAATTTAAACGTCCATTTGCTCCAAAAATTAAAATACCGTCAAACATAGTTGTTAAAATTTCGTTTTGAACAGAAATTAATGCGTTATAAGCAGATGTTGCAGCCAATCTGTCGGATATATCTTCATAAGCAAAAACGGTTCCGCCCATAGGGTAGGGCGCTCTCATTCTGCGCAGCGTTTTACCGTTTGGTAAGTGTAATAAATCGCTAACCGGTTCAATTATTTGGTTGAATTTTTTAAGTTCATCGTTTCTAAAAGCTTTATAATCCGGTACTTCAGGCAACAGCCTTTTTTCGCGCAAAACATCCAAAAAAGCTCCATAGGTTGCTTGAGAATTTAGCCAATCTTTTTCCAGTTTCCACAATTTTTCAAACGCAAGATTATTAAACTGCAAGACCATATTTTGGTTGAACACCGCAAACGCTGTCCCAAGCATACCTAATATCTCAAGCTGAGCATCTTGATATTGTTTAAGGTTGCGCTTAAGCTCATCAAGCTCGTTAATGTTTATCAAACATCCTGCACTATAGGTCTTATCCAACTTTTGTTCAGCATAAAAAGGAACTTCATGCGCCTCCATAGCTAATCTTGTCCCCTTTACAACGACACCTGTTGACGTTTTTGCTGGTCGTTTGCTGTTGTGGGTTTTTACAGCTAAACTCCGAGATATACTTTCACCGCCGGTTCCCGTTATTTCAATATGAGAGGAAATAACCTCTTCTCGGGTTTTACCTGGAATAAACTCAACAAATTTTTTATTGCAATATGCAATATCCAAATTATCATCACGCAACCACACCGCAAAAGGCAAATTATCCAACAGGTCTTGTTGTAGTAAAAATTTTTCTTCAATGCTGTTTTTTTCTTTTTCTAAGGATTTTATCCGGTTTGTTGCAAAACTGACATCTCTGAACCAAATCATATCACAATATATATTGCCGTCAGCCCCATTAATTCTGACACCTTCAAGCCTTATATATTTATTTGATGTTTTAAGCAAAAAATAATCTTCAAAAGCAACACCTTCTTCTTTAAGTAATCCGACGTATTTGCTGATTTTTTTTACATCATCCTTATAGAAATTTTTCAAAATTTCATTAAAGTCTGATTTTATACCTTTTTCTAATCCCAATATAACCGCCAACCGACGAGAACACCTTTCAACAATGGCTTTTCTCGGGTCATTAACTTTATCATCGGGATAAATAAATGCAAAATATCCATCATGAGAAGCATAAAGGGTTTCGGCATAACGTTCTCTGTCTCGTCTTAAAAAATAGGCTTTTTGCTTTACTTTTAACAGCCAAAAACTTAAAACTAAAACAGCTAAAATCAATAAAACTGTTATAACACCAATGCCATACCATAGCTCCGGTGCGGCGTCATACATATTTTGTAAAAGATCTAAATCCATTTTGCCAGACTTTGCCGTCAATAAAAAAACAATTGTTTATTTGTAGATTTTATTATATAAAAAGCATTATTAAAACTTAAATTTTTAGATAAGTGGAAAAATGTATACGATTGTTTTTGATACCTCTGCTTCCGGTTGCAACATTGCCTTGATTAAAGGAACAGAAATAATTTCATCTTTTTCAAAATTAATGGATTTTGGACAATCAGAACTGTTAATGCCGGAAATAAAAAATATTTTAGAACAAAATTCTATTGATTTTGATTGTTTGTCGGCATTATTTGTCTGTGTCGGACCGGGATCTTTTACCGGTGTTCGTTCTTCTATTTCGGCAGCCAGAGTTTTTGCTTTTGCCAAACCAAACTTAAAAGTCGGCGGAATATCAGCTTTTGATGCATATATTAACACTTTCAAAGAGCAAGAAGTTGCAGATATTAATGCAGTTATCATAGAAACTCGTCGAGAAGATTTTTATGTACAATTCTTCGATAAACACCTTCAAAAAATATCTGAACCTGAAGCAATGATGAGAGACAAAATCATCGAAATTCTTAAAAACAAAGGATGTATGGTTTCAATAATTGGAGATGGTGTCGAAAGATTTTTGTCTTCACCCAGCGGTCTATGCCTACATTCAATCAAAATGTTTGACACATTGCCTATTACTTCTTTAGCTAAGGCGGGATTAAAAATGTTACAAGACAAAAAACTTAATTATCCTAAGCCGTTATATTTACGCGCTCCGGACATAACTTTACCCAAAGCGTGAGCTTTTTCGGATTCAGAACTTAATATTTCAAGACGGTTGCATATTTCAACATTTTTGCAAGCTTCCTCTAAAGACACCTTAGGTTTTGCTCCTGTTTGTACCATATTTAAAAAATCTTGAATTTCAGATTGTAATGAGTCGCCGACACAAGGAATTAATTGCCCGTTTCTTCTCAGTTTTCTGTCATAAAAAGAGATTTCATACATATCATTATTATTATCAATAATGCTCATATTTCTTTCTACAGCCACATCAGCTCTTACTGCTTCCAAACAGACTGTTGTACCGGACGCATATTCCGTTTCAACAATAGCATGCTCATCCCATCGATACTTTGAATCTTTGCATATTGAGGTTTTTGTTGGAGCATCGGACATTAATGAATTTACAATTGCTAAATCATGTATCATTAGTTCTGATACTATATGGGTATCCTTAAATCCGGGGTTACATGAAGTTCTTATAGCTTTTATACTTTTTATCGGACGTTGAATCATGTTTAGCATTTTTTCAACAGCCGGGTTATAATTTTCAGTATGTCCCACAAGCAGAGGAACATTATTATCTTCAGCCATTTTTCTTAATATATTGCATTCGTCAACATTTGAAGCAAATGGTTTTTCAACCAATGTGGGGATTCTTTTTTCCAATAGCTTTAAGGTTGTTGAATAGTGATTTTCTGCAGGTGTTGCCACAATTACGGCATCAACAGAATCTTTTGTTATATCATCAAAAGATTCAAACGCCGTAACCCCAAGTTCTGATGCTGTTTTTTCCGTAGATTCTTTTGATGAATTTAATATTCCGACAACTGTCGCTTGTTCATTAAAATGTGTTTTTATGACATTAAAATGCTTGCGCCCCATATTTTTACAACCGACAATAGCTATTCTAATCATTAAATAAATTACCTTTTAAAAGATATTTCATAACCATTGTTTCCATCAATTATAGAATTTGCAAAAGCAAAATCACCGGAATTCATTGAATGGATTCTATACAAAGGCTCACCTCGCTCAACAGTATCACCGACTTTTTTTAGTAAATCAAGTCCTGCGCCGGCATATTGTGAAGCTCCCGCCAACACACCGATACGATTGATCATCTGATTATCAATGGCTTCAACCACTCCGGAATATTGAGCGACAATATCTCTGGTTAGGTGTCCTAGTTGAGCTTGAGGAGCTTTTCCCTGAGAATATATTATCTTGTTCATTGCTTCCAAAGCACGACCGGATGTCAGAAGTTCTTTTGCTACGCGATACCCTTGTCCTCCACGCAAATTAGGATCAAACTCTAAAATTCTTCCGGCAAGAAACAGCGATTTTTCTAACAAATCTTGAGGCGCATCCTCTTTATTTCTCAATACTTTCATTATATCACGAGCTTCTAAAACAGCTCCAATCCCATTTCCTATAGGCTCACTTCCGTCCGTAATAACCGCATCAATTTCTATAGATAACATATCGCCGACATATTCAACCAATTTGCGTATATGCATAGCTTCAACTGTTGATTTTATTCGAGCTGTCGGACCTACGGGAATATCTAATACCAAGTGTGTAACTCCGGCGGCCAGTTTAATTGCTAAAATTGAAGCTATAATATGATGTTGCTGAGTTATTCCCAAAGACCTTTCTACAGAAGAAATAATCTTACTGGCATCAGCTATAGGCATACTGTCATAATCAAAAATAGCCCCTCTGGTTTCTTTTATAAGTTGCTGAATTTTGTTTTCATCAATATCTACGTTTGCTAAAACCGCAAATGTATCGGCAACGCCGGAACACGATGTCAACGATTTGGACGCACTTTTGGGCATCGCTAATCCGTAAGCGGCCACTATCGCTGTTATTATGATATCCGTTTTGTTTCCCGGAACGCCGCCTAAACAATGGTGATCTACTACCAAATTTTCATTGTCCCAACGTAAAACATTGTCTCCAACCAAAGCTTCGGTTAAAGCAAGAACTTCTTGTGCAGTCATAAAAGAACCTGTTGCTACCAAAAAAGACGTAATGTCCATATTAGAATAACGTTTACCGACAATATCTTTTATAATGGCAGAATACTCTCCATCTGTTAAAATATTTCCCTGCATTTTCCTTTTTATTGATGTAATAGATGAGGGGGACGATGCTAAACTTAACGTAACATTAGCACCTTCTGGTAAATTAATTTGCTCAAAGGCACATCGGTTTAATCCAAGTTCATTAGGAGCGACAATATTATCATCATCAACCACTTCTAAAAATGCATACAAAGAAGAAGCTCCTCCGTGAACTTCAATTCTCGTAATATTTTTTATATCATCAATTCCATAAGCTTCACAATCTCGGTGAAGATAAACAATGTTTTCATTAAACGAATTAATCGGAACATATTTTAAAGATAACATAATAAACCCCGAATCTTAAATTCAAGAATAAATACTTTTAAAGTATAATTGTAATTTAGAAAAAAGTTAAGCTTTTTTATTTAGTAAAAGTTTCAAAACTTTTACAATTTTATCTCTCATTTCAGAACGTTCAACCACAATATCAACCATTCCATGATCTCTCAAATATTCAGCCCGTTGAAAACCCTCCGGCAAAGTTTCTCTAATTGTTTGTTCAATAACTCTGGCGCCGGCAAAACCTATAATACAGCCCTTTTCAGCAATATGAATATCTCCGAGCATTGCAAACGATGCCGAAACACCTCCGGTTGTCGGATCTGTCATAACAGATATATAAGGTAATCCTTTTTCTTTTAAAAGGTTTATGGCTGCGGTGGTTCTTGCCATTTGCATTAAAGATAAAATACCTTCCTGCATCCTAGCACCCCCTGAAGCTGAAACAACAATCAAAGGAGCTGAAGTTTTCATTGCAAATTCCGCAGCCTTTACAATTCCTTCGCCGACAGCAGTACCCATTGATCCCCCCATAAACGAAAAATCAAGAGCTGCTACAACGGTTTTTATTTTTCCTATTTCGCCATATGCTACCAAAATCGCATCATCATTTTTTGTTATACGGCGATATGCTTTTAATCTGTCACAATATTTTTTAGAGTCCTTAAAGCTCAAAGGATCATCTTGTAATTTGGGAAGATTTAAAAGTTTATACTTTTTATCATCAAAAAGCATATTAAATCGTAATTTGATGGGGAGTCTTAAATGATGGTTGCAAAAAGAACACACAAAATCGTCTTTTTCTAACTCTTTGTTAAAAAGCATTTGTCCGCAATTAGGGCATTTAGTCCATAAATTATCAGCAATTTCTTTAGTTGATGTTTTTTTTATTTTAGGTCTGACAAAATCAGAAATCCAGTTCATCTCACTTCAACTCCTATTATGCCGATTCGTCTGTTTTAAATCCAAACATCTTTCTTAGTTTATCGCGTTTCGTTATTGCCGGTTGAGGTTGTGAAGAAGCCTTAAGATTTTCAATACTTCCATGCAGACCTTCAACTTCTTTTACAAGTCTTTCTTGTTCTTTCGACAGTTTTTTGTTTTGTTTCTTATGAGAACGCAAAGAACTTCTTACAGGAGCATAGGATAACCATGTAAAAAACCATCCGGCAATATACCCGCTTAAAACCAAAAAAACAATAGCAACACTTAGGGATACCGTAATTTCTATTCCTGTCGGCCATAAACTGAAATTAGCCATGTCATTATTTACAAAGGCAAAGACTAATAAAATCAAAACCAAAGGCAGTCCTATAATAAATTTAACAAATCCCATAAGTTTGCTCCCTATTTTTAAGGACTCAAAATAAATCCTTATTTTTTGTTTAAAGATTCGAACAATTGTTTTCCTGTTTTGAAGTGAGGTATTTTTCTCTCATCAACTTTAACTTGTTCACCGGTACGAGGGTTTTTTGCAATACGAGGAGAACGAGTTCTTACTGAAAAAGCACCAAATCCGCGAAATTCAACTCTGTCACCATTAGCCAAAGATGCCGTGATTGTATCAAAGACAACAGAAACGATTCTCTCAACATCTTTTAACATTAAATGAGGGTTTTTAGCGGCAATTTTTTCAATTAATTCAGATTTAGTCATTTTATATCCTTCTATATTATACTTAATTAAACAACATAAACTCTCTTATCAATATAACAAAATTATAAAAAGCCAAGATATTATTTTTTATTTATCCAAAATATTTACTCGTTGGCCGCAATATATGCAATTGGTTGATTACTGCTATCTCCGACTTCTATTGCTTCTATTTTTTCGATTCGACGATTTATTTTTCCCGAAGAAATCTTAATAGCCTCAATATCATCACCGGCTTGTTTAAAATGACGCCCTAAGTTATCTATTCGTTCATCTAATCGGCTGATATCATCAATTAACATTCCCACCTCTTTTTGAATTACTCCGGCTTGTTCACGCATATGAGCATCTTTTAAGATGGCTCTGATAGTATTTAATGTGGCCATCAATGTTGTCGGCGATACAATCCATACTTTTGCTTTATAAGAAGTTTCTACTACATCAACGAAGTTAGCATGTAATTCAGCATAAATAGCTTCGCTGGGTAGAAACATTAATGCAGATTCGGCTGTTTCACCGCTCAGAATATATTTTTCTGAAATATCTTTAATGTGTTTTATAACAGACGATTTAAAGAAGCGTTCTGCCTCAATTCGTTCACGGTCATTTGTTGCTTTGCGCAACTCTTGGTAACTTTCAAGAGGAAATTTTGCATCAACAACAATTGCGCCTGGCGGATTCGGTAGTTTTAGCAAGCAATCAGCTTTTTTACCATTACTCAATGTTGTCTGAAACGAGTAAGCACTCGGTGGTAATATTGATGAAACCAGATCATTTAATTGTATTTCTCCGAAAGCTCCACGCGATTGTTTGTTTGATAAAACTTCTTGTAATGATACAACTTGTTCGGATAATGACGATATTTTTTGTTGGGCAACATCAATTTTTGCTAAACGTTCTCTTAAATCTGTGAGTGTCTGGTTTGTTTTTGCAGTACTTTGTTGTAAACCGTCTCCGACACTTTTAGTTACAGCAAGCAACCTTTCATCCATAATTTTCAGTACGGCGGTCTTTTGTTCGTTAAGTGCTGCAAACAAACGATTCTGCTCTTGTAAATTTGATTCGTTAAGAGCAGCAATTCTGCCGGAAAGTTCTCCTTGTGATTGAAGCAATATTTCTTTGATGTTGCTGTTTTTTTGTTTTGTAAGCAGAAAAATAAACAAAATCAAAGTCGCTACTAAAAAGCCAAAAGAGAGTAACCCTAAATTGGTTATTATAAAATCATTCAGGTTTTGCAAGATGTCGTCCCATTTTCAAAAATTTATCAGTTCTTTTTCTTTTTAATTCATCACTTGTTTGTGATGATAGCTCCTTAAGATGCCTTGAAATTACTTCGCCAACTCGACGAATCATTTCCTTGTGATGCCTGTGTGCGCCACCTATCGGTTCTGAAATAATCTCATCAATAACCCCAAGTTTTCGCAAGTCTTGAGCGGTAAGGCACAAAGCCTCTGTAGCTTCTTTTACTTTATCAGAAGATCTCCACAAAATAGAGGCACATCCTTCCGGCGAAATTACGGAATAAACAGAGTGTTCTAACATCATAATTCTGTTTGCTGTAGCAATTGCAATAGCTCCGCCAGATCCGCCTTCGCCTATAATTATAGAAATAAAAGGAACACGGAGATTAAGACAACGTTCTATGCTTGATGCAATCGCTTGAGCTTGTCCGCGCTCTTCCGCCTCTACTCCCGGAAAAGCACCTGATGTATCAACAAAAGCAATTACCGGAAGCTTAAATTTGTCGGCAATATCCATCAATCTTTGAGCTTTTCGATATCCTTCCGGTTTTGCCATGCCGAAATTATATTTTACACGTGACTCTAAATCACAGCCCTTTTCTTGCCCTATGACAATAACGGATTGTCCTTTGAACTTACCTATGCCTCCTACCATGGCGAGGTCGTCAGCAAAAACTCTATCTCCGCACAAAGGTTCAAAATCATCAATCAAACCTCTGATGTAATCAAGACAATGTGGGCGATTAGGATGCCGTGCTACTAAAGTTTTTTGCCAAGGATTAAGTTTTGAGTATAGTTGCTTGAAAAGGCGATCTGATTTTTGCTGTAATCGCGCCACTTCTGCTTGGATGTTAATTCCTTCTCCTTCCTCAAGCAACTTTAGTCGTTTGATTTTTTCTTCTACATCAACAATATTTTTTTCAAAATCAAGAGGAGTTATTTCTGTTTCTTCCATTTCTACAAGTCTTTTCATTTAATTTTTTTCTAACTAATTTATATCATAGCTTTTTTCAAAAATCCAAACTATTTTTCTTTTTGTGTAAGATATAATAATTTTGTTTAAAAAAACTAATTGTTTGATATCATAATAACAACAATAGCAAAGTATGGGAGTTTTTTCAATGTTAGCGACGGCGCTGTTTGGTGCGGTTTTCTCCTCAATTATATGGGGTGTGTATTCATACCGGTTTGTTGCATCATCTTTAAGCGGGATGTCTTTGTTTGATGCCGGAATACTTAATGTTATTTTGTATACTTTTTTTATCTGCTTGCCTATATTTATAATTTGGGCTGTTTTTGGTTTCGTCAGTCAATATGTTAATAATCGGGTTGTAGGGCGCCAAATGTTTCGTCTTTTTTCTCAAATGAAAAAAAATCAGGAATATTCAGATTTGTTGGCTCGCATAATGCTTGAGACAGAACAAAATATAAAAAATTCTTTTGTTTTAAGTCGGTTTGATTTATTGATTGGCGATATGAATGAGTTGCTAAGTGAGCTTTTGCAACGAGAAAGAATGGCTTCTTCCGAGCAAATAGAGCATTTATGGATAAAGGTGCAAAACGGGGGAAAGTGGTCTTTCGGTAAGGTGTTGATTGAAAACTACAATCGCCAACCATCTTTTCAGAAAAAAATATTTGCTGATGCATCATCAGATACACTTCTTGCCGGAACTATAATGGAATTCTGCGCTCGTTATCAAACTTTGCTAGCTTTACTAGAAAAACACGATAAAGAGAGAATTTTCTTAAATATTATCGAAACAGGCATTTTTGGCAAGGTTTTTGCCGTTTTGGCGCCGGTTTCTGATGAAATTCGTCGTACCAGAGAAAGTTTTGCGCCGCAGACATCTGATTTTTCAAATAAAAGCGAAGAAACAGTAGCTACATCCAGACAATATTTCTCGGCAGAAACAGATACATCTAAGGGATTCTTAAATAAGATTTTGTCAGCAAAGAAAAAAACGGATGACGCTGTTTCCCAAAAAGATGCTTTTTCATTGGCTTTGGAACGTAGTTTTAAAGACGATGAACCTTTTGAAAAAGATTATGATAAAACAACAAAATTTGATGTTAAAGAGCCTGAAGAAGGAATGCCTGAAATAAGTATTTCCGAAGAGCCTGTGGCTACAAATACACAAGAGGCGCTTGATTCGTTAAAAAAGGAGTGGCAAGAAATTGAACCTCGTATAAGCACCCCTAGTGACGATGACTTAGCTTATCCTTTTAGTGGTTGGACAGATGCTGACAAATATCAGAAATAGTCTGATTATTGTTTCTTGTTTGTTTTTAAGCTTTGTTGCTGAGGCCAAAGTAACTGTTTCCGATTCTGTCTCTATCTATGGAGTCCCAAAATATAAAAATTTTACATCGTTTACGTATGTAAACCCAAATGCGCCTAAAGGAGGAAAAATCACCCTGCCAGCATATGGAAGTTTTGATAATTTTAACCCTTTTATTTTCAAAGGGATAGCTTTTTCGGATGGAGCAGAATTAAGTTTAGAAAGTCTGGGTGTTACACCTGTTGACGATCAAACAACAGTTTATCCGTTGATTGCCAAAAAGTTTGAACTTCCTGATGATAAAAGTTTTATAGGATACATTTTAGATGAACGGGCGCGTTTTTCTGATGGCTCACCATTAACGGCAGATGATGTTGTTTTTTCATTTAATTCTCTGATAAAAAAAGGCGCTCCCATCTATCGCATATATTACGCTGATGTTGAAAAAGTTGAAAAATTGAACAAACATCATGTCAGATTCTATTTTAAAGAAGGCACAAACAATCGAGAACTTCCGCTAATCTTATCTCAGTTTAAAATTTTTTCTAAAAGACATTTTAAAAATCGTGATTTTTCAACGCCTGAGTTAGTTCCAATCTTAGGGAGTGGTCCTTATATCATAAATTCGTTTGAACCTAACAAATTTGTAGAGTTGAAGCGCAATAAAAATTATTGGGCTAAAAACTTGCCTTCACGCAAAGGTTTTTTTAATTTTGATACAATACGTTTTGAATTTTATCAGGATACTACTGTTACTCTTCAAGCATTGTTTGCCGGAGCAATAGATGCTCGAGAGGAGTATATAGCCAAAAACTGGGTTTCGGGATACAATAACAAACTTGTAGAAGATAAAGCTATCATAAAAGAAGCAATTCCTCACAATAATCCTGCAGTTTTACAATTTTTTGGATTCAACACGCGACTTGCAAAGTTTTCAAATAGATTGGTACGAGAAGCAATAGGTTTAGCTTTTAACTTTGAGTGGGCAAATGATAAGTTGTTTTATAATCAATATAAAAGAATATATAGTTTGTTCAGTAATACCGATTTGGCTTCAACTAATATTCCTCAAGGAATAGAAAAACACATTTTACAAAAATACTCATCAGAAATTCCTTCTCAAATTTTTACAACTCCGTACAAGTTACCTGACAATTCAACATCTGAAAAGCAAAGGGATAATTTAAGAAAAGCAGTAAAACTACTAAATGAAGCCGGCTATGACTTTGTAAACGGGCAAATGACAAATTTGAAAACAGGAGAAGTTTTAACTATTGAAGTTCTTAGCAATTCGGCAAATGGTTCATCTTTTACTCGTGTTATGTTGCCTTTTATCAATAATCTGCGAAAAATAGGTATCAAAATGACTTTTCGTAATTTAGAAGTTAACATATTCAAGAACAGATTGGATAATTTTGAATTTGAAATGGCGATTCTATCATTTCGCTTAAGCAACCTTCCCGGTAATGAACAAAAAGAAATTTGGGGTTCTCAATCTGCGGACATAAAAGGATCTTATAATATGATAGGAATTAAAAATGCCGTGGTGGATGATTTAATTCAAGGTATTATTAATGCATCTGATAAAGAAAAATATGTTGCATATGTTAAGGCTCTTGATAGAGTTATTTTGAACGAACACTATTTTATTCCTCAATGGTATTCACCAGCAGACAGAATTGCTTATCACAACAAATTAGCCAGACCGCAAACAACGATAAAAACCGGTGTTGACATACATACTTGGTGGCTAAAGGAGTAATAAAATGCAGAACTATATAATAAAAAGATTGTTGTTAATACCGATAACACTTTTAGGAATTTTAGCTCTTAATTTTATAATAATTCAGTTCGCCCCTGGTGGCCCCATTGAGCATGTTTTAGCTCAATATCAAGGCTTAAACACTGATTCAACATCATCTATATCAGGGAAAGGGGGAGTTCAGATGGATGCTTCCTCAAATAAATATCAGGGAGCTTCAGGTGTTCCCGAAGATTTAATCAAAGAATTAGAAAAACAATTTGGTTTTGATAAGCCTGCTTATTATCGTTTTTTTAAAATGGTTAAAGATTATGCATTGTTTAATTTTGGAAAAAGTTTCTATCAAGATAAAACAGTATGGCAACTGATTTTAGAAAGAATGCCTGTTTCAATATCTTTGGGGCTATGGTCAACACTTATAATTTATTTTATTGCTATACCTTTAGGGATTAAAAAAGCAATATATGATGGAACACGTTTCGACTTTATAACATCTTTTCTTGTGGTATTAGGATCGGCAATACCGGTATTTTTATTTGCTGTTTTTTTAATAGTTTTTTTTGCCGGAGGAACATATTTTAGCTGGTTTCCGCTTCATGGTTTAACGTCCGACAATTGGTCAGAGTTGTCGATATTAGGCAAAATAAAAGATTACTTTTGGCACATAGCACTACCTGTAACATCGATGGTTATAGGAGGGTTTGCTTCGTTAACAATGCTCACAAAAAACTCATTTCTTGACGAAATAAATAAGCAGTATGTTCTTACGGCAAAAGCTAAGGGTTTAAGTCAAAATCAAATTTTATATAAACATATTTTCAGAAACGCAATGTTGATTGTAATAGCGGGTTTTCCTTCTCTTTTGATTAAAATGCTTTTCACGGGATCTTTATTAATTGAAGTTATTTTTTCATTAAACGGAATAGGTTTACTAGGATATCAAGCTGTTATGACCAGAGATTATCCGGTAATTTTTGGCACTATGTATATATTTGCTCTTTTGGGGTTGGTTTTAAAATTGATATCAGACATAACATATTGTCTTATTGATCCCAGAATAAATTTTGATAGCAACAGATAATAAATTTTATTTTTTTCATTTCTACTCTTGCACAGGCTGATTATGATTCCTATATAAGCAAATAGAAAGATAAAAAGAACTTATTTTAATAAACAAAAGGAAAATAATATGAGCAATAAAGTTATTGGTATTGACTTAGGTACAACAAACTCCTGCTTTTCAATTATGGAAGGCGGCGAAGCTAAAGTTTTAGAGAATTCCGAAGGCGCTCGCACAACACCTTCAATGGTTGCCTTTACAGATACAGAGCGTTTGGTCGGCTTTCCAGCAAAGCGCCAGGCTGTAACCAATCCGGAAAATACATTGTTTGCAATTAAACGTCTTATCGGTCGTCGATTTGATTCTCCGGAAGTTGCAAAGGATAAAGCTCTTGTCCCTTTTAAGATAGTAGATGGTGATAATGGCGATGCGTGGGTAGAAGTTAAAGGGCAAAAATATGCTCCATCACAGATATCAGCAATCGTTTTACAAAAAATTAAAGAATATGCCGAAAGCTATCTTGGTGAAAAAATTGAAAAAGCCGTTATCACGGTTCCTGCATATTTTAACGATTCTCAGCGCCAAGCAACCAAAGATGCCGGTAAAATTGCCGGATTAGAGGTTTTGCGTATTATCAACGAACCTACTGCCGCAGCACTTGCTTATGGTATGGATAAGAAAACCAGCGGAACGATAGCTGTTTATGACCTTGGCGGTGGTACTTTTGATATCTCTATCCTTGAAATCGGTGACGGAGTATTCGAGGTGAAATCAACCAATGGAGATACTTTCTTGGGTGGTGAAGACTTTGACCAACGCTTGGTTAATTATTTGGCTGATGAGTTCAAGAAAGAATCTGGTATTGACTTGAAAAATGACAAATTAGCTTTGCAACGTTTAAAAGAAGCAGCCGAAAAAGCTAAGATTGAATTATCTTCTACTACTCAGACAGAAGTTAATTTGCCGTTTATTACTGCCGATGCAACAGGTCCGAAACATTTGAATATAAAACTGACACGCGCCAAATTGGAATCAATCGTCGAAGATTTAATTGATCGTACGGTTGAACCATGTAAAAAGGCTATGGCTGATGCCGGTGTATCAGCAAATGATATCAGTGAAGTAATTTTGGTTGGCGGTATGACTCGTATGCCAAAAGTACAGGAAAAAGTTAAAGAAATTTTCGGCAAAGAGCCACACAAAGGCGTAAACCCGGATGAAGTTGTTGCTGTTGGAGCGGCAATTCAAGGTGGTGTTTTGATGGGTGATGTTAAAGATGTTTTGCTACTTGATGTTACACCATTATCATTGGGTATTGAAACATTAGGAGGTGTATTTACTCGCCTTATTGATCGCAACACAACTATTCCGACACGCAAATCTCAGGTATTTTCAACGGCCGAGGATGGACAAACAGCTGTTACCATCAGAGTATTCCAAGGCGAGCGTGAAATGGCTGCTGACAATAAGCTTTTGGGGCAGTTTGATTTGGTTGGTATTCCTCCGGCACCTCGTGGTATGCCTCAAATTGAAGTAACATTCGATATTGATGCCAATGGTATTGTAAATGTTTCTGCTAAAGATAAGGCTACTAACAAAGAACAAGCTATTCGGATTCAGGCCAGCGGTGGTTTATCTGATGCGGATATTGAAAAAATGGTAAAAGATGCCGAAGCAAATGCCGAAGCTGATAAGAAAAAGAAAGAAGTTGTTGAAGCTAAAAATCAGGCAGAAGCTTTAGTTCATTCAACCGAAAAAACATTGAAAGAACATGGCGATAAAATTTCTGCGGCAGAGAAAGAAGCTATTGAGAAAGAAATCAACGCTCTGAAAACAGCTTTAGAAGCAGATGATTTGGCTGTCATCAAAGAGAAGACCGAAAGTTTGATGCAGGCATCAATGAAGTTGGGTGAAGCTATGTACAAAGCTCAAGCCGAAGCAGCTCAAGCACAAGGTGCCGCTCAAGGTGCTGATGCCGGAGCCGAACAACCGAAAGACGAAAAGGTTGTCGACGCCGACTTCGAAGAAGTTAAGTAATTAGAACTCAGCTCATATAAAACCCCATCTTAATAAAAAGATGGGGTTTTATGATGGATTATTTTCCCTTGTTTTTAGAAAATAACCGAGTAAAGAAATTTCCTTTCTTTCCTTGAGCGTTTCTGCTAGCCGCAGTTGAGGAGGGCTGAGTACTATCTGTTTGTATTTGATTCGGGAATGAGCGTCCCTCAATGGGGTTGCGAGTTGCCGAATTATTATCAACAGCCTTTACATTTTGCCCCATAATCTTAGCCATTCCTCCCTCTTGTTTAGCCACAAAATTATACAAATCAACCGACGGATTATGAGGATTAAAGTACTGATCTTGATGTTGTTTTATAATAAAGTTATCACTGTCTTTATTATCTTTATCATCACGGGCAGAATCATTTCTATCACTATAAACATTATGCCTATCCCCGTGTCCTTCTGGTGCATGAATATGTTCGCCGTCTTCATTTACGGTTGTTATATTGCTTAAGACCCCATCATTAAAAGCGCCTGCTCGAGTTGATTCCAAATCTCCAACCTCAAAATTAGCTGAAACTTTATGATCAAGCGCATTGATAACAGCCAAAATGCGAGGCGACAAATTTTCTGCCTGAAAATTACCATTTTGATCATGTAGTCCGCGAATAGCATTAATTTCTTCTACTGTTATAGGCGTATTATCGCAGTGTTTTATTATTTCGGGATCATTGCTATACTTTTCTAACCACCCTTCAGTAATACAGCGATGGTTACCACGAACATCAACATTATCACCATATTGATTATAATTGACGTGAGTATCTGCATCAGCCGGAACTGCTTGCCCTCCACAGAGCATAATAATCATTTCCATTCTTGAAGGATTAACCGCCATCAAAGGATTTGCTTCATTAAATGTTTTTATTGTTTCATTTGTTTCTATGCTATTAACATTGCTGTCATGTAATCCGGGAACGTCTTTTTGCCAATCTGCAGCCCAAAAGTCAGCATGTTCCGTAACAGATCTTTCTACGCCATCAGGACCTTTTATCCTTAAGTCTGCATATCCGGCTTCTTGTTCGCTCCAACGTATGCTTAAATCAACTTGTTCTCCATCTTTGGCTGCTTCAAGAGTCAAACCCTTTTCTGCCAGAGTTGTTTTTATATCTTCTAAGGTTTTATTATATTGTTCTTGTGAAAGCTCGCCACTTTGTAAATTTTGAATATCAGTTTGAAATTTTTGTAATTCTTGTCCTTCAAATTTACCTAGAGCTTCGTCTAAGGAAGTGTCTCGGATTAATTCACTCGAACAATCATTACTGTCAACAGTTCGTGTATCAGCCCCCAGATTCATTCCGGTTTGCCATAATTCATTAGCACCATATGCGCAAGCCATACCTGTTCCTATACCAACCGCAGAAGACAAACCGGCATTTGTGGCTCCAAGTATAATTGAGCTCAACAATCCTTTTCCGTTTTTATGATGAGCAATAGTCCCTTTTATCGTTGAATCAGCAAATCCGGCTCCAATCATTATTGTGCTGAGATTGGTCATTTTTAATTGTTCGGCTCCGAGAATAGAGGAAACACTGAGCAGCCCGCTATCCTTCATCCAATCTGTGACACCTTGCAAAGCCTCAACACCGGAAGAAAGTCCAGGTATAACTGATGCAGCTGTTCCTACTAAACTTAAAGCAATTCCGGACCAATTGTGTTTAAAGAATTTTCCTGATGTTAATTGAGGATCTTGTTTTTTGAGAACTTTATACTGGTGCCACATTCTTAGGCTTGTTGATGCTAAACTATAAACTCCATAACCCGCAACACAGGCCATTCCCCAAGGTGTTCCAACTTGCGAAAATGCAGCCACTCTCAAAACTGAGTTGCCAAAACTCCAAGGTAAGTTTGTTAAAGAACGAGCAAATATACCTCTCGGAATAGTATAGGCCTTACCAAATCGTTGGATGCAGCTTTTATCAATTTTTTCAAAAGGCTTCCACATCTTTTTGAAAATACTGGCACCGCGATTTTTTAATTTAGTTGCCAAACGATTCGTAAAAAGAGATTGCCTGTTGACAGCTTCAGCAAAATATCCTGATAATGCATCTTTGCTGATATTAATTTTACCGTTAAATTTTGATAAATATTCTTTTGTAGCAGCTTTTTTCTCTTCAGCCGTTTTCGCTTCATAGATAGTCTTTTGAGCTCCTTGAATGGCATCAACAACTTCTTGAGCCTCGATTAAAGAAACTGTTTCTAACAAAGCGGTCTCGGCAACAGCCTCTTTAAAGGCTTTATTCAGCTTTTCTATATCTGTTTCATCCTTATTGGTAACAGACGTTTTTTGTGCCGCGGTATAGAGAATTTTTTCAATAAACAATTTTTTGTTTTCTTCCGCTGAAACAATATTTCCTTGTTCATCTTGTGTTTCAGGAAACTCTAACTGCTCAAAAATACTCTTTGTGTCATCATCTAAATAATCGTTGAATTTATTTTCATCGCTTACTTGTTTTACTTCATTAGCTAAAACATCATAAGTTTTCTCAATTTTAACAGCATCTTTTTCATCAATTTCATTTAAACCGTTATCTTCATCATAAGCTTTAATTGCTGTTTTTAAAACATCTTTGACATTATCTATTTGCTCTTTTGTTATAGATACGCCTTGTGGCAGTTTTTTATCAGTAATGGACTTACTCAAATAATCCAACATTTCATTTGCACCATCATATACGCCGGCTGCATTTTGTGGATCGACAGTTTGTCCGTTAAATTGTTCGATTTGAGAAGCCATAGCTTTTATGATAATATCTCGTTGTTTTTGTAATATATCTTTTTCATTGTCTGATGCTTTTTCTATAGCCCTATCGGCATTATTAGCCATCAGCGACAAAAAGTGAGGCGGTAATAGCTCGGCTAAATTTTCAGCTTTCTCAACAATACCTGTATTAAACTTAGCAATTTGAGCCGGATTCAAGCCCGCAATAACAGCCTCATGTTCATCCAACGTCATCTCTTCCCAATTTTCGGGGAATTTATTTCCGAGTATATCTTTTAAAACCGTAACAGCCAGACCTTCTGAAATATTTTCTCTCTGATTAATCGCCGTTTGAGACGCAATTGTAAGCAGTTGATTCCATTCATCAGATGTGTATCCATCTAACTCTTGTGTATTGCGAACAGGATTTGGTCTAGGTCTGGGATTGATATGAGGTTTTGCAATTACCTCAATTTCCGTATAAGGACAATGAATTCCATAGCCTCTGTTTTTTTCAATTAAAAAGAGTGTTCCAACATGGCGACTGTGTTTTACCAATTCATTCAAAGTATTTATTTTATTGATATCACCCGTCTCATAAGCCTCAATAGTTGCGTTAAATAACTCTTTAGCATCTTCTGAAAGAGCTACTTCATTATTGTTATAATAATCCCTAAGATATTGGGCTACTCTGGTATAACCTTTTCGTTTGTCTTGTATGTTATCAGGTACCAACCGTGTTAAATCAGGAACGTTAACGGTAGTTTCAAACAAAGCTTTATCTTGTAAGCATTTTGCTAATTTTCTTCGGGCAGTATGATGATTTTCTTTTAAAGAACTTATAATCCTCTCATACTCTTCATTGTCACCTCGTTTATAAGCATTTAAGGCATTGGATAAGATTTCTGTAAAACCTTTCATTCGAGGATTATCTAGCAAGTATTGAGGATCGTTCAAAGCATCTATTGCGTTGTTGATATTTTCCTTATTTCCATTGTCCATCTTCACAATAGAGCGAAAAATCAACATCCTCTTAGCTTTTTTCCATTCTTCTTCATCCAAATAACTGTTATCACTCATTGCTTTATCCTTGCGATCGATTTACAATTACATTTAAACGGTGGGTTAAATGCTCGTATGTTCGTATGATATCACTTTTTTGACACAAAATCAATTTTTTTGTCAAAACGATATCTGGATAATAATAAACTAACGTTAACATCTGATTAAATAGCTTTCTATTTTGTCAAAAATCAAAATATTTTTATTTGTAAAAAATCTTGTTGATAGAGCATTTAAACGGTGGTTTAAATGCTCTATTCGTTTTCCGACAAAAACTTATTGAAATTACTTGCATTTTGACTTTATTTTTCCTAAATAAAAAGCAAATATAAATAAAAGGGCAAACAATTGTTATGACAGAAAGAGACTATTACGAAATTCTCGGCGTCAATAAAGGCGCTTCTTCAGATGAGATAAAAAAATCATTTCGCAAACTTGCAATGCAATATCATCCGGACAGAAATCCCGGTGATTCAGAGGCTGAAGCCAAGTTTAAAGAAATTAATGAAGCCTATGAAATATTAAAAGATGATCAGAAACGTGCAGCTTATGACAGATTTGGTCATCAAGCTTTCTCAGGTGGTTCCGGCGGTGGAAATCCCTTTGGAGGAGGTTTCAATTTTGATTTTGGTGGTGGAGCCGGAGGCTTTGCTGATATTTTTTCGGAAGTCTTTTCAGAGTTTATGGGAGGAGGTCGAGGCCGTCGGCAATCTTATGCTCAGCGAGGACAAGATGTTCGCTATAATCTGTCCATAACACTTGAAGAAGCTTTTGGCGGTATAGAAAAAGAAATAACTATACCATCAACAGAAACGTGTGAAAAATGTCACGGACATGGAACAAAAGATGGAAGTGAAGCTCCGATATGTCCTCATTGTGGCGGTTCCGGAAAAGTACGTATGCAACAAGGTTTTTTTGTTGTTGAACAATCTTGTCCTCATTGCAAAGGGGCAGGTCGCTTAGTTAAAGAAACATGTTCTGAGTGCAAAGGAAAAGGTTTTATCAATAAGCAAAAAACTATCAAAGTAAAAATTCCTGCCGGAATAGAAGATGATACACGTATGCGAGTTGCCGGAGGCGGTGAAGCAGGAATACGCGGCGGTGAAAATGGCGATTTATATGTCTTTATAACAGTAAAACAACACAAATTATATGAACGAGATGGAGCAAATCTCTATACTCGAATTCCCATTTCAATGTGTTGTGCGGCACTTGGTGGAAAAGTAGATATTCCATCTATTGACGGTTCAAAAATAGAGTTAAAAATTGATGCCGGTTCGCAGTCTGACCAAGTTGTAAAAATAAAAGGGCAGGGAATGACTTTTGTTCGGTCAGATAGAAGAGGAGACTTGTTTGTAAAATTAAGAGTTGAGACACCTGTTAATTTATCTGCACGTCAAAAGGAGTTGTTGGAAGAGTTCCGATCTATCAGTAAAGACGAAAACTGTCAGCCGGAAGCCAAAAGTTTCTTTGACAAAATTAAAGATTTGTTTGTTGCTTGAAAAAACAGATTTTAATTGTTTTTTAGCATAATCTATGTTACCATAAATACATAAGATGAGTTTTTTAGGAGAAACCCATGCCTTTGGTTAGTGTTAGCAATAAAGTAGACGGAGTTGCCGGTTGGGACAAGGCCATAGTTGACGTCAATAATGTTGACGAAAATTTTGCTAATGCTCGTGATTTAGGTTATTCACGATTAAACAGAACTCGTGTTTCCGTGATTGGTAAAATGGGAAAATACGATTCTTCCGATATGTATAAAATTCAGGTTCAATCAAACGGAAAGCTTTTTGTTAATCTTCGCACTGGTAGTGATGAAGATGAAAAAGTTTTGGATCTAAGCGCTCATGAACAGCGCCTTAATGAGATAAAGTCTCAGCTTGAGGCAATGGGAGTTAAGACTGAAGAAGATAAGATAGATACTACTCCTAAAACCCCGGTGGACATAGCTAAAGCTGAAATAGCTAAGATGAAAGAGGCGCGAGAAAAAGAAAAAGCAGGACTTTTAGACGATATAGCACCTGGGATGACTATAAAGGTTTATATGCAGAAAGGAAATCGTACCGTTTGTATAGGTGACTCAACATCAGATAAAAATTCTAAAGAATATGCCACAATGAAATCTATCCTATCCGGTGAGTACAAGGCCAAGAAAGGAATGTATTATATAGAGGTAAGTTCTGAAGAAAGTTTGCGAAAAGAAACCGGATATGTCATGCAAATTAAACAAGGTGATAAGTATACTGACGACTATTTGGTAACTGAAAGTGAATCGCAAGATACAAAAAATGAAACAATATCAATGACATCTTCAACTTCATCATCAGAGCAAATATCATCTGCGTATGCCGCACAAATTCAAGCTATGAAGTATGATTCAACCGCAAATATGATGGCAGATGCATATAAAAATCTTGCATCAATAAATAACAAAAAATCTAGCACCGTAAAACTGTTTTCAAGCTTGATAAACACTAACGCATAAAATAGTATGGAGTTTGTTAAAAACAGATTTCTACTCAGAATATTCTTTCCCTAACAATTTGTATATCATCTCAGGCAAAGATGAAGAATGATTGCTTTCGATGATATCTATAATCTCAAGCTCCTGTTTATCCAGACGGCGATTAATACCCAAAGAATCATAGTACTGTTTTGCGCTATTATACAATTTTGCTGCTTGCAAACTGTTTCCTTCAGCATACAAATGTTCGGATAAATGTTTGTTGGCGTTTGCAATTTGAGCCACGTCGATTTCTTCGTCAGCAAAATCAAGAACATTTTGATAAGCCCACATAGCCTTTGGTGTAGAACTTGCCGCTTTATATACATCTCCTAGTCTGCCCCAGGCAACAACATTTGTTGATTGCAATTCAATAGCTAATTCATAAGCAGAGGTTGCTAACATTATATCATTCAGTTCTGCCAAAGCGCCAAAACAGCAAGCAAATTCTGATGCCTCAGAATAAAGACGCTGTCTCTTATCCTCAGAAGTGCTGGCATTTGCTTTATCTATATGCGCATCCATCAAATTTTCAAGTAAAGCCAAAGCTAAAGAAGAATCACCATTTGCCAAATGAAGTAATGCCTGTTCTTCACTAGGTAAAGAGCCATATTCTGCCAGTTTTGCAAATTTTCCGCTAAGAGAAAGATTTATAAATGATTTTAAGGCATCAATAGCTTTAAGAATGTCGTTTTCATCACTCATTCCCTGATTTTTAAAATTAAGAGTTTGTGCTATTTTTAAGTCATCTACACCACGTCCAAGCATATCAATTGCCAATCCCATCAATTGATTGAGTTCTTGGCGGCTTTGCTTGTAAGAAAATGATATTGAAGATAATTCTTGTATTTCTGTTGTAGGAATTTTTCCTTTTTTCCAATCAAAGTCAAGCATTGGTTCTTTATGCTTTTCTCTTAATTTCAGCTCTGTTCTTTCTTGTTCTTCTTTTTCCAGAATTTCCTTTTCTAGTTTTTCTTTTTTTTGCTTTTTCTGCTCTGCCTTAATTTCTTTTACACGTTGTTTTTCTTGCTGTTCTTGCAATTCTCGTTGTTCAATAGCCTGTCTGTCAGCTAGTGCCATTTCAAGCTCTCGTTGTAATTCTCTTTCTAATTCCTGTTGTTCTTCATCATCAAAAACCCTCAAATCTTCTTCATCTGATTCATCTTTGATATTTTTTGCGGGATTATTGTTCCTAACAAAGAATATAATATTTCTTACGTAGATAATAACTATTAAGAACAAAAATAAAACAATAGCTAACATCATCAAAACAAAAGACACAAGTCGAAGGTTGTTTGCTTCGGTCATATACGTATCTATTGCATGCGTCAAAAACTCAAATTTCATTGACAATGCGGAAAAAAAATCAAAAGACATAAGTTGTTCTATCATTTATTTTCAACCATTTACAAAAACAATTTTTATCATATAATAACAACAGTGGCAACGTTAAACTTAATACAAACAAATTAAAAATGGGTTACTTAAGTCAAAAAAAACATCAAATAAGAGAAAATATTTTTTTATATGTGATGGCTTTATTGTTTGCGGGATTAAGCATCTTTTCAATAAGTTGTCCCGGATTTAAGATAGTCTTTTTTAACCTGTTTCACTTATACCTTTTTTCTTTTGCTCTTACGGTATATGCCTTAATTGTTAAAAAATATAAACCGGCCATAATTTTTTGTTTGGTATTTATTATCAGTTATACAACACTAAGTTCATCTGTTAATTTATTCATATCTGATAAGTTTCAAGGGGTTAATAACATTAATCTTGTGTACGATTCAAAAAAGAGTCTTGCAGAAGAATTTTCAAAAGGAATTGTATCTTCTGGCGCAATTATCCTCGCAGATAAATTTATCTCTCCGTATGTTACAATTGATAAAAATTCTCCTGTAACTATAATTAGAGTCAATCTTAATGATGCAAAATATGAACAATATCCCGTTATTTTTAAACATTTGCGCCAATTTATCATAAAACAAGATAATCCGGTAATAATATATGGAGAGTTTGGAATTCCTGCATGGAATAAAATTTTTAAGAAATTTTTACGTTCAACCGGGCTGAGTGTAAAGAATAAGCTTATTTTTACCAAATCAGCAAAATATAACATTTTCACTGATCCTACATTTTATGTTCTGGGTTTTCATGAGATGGGTATTTCAGATATAACAATATCAACAAAAGACAATTATAAAGTTATACAAACCGGCATTTCATTTAATCCAGCGCATCTTTAATTTTAGTATATAAATCTTTATCGGTATTTTCGGCGTATTTCAAAGCGGTTTCTAAATTTTTTCTGGCATCAGACATATTTCCGCACTTTCTTTCGACCATAGCTAAATTTGCATAATCAATAGCAATTCCTGTTTTACGATCGTTGTAAAGTTCTTGTTTTAATGCTAGATTGAAAATAGCTTTTGCTCGCGAAAATTCAGACTTTTGCAACAATATTACGCCAAGTAATGTGAAGGCATTAGCAATATGAAAACAACTTTTGTGATATTTTTCTTTTTTAATTAAATCACGCAAAATGTTTTCAGCTTCATCAATTTTGTTTACATTAAAAAGAGCCTCTGCAGCCAAATAAAGGCAATCAAAAGCAGCGGCAAAATTGCGTTTTTCATAATATATAAAGCTTGCTTTTTGAGAATATGTTGTTGTTGCACAATATTTTTTTTGAACCATTTTGATCCTGGCCAATATATCAAAAGACATTGCCTTTACACTTGCCGTTAAACGTTCTTTCAATATATTTCTTATAATTTTCTCAGCACCGGATGTATCGTTTTGTACAAGTTTTAACATTGCACTTTGGCAATCGGCAAAAAAACATAATTCCATATAGTCTGACTTATAAGCCAAATCGCGGGCTTTTTTAAAATAATCGTCGGCTTCAACAAATCTCTCTTGGACACTCATTAATAAACCTAAAGCTCCCAAAACTTCAATTTCTCTGTGTAAGCAACCGACAGAGTGGAATAAATCTAAAGCAGACCGCAACATAAAATCAGCACTATCATATATTCCACTGACACGATAAAGCGTTCCTAAAACAAAATAAGTTTCGGCTTCTTCAAAAAACAGATTTGTTTTGTGTAAAATTTTAAGAGCAAAGGCTGCATCTTCAGAGGCGCTTAAAAAATCGCCTTCAAACAAAGCTATTTTAGCAGAGCATAATCTCCAAACAGCTTTATTTACAGAAGACATTTTGTTAACGTTTAAATTAAACAATATTTCACTTGCTTTTTGGTGTTTATTTTTTTGAAGTAAACAACATACTTTCATCAATTCATATACATGATCCGAATTTTTCAAATTTGATATTTTTCCATTTAAAATCAAATCTAATTTTGCTTTTATCAATGGATTGTTTAGAAATTTTGCCAAGTTTATAAAATTATCATCAGATATGCATTGTAGCATTTGCTTTTTTAAGTGTTTTTTTTGTTTTAATATGTAACAAGCCAAGTCTTTAATCGGCAAAGTAGAGAAAAAAAGATTGTTAACTAGTTTCTCAGCAATAATTTTTTGTAAAAAAAGTTGCTTCAATCCGATTATTTTGACTGTAGCCGAAATAATTGCAACTATAAATGCGCAAACAAAAACAAATAGAACCAAATATTGCATCAATTTTTTATTTCTTTACTCAAAATTAGCTTTTGCAAGTATAATATCAATAATAACTTACTAAATTTTTAATATATAGGGGTTTTATTATGAGCATTAGCAAACTGACACCAAAACAATTATATACCAAGTGTGACCCACAAAAATTTAATTTCAGTTCTACGGCAGAATTGGAAGAACGATTATCAGCTCTTGGGCAGGACAGAGCTTTGGCAGCAGTTGAGATTGGTATTAATATCCAATCAAAAGGCTACAACTTATTTTGCTTAGGCCCAGAAGGGACCGGCAAAAGCTCTCTTGTAAAAAGAGTATTGGCAAAGGAAGCTCAAAATAGACCGACACCAAATGATTGGGCCTATGTTTACAATTTTGATGAACCGTATAAACCGAATGCAATATCCTTTCCCGCAGGTGCGGCAACAGAATTTGCTAAGGATATTGATAAATTGATGGAAAATTTTTCTTCATCGATTCCTGCTGTTTTTGAAAGTGATGAGTATAAAGCCGGTGTTAATATTATTCAGGAAAAATACAAACACTCCAAAGAAAAATATATTAAAATGTTACAAAAGAAAGCCAAAGGTAAGAGTGTATCTTTATTGCATATGCCGGTCGGACTTGTGGTTGCTCCTGTAAAAAATGGCGAAGTTTTAAGTCCGGAAGCGTTTGACGAATTACCGGAAGATGAGAAAAAGCAATTAATAGAAGATTTAAACCAAATGCAGGCAGAAATCGAAAACTCAGCTCAAGATTTACCTGCTTGGGAAGATAAGCAAAGAGAAGAAATAAATCGTCTTAGAACAAAGTTCTTAAAAGAAACAGTCAAGGGGCCAGTTGATGAATTGCACGCCAAATATAAAGGTATGCGTCAGGCAAATGACTTTTTACGTCAAATTCAACATTATATTTTGGACAATGTTGAAGAATTTTTGCCATCAACCGATGCGCCTGTACCGGCTGATGGGGAAGATCCGTTAGGAGCTTTGTTATCAAAAATCAAGCAACCGGAAGAAGACAAATATGCAAAATTCAAAGTTAACGTAATTGTTAAAAATGAACCCGATTCCGGCGCTCCGATAATTCATTTAGATCACCCGACACAAGGGAATTTAGTCGGAAAGGTTGAGCGCATTCAACAATACGGTGCACTGTTGACAGATTTCAGCTTAATTAAAGCAGGGGCATTGCATCAGGCAAATGGCGGTTTCCTACTCATTGATGCACGTAAGATGCTGATGCAGCCGTTTGCATGGGATTCGTTAAAAAGAGCTATTGCTTCAAAATTGATAAAAATTGAAGCTCCCAGTGAAGAAACATCATTTACTACAATATCTCTTGATCCGGAGCCTATCCCATTAAATGTAAAAATTATTTTAACCGGTGATGCCGAACTTTATGAGCTTTTGAGTGAACGAGATCCTGATTTTTCAGATTATTTCAAAGTAGAAGCTGATTTTGGTGTTTTAATGGATAGAACCGAAGAAAATGAGATTGAGTACGCAAAGCTTATCGGTTCTTTATCTAAGAAGAAAAAACTAAGATCATTAAATAAACAAGCGGTTGCCAAGATAATCGAACATTCATCTCGTTTAGCAGAAAGTTCGGAAAAACTTACAGCTCACATTGCCTCAATAGGGGATTTGCTTCGCGAGGCTGACTATTGGGCGCGTAAATCAAAATCCAATCATATCGGTAAAAATCATATCGATCAGGCGATTGATGCTCAAATATACAGAGGAGGTCGTATAAAAGAAGCAATGCTCGAGCAAATTGACAAAGGCACAATACTGATTGATATCAAAGGCAAAAAAGTCGGTCAGATAAATGGTCTTGTTGTTTACAACTTCTCTCGCAACAGCTTTGGAAAGCCCTCAAGAATAACAACACAGGTTCGCATAGGTAAAGGAGAGTTTGTCAACATTGAACGCGAAGTTGAGATGAGCGGTCCAATCCATTCAAAAGGAGTTCTTATTCTTGAAAGTTTGTTGGCAAATAGATTTGCTAAATTCTGCCCGCTATCATTAAATGCATCCATTGTTTTTGAACAATCTTATGGTGGTGTGGACGGTGATAGTGCGTCTTCAACAGAATACTATTGTTTGTTATCAGCAATTTCCGGAATACCGATTAAACAAAACATTGCCGTAACCGGTTCTATTAACCAATTTGGCGAAATTCAACCTATTGGTGGTGTTAATGAAAAAATCGAAGGTTTCTTTGATGTTTGTGTACACCAAGGATTAACAGGCGATCAAGGCGTTATAATTCCTCGTACCAATGTAGCAGATTTGATGCTTAGAGAAGATATTTGCCAAGCAGTCGAAGATGGAAAATTCAGTGTTTGGGCAATTGACAATGTCGACGACGGTATTGAAATTTTGACGGGGCTTAAAGCCGGTGCTATGGATAAAAACGGTAAGTATCCGCGTAAGTCTGTAAACTATGCGGTTCAACAAGGTTTAGCGCATTTCTACAAATGTTACGCTCGATATGCTAAAGAAACGCATGGTTGTTTAGGAAAATAAACCTCAAAAAACAAAACTAAAGCTCCTATTCGAAAATATAGGAGCTTTAATGTTATGCGTAGCTTGACATTTATTAAAATATTTGTCATTGTATATACCCTATAGGGGTATATTAAGATAAAGGAGAAAAACAATGGCTAAATGTTCAAACCCAAAATGCACTTGTGAAAATTGTCAGTGTGGAGATAACTGTCAATGCGACGGTACAAACTGCAAATGTGGTGAAAAATGCCAAAGTGACAAAAGTTGTAAGTGTAAAGAAAAAGAAGACAAATAAATTTTAAGGCAAAAATTTATGCATATACACCATCATGAACATAATCATGAACATCAAATAAACAACAAAACCATAGTTTATTTAATATGGTCTTTCTCAATCAATATTTTGTTGAGTATAGTTGAACTGGCTGCCGGTATTATAGGCGGAAGCGTAGCACTTATTGGCGATGCTTTGCATAATACGTCTGATGCTTTATCAATTCTAATTGCAATCTTAGCTTATAAAATAGGGTTAAAAAAATCAAATAAACAATACACTTTCGGCTTTAAGAGGGCAGAAATCATTGGTGCTTTTGTTAATTTAATCTTATTGTTTATATCTGCGCTTTATTTGGTTGTTGAAGGTGTTGAAAAAATTATATCTCCGCAAAATATTGATGGCAGACTGATTATTTATGTTTCGATAATTGCTCTAATCATTGATGGAATAACCGCTAAACTATCACATCATGAATCTCATCATAATACAAATATGAAAATGTTGTTTTTACATAATTTAGCTGATGCTTTAGGTTCTATCGGTGTCATTATATCAGGGCTTTGCGTAGTTTATTTTGATTGGTATTTTGTTGATGGTATTGTGGCTTTAATGATTGCCGGATATATGATATTCCACTCAGTAGTTGCCTTTCCTAAAATTGTCAAAATTTTGATGAATGCAACACCTGAAAATATCGATATTGCCAAAATAAAAAATAAATTGCTTAAACTTAAAAATGTTTCTGATGTTCATCATATTCATGTTTGGAATATTGATGAACATCACATCTCTTTAGAGTGTCATATCGTTTCCGAGGATATAAATGTAATTGCACAAGCAAAAAAACTTTTAGCAAAAGATTTTGAAATAGAACACTCAACCATTCAAGTAGAGACAAAAGAAAACAATTGTAAAAATTGTTATATGTAAGAGGATAAAAAATGGATCATTCAGATAACTTACCTCGCCTGAATCGTATTTTAGGACAAGTTGAAGGAATAAAAAAAATGATTGAAGAAAAACGATACTGCACAGATATTTTAATGCAGCTTCGTGCAGTTCGTTCAGCTATCAAATCTGTTGAATCCAACATATTACAAAAACATCTTCAACACTGCGTTGTGCAATCATTCACCACTCAAGAAGACAGTTCCCAAAAAATTGAAGAGTTGAAAGCTCTTTTTAACAAATACAATGATTAAAAAAATAAGCTCCTTTTACTTTAAAAGGAGCTTATTTTGAAGTAAATCACTTAAAGATTAAGCATTTTTCTTCAAAGCTTCGCCGAGAGCATCTCCGAGAGCAGAATTTCCGGTATTAGAAGAATATTCTTCCAAAGCCTTTTTCTCTTCATCGATTTCCAAAGCTTTAATTGACAAGTTAACTTTAGAGTTTTTCTTATCAACAGTAGTAACTTTAGCTTCAACTACGTCACCTTCTTTAAAGTTAGCAGTATCTTGCAAAGCTTTATCTTTAGACAAATCAGCTTTTTTGATGCTTGCGCTTAAGCCGTTAACATCAACTGTGATTGTTTTTTCATCAACAGCGGTAACAGTAGCCTTAACAACATCACCTTTTTTGATACCTTCCAAAGCAGCAGAAACAGTATCTTCGGTAAGTTGTTTAATGCCCAAGCTGATGCGTTCTTTTTCAACATCGACATCAATAATTTTAGCTTCGATATCTTGACCCTTGCTGTAATCTTTAACAGCTTCTTCACCGGCTTTATCCCAAGAGATGTCAGACAAGTGAATCATACCGTCAATTTCATCAGACAATCCGACGAACAAACCGAACTCTGTAATATTTTTGATTTTTCCTTCAATTACAGAACCTAGCGGGTGTTCTTCAATGTAAGCAGCCCAAGGATTTGGTGTACATTGCTTGATACCCAAGCTGATACGACGTTTTTCAGCATCAACTTCCAAAACCTTAACTTCAACTTCTTGCGAAGTAGAAACGATTTTGCCCGGATGTACATTTTTACGAGTCCAGCTCATTTCAGAAACATGAACCAAACCTTCGATTCCATCTTCAAGTTCAACAAATGCACCATAATCAGTGATATTTGTAACTTTACCGGTATAAACATCACCAACATTGTATTTACCTTCAACTTTAGCCCAAGGATCAGATTCAAGTTGTTTCATACCCAAGCTGATACGTTGATTATCTTCATTGAATTTGATAACCTGAACTTTAATTGTTTGACCGACAGCCAAAACTTCAGCAGGATGATTGATACGGCGCCAAGAAATATCTGTAACGTGCAACAAACCGTCAACACCGCCCAAATCAATAAATGCACCATAATCAGTGATATTTTTAACAACACCCTCAAGGATAGAACCTTCTTTAAGGTCGCTGATAAGTTCAGCACGAGCTTCGGCTCTTGTTTCTTCCAAAACAACGCGACGAGAAACAACGATATTTCCTCTAACCTTATCCATTTTCAAAATTTGGAATGGTTGAACAACACCCATCAAAGGTGTGATATCGCGGATTGGACGAATATCGATTTGCGAACCAGGCAAGAAAGCAATTGCACCATTAAGGTCAACTGTAAATCCGCCTTTAACGCGTCCAAAGATAACACCATTAACTCTTTCGCCGGCATTAAGAGATTTTTCCAAATCAACCCAAGCTTCTTCACGGCGAGCTTTTTCACGAGACAATACAATATTGCCGTCACGATCTTCATAACGATCAACATAAACTTCGACAACATCACCGACATTAAGTTCAGAGTTTTGACCAAACTCACGCAAAGGAATACGTCCTTCAGATTTCAAACCGACATCAACAGTTGCAAAGTCATTTGTTAAACGAATGATTGTTCCCTTAACAACCGAACCTGTAATACCATTGTCACCGAATTGTTCGTTCAACAATGCTTCAAAATTTTCATTAGTTTCAGGGATTTTAAATTCAGTATTTGTCATTAAATAAAATTTCAAAAATGCCAGACCCGATGGATAAAAGTAAGTTTCGGCGGACTTGTGCGAAGTTAAAAATTGGCAAAACAAGCGCACCCTTGCTTTTCCAAGTGATGTATTTATACATCCGAATATTTATTTTTCAAGTAAAAAATAACATCAATATATGACGGTTTCCTTTGATATATTGCTTTTTATTCCCACATAAATGTGATTTAATGTTGATTGACGAAGTAATCTAGTTAGATTGCTTTGTCACTATCGCTTTTCGTGATGACAGAAAATGGTGTATTTAATTATCATCAAACTATAACATAAAAGTAGATTTCGAACTCTTGTCATGTCGCCTTTAATCATCAATTGGTTAATGAAAATTATCGATTCTAGCGAGCTAATCTGCTGATTTTCAGCAAATCAATACTCAGATTCGCTTTGAGTCACTTCAAAAAAATTTTTACATCATCTCAAGAAACGCAAAAATAAAACCCCGTTCATAACAAACGGGGCTGAGATATAACTAAAAAAACTATTTTTTATTTTCTAAAATATTGCATACCATATCAAAAACATCATCAATCGCCATATCCGACGTATCAATAACAATCGCATCATCAGCCGGTTTCAACGGAGCAGATGATCTGGTCGTATCTCTGATATCTCTTTCTTTGGTTTGAGCCAAAACTTCTTCATAATTTGAAGCTAAACCTTTATCAATATATTCTTTATGGCGACGCATAGCTCTAACTTCAGGAGATGCTGTTATAAAAAGTTTCAAATCAGCATCAGGACAAACTACCGTTCCCGTATCTCTTCCATCATAAACAACACCATCAGCAATACTTCCGTCAGCAAACTGAGGATTTAATGCAAAATCCTGCTGCATTTTCAACAAAGCAGACCGAACTTCCGGCAATGAAGCAACTTTTGATGCCGCTTGTCCACCGATGTTTGAGCGAAAATCAATATGTTTTGATAAATCAATCATTTTAGCAAATGTAAGGTTTTTCGCCGCAGACAAAGCTTTTTCCGAATTTTCCGGATCAAAACCTTGTAGCACCATATCAAGCCCGACCGCACGATACACCATTCCGGTATCAAAATATGCAAGTTTATATTTTTGAGCTAATTTATTTGCCAAAGTTCCTTTGCCGGCAGCCGCCGGACCATCAATCGTGATAATCATCAAAAAAATCCTAAAAAAGTTTATTTTGTAACCAAATATTCACTTTATTAAACTTAAAATAACCTATATAATAGATAAAGAATAGGGCAAATATTGCTTATGTGCATATTTTAGAACAAGGAAACAACAATGCTGAAAAAGATTTTAATTATCACTTTGCTATTTTTATTTGTGTGTTTTGACGCAAACGCTGTGATTATGCAGTCTGCTTCAAAGGCGCTATCTCTTCAAAATGTGGTTTCTAGCAATAAAATAACCGCAAAAAAGAAAGAAGTTGTTCCGGCAGTTGTTCAACCTGAACCGGAGCCGATTAAAGTAAAAGAAGTTAACATGAAGGTTGGTGTTTCTAAAAGTATTACTGTCTCGTCTGAAGACGAGTATTTGGTCTTATTAAAAGACAAAAAAAATCAATCTTGGCGTGTATCGTATGATAAAGATGCTGTTGTTATGATTGCAAATTTTATTGAAGACAATGTTCGTAAAATTAAATTTATGCAAAAAAATTCTGAAAATCATACAATCTTCTTTGATTTGCTTGATACTAACGGAAAAACAGTTTTAAACAAAGCTTTATACGTTAAAGGTAGATAATGAGGCTGATTCGGAATATTAGGTTATATGTTGATAAAGAGTTGTCGCTAAACAAAGAGGTTGCGTTAGCGACATCGTCTTCGCATTATTTGTGTAATGTTATGCGTTGCCATGAAGGTGATTCGATAAAATGCTTTAATTCGCAAGATGGTGAATTTTTGTGCCACATTTGTAAGATGGATAAAAAACAAACAATAATTTGCGCCTATGAACAAACTCGCACACCTCAAGCCGAAAGAGATGTGTGGTTGTTGTTTGCCCCCCTCAAAAAAGACAAAACAGACTTTGTTATTGAAAAGGCTGTCGAGCTGGGGGTTAGTCGGATTGTTCCGATTATAACAGCCTACACCAATAGTGACAAAGTCAAGTTGGAACGATTTGCAATGCAGGCTGTTGAAGCCGCCGAACAATGCGAACGTCTCAGTGTGCCGACAATTTGTCAACCGCAAAAATTAAACGAAATTCTAAAAAATTGGGATACATCAAGAAAATTGTTTTTTATGGACGAAAGAAGACAAGGCCAAGATATTATCAAAGCTTTTCAAACTTCCAATAGCGAGCAGATTGCTATATTAATTGGACCTGAAGGTGGTTTTAGTGATGAAGAAGCAAGTATGCTGAATAATCTGGAATATGTAAAAAATATCAATTTAGGACCTAGAATTTTGCGAGCCGAAACAGCGGTTGCCGCATCTTTGGCAGTTTATCAAGCTTGTTGCGGTGATTGGAACAAACAAGAGGAAAAACAATGAAAATACTCATAGCTGATGATCATGAACTGTTTTTAAAAGGGGTGGAGCTGATTTTATCCGATGCTTTCCCTTCTGCTGAGTTGGTAAAAGCTAAAGATTATAACGAAATTTTTAATGCTATTGCCGATGGTAATCATTTTGATCTTATTTTAACAGATTTGGCAATGCCCGGAGCCAGATGGCTTGATGCCCAACAAGAAATACACAGCAAACTTCCCGAAACACCTATCATAATATTATCTGCTGTTTTTGATAAAGAAATTGTTCAAAAAACCATAGAACTTGGTGCCGCAGGATATATCCCGAAAACATCTTCCAACGCAGTTATTTTGTCTGCTGTTAATTTAGTTTTATCGGGGGGAGTTTATATTCCGGCAGAACTATTACACGGAACATCTGAAGATGAATTTAATATGTTAAAAAATTTGGAAACAATACAAGAAAATAAAGATATAAGCGAAAACATAAAAATATTGTCTCCTCGTCAAATAGATGTTCTAAGACTTATTGCTCAGGGCAAATCTAATAAGCAAATAGCTTTTGAACTCGGACTTACCGAGGGAACTGTCAAATTGCATGTTACCGCAATATTAAAAATACTCAATGTTTATAACCGTACCGGGGCAGTAGCCGCGGCAAACCAATTAGGACTGTTGAATAAAAATGACTAATATAAATCAAAAACAACTTTGTGAATATTTAGATATTTTCGGCAAAAGCAAAATGCAAGGACTGCTGAAAGATTATTTAGCAGAATCAAACAAATCATGGGAGCATTTGGATAAAATATCAGATCATGAAAAACGCCATGTTTTTCATTGTTGGCGTTCCAGTAGTTTGGTTTTCGGTATGGAAGAGTTTTCGCGTATATGCACCAAAATTGAAGATGATTTAATAAATAATCGTAATGCGAAGATTGCACAGCTTATTAATCAAAGTCAAGATTGCTATCAAAAAAGTATCTTAAAAGTAATTGAAATTATGCAAGAGAGAGAAAATGAGTATAAGTAATTCGCCAAAAAATTCTTTACCTGCATATATTGACTTTATATATGGTCACATATACAAATTTCCGGAAAAGTGCGCATCTTTAGATAACGACATTTCTTGCGGGTTACGCACATTTTTCCAATATAAAAAATTAGTTAATGCTTTAACCAAAGAGATTCAAATGAATCAAAGTGTTATGCAGTTTGGTTTGACTTTTGGTAGCCAAATTGACGAGGTTGCAATGGCTGTTGGTGCATATGGGCAATATGATATAATTGATATAAACCCTTCTGAAGTAACCAGAGTTAATGAAAAATACTGGAAGGTCTATCAGGGAATGAAGATCTTTAAACAAGATGCCGCCAATATAAAGCCCAAAGCCAATTATGATGTTTTGATTTGCTTTATGCTGTTATCACAGGTTCCGTCTTTGACCAAACATAAAATAGTCAATAACGCGCTCAAAATGGTTCGTCCCGGCGGAAAAGTAATTTTTATCGATTGGCATAATCCATTGTCTTGGCATCCCTTAAAATACGTAACACGTATGCACAATCGATTGTTTCATCCTTTTGTTGAGCGTTTGTGGGACAGAGAAATCAATACTTATGCTGATACAGATATTCGCAATCAATTTATTTGGCGCAAAAGTACTTACTTTGGTCGTATGTTTCAAAAGCTTGTGGCTGTACGCAAAGAAACTCCGAAAGATCAGTACGATAAAGAAAATATATTGGCTCCGCAAACACTGGGGTTAGCAGATTTCTAATAGTTTTTCAGCAATTTCGATTGCGGGATTCAGAGTTGCCTTAGGTTTAAAACTTAAGGCTTCTTTTGATTTTAAATCAGTGGCAAAACCTTGGCCTATTAAAGAATCTGCAAATCGAGAATGTTTTTTTGGCAACCAATTTGTTCCTTTATACAGCAAAACAGGTGCTCCTGTGCCGCAAGCTTCTGAACACATTGATACAGAATCTGCAGTTGCAACAATAATGTCTGCGCAAGCATAAAACCCCATAATCGGGTTTTCCTTTTTTTCACCCCATATATAAGTATACATGGGCAGACCTTTGAGCTTATCTAGTATAATCTTTTCAGCTTTCTCACCGGTTCGTCTGGATGTTGTAATTAAAAAAGAACCGCCGACTTTTTGATTAATTTCTTTTAATTTATCGCCCAATTCTTCTGCTAACTCTAAAGGCCAGTCTTTGTTTTTTATAGCTCCGCCGATAATTACAGATACCCAAGGTTTTGGCAAATCGGAAAATACCGGATTCCACCGATTGCGAATATCCTCGAGTTTATCTTCAAAAATTCTGGTAGGAGCTCCGGTTATAACAAAAGATTTTTGCATTTTTTGTTTTCTCAAACTGTCATGTGATGGAACAATAACCATTTCCATATCACAAATGCCGATTCCTTCGCTCGGGTACATCAGTTGTACAATTTTGGTTCTGTTTTTGGATTTTTTACGAATGTTTCTGGCAACACTGACAGTTCTTCTGGAGGTTGACAAAATCATATCAGGGTATGGTTCATCCAAATTATCGGATTTTTGTTTGTCAACACCTAAAAGGCTTCGTCCTTTAATCCAATTTGGCAAGCTTGCTAAAGATGTATAAACAAGCTTTTTTTCAACAATATTCATTCTGCCTTTGAGAGCTTCTGCTATTCCCATAGCTTGTCCGACACTTCCTCGTCTGTCATCAAGTAAAATCCAAAGAGTTTTTTTCATATTTAATAACTTTCAAAAAGTCATAGCAATCCGATTCTAATAACTGTAGTATATATACAATATTGATTAAAACAACAATTTATTCAAAAGAGGTTGTTAAATGAGGTTAAGTTTTTTCATTTTTACAATGTTGTTGCTTTTTACATCATCAGCACAAGCACAGTACTCTGCGCAAAAAGAAGCTATGTATATTGCAACACTGAAAGCTGTTGTTGATTATAAAATTAATGATGAAGAAAACTTAAAAGATATCCAATCATTGCGTGAAAATGAACGGTTTAAACGAGATTTGATGTCAATGATGGCAAAATTATCAAACAACAGAACAAAAAATTCAGTCAACAATAAAGTATATCGTATTTTACTACAGGCAGGAAAAGATGTTTATAACGAACTCAATTAATCATTATTTAACGGGTTTGTTATAATATGCATAATGTATAAAACGCTATTTCGGGAATAAAAAATGGATAAAACATTTATAACGGAAATGGATAAAAAGCTAAAGCAAATGCGAGCAAAAGTCATAAATGCAAAAGGCGAAGGTGTTAAAGGATTATCAAAAATATCTTTTGATAAAGAGAAAAGCAGCTATAAGACACCTAAAAACAGAGAGGCAAAAGAATGAAAAATATAGGATATTGTTTTTTTCTGCTTTTGTTTTTGGTCGGTTGTTCAAGCTATAATTACGAAGAACCCGAATACAACTACATTGCTTCACACGTAAACATTGTTGATAAAGCATCAAATTTTGTGGTTTATGAATATTCAAATATAAGGGTTGATGAAATAGCGCCTGTAGCGGCAATTTATTGCAATGATCATGGCGGACGCCAGGCTAATTTGTATGATATTTCTCTATGGCGCAACAATCGTCGTCGAGCAACATTTGTTTGCAAATAATTAACTTGCAAAGCTCAGCTTACAAACCTATATAAAGTATAGGAAAGTTTTTTAGTGAGTTTATATAAGAATGAGCAAAAATTTATATCAAATATTAGGTGTATCAAATAGTGCTTCGGAAAACGAGATAAAGTCAGCCTATCGAAAGTTGGCACGTAAATATCATCCCGATTTGAACAAAGATAATAAAGATGCCGCCGAAAAATTTAAAGAGATATCATGTGCATATGATATTTTGGGTGATAAAACAAAGCGTCAAAAATACGATAATAAAGAAATAGATGCTGATGGTAAACCAACAGGTTTTGGAGCCGGAGGATTCGGTTCCGGTAACCCTTTCTCTGGAAGTTATCAGTCTTATGGTGGCAACCCGTTTGGTGACGGACAAGGAGCATCTTTTGATTTTTCATCAATTTTCGGTGATGGTATTTTTTCGCAATTTTCATCGCAGGGAGGAAATCCTTTTAGCGGAGGATTTAATGGTTCGGCACGTCGTCCTCGCAAAGGTGCTGATATAAACTATACAATGAGAATTGACTTTTTATCAGCAGCTACAGGGGATGAAAAAACAGTCAATATTAATGGAAAAAACATTAACGTAAAAATTCCTGCAGGTACAACCGATGGGCAAACCCTTCGTTTAAAAGGACTTGGTGAGCCAAGTTATAGCGGCGGAGCTTCAGGAGATGTTTTAATAACACTTAATGTAGATAAACATCCTTATTTTACAGCTGACGGAAAAACAATAATGATAGATCTTCCTATAACATTGAAAGAGGCAGTATTGGGTGCTAAGGTCACTGTTCCAACTATTACAGGTAAAGTTGCTGTCAATATCCCTTCTTACGCAACAACAGGAGATAAATTGCGCCTTAAAGGAAAAGGAATTAAAGGGGGAGATCAAATTATTACCCTGAAAGTTGAGATATCTAAAAACAAAAATGAAGAGTTAGAGAAAATTTTGCAACAAATGCCGGACGAAAATATTAGGACTTTTTAATGTTACTTGAAAATATAAAAAATTTTAATTGGTTAAACGAGCCGCAAAATGTCGGGTTTATTGAAGAGGGGCTTCTTATAACAGCTAAACCGGAAACTGATTTTTGGCAAAATGCCGATTATAATTTTTATAAAGACAACGGGCATTTGTTTTCGGTTACTAAGGATAATAATTTTGTCATTACAGCTAAGTGGCACATCCCTGTTATAAAGGATTCGGCTCAGTGCGGTATAATGATACGTTACGATTCTGCAACATGGATTAAGGTTGGAATATTGTCGCCAAACCCCTATAAACCACAAATCGGAACCGTGGTAGCAAATAATGGTTCATCAGATTGGTCCGTTGTCGAGTTGCCTGAAAAGATTAAAAGTATATGGTACAGGATTCGCCGCCACAATAATGACTTTATTATATTTTATTCTTTAGATGGTATAAAATATACTCAAATAAGGATGTTGCACTTATCAAAAGTGTCGGACAATGTTAATGCCGGAGCTTATGTTTGTTCCCCTAAAAATGACACATTTGAATGTGTTCTGGAAGATATTGATGTTCAAGATACAAAATAAAAACAAAAAAACTCCCTTTACGGGAGTTTTTATATGGCGCGCCCGAGAAGATTCGAACTCCTAACCTTCTGATCCGTAGTCAGATGCTCTATCCAATTGAGCTACGAGCGCATCAACGAGAATAGTTATTACAGCATCAAAATTTAAAAAGCAAGAAATTTTTTCAAAAAAGATGCTTTTGTTTACCAATAATTTAACAAAACGGTATACAATTATCTCAATCTTTGGAGGATACGTAAAAAAATCTTTACAAAACCGACAGATAGTGTAAAACAAAAAATGAATGTTATTTTTTTATTTAAGGTATTTTTTCAAATGACAAACTTTGCAAAATTATCATCTGTATTAATGTTGGTAGCTCTGGGTGGATGTACATATTCATCTGATGCAATCTTTCCTTCACTTTTCGGCTCTGAAACTCAGGAACAAACACTGGAAGAAAGAAATGCCGCAGAAGCCGGAATCATTTTAGGTACAACAAATTTCGAACCGGTAAATATTTCAGAAGTCAGTAATACCGGAACATTTGTCGGGCAAAAAGTTATGACTTTCCGTGGAGAATTAGAACAATTACAAGAGTCAATTAAAGCCAATAACGGAGAATTACAAAATATTCGCAATTCTGTCGTAAATAATGCTTTGCAATATCATAAAACAATCGGCAATATTGAGGCCAAACTTCAAGTCGGAACAACTCCCGGAAATCCCCATATGTTTGAAATGTTGGCTCTTGCCCAAAATAATATACAGACCATGAGTACCAATTCGGCGTCGTTGAATCAGCTTTCAGCCAAAGTTGCTGCTGATACAGCAAACACCGATTACTTAGTTGAAGCTATATGCTCAGCGTACAGCATATCCGGCGCCGTCGATGAAGATCATCGCCAACTTCGTCTTTTGGAAAATCAGGCTGGACAGACATCGATTCTTATGCATTCGTTGTTAGGGGAAATTAATAGTGATATTTCGCGCCAACAACAGTATGTCGATACAGCCAACAATAATATTGCAAAATTAAGTGATGCGATCAGAATTGGTAGCTTTGGAGTGAATAATGTACCTATGGGACGTTCCCCATTGATGGCATCTCTGTCAAAATCAACAGAAAATAACAATGTTTCAGCTGTTGCCGCAAGTAATCCATTATTTTCGGTTAAATTTACATCACAATACATCAAATATCATGATGGTTTGAAACAAGCAGTAGGGAATGCAGTTGCAAAGAAACCAAGTGTTATATTTGATGTCGTTGCAGTTAATCCTGTGCATGGGCATAATGCTCAAGAATATGCTTCAAAAATATTTCAAGATATTATTTCAATGGGAGTAAGTGCTGATCGTGTAAATATTTCAGCACAAACAGATGCCAATGCATCTATCCCAGCAGTAAAGGTTTTTGTTCGCTAATAAATAACAATAAAAAATCTCCCGTTGATTAACGGGAGATTTTTTTTATATTAAACCGGCAATTTCCGCTCTAAGTTCATCAATTCCTATTTGCTTTTCAGAGCTTGTCGTTAGAACCCTTGTATATGCAGCAGCATGTTTAGATAATTCTTTTTCAATATCTTGCTTTACGGTGTCAGCACTTTCGGCGCTTATCTTATCTGCTTTGGTTAAAACAAGTTGATATGTTACGGCTGCTTTATCTAACATATCCATAATTTCCAAATCAACTTTTTTTATTCCGTGGCGAGAATCAATTAAAACAAAGACTCGTTTTAAGTTCACACGTCCCTGCAAGTATGCAAAAATAACTTTTTGCCATTGTTTTACTTGAGATTCAGGAGCTTTAGCAAAACCATAACCGGGTAAATCAACAATATGTATCCTATTATTCAAGTTAAAGAAATTTAATTGCTGAGTTCTTCCGGGAGTATTAGACGTTTTCGCCAATCCACGTTGATTGGTGAGTGCATTAATTATACTTGATTTACCTACATTTGATCTGCCTGCAAAAGCAACCTCGGGTAAATCGCTTATCGGTAATTGATCCAATTTTGCAACGCCCAACACAAAAGCTGTTTTATTATTAAATAATTTATTGGCTTCTGCTAACTCTTCTTTCGTAAAGTCATTGATTTCAAAATCCATTAATTAACTCCGACTTTTTTCATTATAGCTTTTTGTTGGATGATTGACAGTACATTACTTAACGTCCAATATATCACCAATCCTGATGCAAAGTGGCCTAACATAAAAGTAAATATAACAGGCATTAAAGTTAACATTCTTGCTTGATCTTTATTTGCCGGTTTAGGAGATAATTTTTGCTGTAAATACATCGTAATTCCCATCAAAACAGGCCATACACCTAAATCCAACAAACTGGGAACCGGCAATCCCGTAATCGCGGATAAAGTCAACGGATCGGGAGCTGAAAGATCTTTAATCCATCCGATAAAGGGTGCATGTCGGATTTCGATAGCTATGTTCAACACTTTATAAAGAGAAAAGAAAACAGGAATTTGAATTAACATAGGTAAACAACCGGATGCCGGATTTATTTTTTCTTTTTTATACAGCTCCATCATTTCCTGTTGTAGACGCATTTTATCATTTTTATATGTTTCTTGGATTGCCAAAATTTTAGGCTGAACCTTTTTCATCTTAGACATACTTTCATAAGATTTATTGGCTACAGGGAACATCGCTAAGCGCAACAATGCGGCAAACAATAAAATTGCCCATCCCATATTTCCGATAAAATGATATAAAAAGTCCAGAATATAGAAAAATGGTTTAGTCAAAAAATAATACCATCCAAAGTCAACGGCTAAATCAAATTTTTCAATACCCAGATTTTTGGCATAGCTATCCAAAAGAGATATTTCTTTTGCACCGGAGAAAAACAATATACTATTTGTGCCGACACTGCCATTTGCAATAGCTATCGGGGATCCTACATAATCTGTCTGGTACGTATCTTCAGCAGTTTTGCTGAAACGTACTTTATTTTTTGACGAATTGTTAAAAGCAAATGCCGAAAACCAATATCTTTCACCAAAGCCTGCCCAACCTCCGATAGTCTCAAATTCTTCATTTTCTCCAATATCTAAATCTTTAGGTTTAAACTCCTTCAAAGATGAATCGACGACACCCAACATTCCTTCATGAACAACGGCAGAAGAGGCATCGTCTGATTTATAAACTTTGTTTATCAAACCAAAAGGATACAAAGTTACATTTTTGCCGGAATTATTCTCAACAATTTGTTCTATGGTAAACATGTAATTCTTATCAACAGATATTTTACGAACAAACTTAAGACCTTGTCCATTGTTCCACTCCATAGTTATCGGAGATTCAGGTGTTAATTTTGTTCCGATAACTTTCCATTTTGTTGAGCTGTTAGGTGTTTTAATTGATGTATTGTTTGATAACCAGCCAAACTCAGCATAATAAGGGTTGATTGTTCCTGCAGGAGCTAACAACTCAACATCTTCGCTTTCAGCATTCAAATTCTGCTTATATTTGCTCAAATAAATGTTATCAAATCTGGCTCCTTGAACTCTCAAAGAACCTAAAATTTTTGCATTTGCAATATCTACACGCTTATTATTTTTTAAAGCTTCTTCAGATGTAACAATGGTTTTATTTTCAGTTACATATAAATTAGCATCATTGTTAACATCTTCAGGTTTATTGTTTTCAATAGTTACGATAGGAGTTTCTTCTGATTGTTGAGAAACTTGATTTGCTGGCCAAATCCAATTAATTACTAAAATAGCTATAGCTGACAACAAAATAGCTAAATATAAACCTTTGGTTTCGTCTTTCATTTAAATCTTAACTCCTTAAAACAACAATTATCTTTCTAAAGATGTATTACAAAAAGCCTTTATAGGCAAGACATATCAGAGATTATCCTTATTTGTTTTTTTTAACGGTACGGGATCATATCCGCTTTTTCCCCACGGATGGCATTTAAGAATCCTTTTAATGCCTAAAAACGTTCCTCTAAAAACTCCATGTATTTGAAGCGCTTCAATAAAATATTCTGAACAACTTGGTTTATATCGGCACACATTAGGTAAAAGAGGAGATATTATCTTTTGATAAAATCTAATCAGAAGAATCATTAACTTTTTTAACATAAGCCTCTCTTTTTGCCATTATTTGTTCGTTAATTTGCAAAATAGCATTCTTAACTCGTTTTTGCAGGTAAGTAAATTCAAGAGCTGTTGTGTTGTGTCGTCCGATAAATACATAATCTATCCCAGACAATGCTGTTTGTGGTAAAACAAGACGCACTACAGCACGTAGTTTTCGCTTTGTGGCGTTACGAATATGTGCTTTCCCCAATTTTTTTGTGGCGGTAAAACCAGCAAAACAACACTCTTTTGTAGGTGCCGGAAAAGATAAAGCTGCCTGAAGAACCAAGCCGTTTGTTACGACCTTAAATCCCTTAGCAGCTTTAACAAAATCCTTACGTTTTTTTAACGTCAAAACTTCCATTTTTTACAAAATTTTAGGCAGAAAGTTTTTTGCGACCATGAGCGCGGCGAGCAGCCAATACCTTGCGGCCACCGACAGTAGCCATACGTGCACGAAATCCGTGACGACGAGCTCTAACCAATTTAGATGGTTGGTATGTACGTTTCATTTTATTTCTCCGGTTATTTATAGTTATTTAAAGCTTTGCAAAAAAGCAAAGTCCTCGGACTGTTGTCTTATAAAACTAAAAGATTAAAATGTCAATGTTTAAATTTCTTCTGCCATAGTAAAACAGAAATATCAGTAGAATTTTCTTTTTTACTGTTAAAACTGCGGGGGATAGCTCAAATTAATAGCTTTTTAACCTTTTTGGAGTTTGGCTTGTATAATTTCTTTGGCGACTTCTGGGGTAATTATTCTTTTTTCTTTTCCGGAGATTATATCTTCAGCTATTTTGTCAGCCATTACAACTCCTGAGGTAGTATTATCTTTAGTTCTATTTTTTATACGTTCCATAATCTTTTCCTTTTTATCTCTGAACCCATATGCTGCCCCTTCTTTCTGCGATTTTTGATTTTTGAATCTTTTTGTAGCTATTTCCATCTGTAATTCTTGGTTTGTTTTACTAAGAGGTAAGAATGTGATTTCATTGTTAAAGTGTCTATTTATATTAAAACCAAAACCATCTTGCGGGTTATTTATCTCATCGAATTTATTTGGTTGCTGATTTTTTTGTTTTCTGAGTTCTCCGTAAATACTTATGGGAGCGTATGAAGTTATATCGTTCCCTTCTTTGTCTATGAATTTTCCTTCTAATGTGTGATGAATGTAGGTCATGTCGGGAAGAAGTTGTTGATTTAATAACCCATTAACAGGGCCATTAAATTCCACAGTACAACCACCTTGTTTGTTTTGGGTAATGTTGTATTGGTAATGTCCTGTCGCTGTTTCGATATGTAGACCTTTGGAGGTTGGTGTAACAGTGGCGTAGCAATTATTCCACTCTGTATCAATTAAAAGTAAGGAGCCATCTTTTTTTTCTAAATTCCATCTTTTTTCGTAATTTAAATATTCATTGTAACTTCCGTCATGTCCTATATAGGAAAGGTTTCTCTTTTTTGCTTTGTTCCCTGATTTTATGTTGTCAATTAAATCTTTAATATTTTCTTTAATTTCAAATCTAAACATTGAGTGAGAATTTCTAGGAATATTCATATTGATGTCACCAGATTCTAATGCAATTAGATTTTCAATTTCTTTATTATTTAACTTTACCATTTTCCCCTCCATTACCGACATCATTTTAAAGCAGGAAGTTATAGAACTCATAAATCACTCATGACCAGACACCCTTTTAAGGCTTTATTTATAAATATATACTCAAAGCCTCTTCACAGGCACTATTAGTAATTTTACTAATTAAAATTATAGTATCACATTATAGGAGCAAAGTCAAAAGCTTTTGTTATTTTGTGTTCGCACAATTAAAACCGAACACCTATAAAATCATATAAGCAATTTTTATTCCAATATACAAGGTTTACGTAAAAATAGCTTATACCGATATTGCTAATATGCAACATTTCTATTTTGGAATAACAATGTTTAAATTCCTTCGCCCAGTCGCAAAACTTTTTCCGCTTTTAGTGAGTACTTGCTATCATTATCATGAACGATAATTCCGGGATGAATAATCAAAGGCGTTTTAGAATCTTTTTTTGCTTTAACGATAACTCTTTTGGCTTTTTGTCCGTCTTTTGAATATAAAAGGAATACTTCTATGCCACCTAATTTTCCTGAAATATTGCTGATAATATTTTCTAAAGCTTCAGCCCTGTTTATCATATAAAAATATCCTTGTGGCTTAAGCATTTTTATACAAAAACTAATCCAATTACCGAGATTTTTATATTGAAAGTTATGAGCTGTAGCTTTGGATTGATTTGGAGAGGGCATATCATTTTCTGCATATGGTGGATTCGTAATTACATGATTAAATGAACAATGGGGTATTTTCGCTTCAAAAATATCCGTATTAACAAAATTTAAAAAATCATAATTATTCGCATCTGCGCTTTTATTTGCAACATCAGTTAAATTCTTTTGTATTTCCAATCCCGTAATATTTATATCAAAGTTTTTAAATCTTTCAGCCAAACATAAAGAAACAGCACCGGTTCCGGAACCTACATCTAAAAAAGAATCTCCTTTTTTTACGTTATTGACTGCAGCAGATAACCACACTGCATCGGATGAGGCTCTATAAAAGCCTTTTGGTTGGTAAATTTTCACTTTCTTATTTAATAAGTAATTTTCCTGTTCAATATTCATAAATACATTCCTTTTTGCATATGAACATACTACGATGGGTTTATCTAAAAATCTAGTCAAATTTTTCTTGTAAAAGAGTATTAATTATGGTAGAACCCCTCACATTCAAAAAATAATTGTTAAATAATTTAAATTTAAAAAGTATGAAAAAGTTTTTGATTAAACTGGTAATAAGGATGTGTATTGCCGTAGCGTTTACTTTGGGTTTTATCCTTTGTTCAGAAAAAAGAGTGTCGCTATTTTGCCTATATATGGGGCTTTTTGGCTTTATAGCAATTTTAGAACTTATTCTGAAGTTTAAGCTATATTGCCAAATTTGTGAAGGGTTGGAACTTGTTGGAGATAGTATTCCTCGAAGAGCCAATCATTTATATATCGGAAATAATGTAAAAGGATATCTTCGGTTTGCTCCGTGGAAAGAAATTAAAAAATTCATAGATTGTCGTGCAAATATGCAAGAAGATGATTTATTTTTTGGAGAAGTAAACCTTGTGGTGGAAACAATATTAAAACGTAAATTATTGTAAATATGAAAAAGATTAAAGAAAGAACAATTTACTTCATAGTATATATGCTCGTTCTTATTCCGCTGTTGGTCATTTCTCTAATGACCGGATGTTTGATTTTTGGCATGATAGTGTTTGTTGTTGCTATATTTTCTGTCAAAAGTTACATCAAAAACCTAAAAGCATATCGCAAATATAACAGTATAAATACTCAGGTATCGCGCATTGAAATAGAAGGCAAAATTGAGCTTATATTCAGAAATTGTGATAATTGGTTAATGTTCGCTTCGAATGATGAGATCAAAGAATTAGAAAGAATGTTTACCAAAATGAAGATGACAGAGGTCGGAAAATATGAATTAGAGTATATTTTGTGCAGATCAAAAAATTTTCAAGACTAAAAAAGAGCTACTCATCTTTTATAAGTGAGTAGCTCTTACATTTTAAATGAATCTTATTTCCATTCTATAACAGCTCGCGCCAATTCTCGTTCATTATCAGAGTCATATGTTCTAATGCTGTGAGTTGAAGTGTTACTGTCCATTTGGGTTAAAACCATAATTTTTTCACCAATATAACCCTCTTTTTTAAAATTTATGCTTATTTTGTGAGGGTTATGAGATAATCTGAAATCTTCATCAACGGCTTCTGTTGCCCACAAAATGTAAACGGCATTATTGATGTGCTTATTTAAGTCGATATCATCAAATCGAACTCGGAATTTGAATTGTGAATCTATTTTTGTTAATTCTCCTATCTTAGGAAAAGATGTATTAATACTTCTTTCTTCAAGCATTGGTTTATCCGCCATTTTTTCCAAAACAGAAATAGGGCGCTTAGTTTCCAAATTGAGTAATATCCACTGACTCGTTGCTTTTATTATAGAATTTCCATCTTCTCCGAAAACTTCATAGTCCCTATAGGCAGTAAGCTTGTTTTTTGCGGAAGGCCAAGTCTCGATAGTAATATTTTCATGAATTTGTGGTAGACGATTTATCTCCAAAACATAATTTGCTCCGACCCAAGTCATTCCGTTTTGAATACAAAAATCCAAACCAAATCCTAATTCGGAGGCATTGACATCAGCAATATCTTGTAAAATATTCATCAATGTCAAAATTCTTAAATTATTATTTCTGTCACATTCGTAAGAACGCACACCATATTGTTTGGAATATTTAGAAATTTTCATTTATTTTCTCCGTTGGCAAAGCATCATTTTAAATTTTTGTTGCGTCCGTTTTTTGCTAAAAGTCCTTTTAAGAAAACCGATTCCCGAGGTAGGGCGTTGCCAAACCTCAGTGAAGCAAGATTTATCATTTACAACCAACCAAGTTGCCGGTCTGGACGATAATAAATGATAATGGTTGTTGCAAAGTTTAAATAAGTAATTATTCTGCACGATTGGTTTTATTATTTTAAAACCCAATTCTTTAGCAAGTATATTAAAACTTTCTGCCACAAAACAAGGGCAATGAGTTGGAATATAAACAGCATTTGGTAATATTTTTAAAATATATTCCCAGTCGCCCAAAAAACCATGGCTTGCTCCTTGAATTATAGGGTATTCTTCAAGAGTTACAAAACGTATGTTTCTGGAATTAAGCTGCCCTTTTAGAGGATTAAAATATGTACTTGCTGTAATTAAGGCAAAACTGTCTTCAGAAGATTCATTAAACCAATTGCCAATATCATTATAAGCGCCTATCACAATAAAATTATTACTAAACTCCTCTATATTTTCGGGGATTCCCTCTATTATCTTTATTTTGTTTTTAGCTAATTTGTTGAAATCGATTCCATATTTTTTTATCATATCCAAATATGAATAAAAATCGTCATTTCCATAAAAAATTACGTCTTTTCTCAATTTGAGAGCCGCTAAAAAGGCCAGAATATACATTTCGGCATGTGTCGGATAAATTGGTAAAAATATTTTTGAATACCTTGATTTTTTGATAATACGCACCAGTGTTTTTAATACATCAGCTTCTCTCCAAGCCGTCCCGTCGTTATCGATTCCGTAAAAATCGGCAACCACATAGTCGATATCGTCTTTTCTTTTTTTAAGTATTTTTATGTTGGTTGGTTTTCGAAAATAAGTTGTTTGGTCAATTTTAATATCTCCGCTATGGTAGATACTTGTGTTTTCAAATGTTATTATAAAACCAAAAGAATCAAAACAGGTGTGTGATGAGCTCAAAACCTCAACATCAAAAACTCCGCATTTAAATTTATCTCCATCTTTAATAACAACAAAAGTAGGCTGTTTTGTTTTCCCGATTTGATAATAAGAATAAAGCTCGTCCAATACCATTTTGGTATATTTTCCGCCATACAATGTTGGAAGTGTATATCCGGCTCGCAGGTAATGAACTATTCCGTTAAGATGGTCTGGGTGAGAATGAGTTAAAAATAATCCCTTTAGATTTAGAGTTCTGTCTTTCAATATATCGCGAATATCCGGAACAGCAGCAACAGAGTTTTTTATTCCCAAAGCTTGATGGTTATCAAACTTTCCCAAATCAACCAAGATTGAGGAATATTTCAAACCTGTTTTACAATTCAAAACACCGGTGTACTGGTAACAATGTCCGCTAATCTGGTCAATATTATTACCACCTAGCGGACGCCAATACAATCCGGTGTCCTGCATAAAGTTTTTCATTTAAAACTCAAAAAAATTATAATTGTCTGGCCTTTTTCAATCTGTATTCTGCCAATTTAGCTTCACGCCACTCATTAGCGGCTCTGGCAACCTTAGCATCTATCTTCATCTTATTCTTAGCCAAAACACTTTCTTTTTCAAGTTTTTTAATCTTTGCAACCTGTTTATCAACAGGTTTTGGATTCAATGTAGCTTGAACTACACTCTTTTTAGCAGGCTTAGCTTCAATGCCTGCCTGTACAATATCTTTATAAACTTTGGATAATTTAATAGCATATTTCTTTGCTTTTTGAGGCAAGTTAGAATGATACGCCGTTGCGGCTCGATTCCAATTATTGCCTTTTTGTTTATAAAGTTTTTTCAAAAATTTTGCACCATATTCCACGTTTTTATATGGATTAAAGGCTTCTTCCAAGTTTTCAAAAGCATCAGGGTGATAAGCCAAATTAATTTGCATACATCCTACATCAATACTTTTAACACCTTTTGCTTGCAAACGCTTAACCGCGGCAATAGCTTGTTGTTTAGTTGCAAAATATTGTCCTTTGCCCTGTGCGTTAATAGTCCAAGGCCAAGCGGTATTACGCTGAACCTTCGGATTCCAACGTCCCGATTCAAGGTTGGTTATAGTAGTTAAAAGGTGTTTCTTTACTTGGTATTTTTCTTCAAATTGCTGTGCGGCAACTGTGCAAACTTCTTCAGTATTTGCATACTTAGGGTATTCAGAAGCTTCCACCGGCTGAATAAACATCAGCAAGAATAACAAAAACATCAAAAATATTGATACGAAAAGTCGCATCCCTCTGTTCCCTTAAGTTCGCCACAAGTATCCCTTATGCAACAAATATGCCAATTTCAACTTGCTTAACGGCTATATCCTTTTAAAAATTATCAAAACTTAAGGTTTGGTTAGCCACGTTTTTCCGCTCTAAAAAAAGCTCAGAAAAACAAACGATCTGTTATTATTTATTAACAAATCGTAAATATTCAAGGAGAGTTTATAACATAATTAAATTTTAAAATCCAGTAAAAAATGTCCCAAATCAACGATGGCTTGACTTATGTGGGTGGCAATAAATTGAAATTGCTTGGTTTTTTTAAATGTTTTTTCGTTCATATAGATACTGCGATTAACTTCAATTTGCATTGTATATATCTTTTTTCGGGGTTGGCAATAGTTAAATGTAATAAAAGCTCCGGCATAAGGGCGATTAAATTCTACTCGAAAATCGTGTTTTTCTAATGAATCATAGATATTTTGCGACATTTCCGAGGGGCAGCTTTCATCAAACAAATTACACACGCAAAAATCCAGTGCTTTGGATTCGTTCATAATGTTACAAATCATAGAAGGCATTGAATGACAATCTATAACCAAACAAAATCCGAATTTTCTGACACATTTATCAATAAGTTGTTTAAGTCTTTTATGATAAGGATCATAAACATTTTTAAGTCGTTCTTGAGCTTCTTTGTAACTCAGCAATCCATCATATATATTTTTATTTTGATACACAACACGATGCAAAACACCAAGCCCTACACGACATCTTCGAGAGTTTATGTCATTTGACTTCGGAGCATCATAAAACATTGTTTCATCAAGCTCAATTTTGTCTCTGTTTACATCAACAAAAGTTCTTGGAATATTGAGGCTTATCAGAGGAATGCCGGCATCAGATGCTTGTTGAATCAGCTCTGTTACAAAACTATCCTCAGAAATTTTCAGCTCATTTTCCTTCAAAGCAGAATTTTCCAAAAACTCCTTAGGAAATAGGCTTCCGGCATGAGGAGATGACAAAACGATAGGAAATTTTGGATCTTTTGAATTAAACTCATCAAAAATCTTTAATTTTCCATAATCCACTGTAAAATTCAGCATCTTGTCAGTCATATAAAAATTCCTCAATCGCACAAATTCAATATTGATTAGTATATCAACAATAATCTTAAATATTCGCTAATAGTCTTAAAAAAAGCTTGCAATTAACGCAAAGCTATATTATTAGAGATTTGTCTTAAGATACGAAGGGTGTGTAGCTCAGGTGGTTAGAGCGTTACGTTGACATCGTAGAGGTCGTAGGTTCGAGTCCTACCACTCCCACCATTTACCAGTCCCTTTGACGGGGCTTTTTTTTGTATAACAAACAAAGATAAAATATGAAAATAGGTGTTTTTGATTCGGGGCTTGGCGGTTTGGTAATAACCAAAGCTCTCAAAGAGGCTTTACCGGAGTATGATTATATATACTATGGTGACACTGTTCATCTGCCATACGGCGAAAAGAAACCGGAACAAATTTTGTCCTATACAATAGAAGCCATAAAGTTTTTGATTTCGCAAAAATGCGGATTGATTATTATTGCATGCAATACGGCTACCTCGATAGCCTTACGTTATTTACAACAAAAATTCATTCCGTCATATTCTCCGGATACAAAAGTTCTGGGTGTAGTTATTCCCACTGTTGAAGAAGCCTGCTTAAACGGAGCAAAAAACATTGGTGTTTTAGCAACGAATGCCACAATCAATTCTCATATATATCGCGAAGAACTTCACAAACTCGGTTCAAATTTAAATGTTATTGAAATAGCTTCTCCGGATTTAGTTCCGTTGATTGAAAGCAATAATTTTGACAAAGCAAAAAAAGCTGTTTCTGAATATGCATTACGGTTTAACAACATCGATTCTTTAATTTTAGGTTGTACTCATTATCCGTTGCTGAAAAAATATTTACGCAAAACCTTACCCGAAAACATAAGCGTTATTTCGCAAGATGAGATTATTGGCGCCAAACTGGCGGATTATCTGAAACGGCATATTGAAATAGATATTTGCCTCAGTCGCAATTCAGAATTAAAAGTTCTGGTGAGCCAAATGAATCCTCATTATGCTGAGGTCGCCAATATTTTATTTCCGGATATAAATATAGAGGAGGTTGTTTGCTGATGCGTAAAGATTTTTACATATTCCGTCATGGCGAAACCGATTATAATCTTGCCGGTTGTTGGCAAGGTCAGAGCATTGATGCTCCTTTAAATGCAACCGGAATATCCCAAGCCGAAAACCTAGCTCAAAGAACCAAAAAATTTGGCCTTCAGGTAATATATTCATCACCATTACAACGAGCAATTCAAACAGCAGAATGTGTTGCTAAGGTTAACGATATTAAAGTTAAGATTTTGCCCGAGCTGATAGAAGCCAGTGTCGGAATATGCGAAGGAATGCAGCGAGACGATGTTGCAGCACAATATCCGGAAATTTGGGCAAAATGGTATGGCGCTATGGATATGGTAGACCGATGGCCCGGCGGCGAAAGCAAGCTCGAAATTCAGCAGCGTATGATGTCCGGTTTTGAAAAAATGCTCAAACTTCCGGAAACAATCATCGGTGTTGCCTCACATGGTGGAGCTATGCGCTATTTTTTATATGCATTTGGCTATGGTCCGCACAAAATGCCTAATACGGCATTGTTCCATTTGGTTTATGATAATGGTGATTGGAGTTTAGAACAACTTTAATCAATTATTTCAAAAACTCTTTTATTTTTTCTAAATTAGCAATTGCATCAGCACGACCGATTTCATAAACATTTTTAACTTTTGTCAAATCTCTTTCCATCCGTCCGATATCCAATTCTTCGGTTGGTTGCAAAACCAGAGTTTTTCCAAAAATTTTTTGATTATTTATATATTCGACTTCATTATTATACATTATATGACGATTGATAATAGCTTCTGCAAATTTAGGAAATTTGCGGTATACAAGTTTTGCCAACCAAGCATTATTAGATTTCTTTTTCCTATACGATTGTGGCCTTGTCATAATTACGATATTTTTTTCATATCCCAAATTTTGTGATGCTTCCAACGGAATGCTGTCACATATTCCTCCATCCAACAACTTTTTGCCGTCTGTTTCTACGATTTTTGAAAAAAAAGGCAAAGAAGCAGATGCTCTGATATAATTAATTCCTCTTCCCTGCCTTAATTCTTTACAGTGTATATATTCGGCTTTTCCGGTTTCAACATTTGAACAAACGGCATAAAATTTTATATTGCTTTTTTCAAAAGTTTCATGATCAAACGGATCCAAAATTTCCGGCAATTCATAATAACAAAAATCCGTATCCACGACATTTCCGGTTTTAATCCAATTTTGAATACTCATAAATCTGGGATCATTACCATATTTCATATTATATCGAATAGAACGTCCTATTTGTCCGGCGACATAAGTACATCCATGAATCGCGCCGGCCGAAACCCCAAACACTGCATCTGTAGCAATATTATTTTCCGCCAATACATCCAAAATTCCGGCGGTATAAATTCCTCTTTTTGCTCCGCCTTCCAAAACTAAAGCTGTTTTCATCTTTTCAATCTTTCTCAAAACAAACAATCAACACAAAACTATCCTAATAAATAATCATTTTGAAGTATAAATAGTCTTTTGTTTATAAAAAAATATTTTTTACTCAAAACAAAATTCCCCGAAACATCGGGGAACCTCAAAAAGCTGATGCATCACATTATTTTACAGATGCAATCAAATCCAAAACGCGCCCCAGATTAGGTGCCGGAGTATCAATCTTGGTAGTTTTTGCAAAATTAAAATAATAAGATAGTGTAAACATTCGTATTGTAGCCGTAAGGTTTTGATATTCACCCAAATTTGAAGCTAACAAATTAAGCATTGCTGTTCGTGAAACCTGTTCTATTTTGCAAATACGATCAAAAGCCTGCCATTCAAGCGAACTCAACCGTACCGATGTTTTGTTATGATTAATACGAACAACTCTACGCATAAGTGTAACCATTTTAAAAATCTCCTTTTGGTTGCTTAAAGTTATACTATTTTATAGGGTAATTTTGTCAAGAATCTATCAATGGTTGTTAATAAATCAATGCTTGTTATCACCCTAAAATATATCATATCATATAGCCAAAAGGTTTTACTTGTTTCAGATATTATTAAGACACTAAGTTCATAATATCTGAATTATTTTTTAACCCCAAACCGCAAAACATTAACTTTTTTCTAACGATTAGTTGTTAGGATACAACCAAAATAGATAAATTTATCGGGAGAAAGTTTATGAAAAAAGGTTTAGTATTAGCCTGCTCGGCAATGGCTCTAACTATTGCAATGAGTTCTGTGGCAGAAGCCAGAGACGGCTTTTATTTAACAGCCCGCGGTGGTATGGCTTGGAATCACCTTAATTCCAAAAAAGATTCTGTCACTACAGCCGGAATTAGTGATCTTGACAGTGTCGGCGTATATGGTGGCGCTATCGGTTATAAATACAAATATTTTCGCGGTGAGTTGGAATATGTTTGGCGTGATGATGCTGAAGAAGAAGTAACGTTTCAGGGATTACACATTTCTGATATGTCAGTTAATTCTGAATCTTATATGTTTAACCTTTATTTTGACTTTATGCCAAACTATTGGATTAGCCCATATATCAGTGCCGGTTTAGGTATGAGCAAACTTGAAATGACACACACCGAACCGGGGGCATCCGGTCAAAGCACCACATGGGAAGAAGACAAGTTTACATGGCAAGTTGGCGGTGGTTTAACAATCCGTATCAACAGATGCTTAAATATTGATGGCGGTTATCGTTATTATACTCTTGGCAAGATTGAAAACGCCGAGATTAATACTCACGAATGGTATGCCGGCATCCGCTTCACTTTCTAATTTTTTAATCACACTAGCTCCAAAAACCACCCTTTGCCTTATTTTAGGGTGGTTTTCTTTTTTCTTCGCTCCGCTCAACTAACGCTGACTCGCAACGATAGAAAATAAACGTCATCCCACCAAATCGCCAGATTTGGTCAAGGGATCTTCCATATTCAAAAACTACAATATCATGGCTCGAAGCGAGCAAAGCGAACGACGTCAAGCCATCTTCCTTGCTGATAAAAATATTGCAAAATTCAAACCATAAGATATAATTTTGTTTATGAAAAATATGTATGTCTACATAATGTCCAATCGTAATAATACCACACTTTATGTTGGTGTTACAAATGACTTAATGCGCAGAGTCTACGAACATCGCAACCGATTAATTAAAGGTTTTACATCACAATATGGACTTATCAAATTAGTTTATTTTGAGTGTTTTGACAGTGAAGAACAAGCTATTTTGCGTGAAAAATATCTAAAAAAATGCTATCGAAAAACAAAAAATAAGTTAATTAATGAACGTAATCCTTTGTGGTTAGACTTGTACGATAAAATTGTTTCAGAATAGCAATTAATCTAACAGCAGTTATCTCTCTTTTTCATCAGAAAACGTCAAAAAATCGTCTTTATTCAAAAACCACAATATCATGGCTCGGAGCGAGCAAAGCGAACGACATCAAGCCTCTTTCTCTATCAAGTCATCCCTCCAAATCGCCAGATTTGGTCAAGGGATCTTCCATATTTAAAAACATTGAAGATCACTAGTCTCGCTCATTCTTCGCTCAAACGATGACAATTTTTTTATTTTTCCGTCACTGCGAGGTATTTTTTTCTTCTGTCACTGCGAGGAGCAATAGCGACGAAGCAGTCCATAAAAATAGATTCTTCGTCGCCTATCGGCTCCTCTGAATGACAATACTTTTATGTCATTACGCGTCAGCGTTAGTTGAGCGGAGCAATCCAAGCACCATCCGTCATTTCCGAAGCAATCCAATCCTCTTCCGATTCCCTACATATAATCCGATGAATCCGAAGCAAAAAATCTCTTGCGACAAACCGCAAAATGTGCTATAAATAAAATTGCACAAAATTAACTTTATTCTATTATCTGCATACAATTAGAAATTTAAAAAAGGGTTTTTATTTCAGAACAATAGCGTTTGTTCTTTGATCTAAGCTTCTATTTTGTTATTTTCTTTGAATATTGTCATATTCTTTGAAGATTTTAATATTTCGATTAGTTTTGCAGACACCAAATATAAGGCTGGTATCCCCAACCCTAGATTGCTCTAGCGTGAAGCAATTTAGTATCCAACGCAATAAATAAAAAATAAATAAACAGTTTAACAACTGAAGCCTAGGGATTCTCCGCCGTAAGCTTCTTTTAGTGTGCTCTAATCAGCATACATTACGGCGGGACAAATCATGAAGACAAATATCTTCACAATTATGGCCATCTTTATGGCTTTCATGTTCTGCTCATGTTCAAAACATAAAGTTGAAGAGAATGCTCTGGCAACTATTAAAGACTATGAAGTCGCCGGAAACATAAAAGATGACGGGCAGATCCCGTTATTTTTTAATTTATCTAACGGCGAAAAAATCGCCGGCTATGGCAAAGCTGAGATATCAGCAGAAAAGCTGATATCTGTCCAAGCAACGGACGGCTTCGAAGCCACCGAAGAACTGAAAAGTTCTTTTATGGCAAATACTTCTGAAAAATCATTCGCATACAATCATGCGAATAATAAAGTGACTGTTAAAATAGTTTTTTCACAAAAACACGGTGGAAAAACATATACCCAAGAAAATCTTGATTGTAACCACTCCTTCACAATTGAAGGTGTACATAAGGTTACATCGACCCAAGAGGATCCGTTTGTAGAGAAATCACAAACGGTTTACACCCTCAAGGGAAAAGATTATGTGATGGGTGAAGCACTTCAAGAGTTTGAAGTTGTTGCCCCCGATGCTGAAGATGTTCTTGAGCGCATCTTCTTCGATTGGAAGCACGACGCATTCGTTAAGAATGCCGAGTTCGCAAACAATATCATTACCGGTTATTGCAATAATACTGCAAACTGGTATGAGATTTGGAGCGTAAGCGGCAAGAAGAACGAAGAGTCACAAAGCTTCCAGATGAAGCATAGCTTCAGCTATACTTCTGCTAAAAAAGAAGTTGATGATCTTACCGCTATTGTTGGTAAGTCATTTGACTTTGTCAATGGCGAAGTTAAGGCTGTTGGTGCAAAGGTTGCGCATACTGGCTCTGAAATTGTAGGCAAGTTGGAATATAACAACAA
>JAZODJ010000023.1:0-53430 GCA_045597005.1 Alphaproteobacteria bacterium | reverse complement strand
AGTTGAACGCGGTCAAGTTTTGGCAGCACCGGGATCAATTACTCCTCATACAGACTTCCAATGCGAATGCTACATTTTGACAAAAGAAGAAGGTGGACGTCATACTCCGTTCTTCTCAAACTATCGTCCGCAATTCTACTTTAGAACCACAGACGTAACAGGTTCAATTGAATTGCCTGCAGGTACAGAGATGGTAATGCCTGGCGATAACATTACAATGACAGCAAAATTGATTCACCCGATTGCAATGAACGAAGGTCTTCGTTTTGCTATCCGTGAAGGTGGTCACACTGTCGGTGCCGGTGTTGTTGCTAAAATCTTGAAATAATTTGACAACATCTTAAAATAAAAAACCCTGTTAAAAAAACAGGGTTTTTTATTTTATATAATCGATTCCATATAATAAAAATAAATACCGTAAAAATTTTCCTAAAAACATCGCTATACAAACAACAACCTTATTAGCTCTCATAAAACCTAAAGCCAACGCTATCAATTCTCCAATCATAGGCAAAAAACAAAAAAAAGCAAACCACGCTCCCTTATCATACAAAAATTTTTGCATCTTTAATATATTACAACGACGAACCTTAAAATATTTTTCAATCCAAACCAATTTTCCCAATATTCCCAAATAATAATTAGTTAAACCACCCAACCAATTTCCTATTGAAGCACAGATAAGGCACCAAAGAGGATTAAAACCGGCAACAATCAAAGCAATAAACACCACCTCCGAACTAAAAGGCAAAATTGTTGCAGCCAAAAAACCAGCTAAAAACACTCCGACATATCCAAACTGAACAAGGTTTTCCATATAAATTACCTCAAAATACAAAACCCTGCATTTACAGCAGGGCTTATTGGCGCCAGCGAGAGGACTCGAACCTCCTACCCACAGTTTAGGAAACTGTTGCTCTATCCTGATGAGCTACGCCGGCACCGTGCCTATGGTTATAGCTATATTATTTAAGTTTTGCAAGCGCTAATTTCTCTAAAAAAGCAATCTGAATTTCTGAAAGCTTTTCTACCGATTCTATCTCAACATACTCTTCTGATGCATGCATTCCATCGCCACTTCCCGAATGCATAATAACCATAGAACCTCTAACAGCAAATTCTCTGGCATCTGTAGCACCTCCTTCATATTCAAACTTTATTTTTTTGCCCAATATTTCTTCAGCTAGTCTTTTATATTCTAAAATTTGTGGATTTTTTTCACTCATAACTACAGGTGTACTTGATGACACAATCTCAAAATCAACTCCTTTTACCATACATTTTTTCAAATTTTTAACTAAACCATCAACCGAACTTGTTTCCACTAATCTGAAATCACACAACGCTTCACAATAATCAGAAATTATATTGGCAACTTTTCCGCCTTCAATTTTAGCAAAATGAAGTGTGTCTACCCATTTATTTCTAGGTTTCTTTCCGTCTAAATCATAAGCAGGATATATTTTTCTTATATTAGAAATAACTTTAAACATTAATTCATTTGCATCGATTCCTTCCCAAGGACGTGAACCATGAGCCTCTTTTCCTTTAGCTACAATCTTCACAAAAACCGGATTCTTACATTTGGCAATAATTTTTGTAATATCTCCGCCAACATCATTGTCTAAAACAACATTTGCCTTAATTTTTGCATATTTTTCCAAAAAAGCTTTTGTACCTTTTGAACCTTTTTCCTCATCAGAAGATAATATAACTCCAAACTTTATCGGCAGCTTATTCTCAACAACATACTGCATAGAATTAAGAGCAACAGCGGCAAAAGTTTTCATATCTAAAGCCCCTCTTCCATATAGTTTGCCATCCTTTATAATGGGGTTAAACATATTATCGGTAGCTGGTACAACATCTATATGTCCCAAAGCTAAGGCATCAAAATCCAAAGAATTATGATTTCTTATCATTATTACCGGCGCGATTCCCTTTTTTTGAAAGACATCAACTTTCGCACCAATCAATAACATCATATTTTTAATATAGTCTATTATTTTTGTTATCTCTTTTTCATTACCGGTTTCACTCCTAAACCTTATCAATTCTTGCGCAATATCGATTATCTTCATTTTTGCTCTCCTTTTTTACGATTTATTCATCTAATAATGAGATAATAACACCCAAGTTATAAAAAAACTTTAAAAGGACAAACATCAATGAAAAGAATTTTATTCATCGTTTTTATTTGTATGATTGGAGTTATTGCTGCCGTTGCCCAAGATGTTTCTCCAAAAAACAAGGAAGATAACAACAATCTTCCCAGATTTGCATCCTTACGCTCTTTACCAGTTAATGCTCGTTCCGGTCCAGGAACAAAATATCCGATAGAGTGGGTATATATGCAAAAATCCGCTCCCGTTGAAATAATCGCCGAATTTGATGCGTGGCGCAGAGTTCGAGATTGGCAAGGTTCTGAAACATGGATAAATCACCTTATGTTATCACCCAAACGATACGTCAAAGTAATAACACCTGGTGAAAACAATCTATACAGCAAAAATAATTATAAATCTCCTGTCATCGCCCGTGTAGAAGACGAAGTTATCGGAGAAATCAAAAAATGTCCGGCCAATAATGATTTCTGCTTAATTTCTTTTGACAAAATCGAAGGTTGGATGCCTCGCAAAAATTTATATGGCATTTTTACAAATGAAGTTGTTGACTAAGGAGCCAATTCAAACAAGTTTTTAGGCAAATCATTTATTAGCACTAAAGCTATCAACATCCAAATAAATGCATAAACTTGTAACATCTCTTTTATAACTTTATTTTTCAAAGGCGGAAAGATGTCTGAATATTTTTTAAACATCTTGTTAATCATTATCAAAAGAAAAATCATAACTAAAAATTGTATTCCCAGCCCCGCGCTTACAAAATGTTCTTTTATAGGAAGCAATGCTTTATAAAGAAATGCCAAGCCACTCAAATATAAAACAAGACACACAACAAAAATTCTTTGCATTTTTACATTATACGCATATTTTTGCTCTTTTTCCTCTTTTACCTTTTCAGGTGACAACCTGCTGATTTCAATACCTCTGATTTTTTCAGGATCATTTTTATGTTTTTTTATATCACTCAAATCTCGATTAAACTTGTCATCAATCGAACACAAACCGCAACCTTTGGATATAAAATAAGAATGATTTGAATTATTTTTACATTGTTTAAGCCCGTGCATCAATTTCCACAAATGATCTTGCCACTCTCTTGCTGATGGTCTTTGACACCCTTTAGTAAAAGCTCGTTCAAAAAGCTCTAATGTTTCTTTATTAAAATATTCATGTATACTATATGGATGTGGATATTGATATTTATCCGGCCATAAACCATAGGCATAATGATACTGTTCTATTCTTGTCTGGATAGTCATCATATCTGCATTTTGATTTTTTGGAGTTCCCGAAAAAGGATGAATACCATTATTTAAAAGCCTAAACATAATAACCGCCAAAGCAAACCTATCTTGCTCTTCTCCCATTTCTTCGCAAGATTGTTTCATCCCTTCAGGATAAATATATTCTTCACTGACAAATTCTGCAGGATATCTTCCCAGTTCACCTTTTATTGAAAAACCATCACAATCAACCATTGCCACAAGCATATTTTCTTTATAAACAGCTAAATTTGATGGCTTTAAATCAATGACATAATGACCACATTCATGCAGCGCAGCAACCATCGAAGCAACATTATAAGCAGCAAAAACTCTATAAACATATTTTTCGGATAAACCTAATTTCTTTCTAATAGCTTTTTGCATTAAATGATCTAACGAAACAGCCGATTCCATATCAATTAGCGGCATCATATAACCGACACAAAAACCTTTTTCATCATCCAACAAAGCTTCCGGCCAAGCTATTTGAATATATTCTTTTCCCCCTGACATCACTGCAGGAAAATCCGGTTTATTTAAAAGCATTGCTTGCAATTTTTGCCTGTTCGTTGCTGATTTTTCCGTATTATGAAAAATTTTTACAACACTTTCCGGACGCCCTTCGACCAAATAAATTTTACCCGAAGCCCCTCCTTTATTTATTAATTTTCCAAGAGTTATCTTTCCAAATGACCCGTCCGCATAAACTGCATTATATACCTGTTTTTTTTCAATCATTTATAAATTACCTATCCAAAGCAACGTCTTATCATCAGGATTTAATTTTTGTGCTTTAGGTGTATTCAGTGTATTGCTTAAAGCACGACGAGCTTTTATTATATTATCTTCTTTTCCTAAAAAATCATTTATCGGCATAATAAACTTTTTTTCAATATCCCCAAAATCAGCTTGAAAAGCAAAAGATGTGACTCCATCCGACATTAAAAGAATGTTTTTTGCATTATCAAATTTAGTAAATCTTAAATTTTCACGCCACGCTTGTTGTGTAAAGAAAAATGTTTCACACGAAAAACACCCATTTTCAGGTCGAGAAGCAACAAAACTCCCCCCATCTCGCAAAGACAAAGCTGCACCATCTCCTATATGAAAAAAAACCCCCCTCTTTTCTTTATATACAACTCCCACTAAAGTTGCCGCAAATAAAGACAGCCCCTCTTCGTTTTTAGATTTATTAAAACGATGCAAACAAAGCTTCTCTCTTACAATTTTCACAGCTTTAATTATGTGTTCTTCTATGTTCTCAAAATCTGCATTTTTCAACAAATCACACAAAACCGTACAAAGAGCTTTGGCGCCTGTTTTCCCGTATTTCGCAGAACCGGCACCATCAGAAACCACCGCAACCAAATTATCACCGACAACGTAACGATAATAATCCTGACAAGGAATATTTTTATTTAAATGCAAATGCCCTACCACACTTGCTGCCACAATTTTAGGTCTGTGCGATTTATTCCTCATCCCAATCGCCCGTATCTTCAATCAAATCCAATGCATTTGGAGCGGCTCTGGATACGCACGAAACACTTCTGCTTAACCATAAGAAAAATTCTGTAAATCTTAATCCGCTCAATCTTTTTGGTGTGTTCGTTGAAAACATTGCTAATTTATCTAAATTAGCATCTTGTGTTCCAACAGCATGAATAACAACTTTTTTATTTTGTTGAGCTTCACGACATTTTTTAGCAACAATTTCCCAATCATAATCTGTCGGCTCTCCATCGCTTATTAAAAAAATCCACGGCCGTTTAGATGTAATACCGCAGCTATCATAAAGACATTTCTGCTCTTCAATTTTTTTCAGCGCCATTTCCATTGCTTTACCCAAAGGAGTTAGCCCTCCTGCTTCCATTTCCGGTGCTTCAAAATTCATTGCATCAATCCAATCCGAAGAAACAACAGCTTCATCTTTTCCAAAAGCTTTAATAATAAGAAGCTGAACACGAGATGATGCATCAATATCATCTTTAAGCTCTTGTTCCAGTGCTTTTAACCCCATATTCAACTGCTTTATAGGCTCTCCTCTCATAGACCCTGAACAATCAAGAACCAAAACACAAGGCGTTCTCTCATTTGCATTATCTGCAAATTCGACATATGGTATCATCTCATTATCAACATCACTTATAGCCATTTGTCTTCCTTCCAAATTATTTATCATAAGGATATGTACGCGGATAACCGCTATCCGGATATGGAATCGTTTTTGCAGCTTTACCGCAAGCACTAACCATAAACAAATTCACCAACAAAAAAAGAAACATAAATATTTTTTTCATATACAATTCCTTTACCTATTTGCCTATATAATACACATATAACCTTTCAACAGTTAAGTAAAATTTAAGTTATACAACAAAAAAATGCTTAAAAAATTTTTATTAATTTTATTTCTTATCAGTTTTGCAAGCCCTGCTTTCTCGCAAAAGGGTGCAAATATCTTTGCATATCCGCGCAAAGCACCAACATCAAAAATTTATAATCGTTATGGCAAATCATTTTCTTTATACGATTTTGCCGGCGATTTTTTAGTAACCGTTTTTTGGTCAAAAACTTGCATACCCTGCCTCAAAGAAATGGATGATTTAAACGAATTTTCAAAAAAAACCGCTGATACAGGTATTAAAGTCATAATTATATCACCTGATAAAGAGTGGTTATCATCCGAAGAACAATACGCCACATTAAAAAAATACGGAGGATTTGATCTGGATTTTTATACAGACAAAGAGTCAAAGCTGTCTAACGATTTCGGAATATTTACATCCCCTCACACCGTTCTCATAAACAGCGATTCTATGGAAATAGGTCGCATTAGAGGATCTGTCGATTGGGACGACCAAGATGTTATTGAATATATCTATAAAATCAAAGCTCAAAATTAAACATCATCTGAAATGTATATTTCTACCGAACTTTTTGGATTTTCTTGCGCTTTTTTTGTGGCAGCTATCGCTTGTTCAATCAATTTTTTAGCTGAATGTGCAGGATGAGGAAACAGGCTAGCCCCCACAGAAAATAACAATTCATGCCTTGTAAAATTATCACTTACACCCTCATATAAAATTTCCGTAATACGCCTTATTTCATGATTCGCTTCCGCTTTATTTTTTATGCCTGGCAACAACACCCAAAAATTATATTTTAACCCCAAAGCAACAGTAGCTGTTTTTGGCAAATTCAATATTAAATTACTTGCCATTTTTTTCACGACCATATCTTCAATATGCATTTTTCTGAAAGATTCTATATTATCAATATTGATTGCAATAACAACCAACAGATTCTTATCACGAACATTTTCTTTTAAGTTTTCTTGTGTTACCGCAACCTGAACTCTATCTTCAAATAAAAAGAAATTCGGTAACCCCGTTAAATCATCATACAAATTATTAAATGTCGATTTAACAATTTTTTTCGTATGCTCTCCCAACAAAATAAACGAAAAATGCTCTATCTCTGATAAATAAATTGCCTGAAAATTCATTGGTATAATTTTTCCGACAAGAGATTTTAACCGTATTTTTAACGTTTTTGCGTTAGTGAGCATCTCTCCGATATTTTCAGCCAATAAATTCCAATCATCTTTAGCCACCAAATTCAAAAACTTGCCACCCAAAACATCTTTATCAACACCTACATCCAAAAGATTCATCGCCGCAGAATTCAAATAAACCACTTTATCGTCTCGAATTAAAAACATCGGCCTTTCTGATGTAGCAATAACCATATTTATGATATCCGATAAATTAATATCAAGTTTTCGCCACGTTTCCTCTTCTTTTCTTTTTTGAACAACTTTCGTTATTTTCGATTCATTGAAACTTTCCAAAGAATCTACATCTATAGCATACTTATCGGCTTCTTTCAAAATATTGATATCAACATTTTGAGTTGTTTTCAAATTTTTGTTTCCTTCTAAAACATTTGTTATTTCTTTTTGCTGATACATAAAAACCTCTATTAAGAAACTTCCTTTATTCAATCTTAGAATCTATTTTTCAAAAAACCAAAATATTTGTATTTTATTAACATTCTGATGTTAATATACTAATCATTTAGTAGATTTAAACTGAAAGATTTCGATATGACCGATGAACAAACAACGGAAGAATCCGCTGAAATCATACAAGGAACAACTTTTAAAAGCTTTCTTCTCAAAGAACGTTTTGAGATTTGTTTCGATAATCCTCTTCCTGACTTAGATACAAACGACAGTAAAGCTTATGAGGTCAAAGATAATATAAACCCTCAAAGAAACTTATTCGCTCTTATATGTGGTCACGAAACAGCTCCGCGTTTATCATACCTTCCGTATATGAAATCAATTGACACTCCAAATATTTTAAAACTAATAGAATATGGTATCGTTACAGCAGAAACCGGAAAAGAAACAATAGCTCTTATATACAACAAACCGACAGGACCACGAGCGGACTCCTTCAATGATAATTATGAAAAGATGACTCCAGAAAGATTCAAATCCTTGGCTTTATCTTTGCTGTCTGCATGTGATGTTTTAAAAACCTTCGGATTAACTCACCGCGCCATTCGTCTCAATAATATCTTTTTCAAAGATTCATCACGCAACGAACTTGTTCTGGGAGATTGTTTGTCATCTTTTCCGGGAATGTATCAAGAAACATGCTGCGAAACTATAGAGAACATGCTTTGCGAACCTCAATCACGAGGCAATGGATTTTATGAACATGACCTATACTCTTCTGGTGCAGTTCTCTTGGGGCTTGTTCTTAACCGCAACATATCTTCTGAACTTTCTGTCGGAGAACAAGTTAAACAAAAACTTCGCAATACTTCGTTTAACTTCTTATCAAACAATGAAAAAATACACAATCAAATGGTTGTCGTTCTTCGCTCACTACTTGATGATGATCCTGAAAATAGGTGTGATTACGCACAACTGTTTAATTACTATGATGGCAAAACAACATCTTTTTCATCAGCTGATAGTTACGACCATTCATCGAGAGCTCTTATTATAAACGGAGAAAAATGTTACACACGAAAAAGCACTGCTCTCGCAATGTTATCCAACCCCGATTTCGGCGTAGAGGTTATTCAAAGTGGCAAGCTTTTAGAGTGGATAAAAAACGGATTAGAAAATGAAAAACTCTACGCTAAAATAGAAAAGCATATAACTCTGGAAAAAGACAATCCGGATAAAACCATTTTACTGGCGCGCATTTGTATCTTTTTAGATTATACCTTACCTTTAAAAACATCTGATGGATATTTGTTCCCTGCAGGATTGGCCAAAACAATTTTTTTCAACAAGAAAAAATCAATATCTCTAAATCCTTTGCAAACACTTATCTCTACCGATATTATAAAATTGTGGTACCAAGAACAGCCGTCATTGCGAGCTCCCACCAATGCAGGAGAATTTAAACTATATATTTCTCGTAATGATTACGGATACGGCTTTGATAGAATAATGTATGATTTTGATGAAGATCTTCCTTGTTTAAGCCCTTTACTCGGCAACTCCTTTGTAAACAACACCTCTAAATTGCTAAAAGCACTTGATAGCAACCACAAAGGTAATTATCAAGCGATGCCTTTTGATAAAAACATCATAGCTTATCTACGCTGTAAAATGGGCAAAAAAATCGATGGAATAATTATTGATATAAATGCTAATCAAGATTTCTTAAAGTTAAGTGCGATAATCCGTCTTTATGCAAACATTCAAAACAAAAACGGGCCTGCTCAATTACCGAATTTATCGCAATGGTTGATAAATATGTCAAAACCCATTATTCAAAGTTTTCACAATATCAAGTACCAAAAATATCTGGAACAAGAACTGTTGCACATTTCAAAAAATGGTAAAATTGTAGAAATAGTTGAAATCCTGGAAAACGAAGAAGCCCGTAGCAAAGATAAAGCCGACTTTTCTGAAGCTTTAAAAATAACTAATTTTCTTCTCGGCGAAAAAGCTAAAATATTATCTGGAGATAATAAAATAGAAGAAGAAGCTCGCGATTTAGGTCTACGTTTTACGTCTATTCTTGCTGTGTTAACCATGCTAAGCTCCTTTGTGTTTAGCCTAATATACTGGATAATCAAATGATAAAACCTTTAAATAAATTGCCGAATCAAAAAACCAAAAAAAATCTCCCAAAATTCAATCTTTTTCAAAAAATTTTGATTTTCATCGGTCTTATGATTATAGCTTTTACATCTCTTCCTATTGTAATAGTTCTGTTCTTTGGGTTGTTACCAACACTTACAATTGTTGTAACCGATACCAAAAACATAAACAAAATAACCACTGTAGGGTGTTTTAATATTTCTGGTGTAATGATTTGCTTGAACAATTTTTTTCAACAATTTTCAAATTTAACCTCTTTTTCCATCAAGGACAACCTCTTCAACATCGTTATAATGTTAGCCGCGGCTGCTGTAGGAATGTTATTATATCACATTCTTCCCGAAATATTTTCTTACATATTTAAAAATTCAGCTCAGCATCGACTAAAAACCATCAATGCTAAGCTGGAAAAATTAAAAGAAACATGGGCAAATATCATACCTGAAGATCGCTAAATATCAGCTTCTATAGCTTTACGTATTTTCTTTATAGAGTTAAGCTCAATTTGTCTGATTCTTTCTTTGGATATATTATACGTTTTACTTAAATCATCCAACGTTACCGCTTTATCCAACAATCTTCTTTTAAATAAGATGTCCTTTTCTCTTGTATTCAATACACCAACAGCTTTATTAAACAAAGCTTTTCTATACTTCATAGTATCACTATAAGCTAAAACCTCTTCTTGATTTGGTTTCGAATCCGCAATGAAATCCATCCATTCAGCACCACTATCACTTGATGTATCAACAATAGTGTTTAACGATCCGTCATGTGCTTTTAATCTGGTGTTCATATCTGTAACTTCTTGAACACTTACATCCAAACTTCCGGCAATTTTATTTAAAATGTCTGGAGATAGATCTCTATCATCGCTAAGATTTAGACGATTTTTTATTTTACGCAAATTGAAAAATAATTTCTTTTGCGCTGCTGTAGTTCCTATTTTTACCAAAGACCATGAATTTAAAATATATTTCTGTACCGAAGCCTTAATCCACCACAATGCATATGTTGAAAATCTAAACCCTTTCTCCGGTTCAAATTTTTCAACCGCATATAACAAACCTATATTTCCTTCAGATATCATTTCGGCAGAAGACAGCCCGTATCCTCTATATTTTGAAACAACTTTTACAACCAACCTCAAATGAGATGTTACCAAAATTTTTGCAATCTCATTACTTTTGGTTTGCTGATATTTAACCGCTAACTTATATTCTTCATCTTGAGATAAAATAGGATACGTTCTGATTTTTTGCAAATATCTCGCCATATTAATTTCTGGCGAAAAATCAATACCATTCAATGCTGAGACTTTTTCCATCATAAAAACTCCTGAAATTATAAAACTTATCAACAGTTCAATAAAGTCCGAGTCCAAAAGTCCAAGTCCAAAAAACTTCAAAACCAACTGTACAGACAGCTACAAAAAAAGCAATATATACTTTAGTTCTATAAAACTAAAAAACACTGTATTTAAAATTACATTTCCCTTAAAACACCCAATAATTGCATCATATCATCCGGCAATGGTGTTTCAAAAAACATTTTTTCTTTCGTTCGCGGATGCACAAAACCCAAACTTTGGGCGTGCAACGCCTGTCTGGGGAAGTGATTAATAAAATCTCTTATATTTTTTTCAATACTTTTATCATTAATTTTTTTTGCTTTAACATAAAGCTTATCACCAATCAAATTATTGCCCTGTTTAGATAAATGTACCCTGATTTGATGTGTTCTTCCGGTTTCCAAATTACACTTAACCAAACAAGCTAACCCCTTATAATTTTCAACAACATCATAATGTGTTATAGCTTTCTTTCCTCCTTTTGCTACAACGGCCATTTTTTTTCTGTCATATGGACACCTGCCTATATCCCCCTCAATACACCCTTTAGACGGAATCAGCAACCCATAAACAACAGCAAAATATGTACGCTCAATAGAATGTTCAGCAAACTGTTCACATAAAAACTTATGAGCATTATCATTTTTAGCAACCACCAAAATTCCTGAAGTCTCTTTATCTATTCTATGAACGATTCCCGGGCGTTTAACCCCGCCTATACCCGATAAATCTTTACAATGATACAACAAAGCATTAACCATTGTTTTATCCGGCGCACCCGGAGCCGGATGAACCACCATTCCTGCCGGTTTATTAACGACAACAATATCTTCGTCTTGATAAATTATGGGAAGATCCAAATTCTGAGCAACCGGAACCGCGTCTACAGCTTCGGGAACTGTTAAAACAAAAGATTCTCCTTCCTTAATTTTATACGAATTATCACTAACAGTAATATCGTCACAAACAACATTACCCATATTTATTAGTTTTTGAATTTGTGATCTGGAAATATCGGGAAAACACAAAGACAAAAAGCGATCCACACGGCTTCCCTTAAAATCTTTATTAACTATTGGTGTGTTATAAATATTATTATCGGACATTTTTATTTTATACATCAAATTTAACTTGTGTATTATAATAAAACAAAAAAACAAACTTGCAAGAGAGGCTTTTAAATGAATAAACTTAAAATAGTAAAAATTATTGTTGCTGCTCTAACGTTTTTACTGATATTCGGATTTTTGATTGCTGCCGGAACCATTTATAAGAAAGTAAACCAAAAACCAAAAAAAATAGACATAAGCTTAAACGAACCTACCGGTAGTCAAATAGCTGACTACAAAATCGACAACAAAAACCTTTATGTGTTGATAAAAGGAGGAAATAAATCCGACCGTATAGTCATAATTACTCCTTCAGGTGAATTATCAACTATTAAAACAAATTAGGAGCAAAAAATGGCAAACGATACTTTTTCTTCTGATGATTTTGATAAATTGCTTGATGATTTTATTGCATCACAACTCCAAGATACCGAGGACTCTTTAGCTGAATTGCACGATTCTTCTAACAAAAAACCTCAAAACAAATCTTCGGATACATCTCAAAACAATGAATCTGTCCCAGATATTCCTTTAAGTCCCATCGTCGAAAAAACAATCGATGAAAATGCAAAAAAACTTGCTCTTGAAGAACGACGGCTGTTTGATGCCTATTCCGAATTTATAACAAATTCTAAAGCATGCGGAACCGAGGCCGATATACCTTCTCCCGATTTTATTTTTACGGCACAAGAACTTTTACCTCGTTTTCGCCCTTCACGCATAGATAAACTCAATCATGATATCGTAGCTGCTTGGGAAATTTTGATTGAATCTCAACCTGTTCGCCTTTCATCCCTTCCGCCTAACGCATCTGACGAACAAATTCTCAGTTTTGCAGAAAAAACAACCGATAAAAATCTCCAAATGGCTCTGATATCATATGTCGAAACATTAATAGAAATTGACAGTTGCGAAATTGCATACAATTTGCGCCGAATAAAATACGAAAAACACAAAATCGAAAAAAAACTATACGAAGAACAAATTCGCCGTCGCGATTCAATGCGCAAATATATTGAAGCAATCAAAGCCGAACATTTTCCTGTTGATGCTGAAATGTTGGTTAACAATTTTTTTAAAACGGTTCGCAAAGATCCTGATGGTGCAAAAAAAATGCTTGAAAACAATCCGGCAACTTTTGCCCCAATCCAAATTGACAAAATTCCCTGCCGTTGCTTTGGTCTAATCAAACCGAAACCCGAAGACGGTATCAGAATAAACAAGAAATTAGGCAAATTTTTAAAAAACTTAAAAGCTTAAAAATGATAAAATATAGACAAAAAGCTTTTTTACTGGTATAATAAAAACAGTTATACGGAGTTATTTCTACTTAAAGGAATCAAAGATATGGCAAAACAACCCTCTGCTCGCGACATAATAGCTAAAAATGTAAGCACAATGATAGATGAAAGACTAAGTAAAAAATCATCTACTAGTGAGAAGCTTGAGATAGTTGAGAAGTTTAAAGAAAGTCAAAAAACCGATTATTCGGGATATACATCACAGGCCGCAAAGTCTATAACTTCCGTATACCGAGCATCTCAACCAAATTCCCAATATCGAGCATCTAAAGGTGATATAGATATTTATCACATCATCGCCTCCAAAGTTGCCGAAAAAAGAGGCATCACTCCAAAGGGAACAAACGGACAATTTTCTGAAGAACAATATGCTAAAGAACTTAGCCCTATCAATTTGCTCAAAGACTTAACTCGTGATTCTTTAGAAAGAGCTTATTCATCTTCTGCATCAAAAGAAGAAAATGAAGAAAGTTTTGCATTTAGCCGTTCAATTATCGAAGGAGGTATTGAAAGTTCTTATGATAACGCCTCCACAGATGAACAGGCCACCACATTGCTTAACAGTGTTAAACAAATGACATATATGACCGATGAAGAATTCGCAGAAATAGAAGATGCCGATACTCGAAATGCCTACTTGCAAACTCTAAGTGATGCCGAAAAAGATCGTTTGACCAAAATTTATGAAGAAAAGAGCAATAAAACTTTTGATCCCACCAATAACGCGTCTCGATTCGAAGGGTTTGACGACGACCCTGATTGGGGCTACAAAAAAGACGATGACAACTTCAAAATTGAACAAGGTGATATTATTGATTACCTGATGAAAGAGGTTATTTTATCCAGCGCAGCCTGGGCCGGAAATAAAGTTGCCGGCTTAGGAGGAATTATTCTTTATGAAGGCCTAACTTATACCGAACGTAAACTGTCACCTTATTGTCGAGAACAAAAATTAGGACTATTAAGGCGTTGGGATAAGTTTAAAGAGAATATATTTGGTGATTCTAATGATCCCGAAACTCAAAACAGAAGTGCCTTATTTGACGAATTTCTCGGTAAAGAAGGAAGCTTAATCAAAGACCAAACTAAAGCGTTAGCTGATTATGATGCTTATATCGATGACAAAAAAGCATCTGATTTTTCTCGTTATACCACCAAAAAACGTACAGATATGGCTTTGGGGCTTTGTACACCAACAAAAAATGGGTTTATGTATCCAGAGAATAAAAAATATAAATATCCGGGCGAACAATCAGAAGAAAACAAGGAAAAACAATACGAGTTTTTTGATAAATTACAAAAAGATATCGACACAGTTCTTCTCGCTGAAATGAAAAAAATAAACAACCCAAATAATGATCCTACCAAAAACACCGAAATAGAAACTTGGTTTAGACAACAACGCGATGCTGAAAAAGGAAAACTAACCGGAACAAATAAACCCGCTTTTCCCAACAATCCGGAAATGGAAGCCTCCTACAAACAAGCTCAAAAAAATACAGCTACAAATATTAACGTTATGGCGGCTTGCAATGAAATATCGGCCATGAAAGACCATTTTGAAGTAACATATACTGCTTACAAAGTAGCCGAACTTTTCCGTACGGATCCGAAAAACGAGTTGTTTAAAGACGATCAAGACAAAACAGCTAAACAAAAACTGTCTGAAGCAATAGACGCTTTTACTCTTGAAGGAAGAGCTATCTTTTTGCATAACCTCCAAAATCTTCGCTCAGGAGACACAAACGCTGTTTCATCTGCCGAACTTATTGAAAAAGCCGATAAAGCTTGGAAAAAAGAGGAAGCATCTAAAGGCGCTGAAAAACATTCTAATCCGTTCCAAGACACAGTTGAAGAAACAAAAGAAGAATCCAAAAGAACAGAGCTTAGAAATGCTTTTGACAATTTAACAGCTGAAGAAGTTCTTAGCACTCGTCATAAAGATTTAGAAAAAGAAAAAATTTACTGGAACGACCAATATAGAAATAACGAAGACAAACGAGGCTTCCTTGAAAAAGTTAAACAACGCTGCTCCGAAACAAACGAAGCCTTAACAAAGGCCAAAGAAGCAAGCAATGCAGGTTACAAACCTACAGTAAAAGACTTAAAAGAACAAAGAGAACAAAGGTAATAAACATGAAAAAAATAATTCGTCTTATCCGCGGCCTTTTTGTTTTAATTGGTTGGACCGGTGTTTTTATATTTTTATCAAATTTACTTACATCAATCATTTGGAATTTCAATTTTATGTCATCTCGTTCTTGGGATATATTATCTGCTTTTTGGAACCAAGGCGGTGTTATAAAAACAATATCCGACGTAATTTTGATAACGATACTATTAACTCTACCATTGTTTTGGTTAATAGGATATATCTTGGTACTAAAATTAAATTATACCAAAATACTCCTTTATCCTATCAATTTAATATACAATGTTTTTACCCCTAAAACAAACAAAGAACCGGAACGTATAGTAATCAAAAACATCAAATCAAGCCAACAAATGGTTGATGATATAAAAGCTGAAATAGATTCTCTAAAACCCGAAAAATCTAAAGAAGCCGGAAATTTACGTTCAGAAATAAACAAAAAATTATCTGATGAGATAAAAAACTAAAAAAATAATCTCTTGTTAATCAATTTTATATTAGTATAATAAGAGAAAATCTAACGGAGAATATTTTTGAAACCCTTGCTGATATTGTTAAGAATAGTACTTGTAGGCCTCTTTTGGAGTATCTTCTTCATAGAGGGAATCCGTGTTATTATGCTTACCAATTGGCACTTTGATATTTTTCGCTCATCTCATTGGCAACACGCATGGAATTTATGGTTATCCGGTTGGGTTATCGACGAAGCAAAAGAATGGGCTTTTATTTTGATTATTTTGACAACCATTCCTGTGTGGATTACTGTTTGGGCTGCTCTCAGCACTATACATTGGGGCGCTGTTTTCACATTCCTCAGCATTCTCCCTCTCAAAATATTTAACAAGATTTTTGAAAAACAAGTAAAACAAATCACTAATACTGCTTCCGTAAAAGTTGTCAAAAAGAAAAAATCATACAAAGAGATTCGCCCAAAAAGCATCAGAAACCCTATTGATGATTCTTCTCGCCCAACCTCTATCTTTGATGAAAACCGCCGTGCTGCTTTGTCCGGAGCATCAACAAAACCTCGCCTTTCTGCAGCTACTCCGACGTCTACAACATCTCCTCAACCAAAAGAATTTTCTCATTCTCTCTTTGAAATGAGTGATACAGAACCTCTTGATTTTGATTTATTTGCAGAAACACCTGTCCCGACACCTCAACCTAAAACGGAACAAGATAAAGAAGAAACCAAAAAAGAATCTCCTGCTCCGACAACAAAGAAAAAGAATCAAGAAGTTCCCTCAAGTCAAAGTAAAACCAAGACCGGTGGTTCTAACTCTACCTTTGAACTTCTTAAGCAAAAAGGGTACGAAATTATTACCGGAGCAACCATCAAAAACACCTTTATTGATTTTATCGGAATATCAAAAACTCAAATTTATATGTGTTTAAATGATAAAGAACCCGGTGATTGGCTTGCTGATGAAGAACGTTTTAATGACGAAGAACCTTTATGGTTCTCCGAAAGCTCTCATCGCATATCCCCTGTTCGCAAAGCAGATTTAGCTCGTATAACTTTGGAAGAAAAACTTAAAGATGCAGACCTGTCCTTTAATGTTATTCCTTTGGTTATCGAGCAAATAGGAAATATTATTAATGCAGAAGATATGCTGGATATATGGAAGGATATTGGTGTCAAAGTAACTCGCATAGATCGCGGAACTCCAAAGGAAATTCCTTTACTTGCTAAAACTATTGAAGAGGCCGATGGCAACGTCGAAAAATCTGTTTTTGAAAAAATAAAAAAACTATTACGAAACATAGCATAAAATAAAAAGAGGAAGAAATGGCTCTAGAAAAAGAAGGCGAAGAATGGAAAGAATATAACAGCGCAGTCCGGTGGATGGTTATAACAATAACCCTTTCATTTGTTGTTACATTGTTTTTGGCTCTTATATCAATGCCTTTAGCTTACATCATAGGAAACGGTATATCAAAAGAAAGTATGGATGACGTAGGCAAATTTTTTACTTTAGTTTTCAATCAAAGCGGCTTTCTTTATAAAAGATATTGGGTTTGGATGAAACAATTAGTCAACTATAACGGCCCATTTTCTGTTAGTTTGTGGGTACCTATTTTACCTTTTATAAGCCTTCCTCTCGGTATTATTTTTGGCCTAATAACCAATCCCTATCGTTTTCAATCAAACATTCATGGTTCGGCTCGTTTGGCAACAGAAAAAGATATCAAAAAAATGGGATTATTTGATGGATTTTGCATTGTCGTTGGCAAATTCAAAGGCCGATTACTAAGAATGAATGAAACATTATCTGTACTATGTTGCGCTCCTCCGGGAACAGGTAAAACCGTTGGTGTTGTTATTCCCACTATATTTAACTCTCCGGGAATGAGCATTGTTGTAAACGATCCAAAACCTGAGTTGTGTTATTCAACATCCGGTGCCAGAGCTAAAGTAGGCCCTGTGTTCATAATAAATTGGGGTATGGAAGACAATCCGGCAGAAGGTATATACTATCCCAGCTGGAATCCTCTTTCTCCTGGAGCTGTACCTGCTCCAGGCCCCGGACGAGATATGTATGTAGATTCTATGTGCAACACGTTGGTTGAAGACCCTAAAGGCGGTGCGGATCCTCACTGGTCGAAAACCGGTCGAGCCGCGCTCAATGGTTTTATACACTTTATAGTATCAAAATGCGAAAAAGCTCGTGCTAACGACTATTTTATAGGTAGAGTTTACGAGGGAAAACTTGATGAAGAAGACAAAAGAGTTCTTGAAGGATATTACCTCGAAATGAATGACCCTATGGCTACCAGAGCGCTACAAAATCTTCGCTCTGATTCTTTGAATATCGACAATTATCTACCCATAGGAACATGGGCTTTATTACCGGATAAATGGATTGGTCACGAATCATGCTTAGCTATGATTCTTGAATGGATTACTGAAGCTCAAATAAAACAATCCCAAGAAATAAAAAGACGCATGGATGAAGGTGATCAAATGGCCGCTATGGCTGATCCTATGCGCGATTTGTTAGAAGCTGCTATTGATGAGGCTCGTAAATTTGGTTATTCTGCTCGATGCATTGTAGAATTAAGCCAACTAAGTTCTATGCCTGACAAAGAAAGAGGCTCTGTTCTTTCAACAGCTTTTGCCGGCATCGGCATTTTCAAAAACTCTGCCGTAGTTGCCCGAACAAGTTTTTCAGACATTCAGTTTAAAGATCTCCGCGGTCTAAAAGATCCTATTACCGGTGAATTTAAACCTATTTCCGTATACCTTTCGGTAAACCAAGTAGATGCTCGCGCATTAAGCGTTATTTCGGGAACATTTTTTGACTTAATGTCGTCGTATCTTATAGCTAACCCACCAAATTTCGTTAATCCTACAGACGGAAAAATGGGGCCTTTTCCTTGTTTGTTTGCAATCGACGAGTTTCCTACACTTCCAAAACTAAAAGCTGTCATTGACGGACCGGCTGTAGGACGCGGACAAAAAGTATCATATCTGCTTATAGGACAAGACTTAGGACAAATATCCGGTAAATACGGAAAAGATGACCTTGAAACTGTCATATCAACCACCGCATGCAAAGTTATTTTATCTCAAAATAACGAAGTTACAGCTCAACGTTTTTCTAAAATGATTGGCAACAAAACTGTGCAGACAACCTCTTACTCCAAAAATGAAGGATCTTTCTCCAAAGGATCAAATCCTTTTGCCAAAAACGTCAGCTACCAACTTCAAGGGGTTTCTGTTATATCAACAACCCAACTCCTTAGTTTACCGACATCAAAACAGGTTGTTTTAATGCAAAGCTTTATTGATCGTCCTATTATGGCCGATTCTCCACGTTGGTATCTTGATCCGAAAATGAAAGCCTTAACCAAAATACCTCCGGCACCTAATGTTCCGGATTGGATTGTGGCTCAAAGAGAAGATATCAATGACGATATGCTCGCAAAATTGGGAATAGATTACGATCCCAATGAAAATTATGATGAATATACCGAAGAATTTGAAAATGAAGAATAACAAAAAAACAGCCTGTTTTTTACAGGCTGTTTTTTACAGAAACATATCAATAATTCTGATTAATCCAGTCCACTATTGTAGCCTTAGAATTCAAACCAACTTTTGTATCAACAAGTTTACCATCTTTAAACATCAACAAAGACGGTATGCTTCTCAAACCAAAACTGGCCGGTGTTTGAGGAGCCTCATCAACATTCATTTTGCACACAACAACTTTATCAGCCATCTCATTAGAAATTTCTTCCATAATAGGCAACAGTTGACGACAAGGACCACACCATTCAGCCCAAAAATCAACCAAAACCAACCCCTTTGAATTCAAAACCTCTGTTTCAAACTGACTATCAACAATCGCTTTCATACTGAATCCTTTCCAAAAAAGTACATTATACTTAAATATAATATACTTTTTACATAAATAAAGCTCTTTATTAAAAAATTAAACATTATTCTATTCTCATCATCTGAGATGTATTGGTCCACAAAATATATGTTTCTACCCTTTTTTCGGGATATATCTTTTCAACTACTTTTTTATAAGCTTGCATTTGTTTCAAATATCCCTCTGGAACATCATCTATATTACTCGCAGCAGGCCTGTTTGTCTTATAATCAACAATCAAAACCCTATCATCTTCAACAATCAACCTATCAACTTGTCCTGAAATCATTTTATTTTCAACAACCCCCATCAAAGAAACTTCCGCTCTTGAATTTTTTCCAAATAAAGAAGCAAATTTCGAAGATTCAAACAAATCTGTGATTTCTTTTTTTATTTTCTCTTTTTCTTCTTCATCAAAATCAGAGCCTTGTTTATTCAAAAAATCTTTTAAAACTATATCTCTGTTTTCTTCTTCAACATTTGGCAAAAATTGCAAAATTTTATGAATAAATTTTCCTCTATTATATAATCTTACATTATTTTTCATCATTAATGGTGAAATTGTCGATTCTTTTTGCTCTTCTTGATGAGATGGAGCTAATGATTTTATTTTAATATAATCAAAATCCGAAATTTCACAAACCCAATTCGGAATATTTTTTTTCCTATCTTTTATCTTTTCATCATTTTTGATCTCAGGATTTATTTGTTGCTCTACAAAATACTGTAAAACACCATCATCCCTTTCCACAGCTATTTTTTTTAGAGCGTCTTTACAAATTGAATACCAACAATTATCACTTTCTTTATTTTTCTTCTTATAGCCGCAAATACACAAACGTTCTTCCGCTCTGGTCAAAGCAACATACAGAAGACGGTTATATTCTTCCGTTGCTAATTCCTTTTCTTGATCCAACAAATCTTGACAAACATCAGCATAAAAATCTTTTCCTAAAGGATAAAAAAGAACATCTTCATTTTTCAACCATCTTGCTTCTTGTTTAATATTTTTAAATCTTACGGTGTCCGGTAAAATAACAATCGGAGCCTGCAAACCTTTTGATCCGTGAACAGTCATAAGTCTTACGGCATCACTATCGTTCTGCTCCAAATCTCTTTTAATTTCCACATCATCTTTCTGCATCCACTCAATAAACGTCTGCATAGAAGGAATATGTTCTCTCTCAAAATCTAAAGCCAAATTAACAAATTCATCCAAAGCATCTTCACAATCTTTTCCCAACCTTTCAACAAACAATTTACGTCCCTGCAAATTATTTAAAACAAATGCAAAAAACTCAAAAGGTCTTTGTTCCTCAGAAAACTCATAGAGTTTCTTTAATTTTTCAACGCAAAAAGCAAACTTTTCACTACTCTGTATCCGTTGCCAAACACTTTTTTCACCTCGTTTATAACAAAGCTCAAACAAATCATCATCGTTTAAACCAAACAAAGGGGATTTTAAAACACATGCCAAATTCAAATCATCATCCGGTAATAGTGTAAATTTTGCCAACGCAACCAAATCATTTACAACTATTTGTTCTTGTAATTTGATTTTATCAACACCGGTAATATTAACACCTATATTTTTACAAGCCCTTACCATTTCTTCTACAAAAGAATTACGCCTTTGAACCAATATCAAAAAATCGCTATAACGTAAAGGCCTGCCCTTAGATGCCAAAATTTCCTTTTTTTCAACTTTTTTCTTTATATTATCTGCAATTTGCATAGCAAGTTTTGCTGAGGGAGAAATAACACCTACACGCTCAACGGGAGGCAACCAAACCTTATCCGTATTATCATTGTCTTCAGGCTCTACCAAAGGCCAAAATTCAACAATACCCCCCTCTCCTATTCTGGATGGAACATGTTCTATATTCTGTTCCTTTTTTGCAACTCCTGCTCGTGCTTTTTCCAGTGTAAAAACCTCATTAACCACATCTAAAATAGCCGCTGTAGATCTAAAAGAAACCTCCATATTAACATCTTGAAAATCTGTTGTTTCTTTTGCAAAATAGTCATGCATCTTTTCAAACTCTTTTGGATCTGCCCCCTGAAAAGAATAAATAGATTGCTTTCTATCTCCAACAACAAAAACCGTTGGTTGCCTGTTATGATTTCCATATCCGGAAAAAAATTCTTTGGTTAAAGCTTTAACTATAGCCCATTGCTCCGGAGATGTATCCTGAGCTTCATCAATTAAAATATTATCTATTCCGCCATCAAGTTTATACAAAACCCACTCTGCAACTTTGGGTGTTTCCAACAATTTTTTTGTTAACACAATCAAATCGTTATAATCCATTTTAGAATTTTGATTTTTATAATTTTGATAACGCTTTAACATCTCATCCGCAAAAACCAAAACAGCTTTGGTTGATCTGAATAAATTCAATGATTTAATTTTTTCATTAGCTTTAACAGCGCAATCCATTACTTTTTCTGCGCAAATGTCAATATTCGGATATTTTTCTCTAGATTTTTTTACTAATAAATCTTTTCTCTGCTTTCCGTTGGTAAGCAGCAAATCCAAACATTCATCAAAAGACCTTTCTTCTACAGCTTTAGCCAAAGCAACAGCTTTTTGATATGTTTTTTCGCTACCATCAGCCATTGCTTTTATTAATTGCTTAATATTTTCTTTTTCTATATTTAACCAAAAATTTGCTTGTATATCCTCTTCCGTCTCATTTGGATTCAGATTTAAAATCTTCGCCACACATAAAATCATTTCATCAATATTTACAAATTTTTGTAAATATTCTTCTATCATATTTCTTTTTTCGGTAACAGAATTCATTATTTGCGGAAACTTAAACTCTCCGGCCATTGCTGTTAAATAAGCCAAAGCGTCAGAAACTTCTTTACTGACACATCCTTGAAGCATACTTTTTTTTATAGAATCAATAGCCTCTTTTGCACTACGATCATCCATAATCTCAAAATATGGAGAAATTTTTGCCTCTAATGGAAATCTTTTTAAAATTTCTTGGCAAAAACTATGAATAGTTTGAATTTTTACTCCTCCCGGAGTATCTAACAAGACAGCAAAAAGTCGACGAGCTTTTGCCTTCAATTCTTTTGTTGTTTCTTGTTTTCTTCCAAGAAGTTTTTCTAGATCTTTTTCTAATAATTCCTCTTTTTCAACCGCCCATTTACTAAGCCTATCAGCTATTCTGTTATTCATCTCTACAGCGGCAGCTTTTGTATAGGTTAAACATAAAATTCTATTTGGATTAACTCCTTCTAACAAGAGTCTTAAAACTCTGTCGGATAAAACTTTTGTTTTTCCGGTACCTGCTGATGCTTCTACCCAAACGGATACTTCAGGATTAGATGCGATTCGCTGTTGACCGGATGCAATATCTATTCTTTGAGCTTTCTGGTGTTGAAAATCGATCATTCGTCTTCTCCATCTTCTTTAACAGACCACTCTTTAACTCTGGCTAAGTGTTCATAATCTGAATACTGTGGAGCTGATTTAGGATTAGGTCGACTTAAATATCCTGTTGTTTCAAAATCAAATAAATTAATAACTTCGATGATGCGATCCTCTGTTTCTGATAAAACATCGTTAACCTCTTCATTAACTTGCACGGTCTTACTACCTAGTTTCCAATACATCAAACTACTTACATCCGCTTTTTTTATACCGCTAAAACCACCTTTTTTAGCAATAATTCCCTCTATCGGAAGCTGAGGAGCATATCCTTTTTTTATTTCGGCAACAGTTCTTGCTTGTCCTGTTTTATAATCTATAATATTAACCTTACCATCAATAGTTTCATCTACTCTATCAGCTTTAGCGTAAATTTCAAAAATCCCCCCCGGTAAATTTTCAAAACAAACACTACCCCAAACTTCACTATTAACTCGCCTAACTTCCTTCCTGTAAATATTTTCATTTTCTGCTATCCATTTCATCATTTTAACCATTTTAGGATACCAAAAAACCTTTTTTTCATTGGCAAAATCACTATCTTCCAATTCTTTTGTCCCTAATTCAATTAATTGTTGTTCTGCATTTTCAGGATACTCTGACGAATATTTATTACTAAAATTTTCTAAAACTTTATGTACCAAGTTTCCAAAATCTCGGGCATCTGTTTCTTTATCCAAATCTTCCAACGGTTTTAAATTAAGTATATATTCAGCAAAAACACCATAAGGATCCCTTAAAAGCTTTTCAAAAGCACTGGCAGACATTTTTCTGGGTCTTGCTTCCACGGGTGGTTTCGGTGATGGAGCATTTATTTTTATTTGCTTATCTGGTGCATCCAAAAATTCCGCCAAATCCAAAATCTCTCTATCTAAAATATTTTCTTTATCAAAATCTACAGCTTGTAACACCGTCTCCAAACGCATCCACCATCTGGATTTAATAGTCGGTGTTCCTCCACTCATCTTAGCTCTGGTTAAATAAATATTTTCTGCCCCCAACAAATTTGAAAAATCAAGTCCCAAAACACCTATTTGTTTTTCCGGCAATTCCAAACCAAACTCCTTTTTCATCGGTCTGGACATCCAAGGATCTGCATCCGGTAATACCGGCCAAACCCCTTCATTACATCCTCCTAAAATTATCATATCAAAATGCGAGAGTCTGGCCTCAATTGGGCCTAATATTCTAACATTTCTTCCCGAAAAAGTCTTATTTCTTACTACAACACCACTCATCATGGTTTCAAACAAGCTGATGTATTCAGATGTATTAATATCTCCTAAAATATCCGCCTTATCTATCCACTCATTAATAAATAAAGCACCTGTTTCACCATCTTCATTGCGCCAAAGATTTTCAACACCTTTTACTTTCATACTGTCAGCCAAACTTTCCGCAAACAAAATATGTTTTCTTATAATATTTGATAAACAATCCTTATCTTTCGCAAAAACACTTGCAAAATCTTTAGCTTTACATTGAAAATCATTCCAAAACAATTCTGCTTCTTCGTTTTTTTCTTTTTTGCGAAAAACCTCTATATCTAAATAGTAAACAAGCTTATTAACCTCTTCTTTGTTTTTTCCAAACAAACACATACTATTTTTCATACATGCTAAAAGCTGATCTTTTTTTACATTGGGCAAAACAGCTTCTGCACAAAGCCTCATAAATATTCCCCATTTGGTATTAGCTAAGGGAATTCCTGCCGAATCATCAACAAAAATATTCCACCTTAATAGTTCACTGGCAACTCTTCTGGCTAAGACTCTATCTGGGGTTATCAATGCTATAGTTTTATCTTTTTTTTGCAGAGCTTTTCTTATCAATAAAGCAATCGACAAAGCCTCTGTTCTCTGATCCGAACACTCAACAAGCTTTAACCCTTCCAAACTTTTTTTATCAAAACAATCTTTTATATTTCGCCATTCATCAGAATATTCAGCCGGTCGCATAATTTCACTAATAAGTTTTTCTCTTCCCTCGTCTCTAGAAACAACAATTTTTTTTATTTCATCCCTTTTAACCCCTAAAAAATCAATTAGTTGTTTTAGTTCAAACTGAGGATGAGTTTCGTCTATACTTTCAAAAGCTTCTTCTTCTAAAAGCACATCCAGTCCGTAAAGCCAAACTTCTCCTTTTTCAAGTTGCAAAACTTCTTTTACCAGTTTTTTCATTGCCGGAGAAACAGCTGTTGTACCGGCAACAATAATTCTTTGTTTAGTTTTTTGTTTTTTCCAAATTTCTGCTTGTACTTCTATTAATTTATTTTTTCTCCATCCGGAATCAACAACTCCTCTTTCATTCAAAATCTCCGGCCAATATTTTGTAATAATAGCTAAAAATTTTAATGTTTCTTGCCAATGAGAAGCATACTCCTCCGGCACAAGTTTATTCAAATTATCCCAATCTAAATTATGCATCTGGGCTATATCTATTAAATCACCCAATTCTTGTGCTAAAGAACATGCTTGAGATAAAGAAATTCTCTCTAAACCAAAATCTTCATACCGTTTCATTATCAAGCGCATAAATAACATTTTTCGTTCTACCGGTTCAATTACCGGAGGTATGTTCATTAACTCAGCTTCAATATTTATTCCGCTTAAAACAATCTCATCTTCTTTAATATCCCCCATAGCCTTCATTTGCGGCAAAATAGTGGGTTTCAAACCTTTTAATCTGACAAAAGCTTCTGACAACGATCTGCAAGCGCGCCTGTTTGGCAACAAAATCAAAACATCAGCCAAATCCAACAAATTGTCTTTATAGTCTTCTAACAATTTGTTAGCTAAAACATCCACAAAACAATTAGACGATGAAATATTAAATATTTTTCCCATTAAAAACTCTCTGCAAAAAACTTTTGACAGCCCGTCCTCTGTGAGATATTTGTTTTTTTTCTTCACTGCTCATTTCCGCAAAGGTTTTATCAAATCCTTCCGGCACAAAAACAGGATCAAAACCAAAACCGTTTTTGCCTTTTTTTTCATCAATAATTTTACCGTCAACCCTTCCTTCAAAAATTTCTATTGGTTTTCCGGGTTCTTTCAATGCCAGAACACAAGAAAAATGAGCAGACCAATCATTTTTTTGGGTTTGTTTTATTTCTTCAATAAGCATATCCATCGCTTTATCAAAATCCCTATTAGGGGCATAACGTGCAGAATAAACGCCGGGACGTCCTTCTAAAACATCAACACACAAGCCAGAATCATCAGCCAAACATGGTTTTCCGCTTATTTCAGATAATGTCTCAGCTTTTAAAGATGCATTCTCAGTAAAAGTTTTTCCTGTTTCTTCTACATCCGGTAGGTTTAGTTCAAGAGCAGAATAAACCTTAACCCCAAAAGGTTTTAACATTTGTTCAAATTCTGCTATTTTTCCCTTATTATGAGAAGCTATTACCAACTCTTTTAACATTTCAGCACACCTTTTTGTTTAGCAATTATCTGTTTTATTCCTTCTTTTCCTAATTCCATTAGTTTATTAAATTCTTCGTCTGTAAAAGGCTCTCCTTCTGCTGTACCTTGTATTTCAACTATTTTTCCGCTTTCAGTCAAAACAAAATTCATATCAACCTGTGAACTTGAATCTTCTTCATAATCAACATCTAAAACGGCTTCTCCATTACAAATATCACAAGATACTGCCGCAACAAACTCTCTTATAGGATTCTCTTTTATCCTTCCCTCCTGCAACAGTTTGTTTATAGCCGAATACAAAGCTACAAAACCACCGGAAACAGAAGCAACCCTTGTTCCTCCGTCCGCCTGCAAAACATCACAATCTATGGTTATGGAAATTTCTGGCATCTTATCCAAATCAACCACCGCTCGCAACGAACGCCCTATCAATCTCTGAATTTCCTGCGACCGACCCGATGGTTTCTTTGTTTCTCTTGGAACTCTGGTTATGGTTGATCTTGGCAACATAGCATATTCTGCTGTAATCCACCCTTTATTTTGTCCTTTAATCCAAGAAGGAACTTTTTCTTCTACCGTCGCCGTACACACAACATGTGTATTTCCGTATTTTACCAAACACGATCCTTCTGCGTAAGGATTAAAATCTACCACAAAATCAATTTCTCTCAATTGATTATTTTTACGATTCGATCTGCGCATTACAATATCTCCGACTATAAATCTTTTTCAAAATTGTAAAAGATTCTAAATATCGGTGCAACCATTTTTGTTAAAATATTTATCCTAATTTATTCTGCCTTTTCCTTCGAAGCCAAAGCATCTGAAAGATCTTCTATATCTTTTTCATTCACTTCTGTCGCAACAAAAGTATATTTTTCATTAAACCAATTTCCAAGATCTATATCAGCACATCTTTTGGAACAAAACGGCTTATACTTCAAATCTTCTAATTCTTTTTTACAAATTGGGCATTTCACTTTTCAACTCTCCCTGTTCCTCTGCAAGTCAAACATTCTTCTGTAAACAAATCATTCAAAGTTGGTCTCTTTCTGCTACGCACAATTTCTACATTTCCAGCCCTGCTTAAGCCTAATACTTTTGCTTTCAAAGGATCTTCTCTTAATTCATCTTTTAAAACATCTAAAATATTTTTTAAAAACTTAAACTCTGAAATTCCTGCAAAATCTATAATTATTTTTCCTGATAAATTTCTTAAAATTATTTGCCTTGCAATTTCTATTGCTGCCTCTTTATTAAGTATTCCTAAATTTCCTTGAACAAAACCTTCTCCGCTATCAACATCAATAGAAACAAAAGCTCTTGTTTCTTCAATAATAATTCTCCCACCGCATTTAAGCTTTACTTCTTTTTGTAAAGCATCGACAATCATATCATCAATACCTTCGTTTTTAAAAGCATTAACATCGTATTCGACATTAAAACTATCTTTTAATTGTTCTTCAACAATATGATTGTTCACAATTATCTTTTTTATATCATTCGCGCTTCTGCAGATAATTTCTTGCAAAATATTATCTTTTGAATAAAGCAAACACGGAGATTTAGATGTTTTTGATTTTGCTACAATATCTTTAAAAACATTCTTTAAATACTCTATTTCATCGATAATATCCTGTTCACTCACTTCTACAGCAAAAGTTCTTACAATCCAACCTCCTTCAGCGACGTTTTCTGCAACAATTTTTTCTAAAAATTCTCTTTTATCAACATCATCAATTTTTGCAGAAACAGTTATTCTGTCACCATATGGATTAAAAACCAAACAAAGACCGGATATTTGTAAAAAACGAGCTAATCTGGTTCCTTTTTCAGCTCTGGCCTCCTGAATTACCTGAACAACAACATCTTGCCCTTCTATAGCAATCAAATCTTCTAAAACACCTTCTTCAGCATTTATAAAAGCATCTTTACCTTCTCCTATATTTACAAAATACCCCTCTTTACCATTGGCGGTTTTAATTTTTTTTACTATTTTTCCAAGATAAATATTTCCTTCATTTGCTCTGTTTGCATCAACTCTTACAAATTCTTTAAGAACACCGTTTTTAAAACTTGCTATTTGCCTTATATTATTTTTATCTTCCAAAACAATTTTATCTATCATAACTAATTTACCCCCGCACCCATCAATAAATTTCTTGCTTCATAAAGAGGTAATCCGACAACCCCACTGTAAGAACCTATTATTTGTTTAACAAAGCCCCCCAATAAACCTTCTATTTTATAACCGGCACAACCATACCATTCTTTTGAAGCTACATAATCTTTTATTTCTTTTTGGGTTAATTTTTTCATTTTTATTTTTGTTACATTAAGTTTAACAGAAACATTTCCTTTTTTATCAACAACACATATCCCCGTTAAAACACTATGTGTTTTACCTGACAACATTTTCATAACTCTTATCTGGTCTTCATCTGTTTCTGACTTTTGTATAATTTTTGTTCCGCTTACAATAACAGTATCTGAAGCTAAAACGATTTTACCTCTATTTTTATTGGCAACAAACAAGGCTTTTTCTCTTGCCATCCGTTTAACATAAGCACTCGGTTTCTCTCCGACAAATGGTTTTTCATCAATATTAGCCGGCTCAATAAATCTCGGTTTATAATCTATTTGTTCCAACAGCGCTCTTCTCTGTGGTGATTGTGATGCCAAAATAAAATCTTTATCCATTTTTTTACCCATATTAAAAAAGGGCTTTTAGTATTTTTCCTAAAAACCCTAACCAAACAAATTTAAAAACTAAACTTCATCATCATATGTTTTTTCCATTCTTTCATGACGCTCTTGAGCCTCAATAGAAAGAGTGGTTACCGGACGAGCCTCTAATCTGTCTAAACCTATAGGATCACCTGTTTCTTCACAATATCCATATGATCCATCCTCTATTCTCTTCAATGCTTCATCTATCTTAGAAATAAGCTTTCTTGCTCTATCTCGAGTTCTTAATTCCAAAGCTTTATCTGCTTCCAACGAAGCTCTATCTATTTGATCGGGCTGATTTAAACCACCTTGTTTTAAATCATCCAAAGTGTCTTTAGACTGACCAATCAAAGACTTTTTCCAACTCAACAATTTTTGTCTGAAATATTCCAATTGCATATCATTCATATATTCTTCTTTTTCCGAAGGAACATAGTCTGGCGGAAGAATAACAGCACTATCCATTTTTTAACTCCTTAAAAAGCATTTCTAAATTTTCACTAAAGATATATTAAACAAATAAAAATTCAAGAAAAAACAATCTTTTTTCCTTTTCTTTTTCTATCTCATAATCTTTGCCAACTCAACCTCAACCCTCAATTCTATTTCTTCCATTATTTCCCTAAGTTTTTCATCATCACACTTAATATTTTTATTTTTAACCATTCTGGAAATTTCAATCAATTTATCTTTAGAAATACTACCTAATAACAAACCGTCCCTTATTTCTTCTAACCTGTCCAATAAACCATAACTTCTCTTTAATAGTTTTTGCTTTTTCTGTCGCTCTTCTTCCCCATCAACCATTTGCGCTGCAAATATTGCATCCGCAGACGTCATTGCTGTTGTATTTTGTATATTATTACCTTCTTGAGCAGAAGACATTTTCAAATATTCAGAAAAACTTTCACCTGTAGAAACTTTTCTGGTAGATTTCCCTTTCGCCAACTCTGCCGATTTTCTTATATCATCAATCCTAAACATCTTACCTCATTAAAAAAACACCCACTCCACATTATTGGAATCATCATTTTTACAACCCTTCATCGCTTCCGAGACAGAGACAGGAAAACTCAGCGATCCCTCATATAAATTTTGAGGTAAATCGAAGGTTTTCTGAAAAGTTTTTCCTGAATTTATAATCAATTTATATATATCAGACCTATCTTTGTTATGCCAATTTATCTCTGCAACATTAACACAAGCTCTATCTGTTAAATTCCAAAACGTTACAGCATATTTACTATAATCAGACACAGTATTACCACTTGCATCATAATCAACAATAGGCATAACCCACACAGGTCCCCCCATTCTATGGTACATCTTATCATTTGCACACATCTGGTTTGGGGCTATCTTTTCATCACAAAGATATTTAACTATTTGATCAGAGGTTTTTCCTTCTAACAAACTTTTATAATTTCCTTCAAATCTGTATCTTTCGGAAATAGCTTTCTGCAAATCCCTAATCTCACTTGTAACAAGAGATTGTTTAAACATTCCCATTATATTACCTATCAACTTTATAGAAGAAACTCCAAGCATGACAATAATTGTCAAAACCCCTAAAGCTTCAATCATTGTAGAACCTTTTTGATTGTTTTTATTTAAACCGATCATCTTAAAAACCTCTCTTGAGTCAAACAATAGCATCAAATTATTATATTAACAATAATTTATATCATTTTTTACTTTTCTTTTTTCTTTTATGATATATAGTATAGCCGTGATTAAAACTTTAGTTTTTTTAACAAGGAGCTTTTTATGAATAAAAATATCGCTTTGTTGGCAACTGTTTCTGCAATTGCTTTTGCTACAACAGCCAACGCTTTGGAATTTAGACCTTATGTTGGTGCTCAGTACAACTACACAAAAGTTGACGCTGAAGAAGTAGAACCAAAACTTAATTCAGGTTCTGTTTTTATTGGTACAGAATACAACAAATATTTCAGCACGGAAGTTTTTTATCAACTTTCAGATGATGACACAGATAATGGTGTAAAAGTAGATTTTGCATCTTATGGTTTGGATGTTTATGCTTCTCAACCTCTCGGATGTGATCAAGTTTGGTCTGTTTTCGCAACAGCAGGTATCGCAAACTATGATGCAGATACAAAACAAGCTGGTGAAAAAGGCGAAGATAATGGTTTAGGATACCGTCTTGGTGCAGGTATTGAATACGATGTAACAAACAACATTGCTATTCGTGCTTTAGGTCGCTATATTTGGACAGATAAACTTGAAGGTGTTGACAGTTTCACCGAATTTTCTTTAGGTGCTAAATATACTTTCTAGTTTAATATTTTTAATAAAAAGGAAGAGTTTTCTCTTCCTTTTTATTTTATTCAAATTATATTATAAAAACATAAACCAATATCAATAAGGATATATTAAATGAAAAATTTTCTTAAACTTTTTGTTTTTGTTTTTTTATTAACCTCTTGCGGTGAAAAAGACACAACAGCCGAAAAATCCAAAGAAGCAGCCTCTTCTTTGGATACGGAAACTGTTTTTTCATTCGATGTAAACGATTTACAAGAAGAATGTACCAATATATCCGAACTTGTATGCAGCATCAATACAACTGTAAAATGCATTCTGAATCCAACTTTAAGCATTTGTGAAAAAAACAAAGAAAAAATGCCTTCTTTTGTATTTATGCAAGACGAAAGCCTTTCCAGACCAACTTTCCAATCTTACAAAATAACCAAATTAGCACCTAGAGAAGATGGGGCTGTAGAAGTCTTTACAAAAAGCTCGTGCAATGGCAATTGGTTTGGTTTATGTAATGGAAACATCGTTTATGTAATGAAAAATATAAATTCAACATGGCGTGTTGTAGACTTATACGCTCTTGAGTTTTAATTTTTTATAATATCTTTTACTAACAAATAAAAATCATTTTGTTCTTTAGTTTTAACAGTGTTCACATCATCTGTTATTACTTCAAAAACTTCACCTGTTTCCATACATGAAAGATCTTTTTCTAAATCCTCATTATATGGTAAGAATCCTGTTTTTTTAAATATTTCCATATCTGATAAATATTTATTATATTTATTTTTATATTCAGGAATTTCTTTAAAAATATCTTCTTTTATTTTTTTTACTTGTTTTTTTTCAATTACTGGAAGTTTTTCCGGTTTATGCATTCTGTCAGATTCAGGAATAAAAAAATCCGGCTCTCTGACTTTTCTTATATATCTGGCATCAGATATTGAATAAGACAAAAATACAAACAAAAACAACATCCAAAATTTACCCATCTTTTATCAACCATAATTTAACAATTAATCTGATAAAATCATTCTATGACAAAAATACTTTTTTTTATATTAACAACACTATTCTTTCTATCAACAAATTCATTTGCTGTTGACTGTTCATCTTTACCTATAACACCAAAGATAACCATAACATCATCTTACGGAAAGTTAACATATGATTATTCAAAAAATATTTCCGAAATAACAGCTATGGCAAAAAAGTTTAATCTTGTAGAAACAGGTCTTTTTGCTTCAGGTTTATCAACAGTAAACGTAAATTTTGATATAACAATAAACTCCATAGGACAACCTATCGGAAATTCCGAATATTGTGTTATACCTACAGAAGTTGTTGTTTTTTTAGGTCTTGAAGCTCCAACAATATATATATCAAAAGACTTAAATAAAGATTCTTGCGAATATAAACAAGTTCTACACCATGAAAAAATACATCAACAAATAAACAAAACAACATTGGAATATTATTTGCCTATGTTCAAAAAAGCATCAACTGAGATAATAAATAAAACCAAAGCTGTTCACACGTCTTCTATTAATAACATCGAAAAAATAACTGGAGATCTAACTAAATATTACAACAAAAAATTAACACCTTTGGTAAATTTTATAAAAAAAGAAATGCTATCAGAACAACAAAAATTAGATTCTTCTGATAACTACTTATACGAAAACAATATTTGCCAAACAAATTAACTAAAAACACTATGCAACATCGTCTAAAAAGCTTTCGATTCCCTTATAAGCATAATCAATAAACTTTTTATCTTTAGCTGAATTGTTTCTATAATATATTCTGACCGTCGTCATACCGGCTTCTTTTGCAAACTCAAGGTTAGAATAACTGTCATCCACAAAAACACAATCATTAGGACTAACACCTATTCTTTCACAAATATCTTTATAAACTTTAGAATCTTTATTCTTTTTATACACATCAAAATGTTCAACTGAAAAATATCTATCTTTAAAAAATTCAAACAATCCTAAATGATTCAAAATTCTTTCTGTTGCTGATATATCATTTGCTGTAAAAATATATTGTTCCGCCGGAACTTTTTTTAATTTTTCAAGTAAATTATCTATAGGAACTATTTTTTCAACAGGTTTTCTTTTATGATAAGCGTAAAATAAATCCTTAGGATTAATATTATAATCTCTATAAAAAATTTCTCCACCATCTCTATAATCTCTGTAAGATTCATAAACAATCTTAGTAGCTTTATCCAAATCCATTTTCAAACCGAGATCATAAACTAAAGCTTCGGCCATCACTAAATCAGAAAGTTCAGAAAAATATTGTGTACGAGGATATAAAGTATCATCCAAATCGTAAATAACAATTTTCTTACCAAAAACCACTATAACAACTCCTTATAAATAAAAAAACATCCTACAATTTACCAAACAAAATTTTTAATTCAATTAAAATTAAAGATTCCATATAGAATTTTTTACATTTTTTTCTAAAAATTGTTGATGTTTTTCTTCAATATCATCTCCAAAATCAAAAACTCTGGCTTCTCTATAAATTCTGTTATTTCCAATTAAATTATTTTTTTTCTTTTCCGAATCTTTTTTATTATCCAACAAAAGACTAGGCTCTTTTCCTCCTAACAATTCCAAATAAACTTCAGCCAAAAGTTCCGCATCAAGAAGCGCTCCGTGAAAAGTTCTGGCGCTATTATCTATTTCAAATCTTTTACAAAGAGCATCCAAACTACACCTTGCTCCCGGAAACATATTACGAGCTATCTCAAGAGTATCTACACACCTATCCCAATTCATTTCAGGTTTACTTAATTGTTTCAATTCATAATTCACAAAATTCATATCAAAAGAAGCATTATGAGCAACCAAATCAGCATCGCCTATAAAATCCAACCATTCATCCGCAACTTTATCAAAAGTAGGATATTCTTTTAACATATCATATGTCAAACCATGAACTTTAACAGCATCTTCAGGAACTTCTCTTTCCGGATTAATATATTGATGATAAGTTTTACCGGTAGGCATATGATTTATTAATTCAACAGCACCTATTTCTATAAGTCTGTCTCCTTTATCATAATTAAAACCTGTTGTTTCCGTATCAAAAACAATTTCTCTTACCATTAATATTCCAATCCTTTTAATATTTCTATCAATTCAACTTTTAACAAATTAATATTTTTATTAGTATCAATAACAACATCTGACAACTCTTTTTTATACTCGTTTCTCAATTGTATGTTATTAATTTTATCAAAATCATCAGCAGAAATTCCATCTCTTTTCATAACTCTTTGTTTCTGAATTTCATAATCAACATCTGCCAAAATTATAATATCACAAAATTTATCCCATTTTTTTTCAAACAATAAAGCAGCATCCAAGAAACAAATATAATTATCACAAGCATATCTGTTAACAACTTTTCTTATATTATGGTTCAAAAAAGGATAAATCAAACTTTCCAACAAATCCAATTTATTTTTATCAGAAAAAACAATTTTTCTTAAATACCTTTTGTCTGCAACACCATTTTTTACGCTTCCGGTAAAGTTTTTTTCCAGAACATTTAAAAAACTTTTATTGTGATAAATTTTTCTGACCCAAGCATCTATATCAAAAACCGCATACCCTAACTTTTTTAAAATCTTAGCCAAAGTGGTTTTTCCGCACCCTATAGATCCTGTAATACCAACCAACTTCATATTATCTCTCTTAAAATCAAATATATAGCACTCTTATCCACAATATGCACAAAACCTGTGTATAAAGCAATACCTTAAAACAAATAAGGTTAATTAATCACCAATATAAATATTCAATCTTACATGTTATAAACAACCCAAAATCATACCCACATCCTGTTAATAATACATTTTATTAACAAACTCTTAAATTTTTACTTTAAATAACAATGTTTTTGAAAAGCAGTATCTTAACAAAATATTAATATTCGGATTCTCTAAAGTTACTAACAACACAAAATATCTGTGCAAAAATATCTTCAAAAAAATTAATCCACAGACATCACAGGCATATACAAATAACAACAATATTTTTTAAAATATGTTTATAGGCCCTTCGGGCTGTTAATAAAAATAATTGACAAATTCCTTTAAAAACAATATATCAGTCTATGTAAATTACATCTCTATATAATATTCCCAAAAGGTAAAAATGAACTTAAAAGATTTAAAACAAAAATCTCCTACTGAGTTGCTAACTCAGGCAGAAGAATTAGGTATTGAAGATGCTTCATCTATGCGCAAACAAGATTTAATGTTTGGTATTCTAAAGAAAATAGTTGGCGAAGACGAAGCTATTACCGGCGAAGGTACTATTGAAGTTATGCAAGACGGATTCGGCTTTTTACGTTCTTCAGAATCAAACTATCTTGCCGGACCTGATGATATTTATGTTTCTCCTTCTCAAGTAAAAAAATATGGTCTTCGTACGGGCGACACTGTTGAAGGAGAGATCAGAGCTCCCAAAGAAAACGAAAGATATTTTGCCCTTGTAAATATCAATAAAATAAACTTTGATGATCCTGAAAAGTCAAAGTTGAGGGTTAATTTTGATAATTTAACTCCTCTATATCCTACAGAAAAATTAAATTTTGATATAATATGTGGTGAAAAGGATTATACAACCAGAGTAATTGATTTAATTTCTCCACAAGGAAAAGGTCAAAGAGGTTTGATTGTTGCACCTCCTCGCACCGGTAAGACAGTTATGTTACAAAATATTGCTCATGCAATAGCATCAAATCACCCTGAATGTTATTTAATGGTGTTGCTCATTGATGAGCGTCCTGAAGAAGTTACTGATATGACACGTTCTGTAAAAGGTGAAGTTATATCTTCAACTTTTGATGAACCGGCTACTCGCCATGTTCAAGTTGCTGAAATGGTTATTGAAAAAGCCAAACGTTTGGTTGAAAATAAAAAAGATGTTGTAATTTTGTTAGATTCTATAACTCGTTTGGGCAGAGCTTACAACACAGTTATACCTTCTTCAGGCAAGGTTTTGACAGGTGGTGTTGATGCTAATGCTCTACAAAGACCTAAACGTCTTCTCGGTGCTGCCAGAAACGTCGAGGAAGGAGGTTCTTTGACTATTATTGCAACGGCATTAATAGATACCGGTTCTCGTATGGATGAGGTTATTTTTGAAGAATTTAAAGGAACAGGTAATTCGGAGATAATTCTGGATAGAAAACTTACTGACAAACGTCTGTTCCCAACAATCGATATTACCCGCTCCGGAACACGCAAAGAAGAACTTTTGGTTGATAGAGAAACACTTACCAAAATGTGGGTATTACGTCGTGTACTTATGCAAATGGGAATGACAGACGGAATGGAATTTTTGCTTGATAAATTAAAAATAAGCAAAGACAACAAAGACTTTTTTGCAAATATGAATTCATAAGCAGTCCAACAAAAAAAGCTCTCTTTTCAAAAGAGAGCTTTTTTGCTAGCTGTCATCGCTTGAGCGAGGAGCAATGGATACCAGATATTTTCTTCTATTATGTCATCTCTCCAAATCGTCAGATTTGGTCAAGGGATCTTCCCTTTTTTTATCAGCAAAGAAGATACTCTGACCTCACTTTGTTCGGAGGTATGACTATGCCTCTATGTCATTGCGAAGCGCTTTTATTTTTTTTTTCATTGCGAAGCGCTTGCGCTGAAGCAATTCACAGAATCCCATTCGCTTCGTTTCTATATTTCGATTCGTTAATAAAAAGTTATCAATTCCCGTTAGTCAAACCGCCGATTCTCGGCAAATCAATGCTCAGATTCGCTTTGAATCACTTCAAAAATTTTTCAATCAAAAATCTTTTTACAAGACGCATATCATCAAACATATTTTTTACGCCAAGTTTTTTTATTTCTTCAATACATTTTTCAGAATCATATTTAACAAAAGCTATACGAGACATTCCTGCCTTTGCCGCCGCAATTAAGCCAACAATTGAATCTTCAATAACAATACAATCCTTTGGTTCATATCCCATTGTTTTTGCCGCCAACAAAAACAAATCGGGTTCCGGTTTACCCTTATCTACTAAATCAGCCGTAAAAACAGTTTCTCTGGAAAAATATTTATCAGCGCCTGTTTTTTCGATTTTTACTTTGGTTTTTTCCCAAATCCCACCGGTTGCAACACATTGTGCAAATTCTGTCATCTTAAAAATATCTTCGACACCTTCTGTCAAATCAATACCTTGGTTTAGTCTTTCCATATCAATTTTGGTAGCTTCTTCCCAAAGACTTTCTTTTGCAAATATTCCAATACTTTCTAATGTTGATTTTTTGTCTTTGTCAGATCTTCCCCCAATATATTTTGCGGCTGTTTCAAAATCCCATCCGAGTTTTAAATCTCTATTTAACAAATTCATCCTTGATGTGATCCATAATTTTTCTGTATCGGCTATAACACCATCAAAATCCCAAATTATTAATTTTTTCATTTTTATACCCTTAAAAAATCGACCTCGTAGGAAGCCCGTACAAACAAATTTCGACGATTCTATGATAAATATCATAATAAAAACAAAAAAACCTGTCCAGAGTCAAAAAATCAACCTTTTTATGCTTGCAAGATTTTTTCAATAATTTTATAACTCTTTTTAAGAGGAACAAACAATGAATAACAATACTATATATGCCTTATCAACGGTTTTTGGAAAATCCGGTGTTGCAATAATCAGAATATCCGGACCGGAGGTGCTTAACGTAATCAAACAGATGACAGATATAGATACTTCGTCTATAAAACCTCGTTATGCATATTTTACGGGACTAAAAGATTTAAAAGGCAACTTGTTGGACAAGTCTTTAGTTCTATATTTTAAAGCTCCAAGTTCTTTTACCGGTGAAGATGTGGCAGAATTTCATATTCATGGATCAAAAGCGGTCATATCGTCTGTTTTAGAAAGCTTATCGTCTATAGAAGGATTAAGGCTTGCCGAACATGGCGAATTTTCAAAACGCGCTTTCTATAATCAAAAAATGGATTTAACCGAGGCAGAAGGTTTGGCTGATTTGATTGATTCGGAAACCGCCGAACAACAAAAATATGCTCTTCGCCAAATGGAAGGAAACTTAAAAGGACTTTATGAGGGATGGCGCGAAGAATTGCTCAAAATTATGGCTCATATTGAAGCATATATTGATTTTCCGGACGAAGAATTGCCTTCTGATATTATAGATAATATACAAAACACTGTATTTAAAATATCAGATAATATAGATAAGCATATTTCTTCTAACAACGTGGGAGAGCGTTTGCGAGATGGTTTCAGAGTTGTTGTCATTGGCGAGCCAAATGCCGGTAAGTCATCACTATTGAACGCTATTGCCAAACGTGAAGCTGTAATTGTTTCTGATATTGCCGGAACAACTCGTGATGCCATAGATATTCATCTTGATATCAATGGTTATCCTGTTATTTTTACTGATACAGCCGGTTTACGGAACACAGCAGAAGTAATTGAACAAAAAGGGATTGAGCTTGCATACACCAGAGCAAAAGATGCAGATGTAGTAATTTGTTTATTTGATGGTTTAAAAAACATTCCGCAAGAGTTTGAAAAAGTTCAAGAAAATAAAAAAATCTATGTTGCTAATAAACAAGATAAACTATCATCTGAGCAAAAAATATCTTTGCAAAACAAAGGATTTTTGCTTATTTCTGCCAAGCATAACGAAGGTATAGATGCGCTTTTACAAGAGATAAGTTCAAAAATAAAAGAAAAATTTACATCTTCTTCCGGTGTTCTCATTACTCGTCAACGTTATCGTGAAGCTTTAAGAAACACTGTCAGTTATTTGAAAGAATTTAATTTTAATAAAGAAATAGAGCTCTCAGCAGAAGATATCCGATTAGCTTGCCGCGAAATAGGTAAAATAACCGGTCGTATAGAAGTTGATGAAATTTTAGATAAAATATTTGGTTCTTTTTGTATAGGTAAATAACCATGAAAACAAGTTTTGATGTTATCGTTGTGGGAGGAGGACACGCCGGCTGTGAAGCAGCAGCAGCAGCAGCAAGAATGGGGGTTGATACAGCCCTGATTACTCACAAAATATCTACAATAGGCGAAATGTCTTGCAATCCGGCAATAGGTGGTTTAGGTAAAGGGCATTTGGTAAGAGAAATAGATGCTCTTGATGGACTTATGGGAAAAGTTATTGATAAGTCAGGTATTCAGTTTAGAATGCTTAACGCTTCAAAGGGGCCCGCCGTCAGAGGTCCCAGAGCTCAAGCAGATAGAGATTTATATAAAAAACATATGCTACATGAGCTTCAAAATACGCCAAACTTATCCATCGTTGAGGGTGCTGTTGAAGGTTTAGTTATTAATAAAAACAATGTTCAAGGAGTTGTTTTAGCCGACGGAACAAATATAAGCTCAAAAACAGTGATTCTGACATCAGGAACTTTTCTCAACGGAACAATGTTTATAGGACACCAAACATCTATCGGTGGTAGAGTAGGGGATGTGTCTTGTGTCGGTATAACACCGTATTTAAAAAAGTTAGGGTTGAATATTGGTCGCCTAAAAACAGGAACACCCGCCAGATTAAATGGTAAAACTATAAACTGGGATATTTTAGAAAAGCAAGATGGTGATGAAAAACCTTGTTTCTTTTCTTTTTTGACCAAAGGTATTACAACCCCGCAAATAAGTTGTTATATTACACACACCAACGAACAAACCCACAAGATAATTCGCGACAACTTTAACAAATGTGCTTTGTTTTCAGGACTTATTACCGGTGTTGGTCCAAGATATTGCCCCAGTATAGAGGATAAATTAGTAAAATTTGCCGATAGAACATCTCATCAAATTTTTTTAGAACCGGAAGGTTTAAATACGGATGTCGTATATCCCAACGGTATATCAACCTCTTTGCCTGCAGATGTTCAAGAGGCGTTTATTCACACAATGAAAGGCCTTGAAAATGTAGAAATTTTACGCCCCGCTTATGCTATAGAATACGATTATGTTGATCCAAAAGAACTCAACAACAAACTGGAATGCAAAAAAGCTCCAAATTTGTTTTTGGCTGGACAAATTAATGGAACAACGGGATATGAAGAAGCTGGAGCCCAAGGTTTGGTTGCGGGCATAAACGCTGCTCTCAAAGCCTCAAATAGCGACAAAGAATTTACCATAGACAGATCCGAAGCATACATAGGCGTAATGATAGATGATTTAATTACCAAAGGTGTTGATGAACCCTACAGAATGTTTACTTCGCGCTCGGAATACCGTCTGTTTTTGCGAGCGGATAACGCAGATATCCGTTTAACCGAAAAAGGGTATGATATAGGTTGTGTTAGCACTTTAAGATACGGTGTATTTAAAGATAAAAAACAAAAAGTAGATGAGTTTAGGTCTTTAAGTAAAAACCTCTTTATAACACCTACCGAATTAGAAAATTTTGATATAAGCATAAAAAAAGACGGATTAAAAAGAAGTTGTTTTAGTGTTATGTCATATAACAATGTTTCATATGAAACAATTTTAAAAATATGGCCTCAATTATCGGAAATTGCGTATGATGTATATGAACAAGTTGAAATAGAAGCAAAATATTCCGGTTATATTAAACGACAATTAGCAGATATTGAAGTTTTCAAAAAAGATGAAAACCTAAAAATTAAACCGGATATTGAATATTCAAAAGTTGGGGGGCTCTCTCGTGAAATGATTTCAAAACTTTCTACAGTGCGTCCTTCTACAATTGGCGAAGCTTCTCGCATACCGGGAGTAACACCGGCCGCAATTACCGCGTTGTTGGGATATATAAAAAAATGAATAAATACCCTGATTTAAAATCTGCAATATCTTTATGGCAAGAAAGCTTGATCGGAATCTTGTCGGCATCTCCGTCAGAAAAGATACCGCAAGAATACATATCTCACTCCACGGGAGTAGCTTTAGCGGCTCTTAAAATTGCTGAAAAAGCAGGAATGAATAAAGATAAAGCGTATGTATTAGGCTTGTTACATGATTATGGCAAAATACAAAACGAAAAACAGAGTGGAATAGCCCATTTTATTGTGGGGTATGAAAAAATGATGTCTCTTGGGTATACGGATGTGGCGCGAATTTGCTTAAGCCACTCCTTTCCGAATGCTGATTTTGATTTTGCCGACTATACCTCTTATTCCGAACAAGACTTGATGAAAGCAAAACAAGAATTAAAAAAAATTGTTTTAGATGATTATGATAGACTTATACAGCTTTGTGATATTTTTTTCGAAGCAAACAGTGTTGTATCTTACCAAAAAAGAATAAAGTGTATTATAAAAAGATATAACTTATCTCAAGAACAAACAAAAAACCTCGAAGAAAACGCCTCAAAAAACAAAACATATTTTGATAATAAATGTCAATGTGATATCTACCAAATATTGGGCATAAAGGAATAGTAAATGTTGCCAAGTTTAGATAAAGCAAAAAAACTCTTTGAAGCATTGGTTTATAAAACAAACATTATCAACGTAAAAAAAGGGCTTCCAAAAGGAACGTCAGCCAAGCACTATCAAAATGTTGCGTATGTTGCCGCACATATTGCGCTTAAAGCTGAGATGAATGTTCAAAAAGCTTATATATTAGGTCTTTTACACGATTATGGTGAGGTTGCCGAAGATTCAAATCCAAAAGCTTTTCACGGAACTGCCGGATACGACGAAATGATGTTAAACGGTTATGATGAGGTCGCTCAGACATGTTTGAGCCACAGTTTTTTTGATAAAAATTTTAACCCCGAAGACACTTCATATCCATCAAAAGAAATAATAAGAGCCAAAGAAATTTTAAAAAACAGAGATTTTGATGACTACGACAAACTTATTCAACTTGCCGATTTAATGTCCTCAGATGTTGATATTACAACAGTAGAAGAAAGAATATCCAAACTCGCTATTAAATACAACATCAGAAGTGATCTCGTAGAAACAAAAATACGCGCAGCAAAAGAATTAAAAATGTATTTTGATAATAAATGCAATTGTGACATATATCAAGAATTTAACCTGTAAAAGCTTTATTAACCTACTCTTGATATATAGCTTTCAAGGAGAAAATAATGCAAGAAGTCAACTATCATTGTCACACATCTTTTATGGATATTTTTGACGGAAGCTCAACTGCCGAGGAAATGATATCAGCTTATGAACAAAAAGGGCTTAAGGAAATAGGCATCAGTAATCACTGTATTTGTCATCCTACGATTGCTAAAATGCCTTTTATGCATAAACAAAATTTTTCTGACACAGATAAATTGATAGATATTTATAAACAAAGCTTTGATTATATTGACGAAGCAGCCTCAAAACACACAATAAAGGTTCGCAAAGGTCTGGAAGTTGATTTTTTTCCATCTAAAGAATGGCGAAATAATTTTGAAAGAATAATCAAAGCTCTAAAACCCGATTATTTAATTGGGGCGACACATTTTATTCGAAGCGCCGATGAAAGTTTTATGTGTGGTATATATTTTCTCAATAATTTACCGGTATTATCAAGAGAAGAGATGGATGAGTTGTTACGCAACTATTGGCTTAATATTGAGCAAGCAATAAAGAGTGGTTATTTTAGCTTTATTGCTCATCCGGATTACTGTTGTCAATTTAATCTTTGTACAACTCCGGAATGGGATGGATATAAATATAATGTTATAGAAGCCCTTTCCCAACACAACACAGCTTGTGAAGTAAATACCGGCGGGCTTCGCAGAATCGGTCGACCTTTTCCAGATTGGTGGATGGTTGAAAAAATGATAAAACAAAACATTCCTTTGATAATTAGCGATGATGCACACAGAACTATAGATGTCTGTTCTCACTTTTCAGAAACAGAGGATATGTTATCAAAATTAGGCTGTGTAAATAGATTTTTTCTTAATAAATAGATTCAATATCAGGTGTTTAATCTATTGTTTTAAATATACTTTTTGTTTTGATTTAAAATGGTGTTTATAACTGCGTTTTTTCTGTTTTAAATTTTAATTAAAAAATATAAAAATAACTTATGAAAAAATTTATGGAAAAATATCAGGTTTCACGTGAAACATTTGAGCGACTAAAACTGTATCAATCCCTTTTGATTGATTGGCAGAAAAAATTTAATTTAGTTAGCAACTCCAGTATAGAAAACGCTTGGGTGCGACATTTTGAGGACTCTGTTCAGTTGTTTCAGTATATTCCTCAGGGTGCGGAAAGTTTGGTTGATTTTGGCTCTGGAGCTGGTTTTCCGGGAATGGTGTTGGCTGTTGTAGCTTCTGAAAAAACGCCGTATTTAAATGTTTCGCTTGTTGAGAGTATTAAGAAAAAAACGGTGTATTTAAATGAGGTTGCCGACAAGACTGGTACAGATGTTGAAATAATAAACGACAGAATCGAAAATTTGTCTTCTCGTAAATTTGATGTTGTTACATCAAGAGCTATGACCTCGTTAAGCAAACTTTTAGATTATACTTTCCCTTTTTGTCACGCAAAAACGCTTTGTATATTTCCCAAAGGCAGAAGTTATGCAGAAGAGTTATCAGAGGCTCACAAAAAGTGGAAGTTTAAATGCGATATTAAGCCAAATCTTATATCCGAAGAAGGTAAAATTTTAATAATAACCAACATTTCAAAGAAAAAGGAGAGAAAGAATGCCAAGAATATTAGCCGTAGCTAATCGCAAAGGTGGTGTCGGTAAAACCACTACAACAGTTAATGTTGCAACCGCCATGGCTGCTGCCGGTAAAAAAGTGTTGGTTGTTGATCTTGATCCTCAGGGAAACGCATCAACTTCTATGGGGGTTGATAAAAAAGGCGCAATGAAATCCTCATACGAGGTTCTTCTGGGTGGTTGCCGATTAACAGATGCTGTTGTTTGGACCGAAATACCCGGTTTTTCAATAATTCCGTCATCACCTGATTTGGCGGCTGCGGAAATAGAACTTGTTGATATGCCTAAAAGAGAATTTGCGCTAAAAAACGCACTGACAAAAGAGGCTGTAAACTACGATTATATATTGATTGATTGCCCTCCGTCACTCAGTCTTGTTACAATAAATGCGTTGGTTGCTGCAAATGCTGTTATAGTTCCCCTACAGTGTGAGTTTTTAGCTTTAGAAGGTGTTTCAGATTTAATTCGTAATATCAATACAATTAAAAAGAACTTCAACCCGTCTTTGACATTACACGGAGTTGTTTTGACAATGTACGACAAGCGTAACAATCTTAGCCAGATGGTTGAAGACGATGTTCGTAATTTTTTTGGTAAAAAAGTTTATGATACGGTTATTCCTCGCAATGTTCGTATTTCTGAGGCTCCATCGCATGGTAAGCCGGTTTTGTTATATGATTTTAAGTGTTCGGGATCACAGGCGTATATTGGGTTAACAAAAGAAGTATTAAAAAGAGAAAGAGAGTTGGTAGCATGATGGAAGAAGGTAAAAAGAAAAAAAACTTAGGACGTGGTTTAGAAGCTCTTTTAGGTGAGATGAACGAAAATGTTTTAACGGAAGAACTTGCTGAAATAAAAACCAACGAAACAGCATCAATAGAAAAGATTTTTGTAAGCTCTTTTCAGCCACGAAAAGATTTTGATGAAAACGCAATAAAGTCACTAGCAGAATCAATCAAAGAAAAAGGTGTTTTGCAGCCGCTTATTGTGCGCAGAAAAGAAAACGGATTCGAGCTGATTGCTGGCGAACGTAGGTTGCGAGCATCTAAAATGGCTGGTTTGGCAGAAGTACCTGTAATTATTAAGGATCTATCGGATAGTGAAGTTTTAGAAATCGCTTTAATAGAAAATTTGCTTCGAGAGAATCTGTCGGCAATAGAAGAGGCATCAGCTTATCAACAGTTAATGGATAATTTTTCTCATACACAAGAGCGTGTAGCTGGAATAGTAGGCAAATCAAGAAGCTATGTTGCCAACACTTTAAGGCTGTTAAGTTTGCCAGAAGATGTAAAAAAACTTGTTTCTGAAGGAAAATTGTCTGCTGGACACGCTAGATGTTTGGTTGGTCTTGACAACGCAAGTGTTTTGGCGGATAAGATAATAAAAGAAGACCTAAATGTTCGTCAGGTTGAAGCTTTTGTTGCCAAGCAAAAAGGTTGTGATAAAAAAGAAATACCGTCTGCTGAAAACAAAAAACACGCACCAAAGAACGTAGATCTTGCGGATATTGAGGAAAGACTAAACAAAAACCTCGGTTTGCGCATAAAGGTTATATCTAGCAAACAAGGAGGAGGAAAGGTTGTTCTTCAATATGCATCTGTTGCGGAATTAGATATGATTATAGATATACTGGAACAAAAGAAAAAAACAGATATTACTCCTGTAAACACTGTATTTAAAGCTCCTGAAGCGCAAAATGAAAAATTTTCAATAAAATTTGTTGAATAGAAAGGAAATAAAATGACTATATTGGATAAAATGTTAGAAAACTGCGAAAAGGCAGGATATGCAACAACTAAAAATGTACAAAAAATAGCAAATGCAAAACAAATGATGTTTGGAGAAAATGAATGGCACCGTTGTCCTTGCGACGGACAAAATCCGGCTCGCTATTGTATATCCGAATTGTGTCGCTCTGATATTGAACGCGACGGTGAATGCCACTGTCATTGTTATTGCAAAAAAGTTAGTTAATTGATATCAATATTCAAACAAAAAGCCCTGTTTTTATAGCAGGGCTTTCGTTTCACGTGGAACATTAACATCCATAGAATAGAATGGATTGATTTAAAACAAATTTATATTGATATTTTTATTCTCTTTAATTTTTATTTATTTTAGATAAATTAAATTATGGTTTTTATTGTTGGTTTAAGAATATTTTTACTTTAGCCAGATTAATCTGTTATCACGAGTAGGCAACATCTCTTTATAAACGAAGATTTCAATAAAGGAAACGAATTATGGGGTTCTTAAAAAAAACAGTATTTGGTTTTGCGGCACTATTTTTTATTTTGTTAGGTGGTGCTGGTACACAAAGTGATAGCACTCTTCTTCAGGGGGGTGGTTTTATTGGTCTCATAATTGGGTTGGTTGTGCTTTATATTTTTGCAAAAATGGCTTGGCGCGCCATGGGGTGTTTACCATCTCTTATAATAATCATAGCTGTAATTTTCTTCATTTTATACGCTATTGGAGCTTTTTCGGGTGGAGTTGGAAACATTGAAAATAATCTTCGTACATTTTTAGGGCAGGGAGTTAAAACATCTTCCCAGATTGTTGCTAATGCAGATGTATCTCAACCGGTTGCTGAGGTTGAGAGGGGAACCGTAAATTTGGTTGGAGAAGATCAACATCCTATTTTAACAGAAAAAATCACCGACAATCTTTTATCCAAAAAAGAAACTAAAAAAGCGCAAGCTTTTAATCCTTTGCAGTATCCGGCAATCAGCAGTGTTTCAAGGGTTGTCAGTGGAGATACGCTGACACTGGGTAATCAAATTGTCAAACTATACGGAGTAGCAGCTCCGGACATATCGCAAACATGTGCCGATTCTTCAGGTAGAGGATATCGCTGTGGTCAACAATCTGTTTCCTGGTTAAGCGGGTGGTTGGCAGACAATACTATAAAATGTCACATATTAGCAAAAGATGACAGAGGTGTTCTTATCGGTGTATGTATGTTGGGACCATATGATATAGGTGCTGCACTTATAAATTCCGGTTGGGCTGTCGCAGACATCAGACAAACGCAAATTTACCTTCCGTACCAAAATCAGGCTTTAAGCAACCGTAGAGGTTTATGGCAAGGAGAATTTTATATGCCATGGGATTGGCAAAAAATACAAAATCGAAAAGCAAATGTCAAAGTAATAAAAAGCAAAGAAGCTTCAACATCTCGTCGAAAAGTATGGTTTAATCCTTTTGGTGAATAGAATGCAAAAAACATTCATAATAAAAACAGAACAACAAACTAAAGATTTGGCAAAACGTTTTGCAAAAATAGCTAAAAAGGGAGATGTTTTTGCATTATATGGAACATTGGGTATGGGAAAAAGCGTTTTTGCGCGAGCATTTATTCAATGCTTATCAGGTGCAGAAGAGGTCCCTAGCCCTACATTTACATTGGTTCAATCATATCCGGCAAATGATTGTGATATTTTTCATTTTGATCTTTATCGTCTGAAATCACCTGACGAAGTTTTTGAGCTTGGTTTTGAAGAAGCTGTTTATGGAGGTATAAGCCTTATAGAGTGGCCTGAAAAATCAGGAGGATGGCTTCCGAGAGATGTTTTTAAGATTGAAATATCTGCTCATAATGAAGGGCGCAAAATAATCGTTGAAACAAACTCTGTCGATAAAAGTAACAGGTTGGAGAGTGTAAATGACTAACAACATACACGCCTCAGCGATATGTGTTATGGGACAAGGAGTTTTGTTTTTAGGTGATTCCGGTTCCGGTAAGTCAGATATGTCTCTAAGAATGATTGCTCAATATGGAGCAAAACTTATATCAGATGACCGTGTTGATATAAAAAATGTTAACAATTGTCTGATCGCTTCAGCTCCAAAATCCATTCAAGGATTGTTAGAGGTTAGGGGGGTTGGTATTGTTGATGTGCCGACAATAGATCAATCAGAAATAAATATAGTTGTACAATTGGCAACTTCAAACATAGACAGAATGCCTGAAAAAGCAACATATGAAATAGAAGGAATTACATTACCTTTTATAAAAATTAATCCTTTTGAAGCATCATCAACAGCAAAAATTTTAGCTGCCTTAAGATTGCTGTGATGATTTAAAAAACTAAGTTGATTTATTGCAATCTCGAGACTAAAATGACAGCAGATTTTAAATTTTACATCAGGATATTACCATGTTGTTTTTTCGCAAGATAGAAAAGTTTTTACGTCGTCAGGGTGTTCCTCTGGTCAATTTTATTTTCAAGGTTGGCGAGTTGTTCATCTTTATTATTCAATCAATCTACAACTGTCTGACACCGCCTTTTTATGGGCGCAATCTTTTACGACAGATTGTTGATATGGGTTTTTACTCATTGCCTGTTGTTGGCTTAACAACCATATTTGCCGGCATGGTAATAGCTTTACAAAGTTATTCCGGTTTTGCCTCTGTTGGAGCAGAAAGTATGGTTGCAAGCGTTGTTTTGATTTCTGTAACGCGAGAGTTAGCCCCTGTTTTATCAGCGTTAATGGTTGCCGGACGTATAGGTGCAGCTATGGCTGCTGAAATAGGGACAATGCGTGTTACCGAGCAAATAGACGCATTGACAACTTTGTCTACAAATCCTTTCAAATATTTAGTAGCTCCACGCATTTGGGCAGGGCTTATTGTAATGCCGTTGCTTGTTTTAATAGGTGATGTTATCGGTATTTTTGGCGGCTATGTTGTTGGCGTATACAAGCTTGGCTTTAATGCCGCTAATTACATCAACGCCACATTAAATGATTTACAGGCTCTGGATATTACAACAGGTGTTGTCAAAGCGGCTGTATTTGGTTTTATTATTGCCTTAATGGGGTGTTACAACGGTTACAAATCAAAAGGTGGTGCGCAAGGTGTCGGTACGGCAACAACAAACGCTGTTGTTTCATCATCAATTTTGATTTTGATATTCAACTATATTGTTACAGAGCTTTTCTTTTCAAGATAAGGATTTCAACAAATGTCAGAAGCTAAAATAAAACTAAGAAACGTTTATAAATCATTTGGCAAAAAAACAGTGTTAAAAGGGGTAAATCTGGATGTCTGCAAAGGCGAATCTTTAGTCGTAATTGGAGGTTCGGGTACCGGAAAATCTGTCCTTATCAAATGTATCCAAGGTCTTTTAACTCCGGAAGAAGGCTCTATTCTTGTTGATGACAAGGAAGTTATAGGCATTGATGAAAACGCCAAAGAAGAACTACATTCCAAAATGGGTATGTTATTCCAAGGCGGAGCGCTGTTTGACAGTTTAAGTGTTTGGGAAAATGTAGCTTTTGATTTAATCGAAAACAAAGGTTACAGTAAAAAAGATGCTAAAAACGAAGCTGTAAGAGTATTGCGTTCTGTTGGTCTTGATCCTGAGGTGGCAGACCTTTCTCCTGCAGAACTTTCCGGCGGTATGCAAAAAAGGGTAGGGCTTGCCAGAGCTATAATATCCAAACCGGAAATAATCTTTTTTGATGAACCTACAACAGGTCTTGATCCGATAATGGCTGACGTTATTAACGATCTTATTGTTGAGTCGGTAAAAGGTTTGGGTGCAACAGCTTTAACCATCACTCACGACATGGCATCAGCTCGTAAAATAGCGGATAAAGTAGCAATGTTATACAAAGGCGAAATCATCTGGCAAGGAACAGTTAAAGAAATGGATGAAACCGAAAATCCTTATGTTGTTCAGTTTATTAATGGAAACTCTCAAGGTCCGATAAAAACAGGAGTCTGATATTGGCCAAAAAAGATATTAAACAGTTTGTTTGTCAAAATTGTGGAGCCGTTTATCCAAAATGGCAAGGCAAATGCGATGCCTGCGGCGAATGGAACACAATAATTGAAGAGGCATTAGGTGGCGGTGGTTTTTCAAACATCAACCCGCGCAAATCCAAAGGGCAAGAAATAGATTTTGTTTCTTTGAGCGGCACACAAGAAAAGGTTGACAGATTATCTACATCAATAAACGAACTTGATCGTGTTTGTGGGGGTGGCTTAGTTTCCGGTTCGGTTATTTTGGTCGGTGGTGATCCCGGTATAGGCAAATCAACACTTCTTTTGCAAGCTTGTGCCAAAGTTGCAAATTTAGCCGAAAAACCCGAAGTATATTACATTTCGGGCGAAGAAGCCGTTGATCAGGTTCGTATTCGCGCTCAACGTTTAGGATTAGATAAAGCGCCGGTCAAATTAGCATCCTGTACAGATGTAAAAGACATCATAACAACACTGGAAAAGTCAAAAGCATCAGTTGTTGTAATAGATTCAATTCAAACAATGTATCTTGAAGAGGTTGATTCAACCCCTGGCAGCGTAACTCAGGTCAGAGCGTGCAGTTACGAACTTATAAAACTAGCTAAACGCAAAGGTTTTACATTGTTTTTGGTGGGACACGTTACCAAACAAGGCGAGATAGCCGGCCCCCGTGTTTTAGAACATATGGTTGACACAGTATTATATTTTGAAGGCGAAAGAGGACATCATTTCCGTATTTTACGAGCCGTAAAAAATCGCTATGGCGCGACAGATGAGATAGGTGTTTTTGAAATGCAGGATAAGGGACTTGTCGAGGTTGCTAATCCGTCAGCACTATTCCTCGCCGAAAGACAAGGCAATATTTCCGGTTCATGTGTTTTTGCCGGATTAGAGGGGTCTCGCCCTGTTCTTGTCGAAATACAGGCGCTTGTCAGTCCCACAGGTTATTCGAGTCCCAAACGAGCGGTGGTTGGTTGGGATTCCAACAGATTGTCTATGGTGTTAGCTGTTTTAGAAGCGCGTTGCGGTATGAATTTAAGCTCACAAGATGTCTACTTGAATATTGCCGGAGGTTTGCGCATTTCTGAACCTGCGGCTGATTTAGCAGTTGCTTCAGCTGTAATTTCTTCGCTAACCAACAAACCTTTACCGGCAGATATGGTAATATTTGGTGAAATAGGTTTGTCTGGTGAAATACGTGCCGTATCACAACCATCATTGCGATTAAAAGAAGCCAAAAAATTAGGTTTTGCCAGCGCTATAATTCCCCAAGGGCGTTCTACCGACAAAAAGTTTTCCGTAGATATTAATTTACACGAATTTGGCAATGTTCAAAGATTAATAAATTTGTTTAATTAGGATAAAACAATGTACGAAATGAACAATTTAGATGTTGTAATTTTAATAGTTGTAATAATTTCAGCTCTTATTGCACTAAACAGAGGCCTAATCAAAGAAGTTTTATCTATCGTCGGATGGGTTTTAGCTACTATGGCTATAATATACTTGCTGCCGGTGTGTTTGCCCTTTGCTAAAAAGTTTATAGCAAACGGAATTTTAGCCGGCGTAGTTACTTCTTTGGCAATATTTGTTTTGTTTTTTATCATTTGGATATATTCGACAAGCGCAGTGGTTGGCAAAATAAGAACAAGCAAATTAAACGGATTAGATAGGTTTTTAGGCCTGTTTTTTGGGATTATAAGAGCCTTTTTACTGGTTATTTTGTTTAATATAATGGTAGGTTGGATAATTCCTGAAGACAAACAATCAGAGATTTTAACAGAGTCAAAATATTACAAAATAGCAGGTTCTTTTGCCAAGCCTTTAGAAGATTTGATTCCTCAAGAAACTATGGATTTAATAAAATCCAAAACCAAGATATTAGATGAAGAAGATTCTTCAGAAGAAAAAAGCAAAGAAGATGAAACTTTAGAACTTTTTGAAAAACTAGCTCAACCGCGTATAAAAAAAGCGATAAAAGAAGAAACATTAAAGATAAAAGAAGATATAAAAGGGTACAAAGAGTCTGAAAGAAACGACCTCGACCGCCTTATAGATAGTGTTGAATAAGTCTCTTTATCACCACAAATCAACTTTTATTTTTTCCTGTCATCAACCCAGTTGATTATTTATGCACAAAGATATTTGATTTTGGCATTAAGAGTAATAATAATTTTACGCATAGTAGCAGTAATAGCGACCATTTTCTTTTTACCACGAGCGGTTAAGTTTGTATAAAACAAGTTCATTTTTTCATCACATTTAATGGCTACCAAAGCAGTAATGAACAAAGCTTTTTTCACATCAATTCTACCTATTCCGGTACGTCTATATCCGTTAATAGTTCCGCTATCTCTGGCAAATGGAGCAACACCGGCAAGAGCAGCTACTTGTCGTCTGTTTAAGTATCCAAGCTCAGGCAATAAACCAAGCAAAATATATGCAACTTTTTTACCTATTCCTTTTTGTTCTAGTAATAGTTTGTATTTCTTTTTTAATTCTTCATCATTTTCGATAATGGTTTCTATTTCATTTTCGAGTTTTGTAATTTCTTTTTCATAAATCTTTATTAGTTGTTTTATAGACCTTGTAACAATTTGCATATTATCCGGAGCTTTTAAGCGATTCTTCTCCTGTTGAAGCAATTGTTTTATATCGCTTAATCTCATAACAAGCTTTTTAATTTGATTATTATATGGTTTATATAAACGTAAGCTATTAAAACACTTTTCACCATACAGAGCCAATATACTGGCATCTATTTTGTCCGTTTTAGCACTTATTCCTAATGCTCTGGCAAAGGCTTTTACTTTTCTGCCTTCGGCTCTGATTATTTTATATCCCTTCAAATATAACTCATTAACACAAAGAGCTTCATAACCTCCGGTTAAGTCAATGATGAGGTATAAATCTTCCGATAATCTCAAAGCTCTGATATACTTGCGTATCGCCGCTTTGGTATTATCTATTGTAATAAACTCACCTGTTTTAGAATTAAAAATATCTAATTTGTATTTAGAAACATCAATTCCGATAAAGGTATTGTTTTTTAATTCCGTCATGTTATAATCTCCTTGTTGCTTATGGTACTTAACTTTCAATTGTTAACGTACGCGCATGTGATACGGTACAAGCAACCCATCAAGTATCCATGTTATTGAAGTGGCGGAGAACACGATGACAACGAACTTGTTCGTTCTATTGCGAGACGTTCTTCCGCCATTCCTTTTTTATCATATTTCTAAGTTGATTATAATCTGTTTTTTACTAACAATTGCGA
>JAZODJ010000022.1:0-187049 GCA_045597005.1 Alphaproteobacteria bacterium | reverse complement strand
AGTTGAACGCGGTCAAGTTTTGGCAGCACCGGGATCAATTACTCCTCATACAGACTTCCAATGCGAATGCTACATTTTGACAAAAGAAGAAGGTGGACGTCATACTCCGTTCTTCTCAAACTATCGTCCGCAATTCTACTTCAGAACCACAGACGTAACAGGTTCAATTGAATTGCCTGCAGGTACAGAGATGGTAATGCCTGGCGATAACATCACAATGACAGCAAAATTGATTCACCCGATTGCAATGAACGAAGGTCTTCGTTTTGCTATCCGTGAAGGTGGTCACACTGTCGGTGCCGGTGTTGTTGCTAAAATCTTGAAATAAGATTTAAGTATATAACTTCAAAGCGTTGAACCCCTGCTGTAGAAATTCGGCAGGGGTTTTTGCTTGCATTTAAAATAAATTTTATTATGATAACTTTATGTTTTTATTATGAATATATAACTTTTTAATATTTTTATATATGGAAGAAAGAATTAAAGAAGTAATATCCTTTATGCGAAAAAAAGGAGTTACAAAAAAGGATTTGGATGCTTATTTTAATAATGAGCAGTCGGAAGTTGAACCATTCTTGATGCCGGTTGAAGATGTATTTTCGATTACAGGGCGTGGTACAGTTGTAGCAGGACGTGTAGAACGCGGTGTATTGAAAGTTGGTGAAGAAATCGAAATTGTTGGTATCAGAGACACCAAACAGGCTAAATGTACCGGTATTGAAGTATTTCGCAGATTGGTAAATCAAGCTAGAGTAGGCGATAACATCGCTGTATTGTTGCGTGGAATAAGCAAAGAAGAAGTTAAACGCGGTCAGGTTTTGGCTGCCCCAGGTTCAATTACGCCACACACAGACTTTCAATGCGAATGTTCCTTTTTGACACAAGAAGAAGGTGGTCGTCGTACACCATTCTTCTCAAACTATCGTCCGCAATTTTACTTCAGAACTAAGGAAGTACCAGGTTCGGTTGAGTTACCTGCAGGTACAAAAATGGTAAAACCAGGAGATAACATTACGATGACTGTTAAATTGATTCACCCGATTGCAATGGATGAAGGTCTTCGTTTTGCTATCCATGAAGGTTTTCAAACTGTTGGTACGGGTGTTGTAACGAAGATTATCAAATAATCTGATAACATCTTAAAATAAAAGAAACCCTGTTTTTTGAAAACAGGGTTTCTTTATTTAATGGGATTATGTAAAAAAGAACTATAGTTAAGTGAATTTGAGTATAGTTTTTAATGAGATTTGTTTTGCATGTAATGACTTTTACTCAGATGTTCTATCAGTTCGAAAATTTTTTCGGCTGTTGTCGGATTTTCTATATGAAGAAAATTATTTATTAATTGTTGTATTTTGTTGGTTTGTGACGGATCTGTGATGGAGGTGTTGTTTGTGTGATTAAATTTGGCATCAGTCTGTATAAATCGAGGACTGGATGCTTGTGTAATTAGGGGCATATCGTTGAAAAAGAAATTGACGTCTACTTGTAAAATATTAGCAAAATCGTATAAGCGACTTGCTGATACTCTGTTTTCTCCTTTTTCATATTTTTGAATTTGTTGAAATGTAAGTCCTAAAATTTTACTTATTTCTGTTTGAGTTAGTCCCAGTATTTTTCGGCGTAGCTTTATGCGTTTTCCGACATAGATGTCAACTTGATTAGGCAGACCATCCAGAGTTTTGCTTCTGTTCGCAGAATGTGAAGTTTTGCAGTTTTTCAAATTTACCTCCGGTTAAAAATAACCGCCTTTAACAAAAGGCGGGGAGCTGAAAAACTGTACACAGCAGTCAAGCTTATTCGACGCAAAAAAATGCGCTTATATCACTTACTCCCCATTTCTGAGGATTATTTGTGTAAGATGTTTTCAGCACCACAGTGATAACTCATCACTGCACTCTGACGATAGAACAAAACTATATTTTTGACAAGAGGATTTTTATAAACAGTATATTGGTTTGTTTGTATAATTTTTTGCGTTGTATTAAACATATTATTTTTTGTTGCTAAAAAAAGTAATTGCAGATAATTTATTGTTATTATTTGGTAAGGAGTTTTTTTATGACTTTTGTTGTTTATGATACGGAATATATTGCTGATAAAGGCTTGAAAGAAGAAGGTTTTTGCGGTTGGCAAAATAGAGAAATCATTCAGATTGCGGCTATAAAAACAGATGATAATTTAGATGTTTTGAGTAAATTTAATTTTTATATAAAACCAAAATTGCATACAAAAATTTCTAAATATTTTGTTGAGCTTACAGGGATAACTGATGAGGTGATGGAAACACATGGAATCACCTTTGAAGATGCATATACAAAGTTTAAGGAATTTGTGGGGACAGATAATTGTTATTCTCATAGTTGGGATTTTGAAAATGAAAACGATGGGGATGGCGAAGTTATGCGTGAGATGTTGAAAATTTATAATATAGAGGATAATGCTCAACCGAATTATAAAAATATTGCTTTTTGGTTTAGAGATAAATACAAGCAAGAAAATATAAATATAAAAAAACAATCCTCGGGTGAAATTGCTGATTTGTTAGGATTAAGTGAAAATATGAAAAGAATAGGATTGCAGCCACACAATGCTTTTTATGATGTTTATTCAATTTTGGAGGGATTAAAATATTTGGGGTGGAATAAAGAATGTTAAAGAAAATTGTGTTTGGTTTGTTAATGTGTCCGGCAGTGTCTTTGGCTGGTGAACTGAATTTTAAAGCAGATGGTTTGATTGGAGCTTATTATGGAGTGTCTGATGCCAGTGAAGAAAATGATCATCCGGATAGGTGGGTTTTGAGAGCTGATACAGCTTTGGGGGCTGAATATCAATTTAGTAAAAACCATAAAAGCGGGGTCTATGCATCAACTACGGTTATGTTGAGAGAAGATGATGTTAATAGAAGTGAAGGAGAATTTAGGTTTTATCCGTATTTTGCTGATTTTTCTAACTATGGTGAGTTTTATGTCGGATATGTTTATAATGTAGCAAAAACGCTACATAAAGGAGCTAAGGATATTACATTTTTGAATGTTGATGATCCGAATAGTACATATTTTTTAAGCGATGATAATTGGGGAAATGGTTATAAATCAACAATATATGCAACTCCTAAATCTACCTCAATTTTGAATGATGGTAGAGCGTTAAAGTTGGCGTATATTTTGCCTGTTGATGATAGCTTAAAAGTAGGTTTTTCCTATACTCCGGATAATGCGAACAGACGTGGTATGACCAGTCGGTATGTTGATTATGACAAAGCACAAGACGGATATGTCAGTGCTGTTCAGAAAAAATGGCAATTAGATGAAACAAAAGTTTATGCTTCAGGAGGATATGGTATTTTTAATCGTACTGATAAAGAATTGTCATTAGGGTTAACTGTAGAATGTGGGAATTTTAATATAGCTACCGGTTATAAAAAAGCTTATGTTGACGGAATAAAAAATCCGATATCTACAAAAAATGTAAATGATAATTTGCCGGCATATTTTGATAATTATCGAGAATCGGAAGCGTGGAATATAAGTATGGGATATAAATGGGATAATTTTAAGACAAATGTGGCATATTTGAATACGAGAGCCGAAAATACCAGACATCAAGATAATATGGTAATGTGGTCTAATGTTTATTCACCGATAAAGAATGTCGAGTTGTATGCCGTCGGTGCGTATTTAGGATTTCATGGTAGTGAATATAAAAATGATAATGAGGGATATGCTTCAATTTTTGGGGTAGGCTACAGGTATTAATTTAAAATATTTTTTAGAGATTACGGATCGTTTTTCTTAAAAAAATAGACAATAACCTAATTATATGGTAGTATATGAACCAGATTGAAATCTTTGAAAGATATAAATTAGGGTGGCAAAGATGAATGGTTGGTATAATCAGGAAGAAATTTTAGATATAACTAAATTCGGATTTGGTGTCCGTGATTTGCACTCAGATAATCATTGGATTGATGCTCCGCAAGATTTTTCATTTTTAGGTAAAAAAACTATTCTCATTTTACCGGGAAGCGGTACAAATTCAGCTAAAGCAGCAAATGGGATGTGTAAAATTGCAGAAAATATGCTCTCTGTTGATACGAAAAACGATTGGCAGATATGCTCAATGTATTATTCGTCGAGCAGAATTAATAATGTTTCAACTGCCATGCGTGCACAAATGATGTTTGATCAATATATTATTCCTCTTATTTCAACTAAGGATGATAAAGGAGATTTGCATAGATTATCTGAAAAAGAAGCAGCTGAAAATATGCGTAATTTGATTATATTTACTCATTGCTATGGTGGATATATTATGGATGCAATAGAAAAACAAGCATTAGCCGTAATGAAGGAATTAGGGTATTCACAACAAGAAGAAGCATTAATCTTAAAACAGCTGTTTGTTGTTCAACACAATAATATAGATAGAAATCTTGGTAAAAATGCAAACAAAACTACTCAATTGGTACGTATAAGCAAAGCAGATGAAGAAATACAAGCTGATGACACGTATTATGGAACATTTAGGCATTACACCCAAATAAACCCAATAGAAAATGATAATATTGCATATATTAAAACAAATGATAATCAAAGAGTGTTATGGGCAAAACGCATAGTTGTGCAGGGTAAGAGTGAACATAATGGCGGATATTGGGTGGATAAATTTTTTAAAACATCGGCTGGACAAAAAGAAGAAGATGTTTTTAGTGTCATTTTTAATGAAATAACAAATTATGATTATCCTATTGAAAATATGGAACAAATATTAAAGAATGCTGCGGCTAGAAATCCATCAAACAACGATATTTTGAAACAGGCATTTGTTGAAGGAAAGAACTTTAGTGATGAATATGTAAAGTATCAATGTAAATTTTATGATGAATTTAAATTGCTAAAGGATAAACTAAATGAAAACGAATTAGAAAAAAAAGATATATTGTCAGTAGATAGAGATGTATGCTTTATGATTGACAATGATGGTAATTTTCTTATGGATAACTTATTAGATAATAAACAATATGAGTTAGCCATAACTTTATTTCATAAAATGGCACAAGATGCCAAAGCAGATTATTCAATGTTTGGAGAAGGTTTTAGCTTCGGTAACGATAGTAAAAATAAATCTGATGCAGCTACAAAAGTAAAACATTGGGCGCAAATAGCTATAAATCAGCAACAAGAACCTTTATATAGGGAAATTGTTATGAGTAATGTTAGACTCTATGATATGGATTATAGTTTGGCAGATGAAAAAACATTACAAACCGCATTGCAATATGGATATACCGAAGAAAATTATCCGAACGATCAAATTGATAAGACTAAATATTTAAGAGGGATAATTTCTGCATATAAGGCCAATGAAGGATTACCTGCGTCAGAAAATACTCAGAAAATACGTAACACTATAGAAAATATTTTATTTAATAAAGTTAAGGATAGTTCGTATGTTATTAAAGCATGCGAAGAATCCGGGATAACCAGGTTGTGTAATTTATCTCAATCACAGAAAAGTAAAACGGCTGCCGGGGATCATTCGATAGGTTGTATGAGATAATAAGTTGTTTTTTACAATGTAGTAATAAAAAGTCGTCAAAATGACGACTTTTCCGTTGGATTGAGAGATAGGGATTGGCTACGCCGCAACTTCGGCTCTTCGCTTTGCTCACCGGCATACTTCCGTCTGCCTGAGCCTTGTTGTCAAACCCTTTATTCTAGGGTTCAAATCCCAACTCTCTCGCGTATTTACACCAAAACCCCACGCAATGTGAGGTTTTGTTATAATTGGCGGAGAGATAGGGATTCGAACCCTAGGTACCCCGTAAAGAGTACAATTGATTTCGAGTCAACCGCATTCGACCACTCTGCCATCTCTCCATGTATTATCGTGATATCTATTAAACGTATTATTTGTTTTTGGCAAGTATATTTTTATTTTTTTATCTTTTATCTTTCTATTTCGCCTCGTTCAATGAGATTGGGTTTATCTGTGATTTTTTCCAGAAAAAAAGCGACAGCATTAAGATTTTTTTGTAATTCTAATGGGAATATTCTTTTTATACGCACCATCACTTCTTTTTTGTTATCATAGCCCAGAGCCTCATATCCCAGAATATCAATTAAGTCATCAAAGTTATCAAAAATGGCAATTCCTTTGATATTGCATTCAAGATGTTCTTCCGTAACGGTATTTCGCATATTTATAGTATCATTTAATTTTATTTGTTGAGCATTTTTATCAAAGAGATGAATTGAAATACGGCGAGTTCCGTTTTTAATTTTTTTAAATGAAAAGTCATGAACATCTATGGCATATTTCATAAATTTATCCTTATATATTTTGTAATCTTGTTAGTAAAATTTTATAATAATTTTTGATGCCAGAGACCTTAATGGAAACTGTTTACCAAAGATCCTGAGAGCATATACCATCCATCAATCATAACAAAAAAGATTATTTTGAACGGAAGTGATAATACGCTCGGAGGTAACATCATCATACCCATGGACATAAGGACTGATGCAATTACCATGTCAATAATTAAAAATGGGATATATATGAGAAATCCAATTTCGAATGCTCGGCGCAGTTCACTTATCATAAATGACGGAATCGCAATTTTTAATGGGGTTTCTTTGATGTTTTCAGGTTTTTCTTTGGCAAGGTCTGCAAAAAGTTGAATGTCTTTTTCTCTAGTGTTGTTAATCATAAATTCTTTCAGAGGTTCTGCTGCTTTTTCTAATCCTTCAATGATTTCTATTTTTTCATCGATAATAGGCTTTATTCCAAGTTCCCATGATTTCTCAAATGTTGGAGACATTATAAATATTGTCATAAATAAAGCCAATGCTATTAATACCATATTGGGCGGAGTTGAATTAGTAGAAAGGGCAGAGCGAGTAATTGATAACACTGTAATCAATCGGGTAAATGAAGTCATCATTATGACAATAGATGGAGCTAATGATAAAATGGTTATCAGAGCTAATACACTAAAAATTCGTGCGGTGGCTGTGCCGCTTGAAACTTCGCCAAGATTCAAACTTACGCTTTGAGCGTAGGCATTCGAAACGAATAAGCTGACAGCCATTGTGCAAATCAAAGATAGAAAAAATTTTTTTATCATTATTATTTTACCTTTTTAGGTGTTTGGTTCAATATTGTATTAGAGTTGCTTCCTAACAGGATAAGAAATTCTTGATTATCACATTCCAGCAGGATAACAGAATTTTTTATATCCAAACGTTGGTTTTCGATGATTTTTATGCGTTTACCTTTTTTTAGGCAACAATTGATGCGATAGTTAATGCCTTTTTGTTGGCAAAATTTGATTAGCCAAAGAGTTATAAACATCAAGCCAAGTACAAAAACAAGAGCTAAAAAAGCTAATAAAATTTGTGAAAATTCCATCGGATAAATAGTTCCCTGTTATTTTATTTGCTTGTGATTATAATGGTTGTTGGTGCAGTTAGTCAACAAAAGCCTTGCCCTTGTTGATATTGTTTGTTAGTCTGGCTCTATGAAACAAAAGAAAGAAATAATAAGCGACGAACGCAAGACCGGTGATTTGCAAAATATTTGCAATGTGTTAGGGCCTATAACACGTAAAATGCTTGGCAAAAAGGCATTTGCTGAAGCTGATGTTATTTGTAATTGGCGAGATATAGTCGGTAATGATATGGCTGACTATTCTAAACCGGTGAGAATTGATTTTAAAAAAGGAGAAAGAAGCAACGGGGTTTTGATTGTGGAAGTTGCCGGAGGTGCGTTTGCTTTGGAAATACAGTCGAAAAGCAAATTGTTGATTGATAAAGTAAATTCGTTTTTTGGGTATCAAGCAGTTGAAAAAATTAAAATATTGCAGAATCACAGCGTAATGAAAAAAAGAAGCGATTATATCCCAAGCGAAGAAAAAAAGCTTGTAACACAAGAAGAAGAAAATTATATTAACTCATTGAGTGGCGGAGTGAAAACGCCGGGGCTTGAGCAGGCATTGCAAAAGCTTGGTCAGGCAATTGTTATTAATAATAAAAAGTGATTGATATGTTTGAGCAGATTATAAAGAAAGTTAGTTCAATTATTGCCGGAATAGTGGTCTTTTCAATTGCCGGTGGGGTTTATTTATCAAGTAAAGGTTTTGAATGGAACGGTAAAGACGGGTTTGTGCTTGTCAGTAAGGCTTATGCCGCAGATGCTGTTGCAGGTGAAAGTGATGGTAGCAGAGATGTTTCGGCTAACTTTGGTTTTCCCAAAGATCATGTTATGGGAGATGAAAAAGCGCCTGTTACATTGTATGAATATTCGTCTTTCGGATGTTTTCATTGTGCGGAATTTCATTTAAATGTTTTGCCGGAGATAAAGAAAAACTATATTGAAAAAGGTTTTTTAAAGCTTGTTTTTGTTCCGATGCCATTGGATAAAAATTCGATGGATGGGGCTTTGTTAGCTGAGTGTGTTGATAATGATAAGTATTTTAGCTTTGTTGATGTTTTGTTTAAGAAACAGAGGGATTGGAGTTTGGCATTTAATCCTCAAAAGGTGTTGTTACAGTATGCGGCTTTGAGTGGCTTAGGTAATGAGAAGGCTCAGGTTTGTTTAAAGAACGATGTGACGGCAGCCAGAATATTGAAAGATCGAAAAGATGGACTTGAGATATTAAAAATACAAGGAACTCCATCATTTTTTGTTTCATCATCTAAGGGAAATGAAGCAATAGATGGTTTGCGCCCCTATGAGGATTTTGCGAGAGTTATTGATAGCCATCTTAATATATCTGAAAAAGATAAAAATAAATAAGTATAAAAACACTTTTTAATTTTAATAACTGTTTAATAATTATTGGTGTATTGTTTTTTCTATGGAAAAGAAGCCAGATGACATAGAGCTTTTGGAAAAGAAAATCGCTCGTTTGCAGCAAGAAAAGTCTTTTGCAAAAGGAAAGGGAAATGAAGCTGAGGCAGTCAGAGCATCACGAATCGGTTTTCGAATCGGTGCGGAATTAGTAGCCGCAGTGTTTGTTGGTGTTGCTTTGGGCTATTTGTTTGATGGAATCTTTGGAACAAAACCTTGGTTAATGGTTGTGTTTTTGTTTTTTGGCGGTGCTGCCGGTATATTGAATGTGTATCGCTTTGTTAAAAATGAAAACAAGATATAGTTGAGGAGTAAAAGTTCGTGGCGAATCCTATGGAGCAGTTTGTAATCAAGCCGATTATTCCGATAGAAGTCGGGGGTGTTGATATATCATTTACTAATTCGTCGTTATTTATGGTGTTAGCCGTATTGTTGTCGACGCTTATTTTAGGGATATGTTTACGTAAACGGTCTTTAGTGCCTAATATGGCACAATCTGTTCCGGAAAGTTTGTACGAATTTATAGAGGGGCTTTTAAGGGAAAATGTAGGTGCAGAGGGGCTTAAATATTTTCCGTTTATATTTACTGTTTTTTTGTTTGTAGCATTTGGTAATGTGTTGGGTTTGTTTCCGTACGCATTTACCTTTACTTCTCATTTAACGGCGGTGGGTAGTTTATCGTTGTTGGCATTGGCTCTTAATATTTTTGTAGGAATAAAGCGTAAAAAGTTGGGATGGATTAGAACTTTTTTGCCTAAGGGAATTCCGGCTGTTATGGCTCCTGTTATTATTCCGATTGAAATCGTTTCGTTCTTGTCTAAGCCGTTTAGTTTGTCAATGCGTTTGGTTGCAAATATGACAGTGGGTCATATTATGCTGAAGATAATCGCAAGTTTTGTTGTGGCTTTGGGAATTTTTGGTGTTGTTCCTCTATTGTTTGATTGTGCAATAGTTTGTTTTGAAATTTTTATTTCATTGTTGCAAGCCTTTATATATACGGTGTTGAGTTGTATTTATTTAGGCGAAGCAATTCATGAACACTAATTATAATTATGTTGAGAACTTAAAAATTAAATGAAAGGATTAAAAAATGGAACCATTAGCTTATATCGGTGCAGGTATGTGTGCTTTGTCAATGATGGCTGCAGCTTGGGGTGTAGCTCAAGTATGGACAACAATTATTTCAACAGTAGGTCGTAACCCTCAGGTAAAAAAAGAAGTTGATATTTATGGTTGGGTAGGTTTTGCTGCCGTTGAAGCTGTTGCTTTGTATGCATTGGTTATTGCGTTTGTAATGTTGTCTGGAAATTAATAACAGGTCATTTGGTTTAATCTTTCGTGTCGGGGGGTTGATGTTTCTTTCAATCCCCGAGAGCGAAGGGAGCGAGATTATTTGTGGAGCTGAAGAGAGATGCCTCAATTAGATTTTAGTGTTTTTCCATCGCAGTTGTTTTGGTTGGTAGTTAACTTTTTTCTGATGTTGTTTATCATGGTTGTTTTTATTATTCCCAGAACAGCAGAAATGATAAATTTGCGTAAACAGAAAATAGAAGGTGATTTGGAAAAAGCTGCCGAAATAAAGCGTAAGGTTGAGAAAACACTAGATAAATATAATAAGGCGTTGCAAGAAGCTACGGCAAAAGCAAATGTTTCTTTGGCTAAAACCAGAGACGAATTAAATGAAACAATAAATCGCAGACAAAATGATTTGTCAAACAGATTGCAATCGGAAATAGCTGAAGGTGAAAAGAAAATTGCTGATGCCAAAAAGAAAGCTATGGATAAGTTGGAAGACAGTTCGTCCGAGTTAGTAGTTGATGTTTTGGAGAAGCTTGGTTTTACCGGTATTAAAATTAAGGATGCAAAAGTTGCGTTAAAAGCTGTAAAAGAGGAAAATTGATGACAAATAGTATGCCAAATAAAGAGATTATTGATGCTACACAAGACGCTGTGTTAAATGCAGCTACAAATGTTGTTAATGTTATTGAAACTACAGCTAATGAATTGAGTGGGCATAATGAACCCATATATTTGACGGCGGAATTTTGGGTGGCTATGGCATTTGTATTGGCTGTTGTCGCTTTAGTTCGTCCCGTGGGAAGAATGTTTGCAAAAATGTTGAGAACAAGGGCAAAAAATATTTCAAAGAAAATTAGCGAGGCTGTGGAATTAAAAGAAGAAGCGCAAAAGCTTTTAGCAGAGTATGAACGTAAGTATAGAGGTGCAAAAAAAGAAGCAGCCGAAATTGTTGCCAGGTCAGAGCGTGAGATAGAGATGATTAAACGTGATGCTTTGGCTAAGTTGGAAGCTGATATGGCTATAAAAGAAAGAGATGCTACGGCAAGATTGAAAAATGCAGAAAGTGAGGCAACTAAGGAAATTGTTGAAAAAACAACGGATGTCACTTTGTCTGCAGTGAAAAAAATATTAAATGACAGTTTGGATGATAAGGCTCTTAGTCAATTAATAGATGTATCTATTGAAAATTTGAAAAAGATGGCTTAGTCATTTTGTTTGTCGCGGTACGGATGTGCGGTATATGTGCCGAGTATGGTGTATTCTTTACTAAAAAATTGGAGTTCAGCCAGAGCATTTTTAAGACGACTATCTTCCGGATGAGCCTCAACTTCGAGATAAAATTGGGCTGATACAAATTTTCCGTTTAACAAATAGCTTTCAAGTTTTGTAATATTCAGATTATTTGAAGCGAAACCTCCCAGAGCTTTGTATAAAGCTGCTGGGATATTTTTTGATTTGAATATAAGAGATGTTATGAATTTTTGTCCGTTGTTTTGCGGTATTACAGGGGTGGGTGACATTATTAAAAATCTGGTTGTGTTATTATCGGCATTCTCTATGTCGGAAGCAAGTATTTTAAGATTATATATTTCTGCTGCTTTTTTTGATGCAATTGCAGCAATGTCATTTCTTTGTGAAGAACTTATGATTTGGCACGATATAGCGGTGTCGCTTTGAGTTATTGGTGTCATATTGTTATTATGCAAAAAATTGCTACATTGAGCCAATGCCTGAGGATGCGATAAGACTTCTTTTATTTTTTCAATAGAGCTTGTCGGGAGGCCTATTAATTGATGTTTTATACGTAAAAAATGTTCTCCGATAATGTGAAGAGGTGTTTGTGATAATAAAAAGTGTACATCGGCAACACGTCCGGCATTAGAATTTTCAATGGGAATTACAGCGTAGTCAGCAACAGACCGTTGAACGGCATTGAATGCATCCGTAAAATCATTGCAAGGCATGTATGTTTCGTTGGGAAAGAGTTCTTGGCAGGCAATGTGTGAGTAAGCACCAAAAACACCTTGAAAAGCTATAGTTTTAGTCATTTTGTCACTCTGTTATTTTTTTAATTTATTCCATCCTGATTTACGGGCAGCATTGTTTTGTTGTTTTGTCTGCCAGTTTTTTATGGGTTCATTCTTTTTTTGTTGCAATGCTTTTTGTTCTTCTGTTTGAGCAACTCCGATAGGAAGAAGTTGATTGAACAGAGCCGGTGAAGCAAAATCAACTTTGTTTTTGATTAGAGGATCTATAATAGCGTCAATGATTTGAGCTGCAGGTTTAGCATTGAATGCAGATATTTTTCCGCCATAAAAAATAGCTAATGCATGACAAGGGGATGACAGTAAAACATCTGTAGAATCAATTCCACGTATAAAACGTAACATGATTTGTGGGCGTATTACGCAATTTTCAGTAACATCAAACATAATGTTGTCAGGATTCATCATTAATTCGGACTTTATGAGTGTTTGCAAATTTGGGTTTATAACGCCACAAAATCCGACTATGGCCATTCCATTAATGGTGTATCCGGTATAATTTTCGGGTTTGTTTGCAATTTGATAACAAAAAACTTGTTCGGAATTAGTTATGTTGTTGAGAGCGGAAGATCCTATTGCTGAAGCAATTTCATCAAGAATGGTATCATGTTCAGGGTTTGGTTCCCAAGTAGGAGATGTTGTATCATTTTTATTATCATTAATCTCTTGATTCGAATCTTGAGCGATAGCTGTTGAAATAAGAAAAATTGAAGTAAATATAATACAGATAATACGCGGCAACATAATTAAAACTCCATATAAAAAACAAACTGATTATATATTATATTACCAGTTTGTTTTTTTCCAAGAACATAAACAAGATAATAACATAAAAAAACCTCCGTTTTTACGGAGGTTGAAAATGGTTTTAAGCAAACAGCCAAATTAACCCTGACGAGCTTTCAATTTAGGGTTCTTTTTGTTAATTACATAAACACGGCCTTTGCGACGGACGATTTGGCAGTCCTTATCACGAACCTTTTTGCTTTTTAATGAACTGTAAATCTTCATTTCCTTAAATCCTTCATATTTAAAAGTTGACTGCAACCTAGTATAAATAATTTGGCTTGTCAAGAAGATATTTTTAATTCTTGGTAAAAAAATAACTTATATTTTGCTTTTTGCAGGATGATTTGGTAGACTTACGCTAAATAGAAGGAGAAAAAATGTTCAGATTGTTATTGTTTTTTGTTATTTGTTGGTATACGACTCCTGTTAAAGCACAAATGGCTTATGAAGATGAAGCGAGAGCTTTAGGAGCTGTTGCGGGGCAAGGATTAGCTTGCGGTTCATCAAAATATGATACGTTTGAGTTGTTGGCACGAGCAATTATTTTGACAAAGTCTCCCAATGATGCTTTGCAGGATAAAGCGTTGAAAATATTTACGGAAGAAAAAGCCGATGTATTTGTGGCAAAACAATTGGATAATTTTGCCGGTTGCGACAGAATAGTTGATGTTTTTGATGCTCAAGATATTTTTAAGGCGACTCTTTATGGTGACGGAACAATTAAAATGCCGGACGGGAAAATATTAACTCCGAGAAATCCTTATGATGCGTCGATGATATATGATAAAAATTCAAATGTCAGACAGAGAGCCGCATCAATATATCGAAAAGATAAGTCAAAAATAAAGAAAGTAGAATTTAAAGATGCGTCGATGGAGGCCGGAAATCAAATTAAACCGTTAACTTCTTCCGGCGGAGTTCAGAAGATTCTTAGTATGCCGGGGCGTATTTCAAGAAAGAAATAAAAAATCATTGCTTTTGGTTAAACTTGCTTTTATATTCGGGGCAAGTTTAATTTTTTATGGAGTTTAGTAAAAATGGCAGCTGTTCAATATGTCTTTGTTATGCAAAATTTAACAAAAGTGTTTCCCGGAGGAAAAGAGTTGTTTAAAGGGATTACTTTGTCATTTTTGCCTGGGGCTAAAATAGGAGTGTTGGGTGTTAACGGTGCCGGTAAATCAACTTTGTTAAAAATTATGGCCGGCGTTGATAAAGAATTTAACGGTGAAGCTTGGGCAGCAGAAGGGGTTAAAGTGGGTTATTTGGAACAAGAACCTAAGCTTGATCCGACAAAAAATGTTATGGAAAATATTATGGACGGTCTTGGTGAAACCAGAGATTTATTGAAAGAATTTGAAGAAGTATCTATGAAGTTTGCCGAACCGATGACGGATGATGAAATGAATGCATTGATAGAGCGTCAGGCTGAGTTGCAAGAAAGAATAGATGCTTGCAACGGTTGGGATTTAGAACGTACAATAGAAATAGCTATGGATGCTCTTCGTTGTCCTCCGTCTGATGCTGATGTTACTAAATTATCCGGTGGTGAAAAACGTCGTGTTGCACTGTGTCGTTTGTTGTTGCAGCAACCGGATATGCTTTTGTTGGATGAGCCTACTAACCATTTGGATGCCGAATCGGTTGCGTGGTTGGAAAGGCATCTTAAAGATTATAAGGGTACTGTTGTTATGGTTACACATGATAGGTACTTTTTGGATAATGTTACCGGTTGGATATTGGAGCTTGACAGAGGGCAGGGTATTCCTTATGAGGGCAACTATTCTTCGTGGTTGGAACAGAAACAAAAACGTCTTGAACAAGAAGCCAGAGAAGAAACTGCAAGACAAAAAGTTTTGGCTAATGAGTTGGAATGGATTCAGAAGAATCCGAAAGCGCGTCAGGCTAAGTCAAAGGCACGTATTAATGCGTATGATGAGTTGTTAGCTCAATCTGTTAAAGATAAAATTACTACGGCCAATATTCATATTCCAATGACAGAAAGATTGGGTGATTTGGTTATTGAGGCAAATAATATTACTAAGGGTTATGGGGACAGAGTTTTAATTGATAATTTGTCTTTTAAAATTCCGAAAGGTGCGATCGTGGGAATTATCGGTCCTAACGGAGCCGGTAAAACAACTTTATTTAGAATGATTACCGGACAAGAAAAGCCGGATAGTGGCGAAATCAGACTTGGTGAAACGGTTGATTTAGGGTATGTTGATCAGTCACGTGATGAATTGAGCGCCGATAAAAATGTTTGGGAAGAAATTTCAGATGGTTTGGATATGATTAAGCTTGGTAAAGGAGAGGTTCCATCGCGTGCTTATGTCGGTCAATTCAATTTTAAGGGAAGTGATCAGCAGAAGAAGGTCGGACAACTTTCCGGAGGTGAACGTAATCGTGTTCATTTGGCAAAAATGCTTAAGAAAGGCGCTAATGTTATTCTTCTTGATGAACCGACAAACGATTTGGATGTTGACACGCTTCGTTCTTTAGAAGAAGGCATTATGCAATATCCCGGTTGTGTATTAGTAACATCACACGATCGTTGGTTCTTGGATAGGCTTGCAACTCATATTCTTGCATACGAAGATGAAGGACATGTCGAATGGTTTGAAGGTAATTTTGAGGAATATGAGAAAGATAAAGTTCGTCGTCTTGGTGAAGATGCTTTGAAGCCTCATCGGAGTAAGCATAAAACTCTTACTCGTCAGTAAAAAAATCCAACTTTTTTGCTAAGCAGAATTTCTTGAGAGAAGAGGTGCTTGTACTCAAAGATATTTTGAGGACTTGGGGAAAGAAAAGATCCGGAAAGAGATCGAAGAATATGAAAAAAATTGAAATATGTAAAAAACAAAAAAGGTTTGAGTTATAAACTCAGACCTTTTTTGTTTTTAGGTAATAATTGCAATTTAGTTGTTCAAAAACATAATATTATACATATTTTGCTTGTAGAATCGCAAAAGTTGATATAACCTAGCCCCGACAATTTTGTGTTGGGGCTTTTTTTGTACCTGACATACGTTTTAACAAAAGCTTACGAAAGGAGCTATATTTACCATGAGTAAATGGGTTTATACATTTGGAAACGGTAGCGCTGAAGGCGATGCCAGCATGCGTAATCTCCTTGGTGGTAAGGGTGCTAACTTGGCTGAAATGAATACAGTCGGTTTGCCTGTTCCTCCGGGATTTACAGTTACAACTGAAGTTTGTACATACTACTATGATAACAACAAAACTTATCCTTCTGATTTGAAAGATCAAGTTCGTCAAGCAGTTGCTTATGTTGAAGGTATTATGGGCAAAAAATTTGCTGATGCTGAAAATCCGTTGTTGTTCTCTGTACGTTCAGGTGCAAGAGTTTCAATGCCGGGTATGATGGATACCGTTTTAAACCTCGGTTTGAATGATGAAACAGTTAAGGCTTTAGCTAAAGCATCCGGTTCTGAAAGATTTGCGTATGATTCTTATCGTCGTTTCTTGCAAATGTTCTCAGACGTTGTTTTGGGTGCAGATATTGATTTGTATGAAGAAGCTTTGGAAAATATGAAAAAATCTAAAGGTTATGCTTCTGATACAGACATGACAGCCGAAGATTTGAAAGAGTTGGTAAATCAATACAAAGCTATCGGTGAAAAATTGGGTAAAGTTGTTCCGCAAGATCCTTGGGATCAATTGTGGGCAGGTATCGGTGCTGTGTTTGGTTCTTGGATGGCTGCACGTGCTATTACCTATCGTAAATTGAACAATATTCCTGGTGATTGGGGTACAGCAGTTAACGTTCAAACCATGGTATTCGGTAATGCCGGTGATGATTGTGCTACCGGTGTTTGCTTCTCTCGTGACCCTGCTACAGGTGAAAATGTTTACTATGGTGAATATTTGATTAATGCTCAAGGTGAAGACGTTGTGGCAGGTATTCGTACACCACAGCCTATGGCTTCTAAAAATGATGGTACTTCATTGGAAGAAAAATGGCCTCATCTTTATCAAGAATTAGTTGATGTTAGAAATAAATTGGAAGCTCACTATAAAGATATGCAAGATATGGAATTCACCATTGAGCATGGAAAACTTTGGATGTTGCAATGCCGTAACGGTAAAAGAACTGCTGCAGCTGCTGTGAGAATGGCTGTTGAAATGGTTGAAGAAGGCATGCTTTCTAAAGAAGAAGCTATTATGAGAGTTGGTGCAGATCAATTAGATCAGTTGTTGCATCCAATGCTTGATCCTAAAGCTAAGAAGAATGTTATTGCTACAGGTTTACCTGCTTCTCCTGGTGCTGCTGTCGGTCGTGCAGTATTTAATGCTGAAGATGCTGAAGCTTGGGCTAACAGAGGTGAAAAAGTTATTCTTATCCGTAACGAAACTTCTCCGGAAGATATCGGTGGTATGCATGCTTCTCAAGGTGTGATTACTGCTCGTGGCGGTATGACATCTCACGCAGCCGTTGTTGCTCGTGGTATGGGTACTCCTTGCGTTTCGGGTTCTAACGATATCACAATCAACTATGCTAACAAAACTATGACAACTAAGTCAGGTGTTGTTATTAAAGAAGGTGATTGGGTATCTTTGGACGGTGCTAAAGGTCAAATTATTGAAGGCGAAATTCCGACAGTTAAAGCTGATACAAACACAGGTAACTTCGGTAAATTGATGAGCTGGGTTGATGAAATCAGAGTATTGAAGGTTCGTGCTAATGCTGAAACTCCGAAAGATGCTCAAACAGCTCGTGATTTTGGTGCTCAAGGTATCGGTTTGGCTCGTACAGAACATATGTTCTTCGATGCAAACAGAATCGGCGATATGCGCGCTATGATTTTGTCTGACAACGAAGCCGGTCGTAGAGCTGCTTTGGCAAAATTATTGCCATACCAAAAGCAAGACTTCAAAGATTTGTTCAAAATTATGGACGGTCTACCGGTTACTGTTCGTTTGTTGGATCCGCCTTTGCATGAATTCTTGCCTCATACAGATGCTGAAATGCAAGAATTGGCTGACAAATTGGGTGTAACTTTGGAACAAGTTAAAACTCGTGCGGCTGCTTTACATGAAGCAAACCCGATGTTGGGTCACCGTGGTTGCCGTTTGGCAGTTACATATCCTGAAATTGCTGAAATGCAAGCTCGCGCTATTTTGGAAGCTGCTTTGGAATGCCAAGCTGAAGGTGTTAAAGTAACTCCTGAAATCGAAGTTCCTTTGACAGGTTCTAAGAAAGAGTTGGATATCGTTAAGAACGTTATCGATACAACAGCTAACCAAGTATTCGCTGAAAAAGGTGCTAAAGTTAACTATATCGTTGGTACAATGATTGAGTTACCAAGAGCTGCTTTGATGGCTGAAGAAATTGCCGAATCTGCTGCATTCTTCGGTTTTGGTACAAACGACTTGACTCAAACAACTTTGGGTATGAGCCGTGACGATACAGGCGCTATCTTGGATGAATACAGAGCTAAAGGTGTTTACGTTGCTGATCCGTTTGCTTCTATTGATGTTGACGGTGTTGGTAAATTGGTTGCTCGTGCTTGCCGTAAAGGTCGCGAAACCAATGCAGACATCCACTTGGGTGTTTGTGGTGAACACGGTGGTGATCCGAAATCAATTGAGTTTTTCCACAAGGTTGGTTTGGATTATGTATCTTGTTCTCCATACCGTGTACCGGTTGCTCGTTTGGCTGCCGCTCAAGCTGCGGTTAAATTCGGCAAAGATCGTACAGTAGGCGGTGAAAACAGCAATTCATGTTGTTGCCGTAAAGCTAGCTAGTTTACAGAATTTTTTGTAAACGCAAGGGTTCAAAAACTTAGTTTTTGAACCCTTTTTTATGCAGAAAATAAATGGTAATAAATTATATTTTTTGACAGGCTTTTTCCAGCCATTTTTTTGTTTCTTTGTCAACCATAGGGGCTAATGTTGAAAAAACTTTTTGATGATACCAGTTAATATAATTTATTTCTTTTTCGATGAGGAGTTTTTTGTTTATTAGATGTATATCAAAAGGAACAAGAGTTAATGGTTCAAATTTAAGCATTTGAGGAATAGAATTGCTTTCTTTTATTATTGCAAGATTTTCAATGCGTATGCCATATTCGTTTTCTTTATAAAACCCCGGTTCTATTGATAGAATCATATCTTTTTTTAAAGGGGATAAACTTTTAGAAGAAAGTGATTGAGGACCTTCATGTACATCCAAAAAGTGTCCCACACCATGTCCTGTTCCATGAGCATAATCTTTACCATATTGCCATAATGTTGCGCGAGCTAAAGTATCTAGGCAGGAACCGAAAGTATTATGCGGAAAATATGCTGATGCTACCGCAATATGTGCTTTTAGAACTTCAGTATATGAATCAATTATTTCTTGTGAAGGTGTTCCGATAGCAATTGTTCTTGTTATATCTGTTGTTCCATCAAAATATTGAGCACCGCTATCAAGAAGCAATACATTGTTTTCACTTAATTTAAGATTGGTTTTTGGAGTTGGATGATAATGAATAATGGCGCCATTGGGACCGAATCCGGCAATTGTATCGAAACTGTCGGAATAAAAGTTTTTATTTGATGTTCGAAATTTCGATAATTGTTCGATAATATTTATTTCGTTTTGTTCTTGGTAGTTGTTTTCTAACCAAGATAAAAATTGGCATACGGATATACCATCGCGGATATGAGCCGATTTTATTCCTTCAATCTCTATAGGATTTTTTATAGCTTTCCATTCAACAATCGGATTATTGGAATTGTGTAACCAAACTTGTTTTTCTTTTATAATTGACTGTATTTTTTTTGGCGTTCGATTAAAGGCTGTTCCGATAGTTTTTCCTTTATATTTTTCCAATTCTTTGTAAAGAGGTGAAAAATCATTGATGAATAAACTGACTTCACCGATAGCAGATACCAAAGCAAATGCTCTCAGTATGGGAGTGTTTTTGATTAGGTCGGAACGAAGATTCATCAGCCAAGATACACAATCACATTCACATATCAGAAAGGCATCTAATTTGTTTTCAAGACAAAAGTTCGTCAAATAAGATATTTTTTCATCAGATGAAACTCCGGCAAATTGTTCTTCAAGTTCAAAAATGTTTGCTTCGTTTGATGAGATTCTGTTGCCTAAGATGTTTGATTTGTCTTCAATAAATTCATGATGTGATAATGAGCGTTTCCAGTAATCGACTTCGGAAATGCTGTGACACCAAGGATTGTAAAGAAATTTACAATAATTTTTTATATTATTGTGTATCCAAGAGCCAATAGAATCGCGAGTGCATACAACTTCTATTTGTTGAGGATTGGTTTGTTCACGGGCTTGGATATCATAACGTCCATCAACCAAAAGATAGGCTTTGTCTCTGAATATTATCATATTGCCGGCCGATCCGTCGAAGCCGCTTAATTCTAATATTTTATTTTCTGATGGTAATACGTCTTGTCCGATGAACATATTATTGCGTGTCAGAATATAGGCATCAATGTTTTGGTTAGTAAGATATTTTTGAATTTCTGTAATTGTGTTCATTTCTTTAAGCCTTTTGCATTAGAGCTGTACGCCAGTTGTCAATAGAATATAGTTTGATTAATTTTAATCCAAGTTTTTCATGGGCAGAGATCACATCATCTACTTGGTTGTCGACAAAACCGGAAAGAATGCAATATCCGTTTTGTTTAAGGTTTTGTTGTAAATTTTCAGCAAAAGAGATTAGAGGATTTGCTAAAATATTACTTAAAATAAGATCATAGGGAGCAGATTGTTTAATCAAAGGATTATTATATCCATCACTTTGGATTGCTTCAATTTGATGGTTAAGATTGTTGTTTTTTGCATTGCCAGAGGTAACTATTACGGCTTCATCATCGATATCACTGGCAATAATGCTTGTTTTAGTCCAAAGTTTGGCTGAACATAAAGAAAGGATTCCGGAACCGGTGCCGATATCTAAAATTTTATCAGGAATAAAACCTTGCTTGTTTAATTCTGATATAGCATTAATACAGCCTTGGGTTGTTTGATGATTGGAGCCAAAAGCTGTTGCAGCATATATTTGAAGAGGTATTTTGTCAGTTTGCGGTGTTTCTTTTTCATGAATGCCGTAAATGCAAAAATCGGCTATTTCAAAGGACGGAAATTCAATTACATAATCTTTGAGCCAGTTTTCGCTTTCCAATTTTTCTATTTTGTATTTAGGAAGTGTTATGCCATAAGAATTTGCAACTTTTATCATTTGTTCTTCATCCAGAGGCGTACCTGAATAGCCAATAAATTCATCGTAACCGTCGGATTGATAGTTTTGTGAAAAAACTTCAAAAAATTCATTCATAAATTCTTCAAATTTAACGGATGGTTGTTGAGATAGATAAAAGGTTACTTGCCAACATGTTGAAGTCATTGTTTGTATTTATCCTATTGTCTGTTATAAATTTATTTACTAAATTTAGTTTATGATATAATAATTAAAAATAGATTTATATATTCATTTGTTAACCTGAGAAGAAGGGCTATGAGAAAAAATATTTTTTATTTGTCAGCTGTTTTGTTATTAGCCGGATGTGTACGGGCCGGTGATTATGATTTATTGCCTGTAAGATCTAAGGTTTTTAATACTATAAACGGTTTTTCCATAGAATTTAATGAGGGGGAAGAAGAGTTTGTTTCGTCACAGAGTTTGCGTGAACATGAATATGTGATGAATAAGGCAATTACAGTTCAAAAAGGTGAGGCTATTTTAAGCGATAAGACTTTTGACAAAGATACATATCGCAAATGGATTTATCGTCCGAATAAAAAAGGAGCCATTAATTCATCAGCTTATACAATGAAACTTGATAATAAAAAAGAGTATGATGTTATAGGGTGGGTAAACTTTAATGGTAACAGATATTCGTTGTTGGATAGCGGCGTTAATGATTATGTCTTTTTGTTTGATGAATATGGACGTTTTTATAAAAATGCGGGAAGAATAGAGGATGGACGTTTGATAGTTTTGGAAGAGGATATTTTTGCGTATCCGTCGGATATTAAAATGCAAACAATTGCAAAAATGCGAGACGAAGTAAGTAATGTAAAAAACGGATATGAAGTTAAATATGCGGGAACTAAGTTAGATAGAATATGGTTTGATTATATGGATTATGATCCGGTGTATAATGAAGGCGGATCTTTTGAAAAATTAAATTTTCCAAATAAACCTGGGCTTATAATGATTAATGGTAAAGGTTTGCGGGTATTGGATGCTGATAAAGATTCGATTACTTATATGATTCTTAAGGCTGACGAATGATATTTTGTTGTTAAGAAGGATAACCCGCTAGAAATAGCGGGTTTTTTGTTTACTATTTATTTAATAGTTTGAGATATTAAGTTGAGGAGAAGAAATATAAAGGTTGGATTGCGTATGATTACTGAAGAAATTGTTCATGTTAACGGAATTCCCAAAAAAGTAGTTGTGTTTCTGCATGGTTATCAAGATACGGCAGAGCATATTGATTATAAGACCGGAAAATTGCAACAGATTGATAATTTAGCGTTGCATATTCCTCAGGCACCTTTTGTCAATGAGGTGGATCCGACAAAGAGACAGTGGTATTCTATTCATCAGTTTGATCCTGATGATAGTAGGCGCAAGACGGCATCATGGGATGAATTTGTTGAATTTTATAATAAAATGACTTTAGGATTGGCAGAAGCAAATCATTATATCTTGGAGTATGTAGACGGGCTGTTGAATGAGTATGGTTTGGGATATGAGGATTTGTTTTTGTGTGGATTTTCTCAAGGAGCAATGTGTGCTATTTATAGCGGTTTGATGTGTCCTTATAAAATAGGCGGGGTGATTAGTTTTAGCGGTATTTTAGCAGCAAAAGGATACATAGAAAAGCATATAGAAAGCAGACCTGATTGTTTATTGTTGCATGGGTGTGATGATGATAAAATAAGGGTGGATGCTGTAAAATATACTGCTGACGGTTTAAGAGGATTAGGGTGTAATGTTAACACTCTTAATATTTGTGGGGCAAAACACAAAATAACGGAAGAAGCTGTAAAAGTTGCTTGTTCGTTTATTGAAGATCGCGTTTAAATGAATGGGTGAGATACCAGAAAACCACCGTTTTCAATCATATCATTTTGTTTTATATCCAGATTGAGTTTTGATATTGAGCCGATATTTTTATCCAATATCTGTTGGTAATTACCGTGGAGGGGAATGAAGTTTTTCATCCATAGGGGTTCAACTCCGAGATCTTTCCAAGTTTTTGGAGATATTCCCATGACATTTTGCAAAGATTTGCTTTTGGTTGCACTAAAGGTATCGATGTTTTGAGAGGTTATATTTGCAGAAGATGCCAGTTTGAGAGCATTGATAATCCAACGAGCAGCAATGTTTAGAGACGGATTGTTGCCGGCGGTGTATGCTTTGATTGGAATGTAAGTAATTTCTTCAGGTAAGATTTCTGCTTTTTCTGTGGCGTTTACATTTGAGACGATGTCTTTTATGAAAATTTCACTTCCTGAAACCAATTCACATCTGTTTATGTAAAATGCTTCTTTTAGAGTTATCAATGAAGGCATTTCTAAAATTTTGAAACCCAAAGCATATTTTTGGTTGTACTCATTGAGAAACGCGGATGCATTTGAATTACGTAAAACGCATACTTTAGTATTTTTATAATCGTGCATTGAAGTTGCATTTGTTGTTTGTCGAGAGGCAAAAATTTGTCGGTCGTAGTATAGGGTATCAACCGGAGTTACGAAAAATTTTGCTTCTTCTGATGCAGAAAGAGAGGAGTTGCCAAGCATAATATCTATTTGGGCTGAATTGAGTGCTTGTCCGATATTTTCTTTTTTGATGGGTATTAATTTGAATCTTTCCGGATTTCCAAGAAATGCGGCAGCTAATGCACGACATATATCAGCATCAAAACCGAGCCATTGTTTATCTTGTTTGTAGGCTAACGATCTGTAGTCTTGGGATATTCCGCAAGCGACGTATTGGCGTTGGTTGATTTGATTTTTAGCATATGTATCAGGTGTATGAAAAAATATACCTAGAAGGATTAATCCTATAAATATGGGTTTTAGATTCATTTTGTTAACCATTTAGTGTTATAGTTTGTAAACTACTGTTAACACTAGTATAGGGTATTTTTGTATGAAAAGTAAAACCTTTTTATATTTTATCACAGGGTGTATTTTATTTTTTACTTCATATGTTTATTCGGCAAGCAATTCATTATCTGATGAGGCGATGATGTTTGCTGAAACTAAAGGGCGTGAAATTATACAAATATTTCAAGAACAAGATTTAGAAAAGCGCTATCGAAAGCTTGATGAGTTAATAGTAGAATATATTGATATTGATTATATTGCGAAGTTTGTTATCGGTAAATATTGGCGTCAAATGACTGATAAGCAACGAGAAGATTATAGGATAATGTTTGAACGGTATGGTTTGGCGTTTTATAAGACGTTACCATTGGAATATGCCAAAAATTTTGAGTATGATGTGGTTGGAGCTACAGAAGAAGGTAAATTTGCTAATGTTTCTGTGAATTTAAAGGTTAAGATGGGAAATGATTGGCAAAATATATCGTTGATATTCAGATTGCATAAGCCGTTAGGTAAAATGAAGGTTGTAGATGTAAAAGTTGCGGAGAGCAGTCTGTTGCTATCGTATCGAAGTAAATTTTATGAAATGATAGCACGCAATGATGATGAAATAGAATGGTTTTTGGATGATTTTACTGATTTAACGTTGTCGATGGAATATAATTTGAAGCAAAATTTATTAAATCAACAAAAATCCCTTGAATTTAATGCGGAAAAAAAGTAATCTTACAACAATTTTTAAGTATTAGTAACGAAGGTTTTTATATATGAATAATGTAAAGGTTAGATTTGCACCAAGTCCTACAGGATGGATGCATATCGGTAATACGCGTACAGCTGTGTTTAATTGGTTGTTGGCTAAGAAATTAGGTGGAAAATTTTTGCTTAGAATCGATGATACTGATGTAGCCCGTTCAAAAAAAGAATATGAAGATGCTATCAGAGATATTTTGGTATGGTTAGGACTTAATTGGGATGAGGAAGCCAGACAATCAGCCAGAATTGACAGATATAATGAAGTTGTTGAAAAGCTTAAGTCTGAAGGACGGATTTATGCTTGTTATGAAACAGCTGAAGAGTTGGAAGTTATGCGTAAAAAATTGATGGCTCAAGGTAGACCGCCAATTTATGATAGAGGTGCTTTGAAACTCAGTAATGAAGATATTGCTCGTTATGAAGCAGAAGGAAGAAAACCACATTATCGATTTAAATTACTTCCCGGAGTGATAGAATGGGAAGATATGGTTAGAGGTAAGATTCATTATGATGCGGCAAATTTAGCTGATCCGGTAATTATCAGAGAAGATGGTAGTTACCTTTATCATTTACCATCAGTTATTGATGATTTTGATTTTGGAATTACACATATTATCCGTGGTGAAGATCATGTAACAAATACAGCGACTCAAATTCAGATGTTTGAAGCTTTAGGTGGAGATATTCCATCGTTTGCCCATTTGCCGTTGTTAACAGGTAAAGAGGGAAAACTATCTAAGAGGTTAGGCTCTTTAGGTGTTAGAGAGTTGAGAGCTGATGGTATTGAAAGCCTTGCAATTTGTTCTTTCTTGGCAAAATTGGGAACGTCTGAGGCTATAGAACCCTTTTATGATTTAGATAGTTTGGCTCAGTCTTTAGATTTATCTAAATTAGGACGTTCACAGCCGAAATTTGATGAAGAAGAATTGAAGTTGTTTAGTGCAAAATTTGTACGTGGAATGTCATATGAAAATGTTAAAAATAAAACATCTGTAGATGAACGTTTTTGGGATGCAGTAAAAGGTAATCTAGATAAAGTTGAAGAATCTGCAATATGGTATGATATTTGTGTTAATAGTATTGTTCCTGTTGTGGAGGATATAGAGTTGACAACAATGGCTGCAGATTTGCTACCGATGGAACCGTGGTCGGAAGGTACATATAATGAATGGATGAATTTGGTTAAGGCGAATACTATCAAAAAAGGAAAGGAACTTTTTCATCCAATTCGTAAAGCATTAACAGCTCAAGATAGCGGACCGGAACTTAAGATATTATTGCCTTTTATCGGACGAGAACGAGCTTATAATCGCTTAAAAGGAAATAAAGCTTAATTTGGTGAAGGAATGTAATTATGTATTTATTTAATACACTAAAAAAAAGAAAAGAAGAATTTGTTCCGATTGATAGTAATAATGTTAGAATGTATGTTTGCGGTCCTACAGTTTATGATCGTGCGCATTTGGGGAATGCAAAAACGCCGGTGGTTTTTGATGTTTTGTACAGAGTATTGCGTAACAGATACGGGAATGATAAAGTTACCTATGTGTCGAATATCACAGACGTTGATGATAAGATTTTAAATAAGCACAAAGAAACAGGAAAGCCTATTCGCGAAATTACCGAACAAACCTATCAGTGGTATATAGATGATATGGCGAAACTCAATGTTTTGTCTCCGAATCATCGGCCAAGAGCAACAGAATATATCAATGAGATGATAGAGATTGTTGAGTTATTGCTAAAGAATGGACATGCCTACGAATCGAGAGGACATGTTTTATTTGATGTCGACTCTATGAAAAATTATGGTTTTTTATCAGGACGTTCTATGAAAGAGATGTTGGCGGGAGCAAGAATAGAAGTTGCTGATTACAAGAAAAATCCAGCAGATTTTGTTTTGTGGAAACCATCAGAGACAAATCAGCCTGGGTGGAATAGTCCTTGGGGGTATGGGCGTCCCGGTTGGCATTTGGAATGTTCGGCAATGAGTTCAAAGTTGTTGGGTAATTCTTTTGATATTCATGGGGGCGGAGCTGATTTGATTTTTCCTCATCATGAAAATGAATGCGCTCAATCCTTATGTGCATATCCGCAGGACTGTTTTGCTCGTTATTGGGTTCATGGCGGAATGTTAATGGTTGATGGTGTTAAAATGTCTAAGTCTTTAGGTAATTTTTATACTATTGATCAGGTTTTGGAGAAAGCTCCGGCTGAAGCTTTGAGATTGTTATTTTTAACAACTCATTATCATCAACCTTTTAATTTTACTTTTGAAGGTTTGGAATTGGCTAAACAAAGTTTGGATAAATTTTATAATGCTTTGTTACGAGTTATAGATGTTGATACAGATAATAGTTTGGCTGATGAGCGAATCGTTAATGCTTTGGAAGATGATTTGAACACGCCTCTTGCAATAAGTTATTTGCATGAGTTAGTTAATAATCTTAATAAATCGGAAGATTATGCTGAAAAAGCAAAATGGAAGTCAATGCTTTTAAAATCGGCAGATTTGTTAGGGATATTGTGGCAGAATCCGGAAGAATGGTTTAAAGGGGATGTAGAAGGCGATGCCGAAGAAATTGAGGCTTTGATTGTAAAGAGAGCTGAAGCAAAAAAGAATAAAGATTATGTTTTGGCTGATAAAATCAGAAATGATTTGAAGGAAAAAGGGATTTTGTTGGAAGATGGCCCTCAAGGAACTACTTGGAAAAAGGCTTAAAAAATAACCCCGATATTTCGGGGTTATTTTTTTAGTGTCTGAAGTGATAGCTGTCGGGAGTTTTCATTATTGATTTTGCAAAAGATTTTTTAGCAGCATAAGTCATAAATAAGGCTTCTTCCATTTTTAGAGCGCCGAGAGTTTCTTCTAAAGCTTCAAAGCTTTGGTATATTTTGCTCATAAGAGCAAGGTTATCACTTACAACATCATATAGAAAAGTCTCGTCACGTTTGTTCATTGTTTTTCTCCTTTTAATTTGTTTGGTAAATATAATGTAAAGGAAAAAATATTATTTTTGAACACGGTAAATTTTGAAAACAAACGTCGAAAATTTTGTACACAGCGAAAATCGGAAAGGGATATCTAAAATTTTGTACACAGCGAAAATAGAAAAGAGGTATCGAAAATTTTACACACTGAATTGATATAACATTAAGAGTGTCCGAAAGATGGAGTCAAATTATCAAAAGTGATACCTAAAGATGACATGGCTTGAGACCATTTGGCTGTATCGTTTGATCCAAGTACCAATTCAGGAGTAGCATGAGTTATTAACCAAAGATTGTTGGCTATTTCGTTTTCAAGTTGATTGGGTGTCCAGCCTGCATATCCTAGAGCTATAATGCGTTGTTTAGGGCCGTTTCCTATGGCTATATCTCGTAATATTTCAAGAGATGATGAAATCATTATTCCTCCTCCGGTGTTTAAGCTGTCAGATTTAGTGTAATCATCTGAGTGTAAAACGAAACCTTTGTTTTTTTCTAAAGGTCCTCCTTGATACAGGTTTACCGGAGCTGAATTGTTTTTTATTTCAAAAGGTAATTCTATGGCCAAATCAGAAAAAGAAAACTCTTTGATTCGTTTGTTTATTATAAACCCCATAGCACCATCAGCATTGTGAGAACATATGTATACAACTGTTTCGGCAAAATTTCCTGTTACATCAGGCATAGAAATGAGGCATTTACCGGTTAGGTTTTGAGCGTCTATTTTGTTGGTCATCTTTTTACTTTAACTTTATATATACAATCTTCATCTATAATATAGGGTAAAATGTTGTAAAAATCAATTTGGTTGTAGTTAAAAATGTTAAAAAAATTGTTTTTTTGTGTTTGTTTTATTTTTTTATTTTTTGCAAATAGTTCTTGGGGACAATCCGGCGGGCAGGTTGTGCTTGATTTGCGAGAAGATAAGGAATTTGAACATTTAGAAACAAATGTTGAAATGGACGATATAATCAGTTTTAGCGTAAGTTATTTTAAGGATGTAAAAGAATATAGCGATCTTTTAACAGGGAGTAGTATAAATAAGGATTTTACCAATGATATTATGTCTAAGTATCCGAATTATAGTAAGAAGACGGCAGAGCAGTGGCAGAAATATGTAAGAAAAGGGGTAAGAATTTATAGGTGGTTCGAATACTGGAAAAACAAAGCTGTTTCTTGGGTTATGGATAAAGAATTGCCAATAGTGGTTGATGATAATCAGTATGAAATGGGGGAAAGTGAAGAGTATGTAGAAAGTGATAATCCTGTTATAATACATGATTTTAAAAAGGTTGTAGCATATTCTAATTCGGAAAGAGATCGCTTAGCTGCAAAAGAAAAATATGCTAGAGATAATAATCTAATCAGACCATCGGAATTAATAAAAAGGTATAAAAAAGCCTTAGTGGAAAAGGATTGGACTGCATTGTTAGGTGTTGAATGGCACGAATTTGTGTCAACATTTACGGAGCAAGAAGGAGTGACAGCCGATGGAATAAAAAATAATATAGTAGCTGCTGTTTTAACAGAGAAGGATGGTGTCGAAGACGGTAAAATAGAGGGTGTGGTTTTGATAAAGCCGCAAGAAGATGGAATATTATTGCTTGGAGAATATGGAAATTATAAAGGTTTAGATATAAGTTTTGAAGGTTCCGAAAATATAGAAAATATTTCTGTTAGTTTTGTTATGCCACAATTGATCACAGTTAATAAATATCAAGATATAAGCGGATATTTAACAAAGTTTCCTGTTTATTTTTCGGGTAAAGTTGTTGATAGAAACCAAAAAATAAAAATTAAAGCCAATGTGAAGGGAAATATTTGCAGTGGTGATAATTGTCGGGAGATAACAGTAAGTCCGGAAACGGTTTTAATACCTAAAAACGAAACTAAGGATACACCATTTGCTTCGTATATTAGGACCGTTAAATTAAATATTCCAAGTGAGCGTAATGCTAAAGAATTTGAATTTGGAAAGGTTGTATTAGAAAAAGGTAAAGCAGGAAAAACAGATAATATAAGAATTGATATAGGAACAGATGATGCTGTTCTTTTGAAGATGTTTATTGCAGGAAATGAAGCAAAATATTTTTCTAAGCCAAGATTGCGGATTGATAACGATAAGGTTGTGGCAAGATTTGATTTGTTAAATCAATTATTTGATCCCACGGGAAAAGAAATAACTTTTTGGGTTTATTTGGGAAGTAATAAGCAATATTTATATACGGCTAAAGTAGAAGAAGTTTCTGTTTTGGATATTGAAAACGGAAGTGTATCATTGGGAATTCTGGGATTGGCTTTTTTAGGCGGATTGATGTTGAATATGATGCCTTGTGTTTTTCCTGTATTATCATTGAAGTTGTTGGCTTTTACAAAGTTTGGCGGATTAAATAAAAAACAAATACGAACAAATTTTATATATAACTCTTTAGGAATTTTGGTTTCGTTTTTGATGATAGCAATGTTGCTGATGTTTTTGAAAATTGCGGGGTATATGATTGGTTGGGGAATGCAATTTCAAAATATTTATTTTTTGGTGATAATTATTTGGGTTGTTGTCTTATTTTTTGCTCATGTTCTGGGGATTGTTAATCTGCGAATGCCTCAAATTTTTGAAAAAGTAACTAAGACAAAACAAGTAAAAGGTCGGGTGTTTGAGTTTTTGAGTGGTGTTTTTTTGGTTTTATTATCGACACCTTGTGTAGCGCCTTATTTAGGAACAGCGTTTGGAGTTGCTTTATCCGGTAGTGTTTATGATATATTAGTTACTGTTTTGATGGTTGGGGTGGGATTGGCAATGCCATATATCAGTATAGCTGTTTGGCCTCAATTAGCACTTTATATGCCGAAACCAGGTAAATGGATGAATACGTTTAATAATGTAATGGTTTTTATGCTTATTTTGACAATATGTTGGTTGATAAGTTTGTTGGTAGCGCAAACGTCTTTTTCTCAGTTGTGGCATTGGCTGGGGTATGTTATTACATTTTTGATAAGTTTGAGTTTTCGCAAAACTTTACTTGTTGAGGTTGATAAATTAGATAGAAATGATTTTAAGATTATATTGAAAAGACGATTTAATATAGTATTTGCGGTTATTGTTTTAATTTTAATGTCAGTAAGTATGTTTGATGCAGTATGGGCTGCAGATAAACGCAAAACAGAAATCAGTCAGACAAAGATGACAATGTTAGATACGATAAAAATTGATGATATGGTTGCACAAGGACATAAAGTTTTAGTAAAAGTCGGAGCTGATTGGTGCTTAACGTGTAAATATAATGACATTTTTGCTTTTAATGTTGAGCATATACAAGATGCATTAGTCAATAACAATGTCAATGTTATTGAAATTGATTGGACTAACTATCAAGCCGGAATTTTGAATTTTATGCAGAAATTCGGGCGTAGGGGATTGCCTTTTTATGTATTGTTTTCTTCGGCATACCCAGATGGAATAGTGTTACCGGAGATTATTGATGTTTATGAGCTGCAGACATTGATGGAACTGTAAGTTTTTTGATAAAAAATCTTGCACAGAATAAATCATTGATGTATAAAACCTTAAAATTTGAGTAGAATTAATGTTTAAGGAGCTATGAAACTATGGCAGGACATTCCCAGTTTAAAAATATTATGTATCGTAAAGGTGCGCAGGATGCCAAAAAAGCAAAGGTGTTTGCAAAGTTGGCTAGAGATATTACTTTAGCGGCCAAATCAGGTATGCCGGATCCTGACAAAAATCCTCGTTTGCGCTTGGCTATTGCCGCTGCAAGAGCTGAAAGTATGCCAAAGGATAATATTGAGCGTGCAGTTGCAAAAGCCAGTCAAACAGCCGGTGGTGATGATTATGTAGCAACTCGTTATGAAGGTTTTGGCCCAGGAAAAGTTGCTGTTATTGTTGAGTGTTTGACCGATAATAAAAACAGAACAGCCGGAAATGTCAGAACGATTTTCGGAAAACGTGGCGGAGCTATGGGCGAAACCGGTTCGGTGGCATTTAATTTTGAACGAATCGGTTTTATTCAATATCCGGTTGCCACAGCAGATGCAGATGCAATGTTTGAGGCCGCTTTAGAGGCTGGAGCTAATGATGTTGTAAGCGATGAAGAACATCATGATATTGAGACATTGCCGGATGATTTGAATGTGGTAACGGAAGCTTTGGAAGTTAAATATGGAACTCCGTCTGCTTCCAGATTAGATTGGAAACCGATGGTTAAGACGGATATTACAGATGTTGAAACAGCTCAGAAGTTTCTTGATTTTGTGGATGCATTGGAAGATGACGATGATGTACAAAAGGTTTATCATAATGCAGAAATAGCAGAAGATGTTTTGGAAAAACTTGTATAGCTTGCTTGAAAAACAGAAGACTCCCCTTTATAATAAGGGGAGTTTTTTAGTTTAGAGGGATAAAATATGCGTATTTTAGGACTTGATCCAAGTTTAAGTTCAACCGGTTGGGGAGTAATAGAAGTTGAAAACAATAGGGTGAAGTATGTTGCAGATGGTTATATTCCAACAGATACCAAAAAGCCTATTGCCGAAAGATTAACTCAAATCAATAAAGTTTTGAGTGAAGTTATTGCTGTTTTTAAACCGGATGAAGCGGCAATTGAGCAGGTGTTTTTGAATTCTAATGCAGTGTCTACAATTAAGTTAGGTATGGCCAGAGGTGTTGTAATGATGACACCGGCTCAATATAATATAAGTGTTACGGAGTATGAGCCAAATAAAGTTAAAAAGGCGGTGGTAGGAGTTGGAAAAGCAGAAAAGTCTCAAGTAGAAACAATGGTAAAAATTTTGCTTCCCGGTTGTAAACCGAAAAATAATGATTCCTCGGATGCATTGGCAATAGCACTTTGTCATTTTCAATATAGAACAGCTTACGGAACGAAAAGATGATAGAACAGATCAAAGAAAAAGTTAGGTTGCATATGAGTAATGATGATTGCGGACATGGTTTTGATCATGTTGAAAGAGTGTACAATATTGCTTTGGGATTATTGAAAACTGAAAAAGCAGATCCAATTGTTGTTATGTTGGCAGCATTGTTGCATGATGCGGATGATTATAAATTGTTTGGGCAAGAAGTTGCCGATAATTTGACTAATGCAAAAAGGATAATGAGTGAATGCAATATTGAATTTGAAGTTCAAATTAGAGTTTGCGATGTTATTGCTAATATGGGATACTCAAAATCTTTGGCAGGGATTCGACCGACAACAATAGAGGGAAAAATTGTTTCAGATGCAGATATGCTTGATGCAATAGGTGTTAACGGGATTGTGCGTACATTAAATTATGCTTTTGCCAGATGCCAAAAATATGGAACGCCGGTTTTTGATAAGCATGTTTGGCCGGAATTGAATTTGACAACAGAAGAATATAAGATGAAAGGACGAAGGGCAGATAATTGTATTAATCATTTTTTTGAAAAGACCTTGCGTTTGGGAAAAATGATGATGACAAATTCCGGACGAGAGCAGTCTAAAATCAGACTTAAAAGAATGGTTGATTTTTTATATGGTTATTTTGATGAAAATAATGTTCCTGAGTGGACGGAATATTTGAATGAATATTTGCATAAGGAACGTATTTTATTTAAATAGTGGACAAATATATTTAAGTATTATATGCTTAACGGACTTATGTAAAATTATTTGTTCACTAAAAATTTGTTGTTTATGAATGCACTAAAGAAATCAATTCAGGAAAAATTGACAGCATCGTTAGAGATGTTTGCAAAGAAATCCGGTGTTCCGGTAAATATGGTGACTTATAGCAAATGTTTTAAGGCATTGTCGTTAAAAAATGCTGAGAAGGTTTTGCAAACACTTCCGACGGCATGGGAGATTCTTAAACCAAAAGAGTTTAGAGTTTTTGCGGCAAATGGACGAGTGGCTCGAGCATTATCGTACATTGAGAGATGGAAAATTTCTTTGGAACTTGGTCGAGGTGAAGAATTGTTAAATACACCGTTTTGCTTTGCTGTTAGACGAAAAAATGATATTACTAATTTTGCGGTAGTTAGTTCTTCATGTGAAAATGCCAAAATCAAAGTAGTGGAGCTTTGGACTGCGTTTTCGAGTGTTGACGGTTATTCTCGTGATTTTCCAGAAACTGTACTTGCCGTTGAGGGAAATGTGGTTTTTACTCTTGTTTTTAAGCCTGCGGAGGTAATGACACTTCTTGGTTGGAATGATGTTTGGGATGTTCCTGAAATTACAAGCAATTTTAAAGCGAGGCTAGAGGAATATACGCGAATTTTTCGCCAGACTTATGCCAAGAGAATTGAGGACTGTCAATCTCTTCCCAGCTGTAATTTTTCGATCGGCTCTGTAGATGAATATATTGGTAATGATGAAAGAAGAATTGTCGAAAAGTTTGGTTCTGTTATTCGTAAAGATTGGCGTAAATTGAAGCGACTGTTTAACGTCGGTAGGATTATTTATTTAGCAGAATATAATCGCCGTCATCACGTGGTAAAAAGTCCTCTGAAGGATGTTGTTTTTACGAAGCCTATAGGAAATGCGGAAATTACTTTTGTGTATATCAAAGGTAATTGGGATATTGAATTTCCTATAAGTAATGGTGTGATACTTAGAATGGTTCCTGATTTTACTAAGGTAAAGAGAATTAGCCGGAAGCTTAGTAAATGATGAGTGTTTTCGAATGGACGAGTGTTAAAATATCTTGAGGGTATTTTGATGCTCGTTCTTTTTTTGTTCTAAATATTAAAAAGATGCTTGCAAGGTTGTGGTTTATTGTATAGTCTATTTACAATGTTTTGAAGTATTTAGGGAAAATAAATGATAGCTAAGTTAAAAGGTATAGTTGATACAATAGCTGAAGATTATCTTATTATTGATGTTAATGGTGTGGGATATTTGGTGTTTGCTTCTGCTAAGACATTAGGGCGGTTGACTTTGAATGGTTCTGCCGGTTTATTGATTGAAACGGTTGTTAGAGAAGATAGTATTTCTCTTTATGGATTTGCGGACGCATTGGAAAAAGAATGGTTTAATACTTTGACAAAAGTGCAAGGTGTTGGGGCAAAAGTTTGTCTTGCTATTTTATCAGTGTTGACACCGTTGCAATTGGCGCAAGCTGTTGCGGCTCAAGATAAGAATTCTTTTGCCAGAGCAAACGGGGTTGGTCCGAAATTGGCTGCAAGAATTGTGACAGAATTGAAAGATAAAATTGTAAGTGTGCCTATAGCAGAGGTGGCTAAAGATATTAATGTAGCTGTAGGTGCAGATAATAAAGTGGCTGATGAAGTATTAAATTATGAAAATAATTTGGTGGCGCGCGATGATGATCCTACAAAAATGGAAGATGCAATATCAGCTTTGGTTAATTTGGGATATCAAAGGTTGGAAGCTTATCGTGCAGTTAATTTTGTTTTGAGCCAAAATCCTAAGGCTGAAACAGGGGAAATAATACGATTATCTCTGAAAGAGTTCGCTAAGGAGCAAGTTCGATGATTGATGAGAGAGTTGTGAGTCCGGAAAAACAGATTGGTGATGAAGGTGTAGGTAATATGCCGATAAATTTGCGCCCTAACAGTTTGAGTGATTTTGTAGGACAAAAATCAGTTTGTGAAAATTTGAAAGTTTTTATTGATGCAGCAAAGGGGAGAAGCGAAGCTTTAGATCACGTTTTATTGTTTGGTCCGCCGGGACTTGGTAAGACAACATTAGCTTCTATTGTGGCAAAAGAATTAGGAGTTGGGTTTAGGGCTACTTCAGCACCAATGATTTCCAAATCGGGAGATTTGGCTGCGATATTAACAAATTTGGAACGTAATGATGTTTTGTTTATTGATGAAATACATCGTTTGAATCCGGCAATTGAGGAAGTTCTTTATTCGGCAATGGAGGATTTTCAGCTTGATTTAATTATTGGTGAAGGTCCATCGGCAAGGTCTGTAAGAATTGATTTGCAACCATTTACATTAGTCGGTGCAACAACCAGATCGGGGATGTTGTCTACGCCGCTAAGAGAACGTTTTGGTATTCCGTTAAGGTTGGATTTTTATTCGCCGGAAGATTTGCAAAAAATAGTTTTAAGGGGGGCAAGATTGCTTAATATGCCGTTGTCTGAAATAGGGGCTTTAGAGATTGCAAAGCGTTCTCGGGGAACGCCTCGTGTTGCGGGAAGGTTGCTTAGAAGAGTACGTGATTTCGGGGCTGTTTGCGGCGTAGCAGAGATTGATAATAAAATTGCCGATGGAGCTTTAAAACGTTTGGATGTCGATGATTTTGGTTTAGATGCGTTTGATAGGCGCTATCTTAATTGTATTTTGCAAAATTATGGTGGGGGACCTGTCGGAGCCGATACTTTGGCAGCGGCACTGTCTGAAGAAAGGGATACGATAGAGGAAGTTATAGAACCATTTTTGTTGAAATTGGGCTTTTTACAAAGAACACCCCGAGGAAGAGTAATTTCTGATTTGGGATGTCAGTATTTGGGCGTTCCGAAACTGAAAAAAGAAAAATATAACCCTCAGTTAGATTTGTTGGAAGGATAATCAGATGATCGTTAAATCTGTTACTCCGGCTACCGGAGAATTGATTGATAAAGAGTTTTTGTTTCCGGTAAGAGTTTACTATGAAGATACGGATGCCGGTGGTATTGTATATTATGCAAATTATCTGAAATTTGCAGAACGGTGTCGTACTGAATTTATTAGGACATTAGGCGCCAGACAACAAGAAGATCTTCAAAGTCCGGAAAAAACAGCTTGGGTTGTGCGTCATTGTGAGGCTGATTATATGGCTCCAGCCGTATTGGATGATGAATTAATTGTTAGTTGTAGAATAACAAATCTTGGAGGAGTTACTGTTACAATGCATCAAGAAATTCGTCGAGGGCAAGATGTTTTGGTGGCAATTGATATAAAGGCTGCGCATATATCATTGGCAACCAAAAAGCCGGTACGTATAGATAAGTCATTAATGGAAAAGCTGGTTTAATTAAATGGGCAAAATGTAAGAGAGTATGTAATATTTTTTGCTTAAAACTTGATTTAGTTAATTGAAAATTTAATATTTCTTGTTATGTTGCGTTAAAATAACGTTGTTTTTTGCTTAAGGAAAAAAATATGGAAACTGAAACTTTACAAGAAGTTGCAAGTAATTCTTCGATGTGGGATTTATTGTGGTCAGCCGATACAGTTACTAAAGTTGTTTTAATCGGGTTGATTTTAGCTTCGGTTTGGTCATGGGCAATTATTTTTGAAAAAATAGGAACTTTGCGCCAATTAAAACAGCGCACATCAAAATTCGAAGAAAAATTTTGGTCCGGCGGATCGTTAGACAGATTGTATGATTCTTTGGGCGCGCATCCGAATGAACCTATGGCTGATATGTTTGTTGCGGCAATGAAAGAGTGGAAGCGTACAAATATTTTGAAATCAAAAACAGATAGAGGTTTACGTGGTGTGTCATTGCAACAGAGAATAGAAAAAGCAATGGTTGTTACAATGGATAAAGATTTGAATGCATTGGAAACTAGATTGGGTTTTTTGGCTTCAACAGGATCGGTTGCTCCGTTGGTTGGTTTGTTTGGGACTGTTTGGGGGATTATTAACAGTTTTAATGCGATAGCTTTGACTCAAAGTAATTCATTGTCAGCTATGGCTCCCGGTATTGCCGAAGCATTGTTTACTACGGCATTCGGGTTGATTGCAGCTATTCCTGCGGTTGTTGCTTATAATAAAATTTCGTCAGATTTAGATAGGTATGCGAAAAAATTGGAAGCATTTATGTCTGAATTTTCAACAATTTTGTCACGCGAAATTGATGATACGGCAATTAGGGCTGAGATGGCAGGAGAATAATAATGAAAATTAATACCCGACGCAGATCCAGCAGATATCAGTTAAATTCGGAAATTAATATTACTAATTTGATGGATGTTATGATGGTTTTATTGGTCGTGTTTATGGTGGCGGCCCCGTTGATGACTTCAGGTATTGCGTTGGATTTGCCTAAGGTAGGAGGCAAGACTTTGGAAGGTGAAGATACTTCTATTAATATCAGTGTTGATAAAGAAGGTTATTACTATATCGGGCAAACAGAAGTTCCTGCAGATAAAATAGTATCAAAGCTTAATGCTATAAAAGAACAAAATAATGAAGTTACGGTTACGATTTCAGGTGATGAGGGTGCTGAATATGGTCGGGTTATCGGTTTAATGGCAATATTGAAAGAAGCCGGTTTCGATAAGGTTGGACTTAAAACAGAGCCTAAGATGAATAGGAAAAAATAAAGTAATATGAATTCGGCATTGAAAAAATCGATTGCTTTACATGTTGTGGTTTTTCTGTTGTTTGTAATTGAAATGCCTATGTTTTGGTGGAATCGTACTCAGCCAAGCCAAGTGCCGATTATTGTCGATTTAAAAGATGTTAAAATTTCTGAGATGACTAATCTTCCTCCTAAGGCTAAAATAGGGAAAGAAGATAAAGAGGCGAGTCAAGTTAAACGAAAAATTGAAAAAAAATATACCAAAGAAGAAGTCAAAGTTGAACCTGAAGTTAAAGAAGAAAAGGTAAAGAAAAAGGAAGCTGAAAGTGAGCCGGCAGCCAAACCGGAACCGCCAAAGAAAGATTTTATGGTTGCTCCACAACCAAAGAAACCTCAGGTCAAGACAAAACCAAAGAAACAAGAGAAGGTTAAACCACAAAAACAAGAGCAAAAAAAACAAGCTCCTAAAAAAGAAAATAAGGAAGAGCCTAAGTTAGCGAATCCGTTAAAGAGTTTGTTGGCCAGTGTTGATGCTTTGGAAAAAGAGGCAGATAAGTCAACAACAGCAACAATTAAAGAAGGTACTGCCGTAGCTAATATGGGAGTTGAAGGAGGAATTGCCGGTTCGTATTTTAGTGAGCTTTCAATTTCGGAAATGGATGCTTTAGCGGGACAATTGCGTGCTTGTTGGAATCTTGATCCCGGAGCAATGGGAATTGAGGATATGATTGTGGAAATTAAAGCTCAGCTTAATCAAGATGGTACTGTGCGATCGGTCGATATTCAAAATACAGCAAGATATAATACTGATAGTTATTTTAGGTCTGTGGCTGAAAGTGCAAGACGAGCAGTGTATATTTGCGCGCCATATAAGATATTGTCAGAAAAGTATGCTGAAAAATATGATGAATGGCGTGTGTTGCGTTTGAGATTTAATCCGATTGATCAGTCTGTAAGGTAAAGGGACAAAGATGAAGCAGATTAAAAAAATTGCACTTATTTCTCCTTCGGTAATGCTTTCCGAGCGTGAGTTGAATCCGGATTTGTGGTTGGAATATTTTGAAAAATTAAAATTAAATGTTGTAATGATGCCGACGGCATTGAGTGGTAAAACTTTAAGTACTTTTCAGGCAAAAGAAAAAGCAAAAGATATAATGAAAGCATATGAAGATAATTCTATAGATGCTTTGATAGCCGTTCATGGCGGAGCTTCAGCTTTGAGAGTTTTGGAATATCTGGATTTTGATATTATAAAGAAAAATAAAAAACCTATTGTAGGATTTTCAGATACGACATCGTTACAATTTGGGATTTTCGGAAAAACACAAAATCCGTATGTGACGGGATTTTTTCCTGAATATGAATTTAGAACCGGTATGATAGATCCGAAAGTTGATGATGGTTTTAGGAGTTTTTTGAAGGGAGATATGTTTAAGGCTACGTCAGGCGAGTGTGTAATCAAAGGAATTGCTGACGGTGTTTTTATAGGAGGAAATATGTCGACAATTTCGGATTTATCCGGCACTCCGTATTATCCTGATTTAACAGATAAGATATTGTTGTTGGAAGATGAATGCGAAAAGTCATATAAGTTAAAGCTGATGTTAACACAGTTAAAATATAATCCTACTTTTGAAAAAATAAAAGGAATTATATTTGGCAAATTCAGCGAATGTGAGGATCATATAACTCACGGAACGGTAGAAAGTGTTATTGATGATTTTGCTGCTCAGGTTAATGTTCCGATGATTAAAAATTTTAATTACGGACATTTTAAAAATCGCTTTGTTTTAACTTGTGGGGTAAGATATAAACTTGATGCAGGAAATTGTGTTTTAGAACAAATTGAAGAATAGTTAAAAAAAATACTTGATTTATGTAAGAATCTTATGTATTAGTTTATACGCAGCCGGGATGAACAGGCTGCGTATTTTTAGGGGTATAGCTCAGTTGGTAGAGCACCGGTCTCCAAAACCGGGTGTCGTGAGTTCGAATCTTACTGCCCCTGCCAGTTTGTTTTTAGTTGATTTTTAAGGAAAAGTTATGGCAAAAGTCAGTCCGTTGCAGTTTTTCCGTCAGGTTAAGCAAGAAGTTAAGAAAGTTACTTGGCCTACAAGGAAGGAAGTCACTCAAAGTTTGATTATGGTTGTCATTTTGGTGGCAATCGCATCGACGTTTTTCTTTTTTGTAGATCAGATTTTGGGTTGGATTGTCAAAACTGTATTTTCGCTTGGAGTATAAGGTAATATGAACGCTAAGTGGTATGTTGTTAATGTTCATTCGGGATGTGAGAAAAAAGTCGCTCAGTCCATTAATGAACAAGTTGCGTTGAAAAAATGGGAAGACCGAATCTTGGAAATAATGATTCCTACCGAGGAGGTTGTTGAGGTTAAAAAAGGGGCAAAAGTTACAAGTGAACGTAAGTTTTTTCCCGGATATATTTTGGTTAAAATGGTTATGTCTGATGAGGCTTGGCATTTGATTAAAAATAATCCGAATGTTAGTGGTTTCTTGGGATCTAGAAATAAACCCTATCCGATTACTGAAGCAGAGGCTCAACGCATTATAACACAAATGCAAGAAGGTGTAGAGCGTCCACGTGAAGTTGTTAACTTTGAAATAGGCGAACAAGTCAGAGTTTGTGATGGACCGTTTGCTTCTTTTGTCGGTTTGATTGAAGAAGTTGATACTGAGAGAGCCAGAGTTAAGGTTTCAGTTTCGATTTTTGGTCGTTCGACTCCGGTTGAGTTGGAATATTCTCAGGTTGAGAAAATTTAGTTTATATAACGCCGCCTTTGTAGGCGGCGTTTAGTCTTTAAAATATTGTCGGGAGGTATACTTATGTTTAAAAATTTGGCTAACGAATTTAAAAAGTTTGCAATGCGCGGTAATGTTATTGATATGGCTGTCGGTATCATTATCGGAGCTGCTTTTGGTAAGATTGTAGATTCTTTGGTTAAAGATGTTATTATGCCGCCTATCGGTTTGTTGTTGGGAAAAGTTGACTTCTCGAACTTATTTTTAGTTTTGAAAGATGGTGCAACTCCTGCTCCGTATAATTCATTGGCAGCAGCTCAAGCAGCCGGTGCGGTTACTATGAATTTGGGACTTTTTGTTAATGCTATTATCAGTTTCTTGATTGTTGCTTTTGCTGTTTTTATTCTGATTAAGGCAATTAATGAATTGCAAGCAAAAATGGATAAAAAAGAGGCTCAGAATATTGTTAAAACAACGAAAGCTTGTCCTTATTGTTGTTCAGAGATACCTTTGAATGCAACACGTTGCCCGCAATGTACATCAGAGTTGGAATGTGAAACAAAGGAAACAAAGAAAAAGAAATAGTTACGAAATTAAAAAAAATCCCCTTTTAAACAAAAGGGGATTTTTTTGTAGAATATTTATAGATCTATAAAGGCACTTGAAGATATATCTTTTATTTGTTTATCTGATATTCCCAAAGCACGGGCTATTGCAAAACCAAATTCAGATGCTTTTCCCATTCCTTTTGCGGTTATTATATTGTCGGATATTTCAACGGATTTTTCAGAGAATTTGAAATCTGGATTGTTTGAAAGCCTTTCGCATCCAGGGTATCCGGTGATTATTTTATTTTCAGTTATTCCGGCATCTCTTAATACTATTGGAGCAGCACAAATTGCGGCACAAATTTTGTTTTGTTCATTGGCTTGGCATACCAGCGAAATTACATTTTCCGAATCGCGTAAATTGGTTGTTCCGGGAAGTCCTCCAGGTAAAATCAGGGCATCAAAATCATCTGCTGAAATATCGTTTATGGTGGTTTGTGTTGTCAAACAGATTCCATGTGAGCCACAAATATTTGTTCCTTTGATTCCCGCCAGTATAACATTTATATCAAGGCGTTTAAGTATATCTGCCGGCATAATTGCCTCAACTTCTTCAAAACCATCGGCAAGTAAGATACATACTGTTTTGCTCATATTATTTCTCCTGTTGATTTTCGGAATTACTTTCTTGAATTTCTTTTTCTTTATATCTGTATAGGTTAGATAAAAATTGACGTTCTATATTTTTGTATTTTTTAGATAGCCAAGTTGATTTGTATAAAATTACAACGAAGATTCCCATTAGAGCATAAGTAACAAAGAAATCTTTGGTAAATAAATGATTTATAACTACCATTATAAAAATTACGATTATAGCCATACGTAAGATGGTGCATAAAATTAAAGGCAGGCGGTTTGTAATACGTTTGTGCCATAATGTAAGATATATACGTGCCAAATCACTGTTTACCGTGAGTAATCCTTGTAAGAATGGGGACATTGCAGCTAATGTTATAAGTGTCGCTGTCAGGTCCGCAATGCGAGGAGGAAGATGTTGGACTAATTGCGGGTGCAATATATAAAAAGATAAATTTATGATTGCAATTAGTATGATGGATGCAATGCAAAGTTTAAAAAAGTATTTTTTAAATAACTGTTTCCATAATTCTTCCTCAGCATTGGTATCTTTTTTTGAACTTGTATGTGTGCTTAGGTATTCTTTCCACTTTTGAGGTAGTAATTTATGTATAAAATTGTAAAATGGTTTGGCTGATTTTATCATTAATGGTGTGGTAAAGGTGGTTATTACAGAAACTGCAACAATACTGGGATATACATATTCTCCAAGAACCCCGATTGCCATACCTGATGCGGCAATAATAAAAGCAAATTCACCAACTTGAGCTAATGAAAATCCGCTTGCTATTGCGGTTTCAAGTCTGTTGCCGGAAAGTAAAAAGCCAAAGGTGGACAACAATACTTTACCAAATATTACTACTATTGTTATAATTGTAATAGGTATAATATATTCAACAAACATATTAGGATCTACCAGCATACCAACAGATGTGAAAAAGACTGCACCAAATAGATCTTTTACCGGTTTGATAGTATGTTCAATGCGCTCGGCTTCATCCGTTTCAGCTAGAATTGATCCCATAATAAATGCTCCAAGAGCAGAAGAAAATCCGACAGATGTGGCAATAAGAACCATTCCTAAACAAAGTGCCATAGATAACAAAAGAAGTAATTCGTCATTTAATAAATGAATCACTTTTTTTAATAATGTCGGAACAAGGTAAACTCCTGTTATAAACCATAAAACAAGGAAAAATACCAATTTTCCCGAACTTATAAGCAGTTCTATCCCATCAACATTTTTTCCGATTGATATGGTGGGAAGTAATACTAAGAGTAAAATTCCGACAACATCTTCAACAATAAGTACACCAAATACCAAATCAGTAAAACGCTGTCCTTTAAGGCCCAATTCTTCAAAAGCCTTAATTATAATGGTGGTTGATGACATTGAGATCATACCGCCTAGGAAGAGGCTTTCAGTCGTTGACCATCCTAAATTTAATCCGACATGATAGCCGATAAGCAACATAAATAAAATGTTTGCAGATGCTGTAATTATAGCTGATTTACCTACGTTTACTATTTTTTTGAAACTGAATTCAAGTCCAAGACTGAAAAGCAAAAAGATAACACCAATATCAGCCCAAATTTGAATATTTTCTTTGTCTGCTGCAGTCGGTAAAAAATCAAAATGAGGGCCAACTATAATCCCTGCTACAATGTATCCTAATACGACAGGTTGTTTTAATCGTTTAAATAAAACGGTAATAATTCCTGCGTATATCATTATCATTGCTAAGTCAGATATCAGAGTTGGTAAATGGTGCATAAAAACTCTCGCTAAATATTATTACTTAAAAACAGTCGTATTCTACATCTAAATGTTAAATAAATATTTAAGTTATATAATTAGTATTCGAGTTAAAGGAAGGTTGATAATGTTAAATAATGGTTTGAAAAAATGGATTGAGGAAAATGCAAATATTAAAGTTGCAGTTTTTACGCAATCTCTTATTCCTAATATAAAACATAAAGTTTATGGAGTAGGGCTTCCTTTGTTGAATAAAAAGGCAAAAGAGTTATGTTCTGAAATTGAATGTATAAAAAGAGATAGTTTAGAAGAAATTTTACTGCAAGCATATGCTGTAGGTTGGGTTAAAGATATTGATAAACAAATTAAAGAAATTAAAAAATTTGTTCCAATAATTGATAATTGGATGGTTTGTGACAGTTTTTGTTCGGCACTGAAATCAGCAAAGAAATATCCTGATAAATATTGGGATTTGTTGCTTAGTTATGTTTGCAGTAAAAAAGATTATGAACAACGGTTTGCATATGTTATGATGTTGAAGTATTTTTGTAATGAAAAATATTTGGATAATGCTTTGGATATACTTATTAATGCAAGACCTCGAATTTGGGATACAAAGCAAGGAGTTGCATGGGCAATAACAGAATTTTTTGTTAAGTTTGAAGATAAAACAAAGGGATATTTAAAAAAACTTACGCCGGAATTATTCAAATTAACCCGACGTAAGATATTGGATTCAAAAAGAGTTTCAGAACGTAGTAAAAAATGGATTAAAAACGAAAATCACGTTCACCTTTGCGAATGAGTTCAAGTCTTTTTTTACAAATATTGCGAACTTTCTCATTTGGTATTTGATCTATTTCAAGATTAATCAATTTTTCACCAACTTCTTTGGTTTTTTCAGATGCGTAGTCTTCAAGATATTCTTGAAGAGTCATTAGGGCATTGGGAAAACAACAATTATGAATTTGCATATTTTTACACAGAGCCATAAAACGGTCTCCCGTACGCCCTTCTCGATAGCATGCAGTACAAAAACTCGGAGTATAGCCTAATTGCATCAGCCAGCAAACAATTTCATCAAGTGAGCGACGGTCAGTTATGTCGAACTGTGATGAATTTTGTTCTTCCGGTTCTGGAGTGGCATATCCGCCAACAGATGTTTTACTACCTCCGGATATTTGGGATATTCCTAGTTGAAGAACTTTTTCGCGAGTTTTTTGGCTTTCTCTGGTTGAAACAATCATTCCCGTATATGGTACAGATATACGGATGCAAGCAACCAATTTGGCGAAAGTATCATCGTCAATTGAGTTGCTGAATTCATCAGGGTTAATGTCATCTGCAGGACAAATCCTCGGAACGCTTATTGTGTGAGGTCCGACACCATATGTTGCTTCCAAATGTTCAGCATGCATCAATAATCCTGTAAATTCGTATCTATATGTGGATAGACCGTAGAGAACACCCAATCCTACGTCGTCAATCCCTCCTTGCATAGCTCTATCCATAGCTTCTGTATGATATGCGTAGTTGTGCTTTGGACCTGTCGGGTGTAATTTTTCGTAATTATCTTTGTTGTATGTTTCTTGGAATAATATGTATGTTCCGATGCCGGCATCGTGTAATTTGCGATAATTTTCAACAGTAGTTGCTGCAATGTTAACATTTACTCGACGAATAGCTCCGTTTTTGTGTTTTATTCCATATATTGTTTTTATTGATTCAAGAATGTATTCAATCGGATTGTTGACGGGATCTTCTCCGGCTTCAAGAGCCAGTCTTTTATGTCCCATATCTTGGAGAGCAATGACTTCGCGTTTGATTTCTTCTTGTGTCATTTTTTTTCGAACAATATGTTTATTTTTTGCGTGATAAGGACAATAAACGCAGCCATTAACGCAATAATTGGACAGGTATAATGGAGCAAACAAAACTATGCGATTTCCATAGAAATCGTCCTTAATTTGTTTTGCTAACGCAAAAATTTCCTCATTTTTTTCAGGAATATCACAATCTAGAAGTACGGCAGCTTCACGATGGGAAAGACCTTTGCGTAAGCGTGCCTTGTTTAATATTGTATCTATAAGAGAAGTATTTTTTTTATTATTGTGTGCATATTCAAGCGTATCTAATATTTCTTGGTGATCGATAAATTCTTCAGCTTTAGGTGATTTTACATCATACATATCATTCTTCCTTTCATAGTATTCGTTAATTTAATCCTTATTTTAAAAAAAGGTAATAAAATTTTGTTTTGTATGCACAAAATTGGTTGTAAAAAGCTTGAAAATAAGGTATTACAAAGGAAGATTGTGAGGATAATAAAAAATGAAAAAAGAACTTTTAGCTCCAGCCGGAGATATTGAAGCTGGTTATGCTGCACTTTACTATGGTGCTGATGCAGTTTATTTGGGATTAAAGCAGTTTTCGGCTCGAGCAACAGCCAGTAATTTTACGGAAGATGAACTTTGCGAGTTTACAGCGTTTGCACATTATTTGAATAAGAAAGTTTTTGTTACTATAAATACGGTTTTGCAAGATCATGAATTAGATGATTTGATGAAAAATTTGGATATTTGTTGTAAAGCAGGTATTGATGCTGTTATATTACAAGATTTAGGTGTCGCAAACATAATAAAGAAATATTATCCGACGATAGAAATGCATGCAAGTACTCAAATGGCAGTACATAATAAACAAGGAGCTATAGCTCTCAAGAGAATGGGATTTTCAAGAGTTGTTTTGGCTAGAGAATTGACACTTGCAGAGATAAAAGAAATTGCAACAATTGATGGTTTGGAACTGGAAACATTTGTTCATGGGGCGCTTTGTTATTCATATAGCGGAATTTGCCAATTTTCATCATTTGCTAATGGACGAAGCGCTAATCGGGGCAAATGTCTTTATCCGTGCCGAAGTGAGTTTTTGAGAGACGGTAAGTTTGAGCATTGTTTTTCAATGAAAGATTTTGCTTTGGAAGAGGATATTTTGAAGTTGCCAGTGTACTCATTGAAGATAGAAGGGCGCAAGAAAAATGCCTTATATGTAGCAGCTGTAGTAGATTATTACAGAAATATTTTGGATGGGAACGGAAAAATTAGAGAAAAAGCTCAAAATATTAAACAAATTTTTTCTCGCCCATGGTGTAAATTTCATTTTAAAGGGAAAAATAAAGAAGTTACGGATAAGAAATTTGTAGGACATCGAGGTTTAGTTATCGGTAAAGTTGAGAGCTTTGATAATCGGAAGGTAGTATTTACAACAGATTTCAGAATTGCAAGACACGATGGTATTCAAATTGATGTTGAAGGTATGGAAAAACCTTATGGATTTTCATTGCAAAATTTTAGGGTAAACGGAAAAAATGTTTGGGAAGCAAAATCTGGTGATAAGGTTGATGTGATGTTGCCGACCAAAATAAACGGGTTAAAAAAAGGTGATTTGATATATTTGGCCTCTTCGTCAGAGGTTAAGGGAATTTACGGGTATTCCAAACCTAAACCTAAAGAATTTATGCCACGAATCGATATTGATGTTGATGTTATTGTGACTAAAGACAAAATAGAAGCCAAAGTGTTAAATTGGAGTGTTGAAAGTCAGGGGTGTTTTGATAAAGCTAATAATATTGATCGGGTTGGGCAAACGATTAAAGATGTTTTTGCAAAAACGGGAAATACAAATTTTTCTTTGAAAACCATACAAGCATATAATCCGGAAAATTTGTTTGTTCCTGTTTCGGTGTTAAATGATTTACGCAGAAGATTATATGAAAAAATTGTTTATGAAGATATTTCCACCCAAAGGGATATTGTTCCGGTAAGAACCATTTTTAATAATTCCAAATGGATTGTGAAAATTGATGATGCAAAAAAAGCAAGGTTTCTTGATTTTGGTGTTTTAGAAGAAATTATTTATCTTATAAAGCCAGATACTGATATGGCAGATGTTGCACAGCTTCCAAGAAATAAAGTTAGAATTGCATTGCCTGCGGTTTGTCGAAATACGGAGGATTTTAAGCCAATAATTACTAAACTTATTAATGCCGGTTATAAAAAATGGGAGATTTCCAATTATTGGGGATTAGAAGTTTTGCCGGTTAAAAAAATAGATTTGTCATTTGATAATTTGATATATATGTTTAATTCCGAAGCAGTAGATATGGCGCAAAAATATGGTGTAAATAGGGTTACATTGCCGGTTGAAGATACTTTTTCAAATATAAAAAATATGGCAATGATTTCGTCTTTACCTGTAGCAATGGTTGTTTATCAAGATGTTCCTTTATTTACTTCTGCTGTTTGTATCAGAGATAATTTATGCAAAGATTGTAACAGAGAAAAGCAATGGATAAGACTGGAACGTGATGAAAAAAAATATGATGCATTATCCGAAAATTGTCAGTTAATGTTGTTTGATAAGAGAGCATATTGTGTTGCATCAGAGGCAAAAAGTGTAAAAGCTGATTTTTATAGGGCTGATTTTGTGTATAAAAATTATACAGCGGAAGATGTTGTTGCGATTTTGGTAAAGTTAATGAATTTTGAGGATGTAAAACAAACTCAGAAGGGAAATATATCCAGACGGAATGAAAATTTTTAAATTAAAATAAATACGGTTTTGTTTTGATATTTGTACAAAATCGTATTTGTGGTTATTACAAATGTATTTTTTCTGTTTAATTATCTGAAAAATCCAAATGAAAAAAGAATGTAAAGAATTAATGCAGAATATACTCCAGCGATTATATCATCAAGCATAACACCCCAAGCATTGGTGATTTTTTTGTCAGCCCAACGTACAGGTTGTGGTTTGAATATATCAAAAATACGAAAAAGGATAAAACCGATAATGTATATTGGCCATGATTTCGGATTGTTTTGAAGATATGGAGCGACGGCAACAAATGTTGTAAGTTGTCCGGCAACTTCATCAATTACGATAAAGCCCGGATCATGAGGGGTGTAGCGAAGTACTTCACAAGTTGAAATAACTCCGGCAATAAACGAAACAACAATACCGGCAATTATTCCCCATAATCCATAAAAATAAGCTAAAACAAAAGCTAAGGGGAGTGTTGCCAGAGATCCGACAGTTCCCGGAGCTATTTTTGAGTATCCTAATCCCAGATATGATGCTATCCAAAAAGATATATTTTTTTTCATTTCAATCTCCATTTTCACGTTATTTATTAGCATAAAAAACAATATTTTGAAGAATATTATTACAGTTGATAACAGTAAAAATGGTGCTTGAAAAATGGATAAATTTTGATAATACTGGTAGTGTTGTATAAAATTAAACATAACTATTTTTCAGAAAAGGTGTATGACAATGAAAATAGGAATTATCGGAACCGGATATGTCGGTTTACCTACAGGTGTAGGTTTTGCAGAACTTGGAAATCAAGTGATTTGTATTGATAAAGATAGTGATAAAATAAGTTCTTTGAGGTCAGGAAAACTGACAATTTTTGAGGATGGATTAGAAGAACTTTTTAAAAAAAATGTTCAAAATAAGAGATTGCAGTTTACCACATCTATGAAAGATGGTGTTAAGGATGCAGATATTGTAATTATTGCTGTTGGTACACCGCCCCATCCGGTTACGAAAGAAGCGGATATGAAATATATATATGCTGCAGCGGAAGAATTGGCCGAGTATTTGGATGGGTATACTGTTGTAGCAAATAAATCTACTGTTCCGGTCGGTACAGGTGATGAAGTAGAGAAAATCATAAAAGAAAAGAATCCTCAAGCAAGTTTTGATGTTGTGTCGTTGCCGGAATTTTTGAGAGAAGGCTTTGCTGTTCATGATTTTTTTGCTCCGGATAGAATAGTTATTGGTGCTAACAGTGAAAAGGCAAGAGCTTTGGTAGGGGAGTTATATAAACCTTTTGTCGGTAAAACGGAAATATTGTTTGTTAACAGAAAGTCGTCAGAAACAATAAAGTATGCATCAAATGCGTTTTTGGCTATGAAAATTCATTATATAAATGAAATGGCAGATTTTTGTGAAAAAGCCGGAGCGGATGTGTTTGAGGTTGCAAAGGGAATGGGGTTAGACAGCAGAATAGGAAGTCGTTTTTTGAATCCCGGACCGGGATATGGCGGAAGTTGTTTTCCTAAAGATACAAATGCAATGGCATGTATGGGTAAAAAGTACGGAACGCCAATGTCGTTAATAGAGACGGCAATAAGAGGAAATGATTTGCGTAAAACAAAAATGGCTCATAGAATTTTGAAGGTTATTGATGGAAAACCATCCGGTAAAATAGCTGTTTGGGGGTTAGCCTTCAAAAATGGTACGGATGATGTCAGAGAATCTCCGGCGATGCAAATTGTTGAACAAATGTTAAACAATGGAGCTAAGCTGTCTGTTTTTGATCCTAAAGCAATTGATAATGCTAAAAAAATATTAGGTGATAAAGTTGAGTATGCTGCTTCGGCATTGGGTGCTGCGAAAGATGCTGATGTATTGGCAATATTAACTGAGTGGTCTGAATTTTCCGATGTTAATTTGACAGAATTAAAAAGTATAATGCGTGTTCCTAAAATTGTTGATTTGCGCAATATGTTGAAGATAAAATGTCCTGAAAAACAAGGATTTGATTATCAGTGTATTGGGAGGTGTTAAGTATATTAGGTAGAACCCGCTTGATAGCGGGTTTTACTTTGGATAATACTTTAGTGAATAAAATCATTATATGACCAGTCAGGGTGTTTGTACGATATGTGCAATATTGAACCGTTCGGGATATCGGTTTGATTGTGTCCGAGAAATTGTAATATTTGAGATATTGCAATTCCATGGGAAGATATTCCGACGTTTTGATAGGAGGTTTCAGTGGCGTAGTAATTAAGACCGTTGATAATACGATTACGGACTTCGTGTTTGGTTTCTCCTCCGGCAAAGCGAGTATTGCCGTTTTTATCCATACGCCACTGTTTATATAGATTTTGATATTTTTTTTCCACTATTGAAAAATGCATTCCTTCAATAATTCCCATATTTACCTCAATAAAGCGATGGTCAATAAGTATAGGCGCTCTGATAAGAGAAGAAACTATTTTTGCAGTTTGAATAGTTCTTTTGAGCGGGCTTGATATAATAATTTCAATTTGTTTGTTTTTTAATTTTTTCGCAGTATCTAAAGCTTGAGTCTCTCCTTTAGTTGTTAAAATTCCGTTGAAACGTTGCCCTTGAATATGATTAGATATATTGAACGGACATTGTCCGTGACGAAAAATGTAAAAATGTTTTGTCATAATGCAATATCCTTTTTTATATTATATATAAGTGTTTTCGCTTGTTATTTAAGTATATAAAAATGGTGCAAAATATAAAAATACGGATATACTGAAGGTAATGTTTATTGTTTAGGAGATGTTGTAATGCAAAAGTTAATACCGGCAAAATTGCAAAAAGGTGATGAGATAAGAATTATAGCACCGGCAACAGGATTGAAGATAATAGGTCAGGATTGTCGTCAAATTGCTAAAGAGCGTTTTGAAGCTCTTGGTTTGAAAGTCAGTTTTGCAACTAATACAACTGATGAAAATTTTGATATGTTTGCATCAACGGATATTAAAAAAAGAGCCGATGATGTTATGGAAGCTTTTTTAGATAAAAATGTGAAGGCAATTTTTACGATTTTGGGAGGTTTTAATTCGAATCAGATTTTACCTTTTTTGGATTATGAAGTAATCAAAAATAATCCGAAAATTTTGTGCGGATATTCTGATATTACGGCTTTGTTGTCGGCAATAGAGGCTAAAACGGGATTAGTTTGTTTTTATGGGCCTCATTACAGTTCTATCGGTATGAAAAAAGGTAATGAGTATACTTTGGATATGCTAGAAAAAGTTTTGTTTGAAGGTGAGAGTGAATTAAAAATATCTGATGAGTGGAGTGATGATTTGTGGTTCATTGACCAAGAGAAACGTGATTTTATAAAAAATGAAGGCTGGTGGGTATTGCAAAACGGTAATGCCAAAGGAGAATTAAAAGGCGGAAATTTGGGAACATTTTTGTTGTTGAACGGAACTCCGTATCAAGCCGAATTTAAAAAAGATACAATTTTGATGATTGAAGATTGTAATTATACAAAAAATGATGGAGAGGTATTTTTCAGACATTTTCAAGCACTTGCTCAAAGAGATGATTTCGTTAATGTAAGAGCTGTTCTTATCGGACGTTTTCAAAAGGCTTCAGATGTTACAAGAGAAAAATTAGAGTTTATTGTTAATAATATTCCGCAATTAAAAGGTTTACCGATTATTGCAAATCTTGATTTCGGGCATACAACGCCGATTGCAACTTTGCCTGTGGGTGGAATGTGTGAAATAAATGAGAAAAAAATTAAGGTGTGGTGGTAAGAGATGCCTTCGTTTGAATTTGAGGATAAATATAAAGGAAAAGTTGTCGGAATCGATGAGGCCGGACGAGGACCTTGGGCAGGGCCGGTTGTGGCCGGTGCAGCAGTGTTTTTGGATAGAAATGTTGATGAGTTTTTATTAAAAAATCTTGATGATTCCAAAAAATTGAGCGCCAAAAAACGTGAAGAACTTTATGAAAAATTGCTCGAGGCAAATAAAAAAGGACAAGTTTTAATCGGAATCGGTGAGGCTTCAGTTGAAGAAATTGATGAATTAAATATTTTACAAGCGACTTTTTTGGCAATGAAAAGGGCTAAAGAAGCCTTAGGTATGAACCCTGATTTTGCAATTGTAGATGGTAATCAAAAACCGCAGAGAATCGGGTGTGAGTGTGCAACTTTGGTTAAAGGTGATGCAAAGTCTTATTCAATTGCGGCAGCATCGGTAGTAGCAAAAGTTTATCGAGACAGATTGATGAAAAAATTGGCCGAAAAATATCCTTATTACGGGTTTGAGAAAAATGCCGGATATGGTACAAAAGCACATATAGAAGGAATTAATGCTTATGGAATTATTTCGGGAATTCATCGTAAAACATATAAGCCTATACGTGATGTAATTTTGAAAAAAGTAGCTTAGTTATTGAAAAAAAGTATTTTGTTTTTTAATTTTTTTAAAGCCTCTTTGTTAATAAATTTCTAACTATCTTTAAGGCATACTGGTTCGCAGATATGTTTTAACAACTGTATGGTTGGATGATATGAAAATAGGACGTACAAAGAGTCTGCTAAATACAATTATTAATGATGATTGCATTAATGTTATGAATCAAATGGAAGAAAAATCAGTTGATTTGATTTTTGCTGATCCTCCATATAATTTGCAGCTGGGAGATGCCTTGTTGAGACCCGATAACAGCAATGTCAGCGGGGTGTATGAAGAGTGGGATAATTTTGAAAGCATGGATGCTTATGATGATTATACCAAAGCATGGATGAGTGCTGCCAGACGAGTATTAAAAGATGATGGTGCGTTATGGGTAATAGGGTCGTATCACAATATTTTCAGAGTTGGAAAAATATTGCAGGATTTAGGTTTTTGGGTTCTCAATGATATTATTTGGAATAAAGTTAATCCAATGCCTAATTTTAAGGGAACTCGTTTTACAAATGCCCATGAAACGTTAATTTGGGCATCTAAAAATCAGGATTCAAAATATACATTTAATTATGAAGCTATGAAAGCATTGAATGAAGATACTCAGATGAGATCCGATTGGCATATTCCTTTATGTACGGGTAAAGAAAGATTGAAGGATGAAAATGGTGAAAAATTGCATCCGACTCAAAAACCCGAAGCATTGTTGTATAGGGTTATTATGTCTTCAACAAAAGTAGGTGATATTGTTTTGGATCCTTTCTTTGGAACAGGAACAACAGGTGCTGTTGCTAAAAAATTAGGGCGTAATTTTATCGGTATTGAAAAAGATTTGACGTATGTTTATGGAGCCAAAGAAAGAATAGAGGCTGTTTCGCCCGTTAAAAATGAACAATGTTTGGAGTATGCTTGCAAAAAGAAAATGCCGAGAATTCCATTTGGTAATGTGGTTGAACGAGGCCTTTTGGAACCGGGTGATATCTTGTATGATTCAACACGAAAGCATTGTGCGGTGGTACGTTCAGATGGAACACTAAAGAGTGAAAATGCTGAAGGATCTATTCATCAGGTTGGAGCGGCAGCACAAAATGCTCCGGCATGTAACGGATGGGTGTATTGGTATTTTGAAAATGCAAAAAAAGAATTAGTTTGTATTGATGAATTACGAGAAGCTTTAAGAGCGGAAATGTAATCCAAATATAAAAAATATGTTGTGCATAATGTAAACTTGGGCTATATTGGTACCAAGTTTATTTTTTTAGAAACAAAAGTTTTAAAATATATGAGTAAGTGGCAGGAAAAGAATAATAAAGCTGCAACTAAAGGTGTAGTTGATAAATTAGTTCAACAAGTCAGTAGTGATAATTATGCGGCTATTGATTTGGGTACAAATTCGTGTCGATTAGTGATAGCGACACCAACTCCATCGTCTTTTCGAATCGTGGAAACGTTTTCAAAAATAACTCGTTTGGGGGAAGGAATTATAAATAATAACGAGTTATCTCATACGGCAATTCGTAGGACTGTAAATGCTTTGCGCGTTTGTGCGGGAGTTTTGGAAGAGTATGCGCCGATTAAAAAAGCCAGGTTTGTTGCAACAGCAGCTTGTCGTCGTGCTAAAAATTGTTGTTACTTCTTAGATTTGGTAAAAAAAGAGACCGGATTAAATATAGAAATAATATCATCTCAAGAAGAATCAAGATTGGCTGTGGTAGGATGTGTTCCTTTGCTAAACAGAAATATAAAAAGAGCTTTGGTTTTTGATATAGGCGGAGGATCGACAGAAGTTTCGCTTGCCAGAATGACAAATTCAGGTCGCACTATTATTGAGGGGTTTGTTTCGTTACCATATGGGGTTGTTACTGTTTCGGAAGCTTTCCCGAATCGAGATATGACGGAGTTGGCTTATAATACCATAATTGAGCGAACACATAGGATATTGGCAGAATTTGAAGAAAAGTATCATATAGCTGAAGCAATCAGGAATCAGGAAATTCAAGTTTTGGGAACGTCCGGTACTGTTACTGTTTTGGGGGCGATACATCTTAATTTGCCACGCTATAACCGATCGGCAGTTGATGGTTTGGCACTTAGTGTACAAGATGTTGAAAAAACGATTGCAAAGATTAAGCGTATGGGAGATGAGGGACGTAAAAAACATGCGTGTATAGGAATGCAAAAGGCGGATTTGACGATTGCCGGATGTGCAATTATTGAGGGATTGTTATCTTTTTGGAATATTTCGGAGATTACTATTGCAGATAGAGGAATTAGAGAAGGTATTTTACTAGATATGATGCATGCGGGAAAACAAGAAAAGAGAAATAAAAAAAGATTTCGTCCAAGGTATCCGTTTACCAAGAAATCACGTAAATATTTTAATAATAATCGAAAAAACAAGGAAGTTGTTAATGACTAAAACATATGCCGGGATAGATTTGGGTTCAAATTCTTGTAAATTGTTGATTTGTGATGAAAACGGAAAACGTTTGTGTATGAAAAATTATCCGACCAGATTGGCAGAAGGTATGTATGAAAATAATTTGATAACGAGACAAGCTTTTGAAAGAGGACAACAGTGTTTCTTTGAATATCGTCAATTGTTGGATAAATATGGTGTTGAGTCTGTTAATATGAGGGCTATTACCACGGCTGCTTGTAGAATGGCATCAAATGGCGAAGAATTTGTAAGATGTATTTTTAATGAATCGAGAATAAAGTTAGAAATAATAGATGGAATGGAAGAGGCCAGGCTGAATTTAAAAGGGGCTCTTGAACATGTTCAGGGACGGAGTAAGTATGTTGTTGTTTATGATTTGGGAGGGGGATCAACAGAAGTAACTCTGGCGACTAATGAAATTAATCCAAAGATAATTTATTCCGTTTCAATTCCGTGGGGAGCAAGAAATTCTTCAGAAGCTTTTGGTTTGGTAGAATATAATCAAGAAAAAGCGGCTAAATTAGAAAAAGAAATTAACTTGTATATGGATGATTTTTTAAATAATTCAAAACTAAGTGAATATAAAGATGTTTGTTTTGTTGCGACGTCGTCATCACCTTTGCGTTTGGTTTCGATGATAAGAAATTTTGGTGAATATGATCGAGAAAGAGCTGATGGATTGAAAATGAATAAGCAAGAAATGGATGATGCTATAGCCAAACTATTGTCTGCTAAAAGAAAAGAGTTGGCAGCAAGTCCGTATGTCGGGGATAAAAGATCTTATATTTTTGTTGCGGCATGTATAATATTTAAAACAATATACGAACGTTTGGGATTAGAAGAAATAACGGCATCATTAAAGAGTGCAAAAGACGGTATTGTAGCCAGTTTGATTGAGAGGGATAAAAATGGCAAAGTTGACTAAATCAGCCAAAGAAATTACCGGTAGGCATAATCTTACCATTAAATTGAAAACAGGAAAGTATAAGAAAAAATCATCAAATCAGTGGCTTATTCGTCAGTTGAATGATCCGTATGTCGCAGAATCGAAGCGTTTGGGGTATAGATCAAGAGCTGCATTTAAATTGATACAACTTGATGAAAAGTATAAATTTTTAGGAAAAGGAAAAAATATTGTTGATTTGGGGTGCGCTCCCGGCGGGTGGACACAAGTGGCTGTTATGCGCAATAAAGGAAGCGGAAAAGTTGTAGGAATTGATATTTTGGAGACAGCGCCTATTGTCGGGGCGGATATTATATGCCAGGATTTTACAGCAGATGATGCGCCGGAGCGCTTGAAGCTATTGTTAAATGGCGAAGCTGATATTGTGATGAGTGATATGGCTGCTAATACTACCGGACATCAGCAAACAGATCATCTAAGAACAATCGGTTTGGTTGAGGTTGCATATGAATTTGCTAAGGAGGTTTTGGCCGAAGGAGGCATTTTTATTGCTAAAGTTTTTCAAGGTGGGGCTGAAGGGGAATTACTGGCTGATGCAAAACAAAATTTTGTAAAAGTATCACATTTTAAACCGGCAGCCAGCAGAAAAGAATCTCCAGAGACGTATTTGGTCGCTCAGGGGTATAAGAAAAAGACTTTGTAGATATTGTAAAATAATAAGACAAGTTGTATGTTTTTAGTATTCTACTTTACTTAAGTACAATCCGCATGCGGGAGCTGTCGGTCCGGCAGCACTTCTGTTTTTAGCTTCCAATATAGTTTTGATATCATTCGGTTTTAGTTTTCCTTCGCCAACTAATTTTAATGTTCCGACCATATTGCGAACTTGATGATGAAGGAATGATTTTGCTTCAACGGTGAATATTATTTCGTCACCATTTTGGGTTATATCTAATTTATCAAGAGTTTTGATAGGAGATTTTGCTTGACAAGCTGCAGCACGAAATGAAGAAAAATCGTGGTTGCCCAATAAGATGTTAGCACCTGCACGCATATTTTCAATATTTAAGGGAATCGGAACCCACCATACGCGGTTAGCCAATAATGTAGATGGTGCGCGACGGTTTAGTATGCGATAGAAGTATCCTCTTCCTTTGGCTGAAAAGCGTGCATGAAAGTTGTTATCTACCGGTTCAACTTCTATTATAACAACCGGAGCATTAATTTGTCGAAGATTTGCATTGAAGGCTTCACGTATTTTCCAAGGTTCCATTTGTGTGTCAAAGTCTATATGAGCAACTTGACCGACGGCATGTACGCCGGCATCTGTACGACCGGCAGCAGCGACTTCGGTATGTTTTCCTGATAGTAATTCTAAGACATTTTCCAAATATTCCTGAATAGAAGGACCATCAAGTTGGCGTTGCCAACCAAGAGTATTAGTTCCATCATATTCAAGAGTTATTTTATATCGCACCTTTATATCCTTTTTATAAAAATTAGGGAGCATATTATTTATGCTCCCTAAAAAGTTTTTTAGCAACAATTTTATTCTGCAGCCAGACTCATTGCAGATGTTGAGTTAATAGCTTTTTGAACATCCCAAATAACTTTAAGTGCGTTCAAAGCTTGTTCACCGGTGATGCGTGGTTTTTCATTGTTGTTTATGCAGTTAGCAAAATGTGTTAATTCTGAAGCTAAGGGTTGTGATTGCATAATAAACAAATTTTCAACACTTCCCTTTAAGCCATAACGCATATTTTCGGGTAAATCATTTTGATTTACTCCATGCATACGACCTTGTGAGTGGACGGCAACGCTTTGATTGATAAAGTCCATATCGATATAGTTGTCATTGGTTGTAATGTTTAGTGTGCGAACACGAGATTGTGTAATACGCGAAGCTGTTAATGCAGCTGTAGCACCATTGGCAAATTCTAGAATTGCTGTTATGTAATCTTTACCGGACGGAGATTTAATAGAACGCACGGCTGTAGCTTGAACATTTATAACAGGAGATTTAACCAATGACATTACAACTTCAGCATCATGGATCATCAAATCCATGGCGACATCGACGTCTGTAATACGTCCTGAAGCAGCAGACATGCGGCGAGCTTCAAGAGAACATATTTCAGATTTGTCGGTTAAAATTTTATGTAATTGTTCAACCGCAGGATTGAATTGTTCAATGTGTCCGACAAGCAAAGTTACATTGTTTGTTTTTGCTGCGTTGATAAGCCTTAGACACTCATCTTCGGTAGTAGCCAATGGTTTTTCGATTAGGCAGTGAATTCCTTTGTTTAAGAAAAATTCACCAACTTCAGCGTGAGTAACAGATGTTGTAACAACACTTACAGCATCAATGTTGGCTGCAACTTCTTCTAAAGAAGAAAAAGCCTTTATGCCGAATGCATCTGCAGCAGCATTGGCTGCATCAGAAAAAATATCATAAACACCCACCAATTCAAAATTTGGGAGATTTTTGTACGTTCTTAAGTGGTTTTTGCCCATCATTCCTGCGCCAATTACGGCAACTTTAATTGGAGTATTCATCATTGTGTCCTTATAACTTTTTGTTTGTAGAAATTAATTTTGGTTTACATATACCAATTATTTTGGTAAAAAGCATTTAAATTCTTGTTTCATATTGTTACAAAATGTGAGGTGTTTTTATGTTAAAGCGTTTAGCATGTAGTTTAGTGGTAATTGGAGGGATTGGACTATTAGGAGCGTGTGCATCTGATAAGAAAACGTTGGGAACAGCCTTAAATACAAATGATTTAGTTTTTTCCGGTTCTGTAGAATCTTTGCCGAAGCCTGTAAATGTATATAATGCAATGGCTCGAGCAGCTAAATATAATGCTGACGTTTCAGCTCAAAATATGTTGAAAAAGATATATGATGGTAACGAGAATCCGAATAAAATAGCTGAAAATATGTTTTCGAAGGGGCAGGATGCCGATAAACTTTATAATGCTGCCAGAGCATTAGATTTTGCTGATATTTATGCAATGAGTGTTTTGACAGATAACCAAAGATATATTGAAAATATGTTGTATGTGAAGTCTGCTCAGAATTTAAGTGTTGCCGCTATTAAGTTGCACAGAGAAGAGATTTTTGCTGAAAATCAAATTAAAAAAATTGATCGTTTAATGAAACAGCAAGATAAAGTTTTAAAAAATTTGAATGATCGTATGGAACGTAGCGGTTATCTTACGGATAAAGAACTTACATATCGTAAGGATTTGGAAGTTGCTTTGAATAATTTGGCAGAAATTAAAAGCCAGTTGCTTTATGTTGAAACGGAATATAAACAATTGCTTAAAACAAAAGATAAAGATTTGGATCTTGAAGGTAAAAGATTTTATGAATTAGAAGATTTTGATAAACGGTATAGTCCTGATGTGTTTCAAGATTCAGCTATAAGTAATCGTCGGGAATTTACATTGGCAAAAGAAGAGCTGGGCAGTTTTAATGCCGCTAAGGTCAGACGTCAAGCTTTTGTTGATTATCCGCCGGTTGCAAGATTGGATATAAACGGTTTGGAAATAGAGGATAGTCGTTATGAAAATGAACTGTTTAATAAAGCAAAGCTTGTAACGACTAATTTGTTTGTTGCTGTTGAAAAATATCAAAATAAACCAAATAATTTGGTTCTAAAACAGAAAGTTTTTGATGAATTAGCCGCATTGGTTATGACACAAGTTGAATTGGGATATCGTTTGGTCGAAAAATCAACATATGAGTACGAAGCCAATAAATATAAAATTGCAGAAGCAAAAGAAATTATCAAACAAATGGAAAAGAAACGTAATTTACCGGAGTATGAAAAAATTGATTTATTAAACAAAAGAATTGAACTTATCGTTCTTGAACAGAGAGAAGCGCAGGTATTAGCCGAGAGAGCGTCATCTTTACGTAATTTGTATTATTTGGCAGGACTTTCACCGTTTGATAAAAGTGTGTTAAAAGGGAGAATCAAAGATATTGAGATAACATTACGTCAAGCTTTTAATAAAGACTTGATTGCGATGTTGTCTGCGGTTAAAGAGAATCCTCGTTGGGATGATGGGGGTAATGCGTGGGCGCATAAAGATAATTGGCTTGAAGAATTGATTGATAGCGATGAAAATAAAAAAGTCAGTAAAAAAGCAGATAAATCAGGTGCTAAACAAATAAAAAAATCAGGTGCTGTGGTAACAGATAAAAAAGGATATACTGTAATGCAGTTTGGTGCATATACAGATATGGAAAATGCAATAGCTGATCAGAAAAGAATAAAAGATAATGTATCTTCTTTATCTGGATATGATATGTATATAGAAAAGGCTGAAGTTAACGGTACAGTGTATCATCGATTGATGATGAAACCTGAGCAAAATAAACTGCAGAGTTTGTGTAATGATGTTGTTGTTGCCGGTTTTGACTGTATTCTTAAATAAAAAAAGTTTGTCAAAATATAAATTTTGCGTTATTCTGTAAAAAACTTAGGAAACGTAATGCTGAGGAAATTTTATGCAGGATGATAGTAAGTTAGATAATATTCGAGCTAGGATTAGAGAAGGGCAGGAAGATTTCGATCGACGTTTGCAAGAAGAAATACAGGGAAAAACTTCTTGGAGTATGGTTTCGAAACAGGGGGCGGATGCTAAGAATATCTTTGATGATGACAAATTGCGATTTGTCGGAAAAAATTTGGAAAACGGAAAATTTGCAAAAGAGAACTTGCAAGGGGCGGATTTTTCGGTTGCAAATTTGACTGGAGTTGATTTTTCCGGTGCTGATTTGCGAGGAGTTAATTTTTCCGGTGCAAATTTGACCGGAGCGGATTTGTCCGGTGCCGATTTGTCCGGTGCCATATTGGCCGGTACGGTTTTGCATGGTACAAATTTTACGAAAGCTAAGCTTAATGGTGTTAAATTTACTGATGCAGATTTGGAAAATGCAATTCTTTTAGATATTGAAATTGATGTTATAGGAATTGAAGAGCTTCAAGCACTTATAGAATATTTGGCGAAGTATTATCCTCATAAATTAAATTTAAGAAATATTAACTTATCGTTATTGAACTTATCTAAAATTGATTTATCTAGGGTTAGTTTAAGAGGTGTTGATTTTACCGGAATTGATTTTACCGGAGTTAATATTGTCGGATTGGATTTGAGTGAATGTAATATTACCCCCGAGCAGATTGCACAGGCTTTAGGAAGAGTTCCCGGAAAAGAAGAATTAGCAAGAATTTTGGCGCCCAAAAATAAGAAAAAGTCAAATTATCAAAGTGTTGATTTTACGGAGTTGTTTTTAGGTAATAATAAGGAGTTTGGGGTACTTGATTTCCAAAAAGATAAGGGAATTAGTATCGAAACATTGATAAAAGCCGGCAAAAAAGTGTTCGGACAAGGTAAGAAACCCGATGTGAAAGATGATCAAGCATTAGAGAATATTAAGAGTGAACAGGATTTAAAGGCTAAATCTCATAATGAAGAGTTACGAAAGATTATTGAAGAACGCAAGGAAAAAGAATTAGCAGCCAGAAAAGCGATGAGAGAAAGTATTGATCAAGAAAGATCTAAAACAAAAGATAGTAACGAACATATTGTTCCTATACGGGATATGGGAAGAGGACGATAAAAATAATGTGTGGACAGATCAGCATAGCTCATGAAAAGAGTCGATTGGGTATGGTGTTGAATGTCGGAATATTGTTGTTTGTTATCTATTTGTCATTTTTTATTTTGTCTGCAATATGTTTTGCATTTCTTGATTTAGCATGTCGTTTTGATTTTATTATTCATGATGATTTGTTGCATGTAGATTGGATGTCATTTTTTTATAATCCATTATATGTATTTGATTTATATATTAATTGGTGGAACACTTTAGTTAAGAGTATTCGTCTTATGATGTGGCGACCGGTTTTGTTGGTTCCGTTTATGGTGCCGGTTGGAATGTTTGTTGCTGCAATTGTTACTTTGTTAACGAGAAATTATTCGTTTTCTTTGTGGTATATTTTGAATCATCATTTTGCAAACATTAAAGATATTAAAATGATGGGGCTTGATAAAGGTCTTTTTATGGTATTGGGACGATATGCCGGAGTGTTACTCAGTGTTAAACCGGCAGATTCTGTTTTATGTATTGGAGAAATGGGAAGCGGTAAAACGTCAAGTGTGGCAATACCATCTGTTTTGAGATCTGATAATGCATGTATAATAGGCGTAGATATGACAGGGCTTTTACCCAAATATACGGCAGGATATCGCGCAGAATTAGGTAAAGTGGTTTATTATAATTGGGATTTAACGGATGATCCTGAAAAAGAAATATATTATCCCAGATGGAATCCGTTGGATGATGATAATATGCCTAAAGATAAAAAGGGAAAAGATGCTTATTTGAAAAGAATTGCAAATTATCTTATTGATATTGATGATTATGAAAAGGATAATTATTGGAATATTCTAGCTAATTCGTTGGTTGTGTCGTTTTTGGGATATTGGGTTGCAAAAGTTGCACAGGCAAAATCGAATGATTATTTTTTAGGAAAAATTTTGGAAGGTAAGCATTTAACAAAAGAAGAAAAAGATATATTGCTTAGTCATTATGTTTTGATGCCGACTTCATATACTAAAGAAATTATATATGCAATTCAGAATGATAATTTAAATGAAGATAATTATTTACCTATCGGTAGTTGGGCCGGTGTTCCGGAACAATGGATAGGAAGAGATGTTTGTTTTGCAACTATAACGGATTGGGTTATTGAAAATTATTTATCATCAACTGATGAAAATACACGTGATTGGAGTGGTTGGTTTGATGCTTTATTAAGGGAAACAATATTTTTTGGATATGGATCTTCTGTTGAAAGTGGAATACGGCAGATTTTGTCATTATCACCTAAGCAGAGACAGTTAGCTTTTGCGTGTGCTATAAAGCCATTTAAAATATTTACAAATCAGGCAATTAGAGAAAGAACAAACGGTAATGATTTTAATTTGGATAATATAAGAGGTGTTTATGATGAAGATACAGGCGGATGGAGGCCGGTAACAATTTATTCTATGGCCAATACATATGCATCGAAAATTTTGAATCAGATGTTTTTAGATGAAGCATTGTACAGGAATCTCAATTTAAAAGAAAATATAGGACCCTTGCCTGTTATGTTGGTGTTGGACGATGTAGGACACAATCTTCGTTTAAAAAATTTGATGGAGTTATTACAAAGCGGACGAAATAAAAAAATGTCGGCATTGTTGTTGTGTAATTCATTGGCATTAGTAGAGAATACATATAGTAAGCAGGAATTGGAGAATGTTGTTGTAAATACAGCATATAAAATAATAAAAGCATCGGATAATCAAAAGCTTAGCCGTCAGTTGGATAAGTTGGCGACATTTGCAACCAGATCTGTTCAGATACCTAGAGATAAACGAAAAAGAAAGAGAGATAAAAGAAAGTATTTTGCAGATGCAAGTTATTTTCACCGATTGGCATTAGATTTTAAGTTACGCAAAAATATTAAAATTGATACAAAAGATCATCAGATTGTTTTGGCTGAGGGATATTATCATCGTCCGATTTTGGCTGATAATGTATTTTTTGCGGAAGATGATCGATTTAAAAAATTGGCTGTTATGAATGCAGATTATACTTTGGCTAAGGATATATTGGATAGGAAGAATAAAAAGTATATGGAAACGCCCAGAGTTACGGAAATATTTAATAATAAAGATTTAGGACTTGATGATTTAGTTGAGTTAGAACAATATCTGAATATTGTTTTTGAAGAATTTTCTGATGAAGTTTCGTCGATTAGCGAGAAGAAAGATGAAAAGGTTGAGAATATTCTGATTGAAAAACAGGATAGAAATATTGATAAAGAGGTCAATGATTGGTGGCTATCGGAAAATGCATTTAATTTTGAGTTAAAAACAAAAACGAATCCGTTTGGTAATAAAAAATAGTTGTTATTTAGATGTAATCATTGATATACTTTGTGTATTGTTGCGAATCGTTAACTGAATAGATAAAATATGGAAGATACTTTATTTTCGGCAAAAGTGAAACGCCCTTTGGCAGATAGATTACGTCCACAGTTATTAAGTGAAGTGGTAGGGCAGAATCATATAATAGGGAAAGATGCGCCTTTAGGGCGGATGATTGAATCCGGAAAAGTCGGTTCATTTATTTTGTGGGGGCCTCCCGGTTGCGGAAAAACGACAATAGCAAGATTAATAGCTGAAAATACCAAACTTTATTTTGAACAGATATCGGCGGTTTTTTCCGGTGTTGCAGATTTGAAACGTGTTTTTCAGTATGCGCAAGAAAGACGGATGAATCAAGGTATTGGGACATTGTTATTTGTTGATGAAATTCATCGATTTAATAAATCGCAACAGGATGGGTTTTTACCATATGTTGAAGATGGTACCATAATATTAGTGGGTGCAACTACAGAAAATCCGTCGTTTGAATTAAATGCCGCTTTGTTATCAAGATGTCAGGTCTTTGTTTTGAACAGATTGAATGCAGATAATTTTGAAGAATTGTTGCAGCGAGCGGAAAAAGAAGTTGGAAAAAAACTACCGGTTGATGAAGATGCCAGAGAGTTTATGAAGGAAACAGCTGATGGTGATGGGCGATATATTTTGAATTTAGCAGAAAGTGTGTGGAACTATGCTAAAGATGACGAGATTTTTGATAAGGAAACAATTGTAAAAATTATAAGAAGTAGAGCTCCGGTATACGACAAAGGGCGTGATGGGCATTATAATTTGATTTCAGCAGTACATAAATCATTGCGTGGATCAGACGTTGATGCGGCTCTTTATTGGGTTGCAAGAATGATAAAATCGGGAGAGGATCCAAAATATATTTTGCGTAGATTAACGAGATTTGCAGTAGAAGATGTTTCGTTAGCAGAACCCGGGGCGGTTGTGCAAGCGATAGCTTGTTGGGATACTTATGAACGACTTGGCTCGCCGGAGGGGGATTTGGCGATTATGCAACTTACGGCCTATTTGGCAACAGCTCCAAAATCAGCCGGGGTATATAAAGCAATGCATGCAGCTTTTGATTTAGCTAAAAAAACAGGTTCTTTGATGCCACCAAAAAATATTTTAAATGCTCCAACTAAATTAATGAAAGAGCTAGGGTATAACGAGGGATATGAATATGATCCAGATTGTGAAGATGGTTTTTCAGGTGCAAATTATTTTCCTGAAGGAATGAGACGGCCTAAGTTATATCATCCCGTAGATAGAGGTTTTGAAAGAGAGATAAAAAAGCGTGTTGAATATTTTGATAAATTGAGAAAAGAAAAACAACGAGCAAAAGGAAAGATTGATGAGTAACGTTTTGTTTGTAAAAGTTAAGGCGCAAGATGATGGGATGCGTCTTAATCGTTGGTTTTTGAAATATTATCCGAATCTTCCTTTGTCGAGATTGCAGAAACTTTTGCGAACCAAACAAATAAAAGTGGATGGTAAAAAAGCGGACACATCGTTGAAGTTAGGTGAGGGGCAAGAAATAAGAATTCCACCTATGGAATGTCAGATTGAGAAAACAGAAAAAAATGATGTTTCGGATAAAGATGAAAAATTTATCAAGTCGTTGGTTATTTATAAAGATAAAAATATTATTGTATTAAACAAGCCATCGGGATTAGCAGTTCAAGGTGGAACAAATATAACAAGACATATTGACGGAATGTTGGATGCATTAAAATATGATATGATAGAGGCTCCAAAGTTAGTACATAGAATTGATAAGGATACGTCGGGGATCTTGATTTTGGCAAGAGATCGTAAAAATGCGGAACTTTTGACGAAGGCTTTTAAAGAACATAATTTGCAAAAAACATATTTACTTTTAGTGCGAGGGTGTCCTAAGCAATTGAGAGGGCAAATTAATGCTCCTTTAGAAAGAATTGGTGAAAAATCTGTTGTAGTAAATACAGGAAAGAAAGCCATTACAGACTATGAAGTAGTTGATAATTTAACAAATAAATTTGCTTTGATAAAAGCATGGCCACTGACCGGAAGAACACATCAAATCAGAGCTCATATGGAATATATTGAGACACCAATAGTTGGTGATAGCAGATATTTCGGAACAAAAAGAGAGAAATATACAGATTTGAAAGATAAATTGTACTTGCATGCTTATAAAATTGATTTGTCGAATATATATAAGAATGTAACCATTAAGGCGGAATTACCGGAACATTTTAGGGAAGCATTAAACACGTTGGGGTTGCAGCATAAGGAGTGAAATATGGGATTTATAAAAAAAACAGCATCTATTATATCAAGCTTAATAATTATTTTGGCAATAGGCGGTTTTGTATTTGTTCGTAATTTTGATTTAAATAAATATAAACCATATGTAGAAGAAGCAGTAAAAAAGGCGACAGGTCGAGATTTGCAAATAAATGGTGATGCTAAAATAGGAATTTCGTTGATTCCGACAGTAGTTATTAATGATGTTGTATTTGCAAATTCAGAATGGGCAAAAGAGCCATACATGATAAAATTGCAAAAGTTGGATGTTAAATTTTCAATTATGCCGTTGTTGAGAAAACAAATTGAAGTTAGTAAATTAATTTTACAAAAGCCTGAAATTTTTTTGGAGGTATCAGCGGATGGAAAGAAAAATTGGGAATTTGGCAGTGTCGGTAATATTAAAAGTGAAACATCAAAAGTAACAGTAAATAATAAAATAAAAGATGCTAGTGCTATTTTGGGAATAGGATTGGTTGCAGAAAATGTTGAGTTGGAAGATGGTATTTTGAGTTATTATGATGCAAATTCAGACAAAACAACACAACTTTTTATCAACAAAGTTAAAATGGATATTCCCGGAGGTAATGAAACCATAAGTTTGGATATTGATGCAATATTTGAAGGAAAAGATGTTGAAGCAGAGTTTGACATTACCAGTTTGGATAGTATTTTGAATGTTGGAAAAGCTGATTTTGTGGCGTTATTGGATGTTTTGGATGTTAAAGTAAATATTAAGGGTGTTATTGAAGGAATTTTTGAAGAACCTCGTTATGCTGTTGAAGCAAACGTTTATAATCCGGCAAATAATTTTGATATTCCGGAGATAACACTTATTACCGGAATTGATGGTGATATTGAATCTGCTGATTTTGTAGTCAGCAATTTGAATGTTGCAACAAATGAAATTACCGGAAAGATATCTGCCGATTGGTCAAAACAAAAGATTAGGGTTGTTGCAGATTTGATGTCGAGTTATTTTGATATAAACACATTGAGTAAATCATCAGTAGTTTCGTTAAAAATTCCTTCGTTGATTAATGAGGCTCAAGCTTTAACATTTGTTTCGAATGACAGCGTTCCCTATGACTATCTTAATTTTGCGAATGCATCAATAAATTTGAATGTCGGAAAATTGGTTTTTGCAGATGATTTTAATTTGACTGATGTTGTTATGAATGCTGATTTGCAAAATGGTGTTTTGAATGTTAAAAAGCTTGATGCAAGGATAGGAGGAGGTAAAATTGATGCGGGAGTTGTTGTTAATTCAAATCAAAGAACAATAGCTATGGATTTACAAAGCAGTAATTTGAAAGTGCAAGATTTGTATCCTGATTTAAGTTCATCACGCGACGGTAGTATGCAGATTTTAAGCGGTGGTAATTTAGATGTTGATTTATCAATAAAAACAAATGGAACAACTTATAGAAAGTTATCTGAAAATGTGAATGGGCAAGTTGTTGCCGTAATGGATAAATCAGAACTCAGAACAGGAAAAATGGACTGGTTGACCAGAGGGGTATTCGGACAGTTGTTATCTGTTTTAGGGATTAATACAAATAAGACATCTGAATTGGATCTAAAATGTGCCGTTATAAGATCTGATATTAAAAATGGTAAAGCAGAGTTTCCAAGCGGAATAGTTTTTAATGCAAAAGAATTAAAAGTTGTCGGAAGCGGTAATGTTAATTTGATTGATGATAAAATTGATTTTACGGTTGCGCCTATGATTAATAAGTTGGCTGACGGTAATATAACACAGGCTTTGGCTTCTTTTGTCAGGGTTGGCGGAGATATTCGGAATCCTAAATTGTATTTGGATAAGACTTCTGCGTTGACAACAATTGTCGGTTCTGTAGCAACCGGTGGCGTTTATTTGGGTTCTGAGATGTTATTTAACTCAGATGATGATCCTTGTTATTCATCTTTGCAAGGAACGAAATATTCTTCAAAATTTACAACAAGCAAAGGTTTAGGAACAACAGCAAAAAATGCCTATCAGGATGTTTCTAAGCAGACCAAAGATGTGGTTAATGGATTGGGAAAAGCAGCAAAAGGAATGTTTGATGCTTTTGTTTCGGGAATGTAAGAAAGGAAAAGTAGTTTGCATAATATTTTAGATAAAGCAGTTAATGAAATTTCATTATATAGAGATGATATTGTAGAAAAATTATTGGAGTTTGCTAAAACAGATTTGTTGTTTTTTTGGGGCGATAAGAGAGATTTGTATATGCGTCAACAAAAAGAATGGCAACCTATTTTGGATTGGGTTAAAGAATTGATAGATGTTGAAGTTAATACAACAGACAAGATTGATGTCCCTAATAATGATAAAATTCAAATTCCATTAAAAAATATTTTTGTTGAAATGAGTGATAAGGAATTGGCTTGTTATTATGCAGCATCATTGAATATGAAATCTGTATTGTTGGCTTTGGCGTTGGTCAAGGGTAGAATTGATGCGAATGAGGCCGGAAGATTGTCATATCTGGAAGAACTTTGGCAGAATGAAATGTGGGGAACTGATGATGATGCCGAAAAAAGAAGGTTGGAAAGATGTTCTGAATTAAAAAAAATTGAAAGTTATCTAAAAAGATGAAGGATGTAATTATAAGGGTAAAGGGGCGCGTTCAAGGAGTAGGTTATCGACGTTGGGCTGTAAATAAAGCAAAGGAAATAGGGGGTGTTTCCGGATGGGTTCATAATGATTATGACGGTTCTGTTTTGTTGAGATTATCCGGAGATGAACAAAATGTCGATAAAATGATGCTGGCTTGTCAAAAAGGTCCTTTATGGGGACGAGTTGATAGTGTTGATTTTGTTGTCGGAAGGGTAAGCTCGTTTTTGCCTGAAGTTGAATCAGGAGTTTTTAAAAGAGTTTAAACTCTTTTGTCGTTACTTGAGCAAAATTTTATTATCGGGCAATTGAGACAATCTGGTTTTTGAGCTTTGCATATATATCTGCCAAATAAGACAAGCCAATGATTTAGATGTAAACGATATTCGTTGGGTAGTTTGTTTAGGTCGTTTTCAACAGATATGGGTGTTTCTCCATCACTCAAGTTTAATCTTTTGGCTAATCGTAAAACATGAGTGTCAACGGCTACGGTTGGTTCATTCCACCAGACATTAAGAAGAACATTAGCTGTTTTTCGTCCGACACCGGGTAGTTTTTCTAATATTTCTCTATCGTGGGGAATTTCGCCGGAGTATTTTTCTGCCAATATTTGAGATAGGGCTATGATATTTTTGGCCTTATTGTTGTATAAGCCGATAGTTTTTATGTGTTCTTTTAATTTATCAATACCAAGATTTAGCATTTTTTGAGGTGTGTCAGCGATTTTGAACAATGTTTCTGTTGCTTTGTTAACCCCTTTATCGGTACTTTGGGCAGAAAGAACTATTGCAACCAATAATGTATATGCATTGTGGAAGTTAAGTTCACTTTGCGGATTAGGATTTTGTTTCTGCAAAACGTCTAATATTTGGCATATTTCGGATATTGGTCTCATGCTTTAACACCTCCGGCACCGATTGCTTTGGGAGCATTTTCATCAAGAGGCCAACGCGGACGAGGTTTGAAATCTAATGTGTTGAACAAATTTTTTGAAGCTCGTTCGACACCGGCCCATGCAATCATAACACCGTTATCGGTACAAAATTTGATAGGTGGTGCAGCAAATATAAGATTTTCCGTTTTTGCCAGATTCTCCATTTTTGTACGTAGGTAAGTGTTGGCTGCTACGCCTCCGGCTACGACGACATATTTTCCTTCGGGGTATTTATTTTTGAAAGTCAAAGATGCTTTTTTTAATTTGTGAAGTAAACAATCTGTTGCTGCTTTTTGGAAACAAGCGCAAATATCGGCAATATCTTGTTTTCGAAGAATTGCATGTTCTATATTGCCATCTTCAGAATAAGATTCAATTATTTTTCTAACGGCGGTTTTTAGTCCGGAAAATGATAAGTTGCAATCAGGGGAGTTGTAAAGCGGGCGAGGAAGGACAAAGCGATTTTCATCTCCCAATTCAGCCATTTTTTCAATTATTGGTCCTCCCGGATAACCTAATCCTAGCATTTTTGCCACTTTATCAAAAGCTTCTCCTGCTGCATCATCAATAGTTGTACCAAGGCGTTCAAATTCTCCGACATTTTTTACAATCAATATTTGGCAATGTCCGCCGGATGTGAGGAGCAGTAAATATGGGTATTGGACATCAGAATTTAGGCGTGCGGTAAGGGCATGACCTTCCAGATGATTTACGGCTATAAAGGGTTTTTTTAGGGCAAGTGCAAGAGCTTTACCGGCCATAACACCGACTGTTACACCGCCAATAAGTCCCGGACCGGCAGCTACGGCTACAGCATCGATATCTTTGGGAGTGATATTTGCTTTTTTGAATGTCTCTTCAATTATTTCGTCGATGTGTTCAAGATGAGCTCTGGCGGCAATTTCCGGAACTACGCCTCCAAAATTTTTGTGTTCAGACTGAGTTAAAACAGTTGAACTTAAGATTTCTTTTTTGTCATTAACTAATGCGGCTGCAGTTTCATCACAGCTTGATTCTATACCTAGTACTAACATATTTGTTCTTCTGTAATTAAATTGTTATTGCTTCTTTTTTTATATTATATAGACTATAAAAAGACAAGAGTTTTTGATGTTCAAAGAAAGGATCTAATATGACAGATACGCAGAACAAAAAAGATAAAATAGTAAAAAACAGAGTTAAAAGAAAAGCCTCTTTAAGGTATTTTATGTCTGTTGTGGTTATTGTGGCTGTTGGTGTATTAGGTTATAAGTTATGGGAAAATCCAAGAATTTTGCATCAAATGAAAGAATTGTGGGAAAAAGATGCAAATATGGCCGAAGTATATCAAAAGCAAGTAGATATGTTACAGAATCGATTAATAGCTGTTGAGGCTCAACTGGCGAATATAAATAACAAAGTTGAAAATCCTGATTTCTCGGCAATACAAGAAAAACTTGATAATATTGAACAAATTAATGTTAATACAATTAAGTCAAAAGCAGATGTAGATGCTGTTTTGGGGCTTGTAATGAGGATGGATAAAGCAGAAGAAAAAATTGATGAATTAGCTGAAGTTACCGATAAAAGTGCCTTGGTTTTAACGGCAACAATGTTGGTAAAAGATGCGGCAGAAAAAGGCGGAAAATTTGTTTATGAAGCAGAAGTTCTAAATGAAATTGCATCAGGTAATTATAAAATCGAAAAAGAGATTTCAATCATTAATGAAGCTTCATTAAAGGGAATAAAATCGAATATTGAACTACAAAGAATGTTTGCTGATATTTTTGCGGACAAATATTCAGAAACAGATGTTGAAAATGATGATAGTTCTTTGAATTGGAAAGAAAGAATCTATCAGCAGGTTAGTAAAGTTGTAAAAATAAATAAAACAAATGAAGTTGTAAATGAGCCGGTGTTTTCTGAAGAAGATAGAGCTTGGGCGGTTATAAATGATTTTGTTGCTAGAGGTGACATAAAAAAAGCAGTTGCAATAGCTAAAAAACCGCTAAATGAAGATTTGCTAAAAAATGTTCAGTTTAATGAATGGTTGCAAGAAGCCGATGATTTTGTTGTGTTTTATGATGCGATAAGCAGAATTTCGGCAAATGCCTTAGCTATAATGAAGGTTAAGTTTTTGCAAGCGGAATAATATTCGGATTATTAGAAAAGGGCGAGAGATTTCTTCGCCCTTATTTTTTACGCCAACCGGAAGCTTGTTTGCCGATACAATCCATAATTAAGCTAAGTTGAGCCAGTTTGTTGACGGATAATATTTGTAAATCTGTGCATAATCGCATTTCTATTTTTAAGAGTTCGAATGATGCTAAAAATCTATTGATACATTCTTTACGATTTTCGATAGAAACATTTGCATTGTATAATTCTTTGAACAGTTCAAGAGAGCTTTTTTTCATATCTTGTCCGAGAGTATATTTGAAGTCACGAGGAAATTTGTTGGTTATTTGGTATATTTCCAACAAAAGTTGATATGCATCTCGATAAATAGGAAGTTGGTTATACAAGACCATAAATATTCTCCTGTAGATGTTTTTTTAATTTTTTTCGGTATTGTTTTTGTCGTCGCAATTGGCGTTTTTTTAATTCTTTTGCGGTAAAATTTTTATGAATTGCAATTTTTAAGGCATTAGGGGTTTGCAGTAAAATGTTGCCCAAAAAAGTTGTTTCTAAAAGATTTGTTATTTTGCATCGTAGATTATAGGTATTGTAGTGTCGCATAAATCCCATATATGAATTGATGCTAGAGGTGAAATGTTGTAATAAATCCAGAGTATTTTGTACGTTGTTAGCCATTTGGGGTAATAAGGAATAAATTTTGTTGTATAGGTTGTTTTTTGAACGTTTGCCAATATAAATGCAATGAGGTTTGATAACGCTACCAATAAATTTTACACCTTTGCTATAATGTTGCAAATATACTTTTTGCGGATGAAGATAGAGTTTGAGGTCTGAAGAGATAAAATTTTTGATTTTTTGGTGGGCTTCTATTAAGGTTTGTTTGTTTTGGTGCATCAGTATAAAATCATCGACATATCGTCCGTAGTGTTTTATTCCTAATGTTTCTGTTATGTATTTATCAAGGCTATTGAGATAAAAGTTAGCAAATATTTGAGACGTTAGGTTACCGATAGGAAGTCCGCAATGTCCTTCAGACCAAAACAAACTTTTATAACAGGGAAGTCCTTTCCAATCAGCCCATTTTCCTTTGATGGTGCAATTATCTTCAGGAGCATAAAATATTATTTGTTTTATAAGTCGTAATAGGATGGGTTTATCCGGTTGATGATATTTTTCGGATACAAATGCATGTAAGCGTTGATAAAGAATATTTTTGTTGATACTCATAAAGAATGAACGTATGTCCAGTTTTAAGATGTAGCAATCTTTGGTGTAGTTTTCGGAACAATCTTTCATTTGTGCTTTGATATTTTTGCCCCCATATAAAACACCTTTCCCTTCGCGGCAACTATAGCTTGTTGGGATAAATTCTTCTTCAAATAGGTGATTGATTTTAGATATAACCAAATGGTGTACTATTCGGTCGCGAAAATTGGCTGCAAATACTTCACGTTGTACCGGATGTTTTATAACAAAGGCAATTGAACGGCCGATTTTGTATTTGTTGGTATTAATTTCTTGCCACAAACGAATCAGTTCGTGTTCAAAATTAAGCTCAAATGCCAAAGCGTTGACTGTGCGACGTTTGTTGCGTCGACATTCGTAATAAGCATTAAAAACCTCTTCAAGAGGTATTTGACAAGTTAATGCAGTATTTTCGGGGTCAAATAAGGTCATTTGTTTCTTACAACGTTTGTTAGTATCTGATGTCTATTTATAAAAAGAGCTGGAAACAACGGACGTGGTTATTGTTGTTCTTATTGTTGTTGTTACGGTTACCATTACTTGTATTCAATTTCCAAGAATTGTTATTAGATTACTCAGAAGAGGACCAAGCCAAACAGTTTTTTGTCATTGCTATTGTTCTTAACAGCATTTGATTGCTGTGAATGACCCTTTTTTTATAAAAAGATGCTCACTTTTAATAACCATAATTATTAAAATTCCGGCGAATACTTCTTTTTAATCTCCGCTCAAATTGCCTTTTGTATTATGGAATAATTTTTGTAGAAACAAATTTATTTTTTTAATTTATCCGCAAATTTATAGGTGTTTATTTTAAGTAATGCAATTTTTTGTTGTTGCGAGTTCGCTTTTATTTTTTTATGTTGCAGCGAGGCAGATTTTTCCCCCTCTGTCATTCCGAGGCGCGATAGCGACGAAGGAATCCACTCCTTTTTAGACTGCTTCGTCGTTGTCACTCCTCGAAGTGACAGAAGAAAAAAAGGGGGATCCTTCACTGCGTTCAGGATGACGGGAGGGATTATTTTTTCTGTCTTAAAAAAAAGTGTAGAAATTAAATATTTATTAAACATAATATATGCATATTTTAATATATATGATAGTCTTTAAATTAGGAAAGTTTATTAATGAACCGGATCACCTTAACCTCGAGTATGCGCAGTAATTTGCAGTCGTTAAAAACGATTTCGACACAAATGGATAAGACACAGGAGCGTTTGTCTACTGGTAAGGATGTAAATTCGGCATTGGACAATGCGAGTAGTTATTATCAGGCACGAGCGTTAACGAACAGGGCGAGTGATTTGGCCTCATTATTAGACAGTATGGGACAGGGGATACAAACCTTAAGTGCGGCGTCCGAGGGAATAGAGATCGGCTTGACGTTTTTAGAGCAAGCTAAGTCAGTTGTGGAGCAAGCATTGTCACAGAGTGGAGCTTCATCGCAGAGCGGAGTTTCAGGAGGAGAAGGAAGTAGTGGGGTAGTATCACGCCCGATAGAAGACTTTATAGCGGAAGGATATACAGCAGTACCGGCAGGATCAGGAGCTTCGGAAATAGAGGCGCTTATAGCAGGCGGAGCGACGAAGCTAGTATTATCCGGAGATGTAACGCTAAGCGAGAGTTTAAATATAGGAACAAGTGACGTTGTAATAGAAGGTAATGGACATAAGCTAGTTTATAATTCCGCAAGTGGAGGTTCTGCGATAGTAGTAGATGGGGCAGATTCAATTGCAGAAATATCGAATTTGATAATAGAAGCCAGTGGCACCAATGTAAAAGGAATACAAGTATTAAATGGAGGAAGTGTAATAATAGATAATCCATCCAATATAAAGGTAAGTGGAACAGGATCTCAAATGTTCCAGAATGGAAATGATGATGCAGTTAATCTATATGCAGGAGAAGCAAACACCAAAGCAATAGTAAATCAGCTAGAAGAACATAGTCTGGCAGCAACAGCAGCTAATCAATTTTATGTAGGCAGCACGAGTGGAGAGTTTGATCAAGGGACGTGGTATTTGCCATCAATAGGTGAGTTGATGGATATGTATGGCACAGATACCAGTGCAATGACCTCAGGAAGTGGAACAAGTGGTGCTGCAAGTTATGATACAAGTAATATGAAGGTCATCAACGATGCGTTAGGCACCTTGGCAGCTAAAGATTCAAGCGTTGCATCGGAAATGAGCGGTTATTATTGGTCCTCTTCTGAGTAATCTAATAACTTTTCTTGGAAATTGAGTACAAGTAATGGTTACCGTTACAACGGCAATAAGAACAACACTAACCCTCGTCCGTTGTTTCCAGCTTTTAGAAAATTGCTTTAACCCTTCAACCCTTTCCGGCACCGTAGGTGGCGGTGGCAGCGGAGCTGCCCCACAAATTGGCGATGTTATGTACAGTGATAAAACTTGGGGATCGGCTGATGATTATGACGGAAGCAAAACGGCAGTCGGTATAGTATGTGCAGTAAATAACGACGGTTCAGTAAAGATAGTTAACCTCAAGGATTTAACATTCAGCAGTACAAGTTCAACGGGCAATTTTAATGCCGACAATCCGTACGGCGGTTCGACCACCAATACATATTGGGCAACAAGTGCGAAATATACAGAAGATATTACGGCAATAACGAATTATAATGCCTCAGCATTATTAACAGCAATGAAGTCTATGGGAAGTATTGTAGTGGCAAGTGCGGTATCTTATGCCGGCGGAGCCGGCTCCGAAATTATCAGCGACGATAGTTTGGCGGATAATTTCGGCGAGCAATATTTGAAGATATTGAGCAATTATGATGATATGATAAAAGATACGTCGTATCAGGGAATCAATTTGTTGAATAATGGTAAATTGAGCGTAACATTAAATGAATCGCGAGTTCATAATATCGAGGTGTCAGGAGTTGATGCCAAGTATGATGCAATAGGGCTAAAAACTGTCGATTGGAAAAGTGTTGCTGATGTTGAACAAGCTTTGGACGAGTTGGTGTTGGCAATAAACAAATTGCGCGAATATTCCGAGGCATTCGGCAATCAATATCAACTGATTCAAACAAGGCAAAATTTTACCGATGCGCTTATTGATGTCTTGGAAACCGGTGCTGATAATCTGGTGTTGGCAGATATGAATGAAGAATCGGCAAATTATTTGGCGTTGCAGACGCGCCAACAGTTGGCAACAAACTCACTCTCGCTGGCATCACAATCCGCACAAAGTATCTTGAGTTTGTTTTAAGAATAGCGAAATATTGAAGATGCCCTGACCTCACTTCGTTCGGAGGCATGATGGTAATTTTATATTGTTTCGAGACAGCTTTTATTTTTTTATGTTGCAGCGAGGAAGATTTTTTCCCCTATGTCATTCCGAGGCGCGATAGCGACGAAGGAATCCACTCCTTTTTATGGACTGCTTCGTCGTTGTCACTCCTCGCAGTGACAGAGAATGAAAAGTCATTGCGAAGCGCTTGCGCTGAAGCAATCCATTTTATGTCACTCTGAGTAACGCGAAGAGTCTCTGATTTTATGGATTCTTCGTCGCCTGTCGGCTCCTCTGAATGACAGAGGGAGGGGTGGCTCCTCTGAATGACAAAAGAAAAAAGGCTCCTTTGGATGACAGAAAGGGAAAGGCTCATCTGAATGATATTATAGTTTTTTAAGAAAACCGGAGCAAATTAAATGTTCATTTGCATAATTGAATTATAAGCTTTGATTGCTGTATCACGAACAGCAACAACAGTTTCTAATGCTTGTTCTGCGTTGGATATAGCTAAAACAACATCTTGAATATCCGCTTTGCCGGCAATGCCGTTGATGGTTGTTATCTCTGCTTGCTTTTGGGAATCTACAGCGTTTTCAACAATGTTGCTTAAAACCTGTCCAAAAGTTTCTTTAGGCTCATTGAGTGATTGAGCTTTGGGTGTTGCAGGTGTGTTGTTGATCCTGTTTAGAGCCGTTTGATATGCGTTTAGTGCATTAGTTACGCTGTTAACCACTTTTTATTCCCCTTTTTATTTTAATATATCTAATACGCTGGAATTCATTTCTCTTGCTGTTTTCAGCATATTTAAATTAGCATCATAAACTCGTTGTGCTTCTTTCATATCCATCATTTCAACCAATGTGTTGACATTGGGTAATGATACATAACCATTGGCATCTGCAGCCGGATGATTGGGATCATACTTTTTTTCAAAAGGTGACATATCTTTTACTATTTTGTCGACACGAACCTTTTGCGCTCCGGTTTCGGGATCAATATAGTTTTGAAAACTTACCACTTGGCGACGATATGGTTCTCCTCCCGGTTCGGCAGATACAGAATCGACATTTGCCATATTTTGCGATATGACTTTCAAGCGTTCTGCTTGAGCCTTCATTCCGGAAGATGCGATATCTGCACTTAATGATAAATTACCAGCCATTTTTCATTATCCGCTAATTTTGGTGTTAGCTACCGAGAGCATATTTTTGTACGAGTTATAAATTGTAATCATTCTTTTGTATTCGGAACTGGCCTTGCTGGCTTCGTTCATTTGGTCTTCCAATACCACTCCGTTTCCATCAATGGTAAGTGCATTTGTGGGTTGAGGGGTATAGATAAACGGACCGTTATTTTTCGGTTTTGTTTGAGATACCAGACTACCGATATGTTTGTTATGGGTTGTTTTTATATCCAGTAAAGGTTTTTCGACCTTTAAATTGCTGAAAAATGTCGGTTTGGTTATATCTTGCGGAAGATAGTTTGGGGTTGATGCATTAGCAATATTTGCGGCAATTATACGTTCTTTTGCCGATAAATATTTCATATTTTGATTAGCCATGCTAAAAACTGTAAGATTCTGCAAATCCATACAATATTCCCCTAAGTTAAAGTTTAGATGTCCCCTCATCTAAACAACATGCAAGTTGTATGCCAAAAAACAACTTGAAAACTTTGTTTGTTGAACATATTATCAATACAGATAAAATACAAACGGAGTTATCATGTCTGAGAGAGATAATAGCATATTTGAAGATGAAGACAACGGTGCTTCCGATTTTTCCACAAGCAAGGACAGTGATTATGCTGTGGCATTAGGGTATGATCAAAATAAGGATAACGCTCCGATAGTTTTAGCAAAAGGGCAAGGGGATATTGCAAAAAAAATAATTGCAATTGCTCAAAAAGAAGGAATCGAAATAAAACAGGATGCGGACTTGCTGCAAATTTTGAAGGCTGTTGATATCAATCAGGAAATCCCCATAGAAGCATTTGCGGCTGTTGCTGAAATAATTTCTTATATATACAAGAAAAATAGTGCAAATTAGGATGTCTTTTTTAAGATGCAGACAAAGAATCCGTCTGTGCCTGTTGTAAGAGGAGACATACGAAGATAAATATCCGAAGAGCAAGGATAGGGAGCCGATATTTTTTGTTTCCAGAGTTGTTGTATATTTATGGGGGAAAATTCGGGATTTGTATTTAAGAAACTTTCTATAATATTCTCGTTTTCATCTTTTAGGATAGAGCAAGTTATGTATATTATGTGGCCGTTAAGTTTGGTTTTGGATGCGGCGATGTTCAATAGGTTTGATTGAATTTTGGTAAGTCCGAATAACTTTTCTTTGGTGAGGCGAAATTTAGCATCCGGCGAACGGCGCCATGTTCCGGAGCCTGAACAAGGTGCGTCAAGAATGAAACGATCAAAATCTTTGTCGGAATCGGCAATTATATCGGTTAATTCGATATTTTTGACATTTAGGCGTTTTATTCTCGGTTTTATATTTTCAAGCCTCTTTGCATCTATGTCATAAGCCAATATATTTCCTTTGTTTTTTAAGATGTTACTTACAGCAAGTGATTTGCCTCCGGCACCGCAACAATAATCAATAATTTTATGTTCCGGTTTGGCATCTATTAAAACAGAAGCAATTTGGCTTGATTCGTCTTGAATATCAAAAAAACCATCATGCCAAGCCATACAGTTGTTTAATACCAGACGTTCGTTAATTTTAAGGCAGTATGGAGAATAGCCCCCTTTAGTCGCTTCAATCCCTTCCGTAGCCAGCTTATTTTGAAGTTCTTCACGGCCGATGTTGTGTGAACGAATGTCTGTTGTTGCCGGTTGATTTAATGATTTGCATAAATCGATATTTTGTATTTTTTCAAAAATCCATAATGGACATTCTGCTTCAATATAATCAGGGTAAACAGTTTCATTTATATCTTTTACTTTTTTAAGCCATAATTTTTCTTCAGGTGTCAGAGGAGATATTCCATATGTTGAATCGTCAAAAACATCTTCTAACTTATCGCAAAGAGCATAAAGTAAAATATGTCTGGGATCATCGTATTGAGAATCGAAAGATAATTTTAGTCGATTACGTATAATATTCCAAGTAAGTTCAACAATAAAACGTCTGTCTTTGGAACCTATATATTTTCGATTGCGCAAATAATCATTGATTATTTTGTCTGCTGGTGTTTCGTTTTTGAAAACTTCGGTCAATATTTCTAAAACAGCTTGATATCTGGCTCCGGTTTGCATTTTTTTCTCCTTTTGCATTTTGTAATATAGAAACAAACATGCTTAAAAGCAAGAAGCTTTTGTTGCAGAAAAAACAGATGTTTTTGCAATTATTTTAATCATAACTGTTTCTATTTAATATTTGTTTAGAATTGAATGATAGTTTAGCCTAAACAGGATTTTTTATAAGGGTGAAAATATGTTACTTTATTTGTTTGATGTTTTGGGTGTTTCTTCCGTATCTGCTACTTTGGCATTGCGGTGTTTTGGAGCTTTTTTTGTGTCATTGTTTTTGGCACTTGTCTTTGGCGGAAAATTGATAGATTTTTTGCATAAACATCAAAAGAAAGGACAACCTATCAGAGAGGATGGGCCACAATCTCATTTGGAAACAAAAAAAGGTACGCCGACAATGGGCGGAATTATGATTTTGGTGGCATCTGTTTTTGCATTTGTTTTATTTTGCGATTTAAAAAATATTTTTGTTTGGGTCGGGATAGCCGTATTGGTTATTTTTGGTTTGGTTGGGTTTGTGGATGATTATCTGAAAGTAACAAAGCAATCGTCTAATGCTATGACAGCGAAAATGAAATTATTGTTGCAGTTTGCGACAGCAATGGTTGCGATTTTGTTGGTAACATATAATACTCCTGAAAATGTCAGATTTATTGTTAATATTCCCTATATTTCAAATTGGGGTATTGATATTTGGTGGTTTTATATTCCCTTTGCAATGATTGTAATTGCCGGTGCATCTAATGGGGTTAATTTGAGTGATGGATTAGATGGTTTGGCATCTGGTCTGTTAAGTTTTGTATTTGTTGTGTTTATGATATTGGCGTATATTGCAGGAGGTGTTTATGCTTCTCAATATAATGTATCTTCCATTCCCGGTTGTTCAGATGTTGCCGTTATGTGTGCGGCTGTTGTTGGAGGCTGTTTAGGATTTTTATGGTTTAATGCAAAGCCGGCACAAGTATTTATGGGTGACACGGGATCTTTAGCTTTGGGGGCTTTTTTAGGATTGGTTGCCGTTATGCTTAAACAAGAATTGTTGTTGGCTGTTGCTGGTGGCGTTTTTGTAATGGAATCGATATCTGTAATGATACAAGTCGGTTGGTTTAAGTATACCGGTGGAAAAAGATTTTTTAAAATGGCTCCGATACATCATCATTTTGAACAATTAGGTTGGCCGGAAACAAAGGTTGTGTTCAGGTTTTGGTTAATTGGGATAGTTTTAGCTGTTTTAGCTTTGGTTAGTTTGTATTGTAAGTAATTTGAGGAGTGGGGGATAAAGTGTTTTTGTCTTTTTCACGTTCAAGCAAAAATATTGTTGCTAATTGGTGGTGGACTATTGATAAATGGTTGTTATCGGGCATAGTATTTTTGTTGGCTTGCGGGGTTATATTGAGCTTTTCAGCATCACCGGCAGTAGCCGAAGGGCATGGGTGGAGTACTTATCGCTTTGTTTACAGACACGGGTTTTATTTATGTATAGCCTCCGGTGTTATGTTGGCTTTTTCTTTGTTGGGCTTAAAGTGGATAAGACGTTTTGCAATTTTGGGGTATGTCGGAGCTTTTGTTTTGGTTTTGGCTACACTGTTTTGGGGCGTTGAGGCTAAAGGAGCAAAACGATGGATAGATATTGGTATACAAATTCAACCGTCTGAATTTTTGAAGCCTATGTTTGTTGTTGTTACCGCGTGGTTGTTTGAAATGCAGCGACGATATAAAAATTTTCCAGGGATAATAATCAGTGTTGTTTTGTGCGTTTTGACATGTTCGTTGCTACGTAGTCAGCCGGATTGGGGGATGATGATTGTCGTGGCGGTTGTTTGGTTAGCTCAGTTTTTTTTAGCCGGTGGATCTTTGAAAATTGTTATGTTTTTGGTTTTGATTGCTGTTGGAGCTTTGGGTTTAGGTTATTTGACAGTATCACATGTACAAAATCGTGTAGATCAATTTGTAAGCGGTATTTTTAATGGAGAACCGTCATATCAGGTAAAAAGATCATTAGAAGCATTTCAAAATGGCGGTTGGTTTGGTGTCGGTGTTGGAGAAGGTGTGGTAAAATGGCATATTCCCGATGCTCATACTGATTTTATTTTTCCGGTTGCGGCAGAGGAATTCGGAATGATATTTTGCTTGATGATTGTTGCGGCTTATGCATTGATTGTGTTGAGGTCTATGAAATTGTCAGGAAAAGATGATAATATGTTTATTGTATTATCAGTTTGCGGTTTGGCTGTGAGTTTTGGTTTGCAGGCATTAGTTAATATGGCTTCTACATTGCAATTGGGACCGACAAAGGGGATGGCTTTACCGTTGATTTCATATGGCGGGTCATCATTATTGGGAGCTACAATAGGAATGGGGATGTTGTTGGCGTTAACCAGAAAAAATATTCATGCGGAGAATCGAGATGATGAAGGATAATAAGTTAGTTGTGTTAACGGCCGGAGGAACCGGAGGGCATGTATATCCGGCAGATGCTCTGGCTACAGCGCTAGAAAAACGCGGATATAAAGTAATATTGTTTACTGATAAAAGAGGGCTGAATAATTATAAAGGAAAACTTGGTGAAATTGAAAATAAGTCAATTTGGTCGGGTAGTGTTGTCGGAAAATCAGTGATTACAAAAATTATGAGTTTGTTTAAGGTTTCTTTTGGAATTTTGCAAGCAATTGTTTTGTTGATTAAGTTTCGTCCGAAATGTGTTGTCGGGTTTGGCGGATATGCTTCGTTTCCCACGGCTATTGCTGCTGTCATTATGAGAATTCCGTTGATAATACACGAACAAAATTCCGTTATGAGCAGAACGAATCGAATTTTGGCACGATTTGCAACAGTAGTTGCTCAGAGTTTTCGAAATGTAAAAAATACACCAACAAATGTTAAAACATTTTTGAGCGGTATGCCGATAAGAAAATCAATAGCTGCATTATTTGAAAGAGAGTATGTCGAGCCCGATGAAAATAGTAAAATATGTTTGGTTGTTTTAGGTGGTTCGCAAGGAGCTAAAATTTTTGCTGAAGTTGTTCCGGATGCAATTAAGATGTTGTCTGAAAAAGAGCAAAAAAGATTAATTATATATCAACAGTGCAGACGTGGTGAAGAAAGTGAACTGGTTGCAAAGTATGATAGTAGTTTATCTGAAGTAGAAGTGAAATCATTTTTTGATAATATGCCTGATTTGTATAAAAAAGCACACATGATAATATCTCGTTCCGGTGCATCGTCAGTATATGAAATTGCGGCAGTCGGGTTGCCGTCGGTTTTGGTGCCTTTGCCGTCAGCAGCAGATAATCATCAGTATTATAATGCTAAAGATTTTGCGATTGATGAAGCTGGGTTGATTGTTGAACAAAAAGATTTTTCATCTCAAAAAGTAAAAGATATTTTACAAGATTTTATGGCTAATCCGCAAAAAATGAAAAAAATGTCAATTGCGACAAAAAAAATAGCTATTATTGATGCGGCAGAACGTTTGGCTGATGTTGTTGAAAAAATATAACATTTAAGGGAGATCGGGTTGTGTTGTGGTTTAATAAGAAAAAAAATAATTTATTGAATATTTTACCTAAAGTAAAAGGAAAATATGTTTGCGACGAACCTCTTCATAAATATACTTGGTTTGGGGTAGGAGGTCCTGCAGAAGTTATGTTTTACCCTGAAGATAATGATGATCTTTGTCATTTTATGAAACACAAGCCGTATAATTTGCCTATTTTCGTTATTGGTGGCGGTTCTAATATTTTAGTAAGAGATGGGGGTATTCCCGGAGTTGTTATAAAATTGTCTTCAAAATTTTATAAAAAATATAAACTTAGCGAAAATAAGTTGTTTTGTGGTGCCGGAATGAAAAATTCCGAATTGAAAAAAATTATGACAGATAGTGGAATTGGCGGTTTGGAGTTTTTGGTGTCAATACCGGGGACATTGGGGGGAGCAATTAAAACAAATGCCGGATGTTTTGGAAAAGAATTAAAAGATGTTTTGCTTGGAGCAACAGTTATAAATGCAGAGGGTGAAGAGATAGAGGTTGCGGCAAGCGATTTTAATTTGGGATACAGATGTAGTTTTTTTCCTGAGGAATGGATAGTAACATCGTTGATATTAAATGTAGAAAAACAGGATGCACAAAAAACTTTACAGATAATTGATGAACACAAAGCGTATAGAATGAAAAATCAACCACATAATGTTAAAACTGCCGGATCAACATTTAAGAACCCTGAAGGATTAAAAGCTTGGGAATTGATTAAAAAAACAGGAAGTAATAATTTTAAGGTAAATGATGCTGAGGTTTCGGACGTTCATTGCAATTTTTTGATAAATAAGGGAAATGCAAAGGCTAAGGATATAGAAGATTTAGGTAATAAAATTGTAGATAATGTGAAAAAGAAAACATCCATTGATTTGGAATGGGAAATAAAAAGAGTTGGTATTGTTAAATAATATGCAAAAAGAAAACGAACAAAAACAAACGAATAATAAGATTGTTTTGCCGGTTTGTGAATGGCCGGCAAGGCTTAAAGCAACGTTGTTTGTTTTGGTTTGTTCGTTTGTTATAGCAATATTGATTGTTGTTTTAAAAAATGATTTGGTTAATAAAAAAATTGATGAGTTTAAAGTTTCTGTTTTAAATTATGTGGGGAATAAAGCTTTTGCTCTTGAAGATATTGTGGTAACCGGGCGTGTTCGAACCACCATAGATGAAATTAATAAAGTTTTGGAATTGCACAGGGGAGATAATCTTTTAGCTGTTGATGTTAAAGATATTAAAAGAAAATTGGAATTTTTACCATGGGTTAGAGATGTTGATGTTTCTATAAATTTTTTTCCTAATGTATTAAAAATAGAAATTAAAGAAAAAGATATTTTGGCAATATGGCAATTGAATGAAAAATTTTATCCTCTTGATATGGACGGATATGTTATTGAAGCGGATTATCGTCCGGATAAGCCAATTTTATTGGTTGTAGGAGCCGGTGCTGCAGAAAATATTTTATCTTTTATAAAGATGGTAAAAGAAGTTAGTCCTCAGTATTTTGATCGTATTAAGGTTGCTAATTTTATATCAAAGAGAAGATGGAATATTATTTTAGATGATATTCGAAATGGTGTTACGGTTAAATTGCCTGAAGATAATTTAGAAAAAGCATGGAAAAAATTATTAAAGTTAGATGAGACTAGGGGAATTCTTAAGCGTAAATTAACTATCATTGATTTAAGATTAGATGGTAAAGTGACGGTGAAATTGCGTAAAAGCAGATCTGTTGAAAAAAGATCTGATTATGAGATGTAGGAGTATTTAGGTTTGCAACATACTTTTGGAAAAACTATGACGGTGGCTGCTTTAGATATTGGATCATCTAAAGTAAGTTGTGTTATTGCGAAAATTACAAAAGACAAAAGAATAAATGTTGTAGGGTACGGATATAATGCATCACGAGGAATAAAAAATGGTGTGGTTACGGATATCGGACAAGCAACAATTGCTGTCGGTAATGCGGTTCAAGATGCCGAACAAATGGCAAATGAGCGCATTGATAAAGTTATAGTTAGTGTCGGCGGTGATAAGGTACGTAGTATGCTTAAGACGGCATCAATACAGTTGAATAAAAATAAACCTATAAGTGATGCTGATTTAGAGAAAGTTTATCAAAAAGGAACAGCTAAAGTTAATGTCGGCGAGTATAGTTTGATACACTGCATACATAATAGTTATCGTTTAGATAAAGGTGAATTGTTGAAAGATCCGCATAATTTGTTTGCGGAAGAGTTGTCTATAAATATTTTGTTGGGACTTATTCCTGACCATATTTGTAAAAATTTAAGTACCGTTATTGAAAATGCTCATTTGGATATTGCAGGAAGAGTTTTTGATTCCTATGCATCAGGTTTGGCTTGTTTAGTTGATGATGAAAAGGAAATGGGTGCTACTGTTATTGATATGGGCGGTGGTACGACGTCAGTTACTTCTTTCAGGAATGGGCATCCTATTTATTTTGCATCAATACCGGTTGGCGGAAATAATGTAACAAATGATATAGCATACGGTTTGACAACGTCTTTTTCGCATGCAGAACGTTTAAAAACACTACATGGTTGTGCTTTTTTGACTTCACAGGATAGTATAGATACAATAAATGTATATCCGGTTGGTGAAGAAGATGATAGTTGTATTAAGCAAATTCCTCGTTCGGAGTTAATAGATATTATAACTCCTCGAATCGAAGAGACTTTTGAGATGGTAAATCGAAAGTTGCGAGAGGCAGGTCTAGAAAACGATTCTTCTCACAGGGTTGTTTTGACCGGAGGAGCTTCTCAGTTACCGGGAGTTGTTGATGTGGCGGCAATGGTGTTAGATAAGCAGGTTCGTTTAGGACGTCCGAAAAATATTTTGAATTTACCGGACAGTTTATATACTCCTTCATTTGCGACTTGTATAGGAATGTTGTTGTTTGATGCAAATTTTAGTGAGCGTCGTCCTAAAAAAATAGTAAACAGACCTTTAAATTCCAATGGTGGTGTTTGGGATAATGTCGGTATGTGGTTAAAGACGTTATGGGGTTAATTTTTTTCAATTTAATTTGTAATAGTAACTAAAACTTAAGGTATTTATATTATACTCTTCTCAAAAGGCTTAATTTGTCAGAATTTGAAGGAGTTAGTAATATTATGAGCATTAAATTAGCAGTACCTGAAAAGAATATGGTTCAGTTAAAACCCAGAATTTCAGTTATCGGTGTCGGTGGCGGTGGCGGTAATGCTGTTAATAATATGATTACTCAAAAGCTTGAGGGTGTTGATTTTATCGTAGCAAATACGGATGCTCAGGCTTTGGAAAATTCAAAAACTCAAAGACGTATTCAGCTGGGTTTGGAAACAACTAAAGGATTGGGAGCCGGTGCAAGACCGGAAATTGGTAAATTAGCTGCTGAAGAAGCTTTAGAAGATATCGAGCGTGAATTGGAAGGTGCCAATATGGTATTTATTACGGCAGGTATGGGTGGCGGTACAGGTTCCGGTGCAGCTCCTGTCGTAGCTCGAATCGCTAAGAAAAAAGGGATTTTGACAGTCGGTGTCGTTACAAAACCATTTCAATTTGAAGGTAAAAAACGTTCGGAAACAGCTGAACTTGCATTAGAAAATTTTACTAAAGAAGTAGATAGTATTATCGTTATTCCTAATCAGAATTTGTTCCGTATTGCTGATAAAAATACAAAATTGTCTGATGCATTTATTATGTGTGATAATGTTTTGTATGATGGTGTTCGTTCAATTACCGATTTGATGATTATGCCCGGACTTATTAATCTTGATTTTGCTGATGTTAAGGCAATTATGGAAGATAAGGGTAAGGCAATTATGGGAACAGGTGAAGCAGAAGGAGAAGATCGAGCTGTTAAGGCTGCCGAACAGGCTTTGGCGAATCCTTTGCTTGATGATTGCTCAATGAAAGGAGCTAAAGGTGTTTTGATTAACATTACCGCAAGTCAAGATATTACTTTGATGGAAGTTGATGATGCCGTAAACAGAATTAAAGAAGAAGTTGATGAGGATGCCAATATTATTTTCGGATCCAGTTTTGATGGAACATTGGATGGTAAGATAAGAGTATCAATAGTTGCTACAGGTATTGATGATAGAATTCGTACGCATTCTGAGTCGGTTAGAAGAAACGAGCAACCAAAGACATCAAAAATTGAAGTAGCTGTTGAACCTTCATATGAAGTAGTTGTCGAAAATGAAAAGATAGAAGAGCCTGTTGTAAATAAAATGGAAGAAGTTTTGCAACAGATGTCTCAAGATATCTTAAATGATAAACAGGAAATTGAACAAATTGTTGAAACAGCTGTTGTTACTCCTATGGAAAAGACAGAAATAGTAATGCCTACACAAGAAGCTTCTTTTAATGATTTTGATAATTTAGCTAAGTCAGAAGTTATGGGTGATATGCCTAATTCGACTTCTTTGTTTAAGGCTATTATAAACAAAACGACGGAAGATGTTGTTGCAGAAAAAAAAGATACTCAAGTTGAACAAATTGCGGAAGCATTGAATTCTCAAGAAGGATTTTTTGTTCCGAAAACAGCGTTAAAAATGCCGGAAGAAGAACCAGAGTTGTTTCCGAATCATAATCCGACACCGGTAATTTCAAAACCTGTTGAAGAAGTTGAACAACTGATTGTAAGTGATAATGAACCAAAACGTCGCAGTTTTATTGAGATTATGACAGGAAGATCTATAGCTAAGAAGAATCAACAGAGACAAGCTCCAAGAATTCAAGAGCCGGTGGCTCCTAATTTTGCGGATGATGTTGATGATAAGGTTAATCTTGAAATACCGTCATTTTTAAGGCGTAGATAACAAATTTTTTATTCACGGTAAAAGTCGGGAGTATATTTAATACTTTCGGCTTTTTTTTATGTATAATGTTAAAAGAGGTTGAATTGGAGATCTGAGTTAAGTGTTTCTATAGCTTCTTTGGCGATAGCTATGCTGATGGCTCTTTTTTTTGCCAGTGATATATTATCTATTTCTTCTACAACCTTACGAGTGTAAGAAAAAGAGCGTTGAATATTTTTTAAAAGGTAATTTATAAGCTCTTGAGACGGGGTAATTTGTCTATCCATAAATAATTTGACTAATAGCGCCATCAATAAATCATCATCGGGGGCTTTTATTTCTAAGGCCGGGACAATATTCATACGAGAACGAAGATCCGGTAATGAAAAATTGATGCGAGCCGGAGCTATTTCTGAAGTAAATAAAATATTTCCGCCGAGATCTCGATAAGTATTGTATAAATGAAATAATGCTTCTTGATTGTTAAGTGTGTGTAAATCTTCGATAACTATTTGTTTACTGATATCGAAAATAGAGTGAACTATGTCTTTTGATAGTTGATTGGCTTTGATAAAAGGTATTCTGTAAGGATGTGGTGTGTTTAAGGCAACCATTTGGGCAAAGACATTGGCAAGATGAGTTTTACCACAGCCCGAGGGTCCGTATATACATATTGAAAAGTAAGGCCAAGAAGGCCACAAATCAATAGTTGATACAGCTTCTATATTACATCCGGCTACCATAAAATCCTCTCGTCCAAGACTTGGACGATGGGGAAAATCAAGAGCTAATTGGGTTATATTTTTTTTATTTTCCATCTTGGTTCCTATTTAGAACATCAAAAACTTTAGCTGTCAAGTCTCCCAGACTATATGGTTTGGTAATAAATTCAAATTCATTTGTATTATCAACTTCTTTGCGAGCGATATCTTCAGAATAACCGGATGCCAGAATTACGGATATCTGCGGAAGTTTTTCTTTAACTTTATTTGTTAATTGAGCTCCGCTGATTCCCGGAAGTACCATGTCTGTTAACAGTAAGTCAAAATCGGTATCTTTTTCCAGTATATCCAAAGCATTCTCCGCAGAGTTACTATCAATTACGGTGTAACCTTTCTTTTTTAGAGCGCGAACACCAAAAGCTCTTACAGAATCTTCATCTTCAACGAACAAAATACGAGCGGGACGGCTTCCTTTTGCAGGAGCTGTGTGGCTTCTGTCGATAGTATTTGTTATATTTAGTCCCATAATTATTTTTTGATTAATGTTAGCAGGAGCAGATAAAGTTTCTTGAACTTGAAGAATCGTTTGTCCGGAGCTATCAGTTATAATAGGTGATGCTAATATGGAATTTTCTTCTTCGGGGCCAGTTTCGAATCGAGGAAGATAGATAGAAAAAGTTGTTCCTTTACCAATAGTTGATGCAACTTTTATAAAACCTTCAGTTTGACGAACAATACCATAAACCATGGCAAGACCGAGTCCTGTTCCTGAGCCGACAATATTTTCTTTGGTAGAGAAAAATGGGTCGAATATTCGGTTTATGTTTTCAGGAGGTATTCCGCATCCGGTGTCAGTAACATCTATTACAACAAAATCTCCAGGCATAATAGTATCATCACCGAAGATGTATTTTTCGCTTAAGCGAAATGTTGATGTCGATATATGAAGGGAGCCGTTACCGTTCATTGCATCTTTGGCATTAACCGCCAAATTAATAATAACTTGTGAAAATTGGTTGGGATCTACTTTTACAAATCCTAAATCATTGCCATGATTAAAGGTCAACTTTATTTTTTCGCCTAAAATACGTTTTAACATTTGGCTTAAATCAGCAAAGTTATCTGTAATATCTATGAGTTTGGGCAATAATGGTTGTTTTCGTGAAAAAGCAAGTAATTGGCGAACTAAAGATGTTGCTCGATTAGCATTTTGTTTGATTTGGATGAGATCGGCAAAAGATGGATCTCCTACACCATGTCGTTGAAGTAATAAATCGGTAAAACCAATCATTGCTGTTAAAAGGTTGTTGAAATCGTGGGCCACACCACCTGCCAGTTGACCTACGGCTTGCATCTTTTGAGCTTGGGCAAATTGTACTTCAAGATTTTTTTGTTTGGTTACGTCAATTGCGTAAATAATAAATTGTGTTCCTAATGAGCTGTTTTTTTGATGAAGATGATGCAGAGCACTGATATAAATATTGAGAGATGTTTCCTTTGTTTTTAGTTCTATTGAAACAGAATTTTGGCACTGCTTAGCTTTTTGAAATGCTTGTTGAAGTGCTTTTGCGCCTTCAGGTGGTAATTTAATGAGTAAATTACTGTTATCTGTTTCTATTTTAAATAAATCAGAGGCTTTAGGGTTACTGTTTATTATGATTCCTTGTTCGTTAACAAATAAAATACCGATAGGTGAGTTATTGAATAACCAATTAACGTCATCTAATGATTTGTTTATTTGTTGTTGCAGATCAGATGGTGTTGGGAGTTGATGTATGACAACTCCTCGCAACATAATTTTTTCTTTTTCACGATAAGAGCTTTGAAAGACATACGTTTCTGTAACTTCTCCGTTATGTTTAATAAAGTGAAGAGGACCATGCCAAAAATCTTTTTTTAGTGGAAGTGTTGAGTCTGATGTTAAGAAACTATGTAATGAAGATCCTAATAGTTGATGAGGGTTTAACCCTAGAAAAGATGCCATATTATGATTTGTGTAATTTATTACATAATCTTTATCTATTGTATAAAGGCCGACAGGCATATAATCCAAGAAGTTATGAAGAGATGAACATTCTTCTTTGAAAACATAATCCATATTTTGTTTCGAGGTGATATTGTTTAGTGTCCAATAAAAATATGTTTCTTTCTTTATTTTTTTTACAGAAAATGCTCCATCAAAAATTTTGGGTTTTTTTAGGTAAATGGGACGTATTGATACTTCAAAATACTCAAGATCATTAAAAATTCTGGTGCTATTTTGTTTTAACAATAATGACAGAGTAACTTTTTCTGAGCTGAGATTTTGCGTGGCAGTTTGTAATCTATACAAGGCTGATTTGTTATTTGCCCCTTCGGCAATATATTTATTTAAAAATGATAGCACATCGGTGTTTTTTATTAATTCTTTTGCCGGAGAATTTTCAATAACACATTCACCATAGGGATTTTCGATTCTGCGCATTTTAAAATCATTGTGTATAATTTCGTTAGCGAAACCACCATAACTTATAGCCGCTTCGCCTGCAGTAAGAGTTTTTATAGCCGTTATAAGACAATATATGGTGATGAGAGATGTCGTTGTGGTTGTATATAACAAGTGGCTTGGAGCTAAAAAGAACCAAATAAGACTTAATGTCAACAGAATTAAAGCCAATGCCAGTTTTAGCAAAGCGTTTTGTAATTTTTTATCAGGTCTGTTATTGGTTTTTAAGTTGCATAACATAATTAATAACCTCTGCGACTGCTTGAAAATGTTCGGTTGGAATGGTTTGGTCAAGTTCTGTTGACGCGAATAATGCACGAGCTAAAGGTGGATTTTCGACAATCGGTATATCATTATCTTCTGCCAGAGCTTTAATGCGAAGAGCAACGTTATCTACACCTTTTGCCGTTACTTTAGGTGCCGGCATTTCATTCATTTTATATTCTAATGCTACAGCATAATGGGTCGGGTTGACAATAACAACATCGGCCTTGGGGACATTTTCCATCATGCGTTGGCGAGCGCGGTCCATTCGAATTTGGCGAATTTTAGATTTTATTAATGGATCTCCTTCCATCTGTTTGTATTCTTCTTTTACCTCTTGTTTAGTCATTCGTAGTTTTACCAAGTGAGAGTATTTTTGCCAAGCATAATCTCCTGCGGCAATAATCAGAACGGCAATGGTGACAGTAAATAAAAGTATCACAACAATATGATGAATATAATCCAATATGGCATAGTTATCCATGGTTGGGAGAAGTTCTGTCTGAGGAATGTATGGTTTTAATACAAAATATGTTAAGATACTTACTACACAAATTTTTATGATGCCTTTTATACTTTCGACTATTTTTTGTTTATTTATAAAATTGGGAATGGCTGCAAAAATGTTTAGTTTATTCCAGTTCGGTTCTAATTTTTTTGGTGCATATATGAAACCTGTTTGGCTTATGGATGCAAAAACACCTAAAATAACAAATACGACAAAAGGGATTCCCATAAGTTTAAAGAAGCCAAAGACTGCTTGTTGTAGCAATACAACAAAATTTCCTGCATCAACATGGGTGTCTGTAGCACGGGATACAAAAGATGTTCCAATAGTTTTCATCCATTTAAACATTAAGGGAATAAAAAGCCATACGATAAAAAGTGAGCCGAGTAACATAATAAAGCTTTTGGCATCTTGGGATACGGCAACATCACCTTCTTCTTTAGCTTTGGATATTTTTCGTTCGGAAGGTTCTTCGGTTTTTGATGCGTCATCATCATCTTCAGGTGCTACCATGTTTTTTTCCTCTAGTGTGTGAAGATATACATATTGTCATCAAAATAGCGAAAGAAAAATACTATGATGATGGGTGCAGTTAAAAGCAATACACCAAGTCCTAAGTATATTTGCAAGGGTAGAGATAAGAAAAATATGTTTAGTTGCGGCATGAGGCGTGAAACTAAACCTATACCTGAATAAAAAATTATTGTGAAGGCAATAAATGGTGATCCTAATTTAAATCCCATACTAAATGATCTGTTTACTGTTTCAGTCATATGGTTGGCAAAATCTCCCCAAGGCAGACCTTCTCCGGGACGAAACAAATAATAGCTATCCACAATGGCTTCAAACATAAGATGATGTATATCGGTCATAAAAATAAAAGTTATAGCTATAATACTAAAAAACGTTTCGATAAGCATAGTTTGTGTTTGAAATGCCGGATCAAATATTTGTGCATTTGAAAAGCCAATAGCCTGAGAAGCAATTGAACCGGCTAGATTAAGAGCAAAAAATAGTACTTGTAATATAATACTTAAAAATATGCCTGTGGTTATTTCGTTTATTATATATTGAAGCATAATGCTAAATTCTTTGGGTTCTGTCGGAAGCATAGGAGTAATAATAGGCATTGACACGAGTGTCATTGCCAATGCTAATATAAGACGAGTTTGAATATTTACATATGAAGCCGAAAGTCCCGGCATAAAAATAAATACGGATCCTATACGTAGAAAAATCATTAAGTAATTATAAAGGGTTATGTTGAATAATTCTGTCATATTGTTTAGCCACCGGCAATTTTGGCAAACAGAGAATCAGATAAGGTTTGCATTTGGTTGTACATAAACGGAAATAACATAACAAGTGCCAGAAAAACACAAATGATTTTAGGAACGAATGCCAATGTCATTTCTTGAATTTGAGTGAGAGCTTGGAAAATACCAACTATCAACCCAACAGCGAGGGCAGTTCCGATAATAGGTGTGACAATTTTAAGGAGAGTAAAAATTGCGTCTTTGGTTATTTCAAAAATTTCTGCTTCATTCATAGTATTGTTACTCTAAAGGTGTTTGTTGTTCAAAATATTGATAGTTTTCGATACCCGTAAAGAATATTCCATCGAAACCTTCTTCCAAAATATCTTTAAAGTGGCGAGACATTATTTGTTTCCATTCCGGATACCAGAATCTGGTTATAATTGTATCTTTGCTGGAAAATGACAGACGAGCAAGCCATTCGGGGTTACCTATTTTCCAGTCTCGATTCCAATAATAATCTTTTGGAGATGCTTCCGATACATTAAATTCTGCAATTAATAATCTTTTTGTTCCATTTTTTTTGAAACGTAGTTTTTGAATGTCATCAGCGGAAAAACGAATAGCGTTGGCAAAAAGAGGTTTCATTATTATTATATCATAATTAGTTTTAAGCAAAGCAGTTACGAAGTCTTCTTTGTTTTTGTAGCGAGAATCATCAGTTATGATAAGTATATTTTGGGCATCCGAAACATTAAAAATATTTTTTGATGAATCATTTATATTGTTGTGGTCGAAAGTGTTATTAAAAGCATCAGATATGTTTGTGAAAAAATATGAAGATTTTTGATCAATCATTGAATTTATGCGGGCATCTTCGATATCTTCTTGTGATTGGCAATGTTCAATAGTTATTAGTCCAAGATTATGATTTTTAGTTACGTTATTTTCACGTCCCTTAGATTTTTTTTGTTTGCAATAAAGATTGTTGATGGCTATGGCATCAATGGAATTAAGATAGTCGTAGGCAGGGGTATATCTTTCAGGCTCCATTTCGGAAAAGTTTGAATGAAAAAGAAAAGAAGCATCTTCAGCATTGTCTTGTAAACGAGCACGATTATAGCCTTCACGATCATATTCCCAAAGGCTTTTTGTTAATAAGTCTTGGCCTTCATGAGCTATTATTTTGAAATCAGGGCGTTGTTCTTTAGCATAACGAATGAGCATCAATAAATTATTTCGCATATCAGCTCTATAGTTGTGGATGGTATCCGGAACAACGCTCAAATCAAGTATCCGCTCTTCTTTGGTGTAAGGATTATATTGATGAAAACCGTGCAAACCAGCATCAGCTGATTTAAAAAAAGCCGGAGAGATTGTTATGATAATCAACAATATTTTGATATATCTAGGTAATAACATCTGCTTCAACTTTTCCTGTCCTTGCTGTTATATCAGCTATTTCTAATGCAATCTTAGCTAAAGGAGATACCATTTCGAGAGGATTTTGCAAAATATCATCAGAAGAAAAACGTTCAAGATATACACGAAGAGTTGCTCCAGATGAACCTGTTCCTGATAAACGATATACAATGCGAGATCCATCGGCAAAATATATTACCAATCCGTTTTTGGTAGTTGAATTGTCAACAGGATCATTGTAAATGAACGGAGAGGCTTCCTTTATGGTAAAATCACCGAATTGTTTATTTGACAAAGACGGCAATTTATTTTCCAAATCGTTCATTAAGTTATCGGCAACGAAAGTGTCAATGTTTTCAAAATCAAAACGAATATAGTAACTGCGACCATATTTTTTCCAATGTTCAACAGTAATTTGCTCAACGGTTTTTCTTGTCGCAGCCAAAATATTGAGCCAAAATAGAACAGCCCAAATACCATCTTTTTCACGTATGTGAGAAGAACCTGTTCCGAAGCTTTCTTCACCACAGAAAGTAATACGATTGGAATCCATAAGATTTACAAAATATTTCCAACCGGTGGGAACTTCGTAATATGCGATGTTGTGTTTTTTCGCAACGCGAGCAACAGCGGTTGAAGTGGCAGCAGATTTGGCAACGCCATAAATACCATTTTTGTAATATGGAACCAAATTGAAATTATCGGTAATAATTGCCAAACTATCGTTTGGAGTAACAAAAAAGCTCTTTCCTAAGATCATATTACGGTCACCGTCACCATCGTTTGCCGCACCGAAATCTGTTGCTTTATCTGAAAACATAAAATCAACAAGATCTTTAGCATAAACCAAATTCGGATCAGGGTGTAATCCTCCAAAATCAGGTTTAGGAGTGGCATTAACTACAGATCCCTTGTTGGCACCAAGTATATTTTCAAATATTTCTGTGGCATACGGTCCCGTGATAGCATTCATTGCGTCAAAGCGCATAGTAAAGCCGGAAGCAAATAAATCTTTTATAGCCTTAAAATCAAAAATAGTTTGCATCAACTCAACATAATCTTTTATGGAATCAATAACTTCTATTTGCATTCCGCAATATTCATATTCTCCAATTTGAGATATATCAAAATCAGGCGCATTACAAATTTTATATTCGTTAATAGATATAGTTTGTTTGTATATTGCATCGCTAACCGAGCTTGGAACCTGTCCGCCTGTTTCATTTGAGTATTTTATTCCAAAGTCACCATTTTCGCCTCCCGGATTATGAGATGCAGACAAAATGAGGCCACCGTTTAGTTTGTTTTTTCTTATTATGACAGAACCGGCCGGAGTTGAAATGTAGCCGTTTTGGGCAATAAACAGTTTTTTGACTCCATTTGCAGCGGCAATTTTGATGATTTTTTGTATGGCAATATCATTATAAAAACGTCCATCTCCGCCTACCAAAAAAGTTTTTTCTGACAGATTATCTATAACATTAAAAATACTTTGGATGAAATTTTCCACGTAATTTTCTTGCATTACAATTTTTGATTTACGACGTAAGCCGGCGGTTCCCATCTTTTGATCTGTAAAGGGGGTGGTTTTTATGGTTGTAATCATAGCATCTCCTCAAATGATATTTAATATAAGATAATTTATCATTTGTGGCTCTAAATACAAGCGTTATAACAAAGTTATCATCACTCTATTGCTGAAAAATAAATTCTGCCAGTTCGTTTATTTCCATTTTGGCTGCTATATGAGACATTGTCATTCTGCGGTGTAATTCAGGTAAAGCTAAATCTAAAACGGTCAATCCATCCAAAAACAGTTCTTTGTATATAACACGATCTTTTAAGCCGTGAGCGAAGCGAAATCCATACAGCTTTGATAGATTTTCGAGCTTAGCAAATACAACATTTTTATTTTTAGATCGAGTGTATGATATTTTATTACCGCAAATTACCCAGTTTAAATAAGGAAGATTTTGAGCCGCTAATCTTTTCTTGGTTTCCCACACAAATTCGGCATAATGTCCTGATTGAATTATTTCTCCGTTATCGGGATTAATATCCGCAATGGCAGACAAATCAACAAGGCTGTCTGATATAGGAGTTACAAGGGTGTGAGGAAATTTATGAGCTAATTCGAAAAGATAATTTTTTGAACCGGGGGTATCAATAATTATAGCATCGAAACGCAGAGATAAATCCTTTATAAGAGTTTCAATTTCGGTGGTGTTGGTTTCGTCTTTTATCGGTTCATATATATAGTGAACAGGAATTGGAAGGTGAAGATTGTTTTTAGTACAAAAATTGCGTCTGTTACTGATATATTTTGATAATGATCCTTGTCTGCCGTCTAAATCTATTACAGCGACTTTAAAGTTTTCGGTCATCAATTTTACAGCCAAATGCATAGCGATTGTTGACTTGCCGGTTCCGCCTTTTTCGTTACCTATTACCACAATATGGGCTTTTGTAGAAATTTCACTCATTTATCTGCCATTACGAATTGTTGTTGATCTTCAGTTGCGATGACTATACAAGACTTGTTTGCTTTTTTCAAACGATAACAAGTTTTATCCGCTTCATTTTTTGCTAATCCGGTTAATTGTGAGCGATATACTATCGCGGCCCCGTTAGTTGCCGGTTCGATATTTATTTCTGTTTTTGCGGCATAAGGTAAGTGTATACGATTTTGAATTTCAAGTGCGTAGTTTCTTGCTTTGATATAGTTTGAAAATGCTCCTATTTGTATTCCCCAGTTATTATCAGATTGTTGAGAAACATTGTTGAGGGAGGGGATATCAAGTTTAGCAATCATATGAGATGATGAGGGGGCTACTTGATTGAGTTTTTTTAGTCCGCTTTTCATTAGTGTGGCTATTTTGTAGTCACGATTTTTTATACTGTTGTGTCCCATAGTTACAGCAATAACGCGGCGTCCGTTTTGTTGGGCAGATGTTACGATATTGTATCCAGCTGCGGCGGTGTATCCTGTTTTCATACCATCTGTTCCTTTGAAATTTTTCAAAAGATGATTGTGAGTATAATATGTTCTGTCTTTGTATTTGAATTTTGTTGTTGAAAACAAGTCGTAATATTCAGGAAAGTGGTGATATACGGCACTTCCTAAAATGGCCATGTCACGAGCCGTTGTTTTTTGGTCTTTGTGCGGTAAACCTGAAGCATTTTTAAATGTAGTATTTTTCATTCCCAATTCTTTTGCTGTCTGCGTCATTATTTTGGCGAAATTTTCTTCACTTCCTCCAAGTGCTTCGGCTATTATAGCAGCACAATCATTAGCAGACTTTACAATCAATGCTAAGACAACGTCTCTAACAGATATGGTTTCTCCAGGTTTTGCACCTATGCGAGATGGAGCTCGATTGGCAGCATAACGTGATACTTTTAGGGGGGTGTCAAAAGTTATTTTTCCTTTATCCAGAGCATCAAATGTTATGTAAAGCGTCATTAATTTGGTTAAAGATGCGGGATAACGTCGTTCGTCAGCATTTGATGAAGATATTACTTCTCCAGATAGAGCATCAATAACTATTGATGATGTAGTTTTTGGGGCGGCATAAACAGGCGTAATACATTTTAAGAGTATTGCCACAATTAAAAAAATGTTTTTGGTTCTAAAACCAAGCTTCATTGTATCCTCATCGAAAACAGAAAACCGTGTTACTTGGTTCAGTATATCTATAAAAAGAAAATAAATTATTAATGAAATTTTTTTTATTAAAATTAGCTTGACTTTAATTAATATTATGAGTAAAACCTACAAGGTATCTGATGGCGGATGTAGCTCAGTTGGTTAGAGCGCTGGTTTGTGGTACCAGATGTCGTCGGTTCGAATCCGATCATCCGCCCCAGTTTTTCTTGTTTTCTATTTCATTGTTTTTATGTGTGTTTGAGCGGATTTTTTCCGTTGTTGTTTCGTGTGTTGATATATATGTTTTACAAGCAAGCAGATACTTTAATACCTATTTGTTTTAAATGGTTTACAAGAGGAATGTCGGCATCGGCAAATTTGTAATTATCCAGCTCATTAAGTGTAACCCAAGCGGTGTTCGGGTGTTCGTTGTCGACAATGGTAGTATTAGGATTTTTCATTGTAGCCCAGAAGAGATTTATTTCAACTTCAGCAAAATCATAAAGATGTTTTGTTTGAATTATGAAATTGCCAATGTTTGTATCTATATGCAATTCTTCCATGAGTTCACGGTGAAGCGCTTCTTGTAGTGTTTCACCAGTTTCCGGCTTGCCACCGGGAAATTCCCATACCAAAGGAGGAAGTTTGTCAGCAGGACGTTGAGCGATAAAGATTTTGTCGTTTTGGATTAAAGCTGCAGCAGCTACAATGATTTTTTTCATATAAAAACTCCTTTTTTGCACTTATAACATTCAATGTCTTGAATAGTCAAATATTTATGTGTATTTTTATTTGTGGGATATTTTTAGGAGGTGTTATGAAAAAATTTTTGATTGTTTTGTGCTTGATCGGTGGAATGTTTTGTAAAGTAGGATATGCTCAATTTATGAAAGAAGCTTTACCCGAAGGTAATTATGTCAGTGCATCAGATATAGCAAAGGAAAAACGGAAAAAAGAACAAAAAGAGGTTATGGAAGATGAAAATGTCAGTGTAGAAAATGATGAAAAAAAAGAAGAAATATTACAAGATAAAACTCCTGAAGCGGAAGAGCCTGTTTGGCGTAGCAGAAAAGAAGAGCGAGAAGCAGAAAGAAAAGCTGAAATAGCGGAAGAAAGATTAAATGAAACGAATCGTTTTAAGAGAAAGGCAATTGAAAATACAGAAAAAAGAGAGAAAAAATATGAAGAGATAATGAAACGAAAAAAGGATAGAGCTTCCAGATTTCAGAAAGAAGCTCAAGAAAGAGCAGAAAAGAAAAAGGTAGACGGAATAAAAAAAGAACAAAGAGTTTCAGAATCTCGTTTTACGGAAAAGGCCAAGATAAAAGCTGAGAAAAGAGCATTAAAAATGAAAGAAAAACAACAACGCTTACGGAAAAACAAGGATAATGGAAAGTCGTCAAAATGACGACTTTTTTGATGTTGGCTGGCTCACATGGATTGTGCGCGCGTTTCACATTGCGCACCCTAACGGGTTAATACGTTCTCGCAAACAGATAAATCGTTTGCTCGAATCCGAACCACTTCGCGGTTCTTATCGTGTGGTCAGGGCAACAAAAAAACACCCATAAATAAGGGCGTTTTTTATTGGCTGCCTCACATGGATTCGAACCACGATTAACGGAGTCAGAGTCCGCTGTCCTACCATTAGACGATGAGGCAAAAGTATTTTATGCTTGGTTTGTATATATCAAAAATTTTTTAAATGCAATCTTATTTTGAAAAATTTTTAATTAAAAATGAACCTTTTTTATTATACTATCGTTTTAAATGGTATGGAGGAAAAATAATGCAAGATATTTCAGATTTAATAAGAGAGGCAAAGCCTTTATATCATGCCCGAAAAAAACGTAAGCAACAAATTAAAATCGGTTTGGCAACATTAGCTTGTGTAGCTTTTGTGTGGAACTTTACATCGCAAGAACATGTTGTTGATGATTTGAGTTGGTGGGATTTGGGTGAAAATGAAGCTTTATTGACGGATGTTGAATATTCGGGTTTACCGCTTGATGATTATGGTTTGCTTTGGGTGGGATAGATGAAACAATTAATAGCAGAAAATAAAGCTTTAATAAAATCAATAATTAGGAAAATTATCGGTTTTTACGATGAAGATATTGAACAAGAAGTATATATAAAAACTTGGCGTAATTTACCTAATTATACAGAGAATGGAAAGTTTAAATCATGGATAGCAACTGTTACAGCGAATGTTTGCAGAGATTATTTTAAATCTTCTGTGTATAAACAGCAATCAACTGAAATTTCGTCTGATGATGTGTTGCAAAATAGAGGAATTGCAGCATCTCAAGAAAAAATAGTGGATGCAAAAAAAAGACAAAAAATCATTTTGGATGCGGTTAATGATTTGCCAAGAAAGATGCGTAAAGTTATTATTTTGTTTGAATTTGAAGATTTTAGTGTGGCCGAGATTGCCAAGAAGCTCGGTGAACCAGAGGGGACAATAAAATCGCGATTATATAAAGCCAGACATATTTTGGCTGATAAACTTAAATTTTTAAAAGGAGATAAATAATGAAAAAAGTATTGATGACTGCTGTTTGTTTGACTGTTTTAGGTTTGGGAGCAGTAAATGTTAGAGCTGATGATGTAAAGGATGTTTCAGCGGATATGCCAAAAGCAGAAATGATGAAGGCAGATGTAAATATGAAGAGGCCGCATAGAAAAAATATGGAAGATAGGTTGGCGGAACGTTTAAAACTTACAGATGAACAAAAAAAGCAATCTGAAGAAATAAGGGAAGCCGGTCGTGAAAAAATGAAACCATTGATTGAGGAAAGTAAAAAAATAAGCGAAAAAATGAAAGAAATTCGTAGTCAAAATATGCAAGAGTTTGAGAAAATTTTGACAGATGAGCAAAAAGTAGAATTTAAAAAATTTCAAGAAGAGAGAAAAGGACCTAGAAGACCTATGAATAGGGGTAAGCATCCGGATAAAAAATAATTTAGCCATTTTGAAATGGAGGTTGAAATGAAAAAATTTATAGTATTTTTTGTGATGTGTATGTTGGTATCGAATCCTGTAATGGCAAAGAGATTTAATCATCACCGTTATCATAAACATCATAGAAATTATTATGCTTCGGATGTCGTAGCCGGTATTGTCGGAACAACAGTAGGTATTTTGATAGCAGATGAGTTGATAGATGCAAGAAATACTCGAAGAAAAAACAGTAAGCCGAGGGTCTATATCGCTGAACCTGAAGGAAAATGTTATACAGTTGTTTCTCGAAAAACAGGAAAAATTCGACAAGAATGTGTCGGTAATGCTTCGGATGATATTATTTATATTGATTAACGCCTCCGGAATAATGTTAATAGCCGTCTTTAAAAGGCGGCTATTTTTTATTAAATATTAATAGTTAGTCTTGTAGTATGTGTTAGTATTTTAATTTGGTTAATTTGGATTGAGATTATGAAGATAAAAGAGTGGTTGGAAGATTTGTTTTCAAATGATATGGCTAGCGGAATTTTGATGATTATGGCCATGGTAGCATCTATTTTGTGTGCAAACAGCGAACTTCGCGAACCAATAGTTCATTTTTGGGAAACTAAATTATTTGTCGGAGTTGGTGCATTAAAATTTTCCCAATCACTTGAGTGGTGGGTTAATGATGTTTTAATGGTTTTTTTCTTTTTACAGATTGGTTTGGAATTAAAAAGAGAAATGAAGGAAGGATTTTTATCAGATCCAAAACAGATTTTGGTTCCTGCTTTAGCCGCTGTCGGTGGTATAATTTGTCCGGCAATTATTTATGCGATAATAAACAATAATTCGCCACAATATATGAACGGATGGGCTATTCCTACAGCTACGGATATTGCTTTTGCGATTTGTATATTAATGTTGGTTGGAAAGACCGTTCCTCAAGCTGCTAAGATTTTTTTGTTGGCGATTGCTATTTTTGATGATTTGGGAGCAATTTTGATTATTGCATTATTTTATAATCAAGGTGTTTCTTTAGATTTGTTAGGGTATGCGGGGTTGGCTTGTTTGGCTTTGTATATGCTTAATAGAATGCAGGTAACGAGTTTTAGTCCTTATTTAATTTTGGGAGTTGTTTTGTGGTATTGTTTTTTGAATGGCGGAATCCATACAACAATCGCCGGAGTTGTTGTTGCTATGGCGTATCCTATGCGTGTCAGAGCAAAAACGTATTCGCCGCTTGAAAGATTAAGCCATGCTTTAAAACCTTGGGTTGATTTGTTGATTTTACCTGTTTTTGCTTTTGCGTCTGCCGGACTTTATTTAGGAGATGTTACGTGGGAAACATTTAGTCATACTTTAACATTAGGTATTATTTGCGGTTTGTTTTTTGGTAAACAAATTGGTATTTTCTTTACAACTTGGTTGTTGGTAAAAGAAAAAATAGCTGTATTTCCGAAAGAGGTAAAATTGCCGGATTTGTATGGTGTGGCTTGTATTGCCGGTATTGGATTTACAATGGCGTTGTTTGTCGGAAAGCTGTCTCTTCCGGAAGCTATGCAAGTTGAGATACGTTTAGGAATTTTATGTGGTTCGGTTCTATCTGCTTTGTGGGGAGCAATAGTATTCCAAATTGATGAAAGATGGAAGCGTAATATGTATAAATTTAAAATGAATATTTGAAATCAATAATTTTAGTTCCTATATCAATAAGTATGGATAATTTTTGCAGGAGATATAGGAATGACAATTACCAAATTTAAGGGAAATTATTGGAATTTGATAGCAGGTATTGCAATGATGTTATTGGGGGTTATGGTTTTGTTTAATCCTTTTGGTACAATGCTTGCTTTAGCTTTTTATATCGGAATCGCATTTATTTTAGTGGGTGCGTTTTATGTGATGTCATCAATATATATAAAATCGGGTTGGTATTTATTGGTAGGAGTACTTGATTTGGTGGTCGGATTTATTCTGATGTCCAATTTGGGGGTAACGGCAGTAAGCCTTCCGATAATTTTGGCATTGTGGAGTTTGACTGTCGGGGTTATTCAGATAATAGGAGCTTTAGAGCTGAAGAAATACGGATTGCCCTGGGGATGGTCTATTTTGATGGGAATCACAGGAGCTATATTCGGTTTTATAATTTTGGCATATCCGATGGTTGGGGCGTTTACGATATCAACAATACTCGGGTTGTATGCAATTTTGTTTGCATTGTTGCAATTAGCCGAATATCAGATGTCAAAAAATACTTATAAAATTGTAGTTGATAGGATTTGATTATTTGGAATATGCCGCACGGCGAATGCGATCGTTGATTGCTAATCCTAAACCAGTTTCGGGTATCGGGGCTATGGCTATAGCGGGATAATCAAATTGTTCTTCGGCAAGGTGCATATAGGCAAACAAGTTGGCGGCAGCTTCGATAAGGTTGCCGTCTTTGCTTAAGTTTAGGTTGCCGTTAATTTTGCCAAAACCAATATAAAATTCATCATCACGTTTATTTTCCGGTGTAATGTTTATGCGTGTCGGAATGCGAGGGGCATAATGTTTGAGCATTTGTCCGGGAGAAGAAGGAAGATCGGGGTTGCCGTGAGATAATAAAACTTTTTCTCCGAGAAAGGCTTCAATGTTTTCTTTAGCAAGACCGCCGGCGCGAAGTAATACTACATCAGATGTGGTAAGATCGATAATAGTTGATTCAACACCTACTTTACAAGGGCCGCCGTCCAATATCATATTGACTTTTGATCCCAGACTTTCAAATACGTGACGAGCAGTAGTCGGTGAAATACTTTGCGAGCGGTTAGCAGAAGGGGCGGCAATGGGAACACCTGACGCTTTGATTAATTCAAGAGCGATATGATGATTGGGCATTCTGACAGTCATAGTCGGAAGACCGGCACAAACCAAATCGAGAGAATTATTTTGTTTTTTGCGATTGACAACAAAAGTTAATGGTCCCGGCCAAAATTGTTTAGCCAGGGATTTTACTCGTTCATCAACGTCGGCTAAATCGTATAAAGTTTCAATTTCCGCAATATGTGAAATCAGAGGGTTAAAAGAAGGACGTCCTTTTGCTGCAAAAATTCCGGCTACAGCTTTTGCATCAAACACATTTGCCCCGAGACCATATACGGTTTCGGTCGGAAAAGCTACAAGTCCGCCATTTTTGATTGTTTGGGCAGCTTGTTGAAGGGTAGAGTTTGAATATGTAAAAATATTAGTCATCGATTTTTAATATATATCTTACTGTATCAGCGAAATTTTTAAAGTTATGTAGCACCATAAAGGTTGATTTGTCAATCATTGAATAAATTTTTGATGTTTTATGATAGCCTACGTAACAGTAATCAGTTGAACCAAGAAGCAACAATTCTGTTGGTGTCGGATTATGAGAATGGTTGTTTTCGCTTAATATATCGTTTAAAGAATTATGTTGTTTATTAATTCCCCAAATACAGCAAGATTCTCGGCAAAAGCCATTGTATGTTAACAGAAACAGAAAAACTTCTTCCGGAAGCGAGGGGTATCCTGCTGATGATAATTCGTTTTGAAACAATGTTAGATCTGTTTGATTTAGAGGGTATCCGGTTATTCCATAGTCTAAATTTGCTATTTGAGAAAACAGCTTTTTCATTAGCGACTTCCTCTTCTGCTACAACGATTATTTCGGGGAATACGATGTGTTATTTCTTTGTGATCTTTATTTTTGTTTTTTTGTTTGTTCTTTTTAGGGTGTTTATTATTTTGTCTGCTATAATCAGTATCAAAGAATTGATTATCTGGAATTTTGTAATCGGAAATTTCACCACAGGCGTATAAATGTTCTTTTTGAAAATCTCTTTTGATGTGAAAATAAGGAGAAAAAGTGCCAAAATAAACGATTTGCGGATTAATATTTTTTTTCAAATAATGGAGCATTGCGTGGAATTCTTTATTGCAAAGGGTGAGTTTGCCGTTGGTATTGCTTTTGGCATCTGTACGCCAATTACCATGATGAACATTGTATAATTCGGCAGATTGTCGTATCTCAGGAGGTGTTTTTTTAGCTGTTCCAAGATAAGTGATATATGCTAAAAAATCTAAAGCTTGTTTTTTTCTTCCGAAATATGACTCAATACGAACAAAATCTTCACCATAACAGGCTGCAAACATTTTTAAGAATTTTGTTCGACGACATGGCATTGCCTGTTCAGGATGTGCAATATTATGTTGTCTTATTATATGTAATATATCGTTATGGTGTAATTCCGGTAATTTGTCCGGAGCAATTTTCAGTTCCGACAGGCGAGAGCATACCATTTTTCGCATGCTGCGAAAAGATGAAAATTTTTTCATAACTTTCCATTGAGGGATAGTATTCAAATTGTATGTATCTTCGGAATAGGAAATTGTTGATGTTTCGGCAGAATTATGTAGGGCGTTTAAGTATATTGGGGATAGATCTTCTTCAGCAATGGGAAAGTAAAGTCCTTCAAAATCAATACTGGTTAATAATTTTAGAAAACGATGCTTTTCAAATGTGTTTGTTTCGGTAGAAATTGTTGTCGGAAAGTAGTGCTTGGGAGCGTTGTCATCAGGGTAGCCGTTGATAATTACGGAAATAGCATCTTTATACATTTTTGCACAACGATCTTTTTCTTGAGCTAAGTTATAGAATGCTTTAACCCAGTGTCTGGCGTAATTTTCATCTTTGATTTTTTCGGTTAAAATTTTACGCGCTTTGCTCATTATCTTATCCAAAAAGTTTATTTTGTCTAAAAATAGCACATTTAATCAGTTTTGTCTATACATTTAATTGAGTAGATTGCTTTTTATGGTTTTATTTTAAAAAAAAATATTTAATATGAATAAATATATGAATCCTTTGGAGTAGGAGATATTAATATGTTGGAAGTTATTTTTAATAATAAAAGCCCGAAAGATAATCAGGCTAAAGTAGTAACTATGTATGAAGGTGAAGAAGCTGTTGTTGATTTTTTGTCGGAGGATGAGGCAGAAATATTAGAAAGGGCGATTTTTCAAACAAACTTTGAAGGTAAGTTTAAGCAATTTGTTGATGTTTATGGTGGAAATTCAAAAATAATATTGGTTGGTTTGGGTAAAGAGAAAACGGATTTATCTTTACAAGAAGTCGGTGTTGAGTTGTTTGAAAAGTTATTTAATGATGAAGATGCGTATATAATATCTAAAGATGACAATACCGCAATAAATTTGGCGTATGGAATTTTGCAAGGGTCATATAGTTTTGATAAATATAAGACGGAAAAAAAAGCAGAAGAATATACAAAACTGGAAAAGATAGAGTTGAGGGTTGCAGAACCTGATAAAACAACAGAAAACTTTAAGCCTTTTTTGGCAATGGTTAATGCAATAAGATATTGTAAAGATTTGTGTAATGAGCCGGCCAATTATTTAACACCGGAAGTTTTTGCTGCAGATATTAAAAGACTTGAGTATCTTGGACTTGATGTAGAAATTTATGATGCTGATAATATAAATATTAAAGGTTTCGGTTTGATTGAGGCTGTAGGCAAAGGATCTGTTAATTCGCCTAAAGTGGTTGTAATTTCTTGGAAAGGAAATAGAGCTGACAGTTCGTATGATTTAGGTTTGGTCGGTAAAGGTGTTTGTTTTGATGCCGGTGGATTATCATTAAAAAGTAATGCCGGAATGGTTGAAATGAAAATGGATATGGCCGGAGCGGCTGCTGTTGTGGCTGTAATGAAGGCAATGGCGTTGCAACGTGTGCGTAAAAATTTAGTGGCAATCGTCGGATTGGTTGAAAATATGTCCGGAAGTGCAGCTATGAAAATCGGGGATATTTATTCTTCTTATGCCGGAAAAACAGTTGAAATTATGAATGCAGATGCAGAGGGATGTTTGATTGTTGCAGATTGTTTGGCTTATTTGCAAAAAAATTATAAATTAAGAAAAATTATTGATATTTCTACATTAGGCGCATTAAAAAATGTGTTGGGTAATGTGTATGCCGGAATATTCGGTAATGATGATAAGTTGATAAAAGATTTGATAAAAGCCGGTGATAGATGTGGTGAAAAATTATGGATGATGCCTTTGGATAAAAAATATGATGCAATGCTCAAATCAAAGGTTGCAGATGTGCGTAATATTTCTTCGGATGGTAAATCGTCTGTCGTTTCGGCATCGTTTTTGAGTGGTTTTGTTGAAAAAGGGCAAAAATGGGCTCATATTGATATGAGCGGTATGCGTTTGGATAAGACAGGGTTAGCTTCGGGTTTTGGAGTTAAATTATTGAATGAATTGATTAAAGGATTGTGATAATGAAAATTGATGAAAGACTTACGAAGTTAGCTGAAAGTGTTTTGAAAAATTCGGTTAAGTTGAAAAAAGGCGAAAAAATTTATATTGAAGCTTTTAGTGCTTCAACCAAAGATTTGTTTAATGAATTTATTCGTTTGGCTTCTAAAATGGGAGCAACGCCGTTTTATTTTTATAATGATAATTCATTTGTAAAGAATTTGATGTCTTATGCTAATGCTGAGCAAGTGAGAGAATATGCAAAAATGCATAGGGCTTTGATGGACCAGATGGATTGCTATGTAGCAGTGAGAGGATATGATGATTTGTTTGCAATGTCAGATATTCCACCCGCAAAAATGAAGTATTATAGTGATATTTATTATAATATTGTGCATTTTGATGCTCGTATCCCCAATACGCGGTGGTGTGTTATGAGATATCCGAATGATACGATGGCAGCGGTGTCAAAAATGTCGCGTGAAAAATTAGAAGATTTTTATTTTGATTGTTGTTTGGTCGATTATGCAAAAATGGGAAAGGCCATGTCGCCGTTGAAAAAATTGATGGATAAAACAGACAAGGTCAGAATTAAGGGGCCAAATACAGATTTGAATTTTTCGATAAAAGGTTTGAAAGCTATTGCCAGCGATGGAAAAATGAATATTCCTGATGGTGAAGTTTATACTGCTCCGGTTAAGGATTCAATTAACGGATATATTCAGTTTAATACTGATACTTTGTATGAAGGGGTGTTTTATTCAAATGTATATTTAGAGTTTGTGAACGGAAAAATTGTAAAGGCCGAATCGAAAGCTAATAATGACAAATTGCAAAAATTACTTCAGACAGATGAGGGGGCCAGATATATGGGTGAGTTTGCTATTGGCATAAATCCATATATAAGAAAAGAAATGCTTGATATTTTGTTTGATGAAAAAATAGCTTGTTCGCTTCATATGGCAATCGGTAATTCATACAGTGATGAAACATTTAACGGAAATTGTTCCAGTGTGCATTGGGATTTGGTATTGATTCAAGACAAGGCTCATGGCGGTGGCGAAATTTGGTTTGATGATGTTTTAATCAGAAAAGACGGATTGTTTGTTATAAAAGAATTGCAAGGATTAAATCCGGATAAGTTAAAATAAAGGCAAAGCCTGCCTCTTGATATCAAGATGGCAGGCTTTTAACCGCAGAACAAATTTTCTTGAGAATTTTTCCTTCTTTATCGGATGAACCAACTTCAAATATACCATTATCGGTTATTATGGTTCTTTCGTTGTTGATTACCTTGAATTCTTCAATGAATTCGACTTTGTCGGCATCACATCCAAAAATAGGAATGATGAAGGTTCCCTCGTGGTTAATTGTTTGTCCTCTCCATACATAACAGAGAGGTTTTTGTTCATAATATCCCAAACAAATGTTCCAAATCAAGTCCGTTTCTATGTCCAAAACATGAGCTATAGAGCGTACTTGAAGTTCAGAATAGACATAAGATAATTCCATTAACTCATATCCTCTATAAGAATGTTTTAATGTGAAAATTCGATCCCCGATTATGAAAGTACTTTCTTGTGAAAGATTTATAATTTCATAATTATCAAATTCTCCCATCAAATATTTATCATCTTCAAAAGCGAAGATAAATATTTCTGTTTTGTCTTCAAGAGTTCCTTTCCAACAAAATGCAACATCTGTTTCCAGATTGTCGATATTGTCAAACAGTAACAGACAAGGAATGTAGTTAATGTTCATATTTGCCAGTTGTGGAATATGCATTCTGGCGGCAGTTTCATTTTGAATTACTGCATCTTTAGGTATAAACTCATGTTTCATAGTAATTTATGTTTTATATTTGTTTGATATTCAATGATAAACATATTTTTATTTGTTCGTCAATATTTTTGTCTTGATTTTTGTCTAAAAAGGTTGTATCAACTTTGCATCAAAAAAATTATGAGTTCTCTATTTTTAACTAAAAAAAAGAAATCTATGGCAAAATTAAAAACTGTGGATGTCTCGACTTATAAAAGACGAGCAGTGATGAGCTGGGAGACCATGCTTTCAATTGAAAATTTCCGTCGTATTAAGAAAGAATCGTTGATTCCGGTAAAGATGGTATCGATTTTCGGTAATGACAAGCCCGTTGATGCGGTTTTGGTCGTAGCTGATAATCCAAGAGCTGCTGCTGAGGCTGCGGTGTTTATGCATAATCAGGTGCATAAGTTTGGTGTTTATCCGTGTGTCATCTTTACTCCCGGATTTTGTACACCACAACGATTGAAGTTTGCATATAGTATGGTTGATGTATGTATGCAAATTATGCAGAAGCTCGGGGTTTCGGCAGAGATCTTGAACTTTATATCGCCTGATTACAGTGAGGGTAATATTGAAGGTATCAAGGCAACACTTGAGAAGTATTCAAAGTTGAAAAACATTGTAGTGTTTTCATCACGCGGTTTTGCGACTTTGGTGGCTCAAGAGTTGTTGTGTCAGCTTCCTAAGGTTAATTGGAAGTTCTTTGAGAATCCGGTTGTACTGGAGGAAAATCGAATCTTCGATGCAGAAATCATCGGTCCGGAAGGGTTGGCAATTGATTTGATGATTGCTAATATTTCGAAATCTCACATGGGGTGGTATGTCAAGAAGTTGCCTTTGTATGCAAACAATGACATTACCAAAGATGAACTTTGTGTGGTAAAGAAAACCCTTGAAAAAGGCTATGCTGCAGCAATGACGTCTTATCAGGATTGGATGTTTTATGGTTTTGATGTCATGAGTGGCATTGAAATGTCATTTAACAGACAAGAGGAAGTAATGCATCTTCTTGAAGATCCAGAGCGAATCGATGCTCAAATTGAGCGTATTGTCCAACAGTTTAAAATGGAGGATGATATATGGCTACGATGAGTTTGAATAAGAAGGATATTCTTCATTTAGCCTATATGGAACGTTGGGGAAGTTATAATATCTCCAGCGGTGCTTTGGATATTTCAGAAGTCATTAGTGAAGATCACAAAAAAGGAGGCGGAAATTTTTCGACTTTTTTAAGTGATGATGATACTAAGGTTAAATCTTTCGGTTACAAAAATATTCCTGAAGCTGACATTATGTTGGTTTGGGGGAATTCGCCGAGAGCGTTGGAGTATGCTGCAGAAATTGCTGTTCGATATCGTGATAAATATGGTAATTTTCCGTATTTTTTGGCGATCGGAGATGGCAAAGGTATGTATCGCCAACGTTGCGAAATGGGGGATTGGTATGCCGAGAAGATGGTGCATTTGGGGTTTCCTGAGGATTGGGTAATGCAATACAAGCAACATCCTTGCGGAATAACAGAGGATAAAGTGTTTGAGCTTAAAATTTCGGTTCGAAAGTTTGGGTGCAAACATAAACCCAGAGTGTTGCTGATTACCGGAAACGGATATTCCATGTATGCCGCTCAGGTGTTGGTTCCTCAGTTGCCGGAAATGGAATTTTTGGTCTTTGAGACACCGACATTAGAACAAAGTGCAAAATTGTTTGATAGTGAAGTATTTGATATCAATACTTATGCTGTTGATAAGATTTTGGCAAATGTTGTTTTGTCGTTTCGAAGAGACCCCGGTAAACAGCTCGGACTTCCTGTCGAAAAACTTTTGGATCATCCCAGATCCAGCATCATAGTCGATCTTTTATTGAGGGGCTATTGTGGTTACTTTGGAAACCACAAGATGTGGAAGTTGGTAAAAATTGATCCTGAGACAGGAATGAAGCTCTATAATGACCGCCATGCAATGTTGCAACAGGTTATCAAGCCTAACCAATTTTCTACTCAAGAGGCTGTGTTTATGAACAGAATCTTGAAGAAATTGGAAGCCAAAGGCTTGGTGATTTAGTCAAGTAGATTTTAAAGAAAAACCTCTCGTCTCTTAAAAAGGACCAGAGGTTTTTCTTTTGGAATTTTTATTAAGAAAGCTCTAATCGAATGATTAGAGCTTTCTTTGCATCGTTCAGAATAGCTTATTCAGCTACTTTGAACTCAGCCATATGTTCAAGAAGTGAACGTTTTTCGTTTACGTTTTCTTGAGCTTTGTTTACCAAAGTTTCATAACGTTCCGGATTTTGTTTGTTTACAATCTGGAAACGTGTTTCATTGGCCATATATTCAGCCAATGGTTTGGTCGGAGCTTTTGAGTCGAGACTCAAAGGAGCTTTGCCGGCGCTAACGTTTTCAGGATTGTAACGATACAAAGGCCAAGAACCTGATTCAACGGCAGCTTTTTGGTGATTCAAACCATCTGCCAAGTTGAAACCTTGAGCGATACAATGTGAGTAAGCAATAATCAATGACGGACCATCGTAAGCTTCAGCTTCGTTCAAAGCTTTGATTACTTGTGTGTCATTGGCACCGATTGAAACTTGAGCTACGTAAACATTGCCGTAAGACATAGCTATCATACCCAAGTCTTTTTTCGGGATTGCTTTACCGGCTGTAGCAAACTTAGCAGAAGCACCCATAGGAGTTGCTTTTGATTGTTGGCCACCGGTATTAGAGTAAACACCTGTATCCATAACCAAGATGTTGATATTTTTGCCGGATGCAATAGCATGGTCAAGACCGCCGAAACCGATATCATAAGCCCAACCGTCACCACCTAAAATCCATACAGATTTTTTGATGAGGTAGTCGGCTAATTTATCAAGATGTTTAGCTTCGGCTGTGTTAATTGTTGCTAACTTGGTGCGCAATTCGGCAACGAAATCACGTTGATTGTCAATTTCGATATCATTTGATTGCGGGTTATTCAACAATTTGTCTGCTAAATCAGCGCCGACTTTATCTTTTAAGCCTTCTAACAATTGCTTAGCAAAAGATGTTTGTTGATCGATTGAGAAACGCATACCAAGACCAAACTCAGCGTTGTCTTCAAACAAAGAGTTTGCCCAAGCCGGACCATGACCTTTTTCATCTTTAGCATATGGAGTTGTCGGCAAGTTACCAGAGTAAATTGAAGAACAACCTGTTGCATTGGCAACCACCATTCTGTCACCAAACAATTGTGTCAACAACTTAACATAAGGAGTTTCACCGCAGCCGGCACAAGCACCAGAGAATTCAAACAAAGGTTGAATCATTTGAGTGGTTTTCGGCAAGTTTTTAGCAACTTCGGTACGTTTTACGTATGGTAAAGTTTCAAAGAACTTCCAATTTTCTTTTTCAGCATCCAAATGATTTTCGATGTGATCCATATTGATTGCATGCAATTCAGGATTTGCTTTGTTCTTTGCAGGACAAGCAGATACGCAGATTCCGCAACCGGTACAATCTTCAGGAGTAATTTGCAAGATAAATTTCTTATCAGCAAACTCTTTACCCTTATACGGAGCTGATTTCAAAGTTGCAGGAGCAGAAGCCAATTCGGCATCTGTTGCAACCTTCATACGAATAACGCCGTGAGGACAAACGAGAGAACATTTGCCGCATTGGATACAACTTTCAGCATCCCAGACCGGAATTTCGGTAGCGATACAACGTTTTTCATATTGAGTTGTACCTGTCGGCCATGTTCCGTCTACAACTTCGTTGAAAGCAGAAACAGGAAGTTCATTACCGCGATCAGCAATGATTTCACCTGTAACTTTGCGGATAAACTCAGGAGCATCTGCCGGAACAGGAAGCAAACGACTGAAGGTTGAAGTAACTTCATTGGGGTATTCAACTTTGTGCATATGAGCCAAAGAAGCATCAACGGCAGCAAAGTTCTTTTGAACGATTGCATCACCTTTTTTAGAATATGTTTTCTTAATAGCGTTTTTGATCTGAGCAATAGCTTCATCTTTCGGCAAGATGTTAGAAATTGCAAAGAAACAAGCCTGCATGATGGTGTTAATGCGTTGTCCCATACCGGTTTCACGGGCAACTTCTACAGCGTTAATTGTGTAGAACTCGAGTTTTTTCTCGATGATTTCTTGTTGAACTTCGCGAGGAAGATGATTCCATACTTCATCTGCAGAATATGGAGCATTTAACAAGAATGTTGCGCCTGGTTTGGCGATTTTCAAAATATCAACTTTTGCCATGAACGGGAATTGGTGACAAGCAACAAAGTCTGCTTTGTTAATCAAATAAGCAGCTTTAATCGGATTGTCAGAAAAACGCAAGTGAGATGTAGTCATAGAGCCTGATTTACGAGAATCGTAAACAAAGTAACCTTGACCATATTTTCCGGCATCTTCAGCAATAATTTTGATTGAGTTTTTGTTTGCACCAACGGTACCATCAGCACCCAAACCAAAGAATACAGCACGAACAACATCTTTGCCTTCGGTATCGATATCGTCATTGTATGGTAAAGATGTGTTGTTTACATCATCATTAATACCGACTGAGAAACTGTTAATTGGTTTCATTGATGCGCCATTGTCATAAACTGCACGAACCATACCCGGAGTGAATTCTTTTGAAGACAAACCGTAGCGACCGCCATAAATGCGAGGCATTGCAGAGATTTTGCCGTCAGCGAATGCATGAGTCAATGTTGCAACAACATCCAAGTACAAAGGTTCACCGATAGAACCTGATTCTTTTGTTCTATCCAATACGTTAACAACTTTGACAGATTTCGGCAAAGCATTCATGAATGATTTTTCAGGGAACGGACGGTACAGATGAACTTTCAAAAGACCAACCTTATAGCCATTGTTGTTTAAGTAAGCGATTGCTTCTTCAACTGTTTCGGCACCGGACCCCATAATAACAATAACTTGTTCGGCATCTTCAGGACCAACATAGTCAACAACATTGTATTTGCGACCTGAAATTTTAGCAAACTTGTCCATTTCTTCTTGAACAATATCTTCAACGGCGTTGTAGAATTTGTTGCAAGCTTCACGACCTTGGAAGAATACATCAGGGTTTTGAGCTGTACCACGCAAAACAGGAGCTTCCGGACGAAGAGCATTTTTGGCATTGAATTGGTAGTCAACACCTTCTAACATTGCACGCAAATCATCATCAGACAACAAATTAATCTTTTTGATTTCGTGAGAAGTACGGAAACCATCAAAGAAATGCATAAACGGAACACGTGAACGCAAGGTTGCTGTTTGAGCAATTGCGGCAAGGTCATGGGCTTCTTGAACAGAGTTTGAACAAAGCATTGCAAAACCTGTTTGGCGGCAAGACATAACATCAGAGTGGTCGCCAAAAATTGACAAAGCATGATAAGCCAAAGAACGTGCAGCAACATGCATAACAAACGGGCTTAATTCACCGGCAATTTTATACATGTTTGGAATCATCAAGAGCAAACCTTGAGAAGCCGTAAAGGTGGTGGTTAAAGCACCTGCTTGGATTGAACCATGGCAAGCACCGGCAGCACCAGCTTCAGATTGCATTTCCTGAACTTCAGGAACAACGCCCCAAAGGTTTTTTTGTTTAGCAGCAGACCACGCATCAGCCCATTCACCCATCGGAGAAGATGGAGTAATCGGGTAGATAACGCAGACTTCATTCATGCGGTGAGCAACAGAAGCAGCAGCTTCGTTACCATCCATCATTTTCATCTTTACTTCAGACATATTTCATCCTTAAAGTTAACGTTAACAAAATAAAAAAAGGCCCTTAAATTAGACGATTTTATGCCTAATCTGCCGGCCGTTACAAAACAGAATTAAATTCTGTAGTTCTTATAGCATTTGGGATATTAAAAATCCACTAAAAAATTAGGTTTTTGAGAGATTTTTTATTGCTAAGGAGGTAAAAAGTGTTGGTTATGGTGTCGTTGATTTTATTGTTTTTTCAATTTCTCTATTCAGGACTTATTGTAATTTTTATTGCTTAATTAAGCGCGCCCCTTAAAAAAGGGACGTGCTTTTTTTGTGCAAAAAGATATTTGAGCTTGCGGCGAATGGCGGCAAGTTTTATAGTTGCTTCGTGTTAATTGTTTTTGAGGAGATAGGATAATGAAAAAACTTATTGCTCTTTTAGCTGTTACATTGATTGCTTCTAATGCTAGTGCTTTTGATTTGGCATCAATGGCAAACAAAGTTCAATCTGCCGCTGATAAAGCAAGTGCAAAAATTGAGGAAGCTCAGGCTAAAAATGATGCTAAAAATGAAGAAGCTCAAAATAAAATTGAAGAAAAAATTGCTAAATTGAAAGAAAAAATTGCTAAATGGCAATCTTCTGATAGTGCTGATTCAGAAGGTACAATGAAAGCAATTGCTAATGCTAAAGCAAGTATCGAAAAGTTAACCGAACAGTTGAAAGCTTTGAAAGCAGCTGCAAGATATTAATTTTCTGATGAATGTAAAAAAAGCATTTCGTAGTGACGAGATGCTTTTTTTATAACTAATGCTTCGCAAAGATGAGTTTCCTTGACACACTGATGCAAAAAGCCAGGCAAGGAATGATTTTTGCGGTTATACTTGTCCGTGACAATGCTTGTATTTTTTACCACTACCGCAAGGGCATAGGTCATTGCGAGCGACTTTACCCCATGTATTAGGATTTTTAGGATCTATTTCTTGTTTGCCATATGCAAAAGGTGTTTGTTTTTCTGTTTCATTTGTCGGGCTGTCGTTTTTGCCGGATAACAAATTTACAGGACTTTCATGGACAGCTTGCATTTTAGCTTGTTTAGAGTTGCGTTCTTCAATATCTTCGGCAGAATTTTGCTGAATAACAGTTCTCATCAAAATGAAAGCAACTTTTTCACCAAGCTGATTTAGCATTTCGGAAAAAAGATTAAACGCCTCTTTTTTGTATTCATTAAGAGGATCTTTTTGGCCATAAGCACGTAAAACGATGGTATGACGCATGTAATCTAATGTTGCAATATGATCTTTCCATAATGCATCAAGTTCTTGCAATAAAACAGATTTTTCAACCAAACGAACAATCTCCGTCGGAACATTGGCATTTTTGGCTTGTTGGTTGGTATCCAATATTTCGATTACTTTATCAATGAGTTTTTCCGAATCCATTTCCGGTTCATCAATCCATTGTTCTATAGGTAATAATACTCCACTTAAACGCCCAAGATCTTGTTTTAATACTTCAATATCCCAATCTTTAGGTGCAGAACCATAATTTATGTTCTTATAAATAATGTTGCGAATTTGGTCATGACACATATCAGTAACTGTTTCGGTTACTTCTTCAGCTTCCATTAATTCTTTGCGTTGCTCATATATAACTTTGCGTTGTTCATTCATTACGTTGTCATATTTAAGCAAGTTTTTACGGATATCAAAGTTTCGTTCTTCTACTTTTTGTTGGGCTTTTTCTAATGCTTTGCTAATCCATGGATGGATAAGAGCTTCGCCTTCAGGTAAACCCAGTCTTTGAAGCATTATACTCATACGCTCAGAACCAAAGATACGCATTAAATCATCTTCAAGGGATAAGAAAAATTTTGATGTTCCAGGGTCTCCCTGACGACCGGAACGACCACGTAATTGATTGTCAATTCGGCGACTTTCGTGGCGTTCTGTGCCAAGAATGTATAATCCGCCTGCAGCTTTAACTTTTTCTTTGTCTGTTTCAACTTCTTGTTTGATTTTTTCACGTAAAGCTGCAATTTGTTCTTCGGATTCATCACCTTTTAATGCTTCTTTTAAACGCATATCAATATTACCGCCAAGTTGAATATCTGTACCGCGTCCGGCCATATTGGTGGCAATTGTGATCGCACCGGAAACACCCGCTTGTGCAACGATATATGCTTCTCTTTCGTGATGACGAGCGTTCAAAACTTCAAACTTAAGGTTTGTTTGTTTTGCCAACATATCTGCCACTAATTCTGATTTTTCGATTGAAGCGGTACCAACCAAAACAGGTTGACCTTTGGCATGGCACTCTTCAATTGTTTTAACGATTGCTGCAAATTTTTCTTTTTCGGTACGATATATTTCATCATGTAAATCATTGCGCTGAACAGGTCTGTTAGTTGGAATTTCAACACAAGACAGATTGTATATATCGTTAAATTCCGCTTCTTCAGTCATTGCTGTTCCGGTCATACCCGAAAGTTTCGGGTATATGCGGAAATAATTTTGAAAAGTGATTGAGGCAAGAGTTTGATTTTCAGATTGAATTTTAACACCTTCTTTGGCTTCAATAGCTTGGTGTAGACCATCTGAATAGCGGCGTCCTTCCATCATACGACCGGTAAATTCGTCAATAATCATAACTTTGCCGTCTTTTACAATGTAGTCAACATCTTTGGTGTGCATTTTGTGAGCGCGAAGTGCTTGGTTTACATGATGTACCAAAGTTACATTTGCCAAATCGTATAAACCGCCTTCGGCAATTAAACCGACTTTTTTTAATAAATCTTCAACGTGTACCATACCTTTTTCGGTTAGGGTAACTTGGCGTGCTTTTTCATCTTTTTCGTAATCTTCTTCATAAAGATTAGGGATAATGCGATTGACTAATATGTATTTTTCAGAACTGTCTTCTGCAGCACCGGATATAATAAGAGGTGTTCTGGCTTCGTCGATTAAAATAGAGTCAACTTCGTCTACGATAGCATAGTTAAATTCCCGTTGAACCATATCTGAACGACGAAATTTCATGTTGTCACGCAGATAATCAAATCCGAGTTCATTATTAGTTCCGTATAAAATATCGGAATTATAAGCTATTCTGCGTTGTTCATCGTCTTTTTCATGGATGATATAGTCAACGGTAAGACCTAAGAAACGGTATACTTGTCCCATCCATTCAGCATCACGCTTGGCAAGATAGTCGTTAACGGTTACGATGTGAACACCTTTGCCGGTCAAAGCATTGAGATAGGCTGCAAGAGTTGCAACAAGAGTTTTTCCTTCACCTGTTTTCATTTCGGCAATTTGTCCGTGGTGTAAAACTATACCGCCTATGAGTTGTACATCGTAGTGGCGTTGACCGAGAGTGCGTTTGGCTGCTTCTCTGACCACGGCAAAAGCTTCGGGTAAAAGATCATCAAGAGTTTCGCCTTGGGATAAACGATTTTTAAATTCTTGTGTCTTTGCCTTTAATTGTTCATCAGTTAATGAAGATATTTCGGGTTCTAAAGAATTTATTTTTTCAACGGTTTTGTATTGTCTTTTTATGTATCTGTCGTTGGCGGAACCAAAAATTTTGCGGGCAAGACTACCAATCATTTTTCAATTATCCTTGAGTTATAAAGTTTATATTCAATAGTTTAATGTCTAACATTTAGTGTTTTAAATGTACAGAGTCAAGAGTTGACTAAGTTATAAACCTCATAAAAAAATAAGTTGGAAATTTTAATCAATTTATTATATAACCTTTGAATGATAGTTTTTGTTTTTTAGGAGAAGTGAAATGAATAAAAAATATTTAGCTTTGGCCGTTATGGGATTAGCTGTTTTGCAAAGTGGCGATGTTCTTGCTGCAGGAAAAGGCGGTGTTGCAGCAGTTGTTAATGGAAAAAATATCAATGTTGCTGATATTAAGGTTGCGTATGAAGCAAATCCGAATGTTAAACAAAAGACATCATTTGATGAATTTTATTCAAAGACTTTGGATATTTTTGTTGATGGTGAAATAGTTTATCAGGCAGCGGCAAAGGAAAATATTGAAGAAACTCCGGAATATAAGCAACAGCTTAAAGGTTTGAAGGAAGAATTAGCTCGAAAAATATATTTGGAAAAGAAAGTAAAAGCTAAAGTCGATGATGCTGCCGTTAAAAAGCTTTATGAAGATTATAAAAATACTTTTAAAGGTGAGAAAGAAGTTAAAGCTAAGCATATTTTGGTGAAAAATGAGGCTACAGCTAAAGAAGTTATTGCTAAATATCAAAAAGAAGGCGGTTTTGATAAATTGGCTAAAGAATATTCAAAAGAACCTGCTGATTTGGGATATTTTACTAAAGAAATGATGGTTCCTGAGTTTGCTAATGCAGCATTTAGTTTGAAAAAAGGTCAATACACCAAGACTCCTGTTAAAACTCAATTCGGTTATCATGTGATTTTGGTTGAAGATATAAGAGATGCTAAACCGCAACCATTGGATAAAATTGAAAACCAATTAAAAGCAATGTTAGCTCAGAAAACTATGGGCGATATAATTAAAGATTTGCAGAAGAATGCATCAGTTGTAAAATATGATGCGGAAGGTAATGAAATTAAAAATTAATTTTGCGTTGATTTTTTAGCTCCCTGATAAAAATCAGGGAGTTTTTCTTTGCTTGACTTATAAGATGATAATTGATAGTGATTAGGCAAATGTTTTTAGAGGTAATTTAAAATGACTAAAGTAAATCCGCGCAAGACTTTTGCAATAATCTCGCACCCTGATGCCGGTAAAACGACATTGACTGAAAAATTGTTGCTTTTCGGAGGTGCTATTCAACAAGCCGGTGCTGTTAAAGCCAGAGGCGAAAACAGAAGAGCGCATTCTGACTGGATGAAGGTAGAGCAAGAAAGAGGAATCTCTGTTGCTTCTTCGGTTATGACTTTTGAATATAACGATGTTACGTTTAACTTATTGGATACTCCGGGACACGAAGATTTTTCGGAAGATACATATCGTGTTTTGACAGCTGTTGATTCGGCAGTTATGGTGCTTGATTCGGCAAAAGGTATTGAAACTCAAACAAAAAAATTGTTTGAGGTTTGTCGTCTTCGTGATGTACCTATTTTAACGTTTATCAATAAAATGGATAGAGAAGGACAAGATCCGTTTGCTCTTTTGGATGAGATTGAACGAACTTTAGCTTTAGATGTGACACCTGCAAGTTGGCCGGTCGGTTCGGGTAAGGATTTTAAGGGGTGTTATGATATTTTAAACAATAGAATGATTTTGATGAATAAGTCAGGGGACAAGTCTGTTGTTAATAGTGTTATTGAAACTTGTAGCGGATTGGATGATCCTAAATTGGATGAGTTGTTGCCGGCGCATCAGGTTGAAAAATTGCGCGAAGATGTAATGATGATTCAAGAATTGTGTCCGAAATTTGATTTGGAGGCATATTTGGCGGGAACATTAACGCCGGTATTTTTCGGTAGTGCAATTAATAACTTTGGTGTTAAAGAGGTTTTGGACGGATTGTATTCTTTTGCGCCGACACCCAGGTCACATCCGGCCGTTGAAAGAATGATGGAACCGAATGAAAATAAAGTCAGTGGTTTTGTGTTTAAGATACAGGCAAATATGGACCCTAAACATCGAGACAGAATAGCTTTTATGCGAATTTGTTCCGGACACTTTAAAAGAGGTATGACGTTGAATCAGGTGCGTACCGGTAAGGGAATCAAAGTTCCTACGCCTGTTATGTTTTTGGCTCAAGAACGTGAGTTGGCCGAAGATGCTTATGCCGGTGATATTATAGGTATTCCAAATCATGGACAATTGCGAATCGGTGATACTTTAACTGAAGGGGAAAAAATCAACTTTACAGGAATTCCTTCTTTTGCACCGGAATTGTTGAAATCAGCCCGTGCGCTTGATCCCCTTAAATCAAAACATTTGGGAGATGCGTTAAAACAAATTGCCGAAGAGGGAGGAGCAAGTATTTTTAAGCCCGTTGTCGGAGCAGAATGGATTGTTGGTGTTGTGGGAGTGTTGCAATTTGAAGTAATGGCTGATCGCATTAAAAATGAATTCGGTTTGCCGGTAATGTTTGAACCGACACAATATTATACTGCAAGATGGCTTGTTGCTGATGATAATAAGGAATTGAATAAATTTGTTGATGCGAATCGTCTAAATATTGCGGAAGATAATGATGGAGCTTTAGTATTCTTGGCACGAAATGCTTGGCATCTAAATAAAGCACAGGAGGATTTTCCGAAAGTTAAATTTGCCAAGGTAAAAGAATAAAACAACAAAAAACGCCAGTCAGGCGTTTTTTTGATGGAGCGGGTAACGGGGATCGAACCCGTGTCCTAAGCTTGGGAAGCTCACGTTCTACCATTGAACTATACCCGCAAAGTATTTATATGTCTTGTAATCCTAATAAAAATTTTTGGCAATACAAAAATGTTACTTATTTTTAATAAATTTAATGTTATTTAATATTAACAAAATAGTTGAACAGAGGTAAAATAATGTCAATTCAGGCAAAAAGGGTATTAAAAAAAGCAATATCTTGGGCAGGATTATTCTTTTTTGCGGTTGCCGCGTATATGTTATATAATCAGCTTTCGAAGTACAGCTTAAGTGATATTAAAGATGCAGTATTTTCAATTCCGGCAACGAATTTATGGTTGGCTTGCGGGGCTTCTTTGTTAGGATACGTAGCATTATCGTCATATGATTATTTGGCATTGCGTTATATCGGACGCAAATTATCCGCTTGGAAATGGATATTTGCGGGGGTTATCGGTTTTTCAGTAAGTAATAATGCCGGACATGCAATTGTTTCCGGAGGAACTATTCGTTATCGTCTTTATACTCGTTGGCGTTTTAGAGGAACAGAGATTGTAAAGATGGTTACGTTTTCCGGCTTTACATATTTGATAGCTTGTTTCTTTTTGATTATAGTAGGTTATTTGATTACGCCTAATCATGCTTTTGGAGCAGGATCTGTTTCAAAATTTACAACTCAAATTGTAACGATTTGTTCTGTTATCGGTTTGTTAGGGTATTTTGCTCTTAGCATTTGGTATAAGAAACCTCTTAAAATTAAGGATATTGAATTGGATATGCCTAGTTTTAAAATGGCTTTGGCTCAAATGATTATCGGAGCTGTTGATATTGTTATGGCATCATTGGTTTTATATTTTTCATTAATTCCATTTGTTAATATTCCTTTTGAAACTTTTATGGGGGTGTTTATTATCGCTCAAGTTTTAGGGGTGTTTAGCCAAGTTCCCGGTGGTTTGGGGGTATTTGAGGGATTATTTATGTATATTATTCCGGGAGAACACAATCAAGCAATGTTGTTTGGTGCGCTTTTGGCATATAGGGTTATATATTATTTGTTGCCATTAATGATATCTGCGATAGTTTTGTTTTCTTATGAAGGATATTTAAAATATATCAAAAAACAACAATTAGATAAGATAAAGTTGTTTAGGATGCAGGAAATTGCTAGACAAGAAAAGGAAAAAGCAGCCATATAGGTTGCTTTTTTTGTAATGACAAAAAAAGTTGATTTTGTCTAGAATCTGTGGTATTAAGACGTATAAGTCTAAATTATGAAGATATGGATAATAAATTTTGGGAAGTAAAATCTATGGTAGATTTTACTGCAGATGAGTGGGATGCCATTTGTCTGAAATGTGGAAAATGTTGTGTTCTTAAATCGTTTGATTCGGGGATGATTGGTTTTTCTAACCGAGTTTGTGACGGTATGGATATGAAAACAGCAAGGTGTACCCGTTATGCAAAGAGGATTTGTTCTGATTGTGCAAAGGTTGATTTGAATTTGTTACGTGATCAGCCGGAACTTTTGCCTGAGACTTGTGCGTATAGGTTACTTTATGAAGGAAAAGGATTACCTAATTATCATCCACTTATTACCGGTGATGAAAACTCTGTGAGGAAGGCTAAACAATCTGTTTTGGATTGGCCGGGGATTCATTCTTGCAGACAGCTTAGAGAAGATATATTCTATCTTCATAGAAAGGCTGCCGATAAGAAATGGACGGAGGCGAAGATTGAGAAAGAGGAGAGGAAAATTCAACGTCGTTATAAGATAGATATAGTTATACGTTATCCTATTCCTCAAAAAGAAGCTACCATAGGAAATCTTTTAATTGAAAAGAAGCCCGAGACAGATTAATAGTCTGCTCGGGCTTTGCCTTTTTTTGTTTTTTTAAAAAGGGCTACTTACAGCCGGAGAAGCTACAATATCGGGAGCTGGAGACGACGTTTGTGACTGTGTTTGTGTTTGATCTTGTTTAGTTGGGGCTGATGAGGTATTTACTAGAGAAGTATTTGTGGTTGTTTGGGGTGATGAATTTACGATTGCCTCAGTTGGTTTAACAGCCACTTGTTGCTTTGGGGCTTGATTGATACCCAAATATTTTTCAACAGCTTTTTTCTCCGTATTTTTTTCATTTTCGGTAATTAAATTAAGATCATATAAAACTTCCAATCTGCGTAAATCGTTAGCGGCATCAAGAATATTTTTTGAAGGAGCTTTATTTTTGATGCGTTGGCGAGGAGCCGGAGACATAAGAGCTTCTATAATGATATCTCTTTCCGCAGAAAATTCTCGAGGAGTTATTGCTCTGTTTTCAACTCCTTCTTTTAAAATTTCCAAGCGTTCAATAATTAAGTCTGGAGAAGGAACCGGTTGATCAATTCCGACACCCGGAGCTTTGCGAGTTAAAGGCAACAAGCCTCCTATGTTTGCTGAACGTCGTGATAAAAATTCATCTTTGGTAATAAAATCTTTTTCAGCCAATTCTTTTAAAATTAAGAATCGAGAAACAATATTTTGTTCTTGAGGGCTGAATATATCATCCACTCCTATAGGTTGTGAACGAACAGCCTTAATATTTTTCTTGTTTAATGCATTTGCGATGGTTGTTTTGCTTTGAAGTTCTCCGGCATCTTCGGAAATGGCAAAATGTTTGGTGCCATCACGATTTTCTATGGTGAGATTACTTTGGGCAATTGTGATTGCGCGCAGATTGTTCTTGGCTATTTCCGATATTTTTTGCGGTTGTCCGTCAGACGAACCCAAAATAGACAGTTCTTGTCCGTTGATGATTATCAAATCTTCGTAATATTGGCGAGCTTTATTGTAACGTCCTAATTTTTCAGCAGCCAATGCTCCAACCAATAAAGCCTGCTGATTGCGAGGATTGGCTTTGAGAGCTTCGGTTGTATATTCAAGTGTTTTATCAAATTGTCCGGCTGAGTATGTGATAGTTGCTTTATCGGCATAGTTTTGTCCGTCTTTTTCAAACATTTGAACAAACCAATTAGACTCTTTGGCCGAATCTTTTTTATCAACTATTGCACAAGCAGTAAGCAAGCTGAAAGCTGTTGCAGACAATAAGGTTTTGGTTAAGTTACGTGAAAACATCAAGATATATACCCCACAAAATTAATCGAATGTCTGGAGGTATATTATAAAATATTGAATGATATTACAATAATTTTGTTTGCATTGTTAATTTATGCTTGATTTAAAAAAATATTAAGTTAGTATTCAGGCAATTAAAAAGGCTTTTTGTAACCCAAAGCGGGTGTGGCGGAACTGGTAGACGCGCCAGACTTAGGATCTGGTTCCGTGAGGAGTGGGGGTTCAAGTCCCTTCACCCGCACCACTTTTTAGCCGAAGGTGGTTTTTTTGTAAAGAAAGAGAAATTTAATGAAAGTTACCGAATTAAAATCAGAAGGCTTAAATAAGTCTTACAAAGTTATCGTTGACAAAAAAGATTTTGCCAAGGATGTTGAAGCTAAATTGAACAGTATTGCAAAGAATGCTAAGATACAAGGGTTTAGAACTGGAAAAGCTCCGTTGGCAATGATTAAGAAAAAATATGGTAATGAAGTTATGGCTGAAGCATTGGATGAAGCTGTACGTAACGGAAGTAATAAGGTTTTGGATGACAAAAAGTTGCGTCCTGCGACACAACCTTCAATAAAAATCGTTTCTTTCGGCGAAGATAAAGATCTTGAATTTGATATGGATGTTGAAGTTCTTCCTGAAATTAAGTTAGGGGATTTTTCAAAAATAAGTTTAGATAAACAAGTTGCTGAAGTTCCGGCTGAAGAAGTTGAAAAAGCTGTTTCGTATCTTGCAAATTCCAGAAAAGAAACCGTTGCTGTTGAAGGAAAAGTTGCCGAAAAAGGTGACACTGTTATGATTGATTTTGTCGGATCTGTTGATGGTGTGGAATTTAATGGCGGAAAAGGAAATAATTATCCTTTGGAACTTGGTTCAGGTTCTTTTATTCCGGGGTTTGAGGAGCAATTAATCGGTTCTAAAGCAGGTGATAAGGTTGACGTAAAAGTTAAGTTCCCTGAAAATTATCATGCAAAAGATTTGGCTGGAAAAGATTCAGTTTTTGCTGTTACCGTTAAAGAGGTTCGTGAAGCAAAAGCTGTTGAAATTAATGATGAATTGGCAAAATCTTTGGGAGCAGAAAGCTTAGATAAATTGAAAGAGAATTTGTCTTCACGTATTAAAGCTGATTATGATAATGCTTCACGCATGAAATTGAAACGTCAGTTGTTGGATGTTTTGGATAAGGAATATGAATTTGAAGTTCCTTCTTCGTTGGTTGATGCGGAATATAAAGCTATTGTTAATCAGTATGAGCAGGCTAAAAAATATAATCAGCTTGATGAAGAAGAAAAAAATAAAAAAGAAGAAGATTTGTTAAAAGAGTATAAGGATATTGCAGTTAGAAGAGTTAAACTTGGTTTGTTGTTGTCGGAAGTAGGACAAGATGCTAAAGTCAGCATTAAACCTGAAGATATTAATGCTGCGATTATGAATGAAGCAAAGAAATATCCGGGACAAGAACAAATGGTTTTGGATTATTATTTGAAAAACAAACAAGCTGTAGAAGCTTTGAAAGCTCCTATTTTTGAAGAAAAAATTATTGATTATATCGTTTCGAAGGTTAAGTTAAGCGAAAAAACAGTTTCTGTTGAAGAGCTTTATAAGTTTGACGAAGAAAAGAAAAATACGAAAAAAACTTCTAAAAAGTCAGCTTAAGAATAGTTTTTATGAGATAAAAAATCTCTCAAGTTTTAAGCTTGAGAGATTTTTTTTGAAAAAATAGTTTTTCTTAATAATTTGTTGATTATATTATGATATGCGAAAATAAGGTAAGTGGCTTTTTATTTTATTATAAGGATAAAGAAAATGATGAGTGAAATCAGAGACAGTTTAGTACCGATGGTTATTGAACAAACATCACGGGGTGAGCGTTCATTTGATATTTTTTCAAGGCTTCTTAAAGAAAGAATTATCTTTTTAACAGGAGAGGTTAACGATGAAGTTTCGGCTTTGGTTTGTGCTCAGCTTTTATTTTTGGAAGCAGAAGATCCAAAAAAGGATATTTTCTTTTATATAAATTCACCTGGTGGAGTTGTTACATCAGGAATGGCTATGTACGATACAATGCAATATATTTCGTGTGATGTTAATACATTGTGCATAGGACAGGCTTGTTCTATGGGGTCTTTGTTGTTGGCCGGTGGTGCAAAAGGAAAAAGATTTGCTTTGCCAAATGCCAGAATAATGATTCATCAACCATCCGGTGGTTTCAGAGGTCAGGCTACGGATATTGAGATTCATGCTAAAGAAATTTTGGATATGAAAAAACGATTGAATCAGATATATGCATCTCACACAGGAAAAAAACTCAACATTATTGAAGCGGCAATGGAGCGTGATAATTTTATGACGCCTCAAGAAGCTAAGAAGTTCGGACTTATTGATCATATTGTAACAAGTCGTGAAGAATTAAGCAAATAAGGATTGAATATAATGGCAGAAGAAAAATTACATTGTTCATTTTGTGGCAAAAGCCAAGATGAGGTAAAAAAGCTTGTGGCAGGTAGAGGCGTTTATATTTGCGATGAGTGTATTGAGGTTTGTATAAGTATTGTTTCCGAAGAAATTAAGGAAATGGAAAAAGCAGAGGGTAAAGTTGTTTTTGACAGTTTGCCTTCTCCATCGAAAATTAAAGAATTTTTGGATCAGTATGTAATTGGTCAAGATTTGGCTAAAAAGGTGTTGGCTGTTGCAGTTTATAATCATTATAAGCGTCTTAATTCAAAGAAAAATAACAGCGATGTGGATATTGCGAAATCAAATGTTATTTTGATAGGTTCGACAGGGTGCGGTAAAACATTGCTTGCTCAAACGTTAGCAAAAATTTTGGATGTTCCGTTTGCTATTGCTGATGCTACAACTTTGACTGAAGCAGGATATGTTGGAGAAGATGTAGAAAATATTATATTAAAATTGGTTCAAAATGCTAATTATGATATTGAAAAGGCGCAACGAGGAATAGTGTATATCGATGAAATTGATAAAATTACTCGAAAATCAGATAGTGCATCAATTACGCGTGATGTTTCGGGTGAGGGAGTGCAACAGGCGCTGTTGAAGATTATTGAAGGTACGGTTGCAAATGTTCCTCCTCAAGGAGGTAGAAAACATCCTCAGCAGGAATTTTTACATGTTGATACCACAAATATTTTGTTTATTTGTGGTGGTGCGTTTGCCGGATTGGAAAAAATTGTAGGACGCAGAGGAAAGGAAACATCAATAGGTTTTGGAGCAAAAGTTGCAACTAAGGAAGAACGTAATATCGGTGAAATTATCAAAGATGTTCAGCCGGAAGATTTGCTTAAATATGGTATGATACCGGAATTTGTAGGTCGTCTGCCTATTATTGCAACATTAGAAGATTTAAGTGAAGAAGCATTGGTTAGAGTGTTGACAGAGCCTAAAAATGCTCTTGTTAAGCAATATAAAACCATGTTTGATATGGAAGATGTAAAACTTACATTCACAGATGGAGCATTGAAAGCCGTAGCGAAAAAAGCTATTGAAAGAAAAACAGGAGCTCGTGGGCTTAGGGCTATTATGGAAGAGGCGTTGTTGGAGCTTATGTATGAAATTCCAGATAAAAAGGATATTGCGGAAATAGTTATTGATGATAAGGTCATTAATGATAAAAAAGCTCCTAAATTTATAAAAGCCAGAGAAAATAAAAAGGCAGTGTGAAATTGAAAAGAAAAATAAGCCCTAATTAAAGGGCTTATTTTTTAGATGTTTTGTTACAAAAATTTTTTATTTTTTTATTTTTTTAATTGTTTCTTCGATTTTTTCTTTGTTGTATGTGAGAGATGGTTCGTTTTTTAAGCCTTTAGCTATTTTGGTTTTGGTTGTATCAATATCCAATTCGCCACTGTCATCTTTCAGTTTAAGAGCATGTTGCCATTGAAATTTTGCTTCATTTTTGCGGTGTGCAAACCAGTAGGCATCACCAAGGTGAGAGCTTATAACTGCAGATGAAGGATAGAGTTCGGCTGCTCGTTCCAAATAAGGGAGAGCCATAGTATAGTAGCCAAGATTGTATAGTGCAAAACCAAGACTGTCATTAATGCTGGGATCAAAAGGAGCTTGATTATACGCATCGACAATCATAGAAAAAGCTTCGTCAATATTTTTGTTTTGTCGAATCCATGAATAGCCGATATAGTTTAATACAAGATAGTGTTTTTTTATGTTATATGCTTTCATTAACGTTTTTTCGGCATCTTCCCAATCGCCAAGACGTTCCTGAGCAACACCTTTAGCATAATATAATACCCACAAATTAACAGGATTATCTGTTTTGGCAATTGCTTTATCATAAAATTTAATTGCTTCTTTATAGCGATTATTCAGGCGTAAAACATCACCAAGTTCCATATATGTTTGTAAATCATCAAATTTTCGGCTAAGTTTTTTTAGTAATTCTTCAGCAGCTTCGTAATTTTCTTGTTTAACTAAATTGCGTGCTTTTTTAAGTTGTGCCGGATAATAGGCAATATCTTTAACATTAATGCTGTCATATATTTGGTTAGCATCTTTAATCATTTCACGAGCTTCAAGAATATCAGCCATAAGTATTTTAGCTGTTGAATAGTTTGGGCTTACGTATATAGCCAGAGCATTGTACATATGAGCTACATCAATAGCATCATCATAACGAAAGGTAGAAGCTATTGTGAATAATGCCTCTCCGGCGCCGATTGATGCCGATGAAATAATCGGAGAGATATTGTTATCAGCCGCTAATACATTGTTATGCAAAGATCTTAAAAGAGTGTCTAAATTTTGGTTGTTAATTGTGGCGTTCATCATTGCAACGGCTTTGTCTTTTTGATTGGTACGCAGATAAAAATTGGTTATTATATCGAGTAATCGTACTGAAATTTCAGAATTTTTATCTGATAATATAGCTGTGTATGCTTCTTCAGCTTCGCGATTTTTGCCAAAGAAGTCAAGCAACATTGCATAATGAATTCTGTAAATTGATTTGAAATTGGTTTCTTTATTCAGTTTGTTAAGTTCTGAAAATGATTTGGTCGGATTATTAAGGCCGGCATAGTTCCATGCATTTATCATCGGACCGATAAGAGAGTGATATATAGGATCTTTGATTTGTTTAATGCGATCTATTGATTGTTCATAGTTACCTTTTTTCATAAGGTTTATAGCGCAAACCATATGTGCAAAGTTGTTGTTGCTTTTGGCTTTTATGGCAAGATCAGCATAGTATGCCGCTTCGTCAATACGTCCTTGTGAAGTCAATAATAGGTAAAGTTTGTCGAGTAATTCCGGATTATCTTTGTTGTATGAGTAAGCCAGTTCGTAGTAGTCGGCAGCATTACCGAAGTCTTTGCGAATGTGGGCAACGCGACCGGCAAGATAAGAACCATATGCATTGGTGGATATTTGTGTGCTAAGTGTTTCTTCAGATGTTGTTTGAAAAGTAGGATGTTTACTTATGGTCGGCGAACAAGACACAAAAATTGCCGTCGAAACTAACAACACAGATATGAATGACATTTTGTTCATTTGAATTTCCTAAAACAACTATCTTTACATTAAACACATTTTACATATGATACAATAGGTTTATGAATATATGATTAAATTTGTGCAAATAAATGTTTGTTCTTGCGTGCTGATAATATTTATTTTAAGTTTGTGATATGGATGTTAATGATTTAAATATAAAAGCGTTGCTTGAGTTTTATGCGTTGGCCGGAGTTGAAGACACTTGCGGTAGTGAACCTTTTGGCATAGCAATAACCGATAATGCGAAGAAAAAAAATGTGGTGAGTGAGAAGACAGAACAGTTGCGTCCGGCTACATCTCATTTGGCTATTGTTGCGGGCGAGGCTGTCAGAAATGCATCAGGTTTGTGTGAAAATGTTTCAACGATTGAGGAGTTGCGAAAAATTGTTGAAAGTTTTGACGGGTGTGCATTGAAAAATACTGCCGCGCATACGGTTATGGGTGATGGTAATCCGGCAGCAAAGTTAATGTTTATAGGCGAAGCTCCCGGAGCAGAAGAGGATAGAATAGGACGAGCTTTTGTCGGAAGAAGCGGGCAGCTTTTGGATAAGATGCTAGGAGCAATAGGTATAGACAGAGAAAGTTGTTATATATGCAATATTTTGCCTTGGCGCCCACCGGGAAATCGAGCGCCGGCAGATTCTGAAATTGCAGTTTGTTTGCCGTTTTTAAAAAAGCAGATCGAAATCGTTAATCCTGATATCATTTTTATATTGGGAGCTGTTGCGGTTAATGCGTTATTGGGAAATTCTGACAGTATTTCTCGTCTTAGAGGAAAATGGATGGAGTATGAAACGGAACAGGGTAAAAAAATAAAAGTTTTGGCGGGGTATCATCCTGCATATTTGCTCAGAACACCGGCTCAAAAAGCCAGAGCATGGAGTGATTTTTTGCGTTTGAAAAAAGAATTGGAAAAAAATAATTAACAAAGTTAGTAAATATTTTAATATTTAATGGTATTTTACTAAAAATATTTATATTATGAACTTAGTGGTTGGTATTTATGTTTTTAGAGGTAATTAAGATGAATAACAGTGCAAAGATTTTGGTTCGGGTTTTAGGTTTTTCTACAGCATTGGTTGTTGCCGGTTTGTGTGAGGCTGCACCTAAAAGTGATGAAGTTGATAACGGCGAGGTTTTGTTTAAGATTCATGATGTTGTTCCTGAAAAAGACAATGAAGGGAAAGTACTGTATTGTAATGTGGGAGCTACGTTTTATAATAGAACAAAAATTGATATAGCTAATGCAGCTATTAATTTGTCGTGGGAAGATGAAGTTATCGGCGATGCTATTGATCAGGAAGAACGTGCTGAAAAAGAGCGTAAACGATTGAATTCCAGAAGTGCTGCGCCACGTTACGGAACGGCAGGATTTACCGGGAAAACTATTAAAACATCAATTAAATTGCCTCCGTTGAAGATGAATCAACAAGTTTCGATGAAAACTAAGGTTGATACAGATCGTTGTTTCTTGTTATTGAATGAGATGGATGTTAATGTTACCAATTGTGGTACAGCATCAATGAATGATAGGGTTTCTCGTCAAGGATGTGATAATTTGTTTCGTTATGTCGGCCCTAAGGATGCTGAATATTATACAGAATTTAAGGAACTTTCTCCAGAACAGATGATGGCTGTTGAAGATGCTGAACTAGCTAAGGTTAAAAACGAGATTAATGCGACTTATGAGGCTACAGTAGCAAAAATTAAAGATATTACCAATGAAGTGAATGCAGAGTTAGCAAAGAAAGAGGAAACAGCAGAAGAAGAGTAATCATTTGTTAGGAGCAAAATGGCGATGAAAAGACTCTTGTTATTGATCACGGCGTTGTTTGTATTTGATGTTAATGCTCAGATGCTGTCTTTAGATAGTAGTTCCAAAAGCAGCAAAGGAAATTTTGTTGAAAGTGTTGTAGATAGCAATGTCGATCCTGTTAATCAGATATCACAGGCATTAAATAAAAATATGGCTGATGGTGGTGCGGCATCTGAGGTTGCTGAGCAACAAAAAGAGGATATATTTATTCCGGAAGGTGAGCTTCATCGTCTTAATACGCCGACGTTTGACGGATCTACAAGGGGAGGAAAGGCTTTTGTTGAAGTTGATGACAAAGGTCGAATGAAGAAAGTTGATAATATATTTTTGTTTTATGATAACTTTAAGGTTACAAATTATTTGGCTAGCGGTGCAACTTGTGATGTGCGGTTTAATATTTTATCGAATCTGGATAGGAAAATTACGGCACTTGATATAAAGTTGGTGTGGCCGGGAATGACTACCGCTTTATCATTTGCAGATGTTAAGCCTAATACTCAGACATATTATAATTATTCATTAATAGGAGATGGATGTTATAATATGGATAAGGCTCCAAACATTATTGTAAACAGATGCAGAGTTAAAGGGATGACCGCTGCAGAGTGTGCAAATAAATTAGTTTGGTTGTCGAAATAAAAATATGCATATTAGGAAAATTATTGCAGTTTTAGTCTTTGTTTATAGCGGTGTTATTGGTTTTGATGTCAAAGCCGATAATGTTGTTGTTACACCTTCTGTTTATGATAGGGTAATGGAAAATCTTGATGTTGATGATAAGGATATAAAAAAATATAAACATATTTTTAAGGCGTTGAAAAATGAAGATTTTGAAAAAGTTGATAATTTAGTAAAAAAACTGAATAATACGATTTTGTTGGGACATGTTTTGGCCGAAAAATATCTGCATCCGGTTTATAAATCGACACGTGAAGAATTAGAAGATTGGCTAATATTGTATAGAGATTACCCTCAAGCAGAAAGAATTTACAGATTAGCAATAAAAAAAGGAAGTAAAGAAGCTAAACAGCCTATTTATGTGGAATCAGATGGGGAAATTGAGTTTCAAAAATTGTCTTTAAGATATCTTGATAGATTAACAAATAGTGATAGACGTTTTTTGGTTAAGCAGGCCAAAAATTTTAAACGAAATATTCGTAGAGGAAAAACTTTGGCTGCAAGATTGATATTGGAAAATAAAAAATTTCAGAGTTTAGCACCGAAGGTTTATTGGGATAATTTGGCAGCAACATTAGCTTTGAAATATTTGGTTGATAATTATGATACAAAAGCTCTTGAATGGGCGAGAATTGCATCAAAACGCCATAATTCGGGAACAGCAACGTGGGTTGCAGGTTTGGCAACATGGCGCAAAAAAAATTATAAAGCTTCGGCCAGTTATTTTGCAAGGCTCGGAAGTTCAAAAAATTCGGATGAGTGGTTGAAATCAGCAGGGGCTTATTGGGCTGCCAGAGCGTATGAAAAATTAGGTAATCACCTTAAAGCAAAAGAGATGCTTAAGTTGGCAATGGTTCATAAGTATACGTTTTATGGAATTTTGGCGACATATCAATTGGGAGAAAGTTTTGATTTTGCTTTTGATGAAGATAGTTATATAAATGATTTTGCAACGTTTGATTATGTTAATGAAATGTTGGCATCTAAGGCAATAAGCAGAGCATTGATATTATTGAAAATAAAACAAAATGAGTTGGCGGAAAAGGAACTTTATGCTGCATACGACGGTTTAACCGATAGCCAAAAAGAGGCAGTGATTTTGTTGGCAAATCAATATGGTATGCATTCAATGGTAATTAATATAGCAAAACAAAAAAATATTGTTAATCTTAACGGAAAATATGAAAAGGAGGTTTATCCTTTACCGGATTGGACTGAAAATAAGGATTGGAAGGTTGATAAGGCTCTTGTTTTAGCTTTGATAAGACAAGAATCGGCATTTAAGGATAAAGCTACAAGTAAGGCTGGAGCCAGAGGTTTGATGCAACTGATGCCGAATACGGCATATCATGTCAGTGGAGATAGAAGTATAAAAAAACAAAAAAACAAATTGTTAAATTTGGATTATAATTTGGAATTAGGACAGAAGTATGTCTCATATTTGTTGAATAAGCCGTTTATTGAAGGAAATTTGTTCTATATGCTGACAGCATATAACGGAGGGCCGGGGAATTTGGTTAAATGGAAAAAGAATGCGCGTTTCGGGAATGATCCTTTATTGTTTATTGAGGTTATACCATCGGCAGAAACCAGAATTTATATTGAAAGAGTGATGGCTAATTATTGGATTTATAATATCCGATTTGGAAAAGATAATAATACGTTAGGACAGCTTATTAACGGTAATTGGCCGGTTGTAGATATGAAAGAATTTTTATTCTAATCGTTTGAAAAACAAATTTATTTTACCGAATGTGATAAGTATTTGCAAGAGATGGTATTTTGTGATATAATTACCCTAGGTATGGTATTTATTAATGTAATTTTTTTTAAATTATAGATTGAAAGTGGACATTTTCATTAATGTTTTTCTTTTGTAATGGATATCATGTAAAAAAAGAAACAAATAAAGAAAGAAAAAAAATAAATAAAGATGGGAATGTTTACAATTCCTGTAATCATTATGGCGATAGCAGTAATGATTTCTCTGGTATTTAGCAAAGACGCCAGAGCGTCAAAGATCTTTGCACTGGCAATAATTGCTGCTTTTGCAGTGGTTGTTGCCACAGGTGATAGTTGGGAAATTTCCGCTATTGCTATGGTTATCTTTTTCCTCATCGCAAGATGCAGTGATGAAGATAATAAGCCATTCCAAAAGAGGAGCGAATTGCTCCCTCATTGCTATATTTCATTGGTAGCAATGATAGGTATGGCATTGAACATTGTGGTAAACCACGTGTTCGATGCGGAATGGCCAATTGTTATGGTGATTCTTACAGTGCCAATGGCACTGGTTTACCTTGGTGATAGCCTAGGTAAATAAAACAATAACTTCGGTTTTTCTTGAAACTTTTATTTAGTTTCGAAAAACCGAAGTTGTTGTTTTAAAGGCTTTGATGATTATATAAAAAATCAGATAAAAGATTTTAGGAGATATATCAATGGAGCTATATTTGTTTTTTGCATTTTTGTTGTTTTATATAATTACGGCTTTTTTGCTCAGTGAACGGTTAAAAGAAAAAATTTGGATGATAGCTTTTATTATATCTTTTGCGGCGACATCAATTGCAATTGCTTTTGTTAAAGTTAGTCAACAAGATGTGATGATGAATGCCGAACAACTTAATTGGTATTATTTTTTGTATCTGTTTGGAATGATTTCGGTAGTATTGGGAGTATTTAATTTGTGGATTTATCGAAAACCATTATGGAATATACTTTTTGGAACAGATGATGAAGATTAAAAAAAGGCTCTTTCAGATGAAAGAGCCTTTGGGTAATCAGATATCAGCAATGACGGTCATTGATATAATTTCATCGGGGGTGTTTACTTCACCGTTGGCTCCGGTTCCTTTTTTTATCATATCGACAAATTCCATACCGGATGTTACTTCACCCCAAACGGTGTATTGACCGTCAAGCCAAGGGCAATCGGCAAAACAAATAAAAAATTGGCTATCAGCCGAATCGGGAAACATAGAACGAGCCATTGATACGGTGCCACGTTTGTGAGGGGTGCGATTAAATTCAGCTTTTAGTTTTTTGCCTGAACCACCCATTCCGGTGCCATGAGGACAACCTGTTTGTGCCATAAAACCGTCAATTACACGATGGAATTTTAGACCATTATAAAATCCCATGCGAACTAATTCTTTAATGCGAGCAACGTGGTTAGGGGCGACATCGGGGAACATTTCGATTATGACGTCACCATCTTTTAATTTTAATACAATAGAGTTTTCGGCATCTTTTACATTATAAGAGTGTTTAATTTTTTTAGCACGTGTTTTACTTACTTCAAGTTGTTTAGTTTCATCTTTTGGTAAACCTTTGGTTTTTTTATCACTCAATTTTTTGGTATCAGCGTTTTTTATCTGTTTGGTTTCAGCCATAATTTGTTCTCCTCAGATTTGTTTCATATACTATATAGGTATTAATTTGCTAAAATGCAAAATTTAAGACAAAATAAAATCTATTCTTTGTTCCGGAGTTAAGCCGGATGGATATTTTTTATCAACTTTTTTTATCGCTTTTTTCAAACCGGAGCCATTGGCAATTTGGATAGCAAGTCCGGGACGAGCATTCAATTCCAACATTAGAGGACCTTTTTGAGCGTCCAACACAATATCTGCGCCAAAATAACCAAGTCCGGTCATTTCATATGCCTTAGCTGCAATAAGTAAATGTTCACGCCAAAGAGGAACTTCTATTTTGCGCAAATCTGCTTTAGTATCAGGATGATGGGTCAGCGGAAGGTTGTGTTGAACTGCTTTTTTTGTTTTGCCGGTTTTTATATCTAATCCAACGCCGACAGCTCCTTGATGCAAATTGGCTCGTCCGCCGGATTCTGCGGTTGAAAGACGTGTCATCGCCATAATCGGATATCCTTTGTAGACAATGACTCGGACATCAGGGACACCTTGATAGCTATATTCTTTGAAAGCATCTGAGAAATGAACTACTTCTTCGACTAAGGCTGAATCATATTTTCCGCCAAGTGAATATAATCCGCTTAAAATATTGGAAATATGTTGATATAGTTCGTTATATGTAATGCAGCGTCCGGATGGAAGGGTAAAACTGTTATCGCTATAGCTTTTTATTACCAAGACACCTTTACCGCCGGAACCATGAGACGGTTTGACAACAAATTCAGTGTGATTTTTGACCATATCTAAAATATTTTTTACTTCATATTGATGTTCAATTACTCCGATTAAATTTGGGGTTTTGACGCCGCTTTTAATTGCAAGATTTTTGGTTTGGACTTTGTCATCAACAAGAGGATACAAATGTCTGGGATTTAGTTGGGCTATTATATGAAAATTGCGCGCATTCATACCCAAGACACCTTTGTCCCGTAATTTTTTTGGGGAAGTAAATCTTTTGAAAAATTTGAACATTACTATTATCCAATCTTTTTGACTAAAGGTGCAAAACGTTTAAGTTCTGTTAAACGATATCCGGTATATGTTCCAAGTAGCATAACTATAAATAAAATTACCAAATTCAGCTCATTGAAGGCAAACATTATATGGCGAATGTAATCGTTGGCTATGGCGAAGTAAACAGCAATGCCGGCAAGTAAAGAGTTAAACAGTTCACGCCCGGCATTCATCGGACCATCTTCTTCCCAGGTGATTGAGGCTCGTTCAATAATCCAAGCGGTAATAATTATAGGGAAGAACACTGATGATTGAGCTATTTTGATATCAAAGTTGTAACCGACAATCGTTAACGCATGAATTATGAGGATTACAAAAATAACCACAGCAGAAATTCTGGGAACAAGCAATAAGTTAAATTTTGACATAAGGAAACGAATTCCCAAACCAAGTAATACGATGATTGAAAAACATGCCAATCCGGTTATAAAACCGGTTTTTACCAAAGACATAGAAATTAACATAGGAGTAAATGTTCCCATTGTTTGTATTCCAACGATATTGCGAATCAAAACTACAATCAGAATTCCTAAAGGAAATACGGATAGCCATTTAAGAGTATTTTGTTGTGCAAGAGGAAGACTGTATATCGTGTAATCGAAAAAGTTGGATTTTTTAGATAATTCAGCTCTTTTTTCGGCCAAATTCATTGTCGAAGTGATAGATTTTTGTAAAGAAAAACGAACGCTTGAATCGGTTCCGCCGACAACATCAAGTAATGATTTTCCACCGCGTTGAAATAAAAGAAAATTATCAGGTAAGCCTCGTTTTGCAGTCAGAGGATCATAAAGACGCCATGCGTTATCAATATAAGCTTCTAACATTAAATCAGGGTTTATTTTTTGACCTTCTTCAAGTTTTAAACCGCGTGCTATGCGGGTTGAAATACCACTGAGAGCTAAAAAATCTTGCATAATTTCAAGTTTTATTTTTGGGGTATGCTGAATTGGAAGATAAGATTTTAATGCAGGACTGAGCGGTTCCTGATTGAAAAGATTAATCAATTTTTCGACATTGTCGTTACCGTTCATTTGTTTTGCTTCGGATATGATTTGTTTGGCAAGAGCCAATTTTTGTTCATCTAAAACAGGAGCGGAAGGAGCAGAAGGAGCTTTGTCTTTTAGTTTGTCTTTGCCAAGCATATTGTCGAAAACCATTATTTTGTAATAGAGGTCTTGCTCTCCGGTAATGTTTTGGGCGGTAAAGACAATGCGGTCGGCATATTTTTTGCTGTTGTAGCCGGCTGCCGTAACGTTTTCTTCTAATATTTTGAAGCCTTTGTTTTTGGAGGGTATTCCTAAACTAACTTTAATTGGGGAACTGTCAGCAAGAAAGTTGATGTGAGCTTCAATAGCCCAAACATTGCTGTTTTGTTTGGGAGATATACTAAAACCCCAATATTTTATTTTGTAATATATGGCGTATCCTGAGATAATCAGAGATAAAAAGAGAAAAATACTTAATACTAAGCGAACAGATAATGAATTTCTCATTTAGCGGTAACCTCAATGCATAGTGTTTTCAAGAGTGGGATCAATTATAAAACGTCCGTTTATTATGTTGCGACCAATTAAAATCTGATATTCGAATTTGCTGCGATCATTTAGAGTAAATTCAGCATCTATCAGTTCATTACCCATTTTTATGTCCATATGTACTACATAACGGATTTCTTTTTCACCGGTACGAACTATTGCTGTTTTGCGTTTTACCGGTTTTTCAAAATGGTGTATTTCGTTATTTTTGCGATTTTTTATGTCAAAAGAAATCCATTTTTCGCCGTCACGTTCAAACGGACGCATATTTAAGGCATCGATTGATGATGTTTCTGCACCGGTGTCCATACGTGCATGAAACGGCATTTTAAAAGGGATGATATGTAAAGTTTCAACACCACCGGCGATGGGGGTTTGGTTAATTTGTGAAGGAGTAGAAGGAGTTGATATTTGTGAAGAAGGGCTTTTTTCGATAGGAGTTTGACATGCATTTAGTATAAATAAAGCTATAAAAGCGGCAAATTTTTTCATTGTTTAACATCTTCCATCAAAATTTATTTTTGCCTTAATTTATCTTAATTTTGATGGTTTTGTAAAGTTAAACTTTTAAAAAGTTGCCACTTTTATACAGGAATTTTAAAAAGTTAGTATGTTTTTAGAAAAATAAGGTTGCTCGTAAAGAGAATGCAAATGCCGTGTCTGATTTCGGATTTAGAGCCGGATCAAAATACACTTGAACATCCGGAGTTATGGTCATCCATTTAGAGACACCGAAAGTTACATATCCTTCTAATACTTTTTCGTAATTGTTTTCTATCGGAGAGCCGACAGCGTCTTCATTTACATGATTAAGAGCGGCAGCAAAACCGATTTGATCAAGAGGGTTACGGTTGAAAGGATTGTTCATAACAGCTCCTAAAAGATATGATTTGTCAATTTCAGCTTGTTCTCCCGAAACTCCGTTAACACGTCCGAAAACAGCCCACTTGTCACCAATGTTTTGAGAAACGTTAACAGACCATCCGTTGGTTGTTTGCGGTTGTGCCTCAACCCATGGTTGGTTGTAGTACAGGAATGAATATTGTCCGAGTCCCAGTCCGTTTATTGTCGGATTGTATGAAACATAGCCGAATGTGGTGTAATGATTTTCATCTAAGTGTGATGTTGATATTCTGTTGCCATCAACATTGGTTGCATCTTGAAAGCCTGCTGCGAAGCTCCATTCTTTTGTCGGATTAATCTGTAAATAAGAACCAAGACCGGCTGTCGGATATGTAGAAGATGCGTTTTGCGAAAATGTCCAGTTTATGAAATTTTCTTGTTGATTTGAATCATATGTGGTGCCGTCAAAATTGTATATGGGATATTGACCGAGACCGATTGTCATCCAATCATATTTGCCCGGAAGCTGATATGTTATGAAAAGTTCAGGAAATTCGTTGGATAATTCATCATAGTCATTTATGGAGGTAACAACACCGATATTGTTATCAATTTTTGCGGAATTGGCACCGGTATAACGGACAATATTGTAAGCCATATTTAATGTTGCATTACCATAATTGTTATTAAATAAATTCCAAGTAATTGCAGGATATAGTATTGTTTGCAGAGCTGTTGATTTACCTCCGGGAGCTCCGTATTGTCCTGTAAATGATGCTGTTAAAGAATATCCCAATCCATATTTTTTTTGTAAATAATCCTTAAAATCAGAATATTTTTGTCCTAAATCGCTAAATGTTAAGTGGCGATAGAAATCGGATTCTTGAATTCGTCCTTCGGCACTTTTTTCATGAGGTAATGCATTGCTGGTGCTATTGGCCTGAGCAGATAATGCGAATGAAGACGCTAAGATACTGCAAAGTGTGAGGGAAAGATATTTTTTCATGTTCTTTATCCTTTGAAATTAAATGATGATTTAGTGATATATAATTGATATAGGTAATTTAAAGAGGCGAGGTGAGAAATTTTTCTGTTTACTTTTGTCTAAGAATAGAGTAAAAGGAGAGAAATATTACCTTATCTTTTATAACTTATTAAATTTTACGTGTATGAAAAGAATTGATTCTGAATCGTCAGTTGCTTTGACGATTAAGGCTTTTTTCTCAAAAGATCCTGTATGGGCCGGATTTGAGTTTGCCGAGAGGGCGATTTTGGCAAAGACTTCTTTTGTCAAAGAAGGACCGATATGGATAGTAGAAGCAACCGACAACAAAAACAAAATAGTTTTTGTTTGGGAAACGGTAACTAAGTACGCTTATCCCTGTATGATTTATTTTCCGTATGACAGGGTTGAGATCGCTACTGAAATCGTGTCGGAAACGGCTCGAGGGCAGGTTATTCAACGTAATGATGAAATGACGATTGTCTGGGAGTAACCTGAATTTCTCTAAAATAAAAAGCGGTAACTGATAGTTGCCGCTTTTTATCGTTGTTGAACTTTAGATAAAAATTGTTTGATTGTGTTAGCTGAAGTTTTTAATGTATAAGAATTTTTTAATGCTATATATTCTTGGAACTTTTCATTATCAGCCAAATCTTTGCGTAGCCATTTAGGATATTTGTTGAAATATGTTATAGAAATATTATCAACCATAATTATTGGTTGATAAGGATCTTTTTCTGAATTATCAAAAACTATACTGGTATCACTTTCTATTAAAAGATCCGGTAAATTTTTGAGGATTCTGGGATAACGACGTTCAATATCTTCAGCGGGGATATCGTGTCCTCCTTCTCGAACACGTTGTTGAACACGTAAATATGATAATTGCGGATTAGAGAGCCCTACAAATATTACAGCAGTATTATAATTGTATTCTTTGGTAAGTCGTAGTAAATTTAACGGTGTTCGTCCGGCTGCTGTTGATTCATAGATAAAATCTTCACCTTCATATAAATGCATCCTTAGGTTGGTTGCCGCTATTTTTCCGGCATTAAACATATAATTGTTAGGATCTTCTTCAGGACCAGATAACTCCTTGGCAATGATATCCGGATTAATAAATGTAAGCTTTTGGAAAAAAGGGTCGTCAGCAAAAAAAGTGTTGTAAAAAGTAGATTTTCCTGCGCCATTAGGGCCAAGAAGCATAATCATGGTAGGTTGTTTTGATTGAGGAGGCATGGTTAGTTTACCTTTTTGATAATTTGTTCTTGGTTTTGGTTATTGAGGATAATTTCATATTTTTGTCCGCTGACATCTTCTCGAATTAAAACTCCGTTGCGTTCATAGTATATAGGGTATTGTAACGAAATTTTTTTTCGTCTTTTACTAAAGCGTTTTAATTTATATTTTAAGTACGTCAGCATATTTGTTGTTATATCTTGTTAATGTGGACTTAAATTTATACAATTTTGTCCAAAAAAATCAAGTGTTTTTTTATAACAACAAAGTGTCGCTGTAAATAGATACGACGACACTTTGATTTTAAAGATTTAGCATCGGTTTATTAGTGTTTTAATTTATTCAAAAAAGAAACACGGACTATTTTTTTCCAGGCTTAACATAAGCTATTGCAGAGTGTTCTTCGCAATATGTTTGCCCTAAGCGAACTTTTTTGCCACAAAAATGAAAATTATCATCTTTAGGGTCACCAATCGGCCAACGACAAGTATGATTGTCCAGTTCTGTTAACGATAAATTTCCTTTTTTAGTTGGTTCATTTGAATGAATATTAAGTGTTTTGGCTAATTTTATATCTTCTTCTTCACTCGGAGTTATAACAGGAGTTGGTTTGTTGGTTTGTTTTACTTCCGGTTTTGGTTCTTTTTTGCTCTCGGTAATTATCTCCGGTTTTGGAGTGCTTGGGGTAATTATCGGAACTATATCTTCTTTTTTAGGAGATTTTGTTGTCTTGGTAATAGGAGCTTTTTTAGGCTTGGAAACTTTTTTTTCAGGCTGTTCTTGGGGTTTGTCACTCTTCTTTTTGATTGGAGAAGGACGTCCCGAAAGACCAAGTCTATGAACTTTTCCGACAATGGAATTTTTTGATATTCCTAAACGGCGTCCAATTTCGCCGGTGGTAACTCCTTCATCCCAGAGCTTTTTAAGTTCTTCTACCATTTCATCTGTCCAAGCCATTGTCAATCTCCTGAAAGTTTAAAAGTATTATATAATGCTGATAATATGGTAATATTTTTATAGAGTCCAGTTTATTTTTTTAAAAATTGGCCGTCGTTTATATTTTTTTAGACTTTTTTTGTGATATAATAGTATTGATATATAATAAAAAGAGTTTTTTGCTATGCGGTTGTTTTGTTTTTTTATGATGTTCTGGGTAATGCTTTCGTATGATGCTAAAGCAGCAATAGCGGATTTTGCGGATTTTTTTGAAATTGATTTAGAAAAAGATAAATTGCCAAAAACTGATGAATTAAACAGTGCTATAGAAAAATATGATGAATATAATCGGAAATATGATAGTTTTTATGATTTGTTGGGAGATTTTGACAGTGAATTTCATGCAACAATAGCCGGATATGGTATGCAAGAAAAAAGAATGAAAGGGATTGATGAAAATTTATATATTGAATTTTTACGAAATACTCCCAAAAAATATTATCAATATATAGGGCCGCAATTGTTTGAAGTTCCGAATATGTCGGAAAAGGTTTTGAATTATCCGGGGATTAAAGAAACAAAAAATAAATTTCCTATCAGAATTGCCGAACAGGTCAAAGATATTGAAGATTTAGAATTTATGTCTCCATCATTTTATTTCTTTTTAATGCCGGAAGCTTGGCCGGGATATCAAGAAGAAGTTGAGTATCCTAAAATGGTAAGATATCATCCTAAAATAGTATATGATAAAAATTTTTATGCGGCAATTAAAAGATTGGTTAAACCGGAAAAATATATGCCGGGATATAAAGACGATGGTAAAAAAAGCAAAAGTGATTTGCGAACATTGAGACCGACTAAGGATTCTTTGTTGACATCTGCAGATGTAAAGGCTTTTATTGCAACAATTGATGATGTGGATGAATGGGCAAAACAGCCGGAAAACGAATATTTATTATCTAAAATAACGATACAATGGACGACCATGGAAAAAGAACAGGGTATCGGAAAGTATGTGCCGGCAGGATTAAAAGATTTGGTTCATCCATGTGCTAGATTTGTTCAAAAAATCAGAATTGCAGGAAAAGAAAAAGAGTTAGTTCCTTTAATCGCAAATGAAGGCTTTACAGTAAATGAATGGGCTTATACTTGTGATAAGACCATAAAAGCGTATAGGGTGGCTAATGTAAGAAAAGATGTTGTACGTGCTTTAAGAGAGTTTCAGTTGGGAATATATGACGAAGAGATTAAGGGAATGAGTCCTTTTACACAAAATGTGCGTTTTGCAACAATGCAGTCAATTATACAAGCGCATAAAGCTCCATTAAGTGATGTAATAGAATATAAAAAGAATCGGGATGAATTTGAAACAAAGTTGAAAAAACATGGGTTTAGTTTGTTTTTGCATCCGATAAACAGATATTAATTTAGAATGTTGTTTTTCAATAGAAAAAACATTTTTTTCTTGCATTTTAATATGTAGCTGGTTTATATACAATGGCGAATCGGAAATATAAATTTTTGTAGTAATAAGGATAAATAAAATGGCTCGTGTTACAGTTGAAGATTGTGTTGATAAAATACCAAATCGTTATGAACTTTTGATGGTTGCTGCTCAAAGAGCAAAAGATATTTCATCGGGTTCTCCTTTGACGGTTGATAGGGATAACGACAAAAATTCTGTTGTTGCTTTGCGTGAAATTGCTGAAGAGACAGTAAGTATCGAAGAATTGCAACGTTCTTTGGTTATGGGATTGCAGAAATATGTTGAGGTTGAGGAACCTGAGGAAGAAGAGCTTGAAATTATGGCTGCTGAAAGAGAGTTGGCTGATTTGGATGAACAATTCTCCGGTCTTTTACCTCAAGGAGAGTTAGAAGAAGCTATGCAAATTCACGGAGCAGATGATGATGCTATGGATTTGGATGGCGATGATGAAATGATAGATGAAGGTATGGATGACTTTGATGATTCATTCGGTGCTGATGGTTTTGACGGCGCGGATGATTTTGATGAATAAAATTTTATAATACTTTTTCAGACGGGTTGTTGCATAGACATCCCGTTTTTTTTGTTGTTGAAATAGTATTTGACATAATAGCCAAAAAATGTTAAAAAGTCGCCATTGAAGCAAATTATTGCGATATGGATATAAATGTTTTTAAGCTCGCAGAGCTTGGACTGGTTAAGGGATTGCCAGCTGAAGTTATCGACAAGGTCTTTGAACTTCAGAAAAATCCGGTTCTCGGTCGTTATGACTTTGAGAACAAAATTTACATCAATGTTGAGACCTATGAGACGTTTTCTTACGATGAGAAAGAATTTGAAGCTCATAGAAAATACGTAGATGTACAGATTTTGCTGAAAGGCAAAGAAAACATCTTCGTAGCAGATGTGGCGGATCAGGGTTTCAAAATTACAAAACCTTATGTTCCGGACATTGTCTTTATGGACGGAGAGGTTCCATCGGAGCCAATTCTCCTCAATGAAGGAGAGTTTTGCATTTTGACACCGGAGCATGCGCATAAGCCTTGTATTTGGCGCGTTGGTACAGATCCTAATTGTTGTGTCATTAAGGCGGTTATAAAGTTGCCGGTGGAGTTATACAATAATTGATAACTTCGTATATTGAGAAAAAGCCGTAATACAGATTGCCCTCTGTGTTACGGTTTTTTCTTGCGTAAAATCTGTAATAAATTTAGACTTATTTAAACAATGTAATCTATAAATTACAATAGCTGAAATTTTTTATAGTGTGAATGAACAATGTTAAGACAATATGAACTGGTAGATTTAGTAAAATCATATGATAGTGATGCTGATGAAGAGGCTTTGAATAAGGCGTATGTTTATGCAATGAAAAAGCATGGCGCTCAATTGAGAACGTCCGGAGACCCTTATTATTCGCATCCGATTGAAGTAGCAGGTATTTTAACAAAATTTAAGTTGGATTCTACATCGATTATTGCCGGATTGCTTCATGATACGGTTGAAGATACGGATGCAACAGTTAATGAAATCAGAGAATTGTTTGGGCCTCAGGTGGCGCAGATTGTTGACGGTTTGACAAAGTTAGCAATGATTGAGCTGAAATCGAAAGATACTAAGCAAGCAGAAAATTTCAGAAAACTTTTGTTGGCAATGTCTGAAGATATAAGAGTATTGCTGATTAAGTTAGCAGATAGGCTTCATAATATGCGAACACTTCATTTTTGTGCAGAAGAAAAACGCATGCGTGTTGCCAGAGAAACTTTGGATATTTATGCGCCGTTAGCAGAAAGAATCGGTATGCAGGAAATTAAAAGTGAATTGGAAGAGATTGCTTTTAGAGAATTGCATAAGGAAGCGCATGATTCTATTGCTACACGTTTAAATTTTTTGCGTGAACAGGGTAGTAATTTGGTTCCGGCGATTATCAAACAACTTGAAAAAGATATGAATGAAGGTGGTGTTAAGGCCAGTATTTCGGGACGAGAAAAGTCTCCATATTCAATTTGGCGTAAAATGCAGAAAAAAAATGCTTCATTTGAACAGTTGTCCGATATTATGGCTTTTAGAATTATTGTTGATGATGTCAGTGCTTGTTATCAAGCTTTGGGTATTGTTCACAGCAAGTATCATATGGTGCCACGTCGTTTTAAGGATTATATTTCGACACCTAAACCTAATGGGTATAAATCTTTGCATACCGGTGTTATAGGTCCCGAAAATACTCGAATTGAAATTCAAATAAGAACCCAAGAAATGCATGAAGTTAATGAAAAAGGTGTGGCGGCGCATTGGGCTTATAAACAGGGCGAAAAAGTTGTAGGTAAAAACTTCAGATGGATACAGGAGTTGTTGGAGATTTTGGAAGAAGCTTCAAATCCGGAAGAGTTTTTAGAAAATACTAAGTTGGAAATGTATAATGATCAGGTTTTTTGCTTTACACCAAAGGGAGATCTTATAGGTTTGCCGGTTAATTCAACACCGGTTGATTTTGCGTATGCAGTTCATTCAAAAGTCGGAAATACGTGTGTCGGTGCAAAAATTAACGGAGAAATAAGGCCTTTGAGAACTATTTTGCAAAATGGTGATCAGGTTGAAATATTGACATCTAAGGCACAACATCCTTCGCCGGAATGGGATAGATTTGTTGTTACAGGTAAGGCAAAAGCGGCAATCAGACGATATGTTCGAGCCAATAAACGTGAACAGTTTGTATCGTTGGGTGAGCAGATGTTGGAAAGAACATTTAAAGGCGAGAACTTGGAATTTAGCGAAAAAGGATTAATTGGTGTTTTACCTAATTTTGAAGCTGAGTCTGTAGAGGATATTTATGCAAAAGTAGGCGAGGGATTGGTTACCGCTTGGGATGTGATGAAGGCTGTATATCCAAGCTATAAACAATCGAAATTGGGTAAAGTTGTGAAGTCTTTTAAGGTTAGAGGTTTTGGAAAATCAGGGAAAAAGAACTCTAAACAAGAACCTTTGCAAATAAAAGGCTTGATTCCAGGAATGGCTGTTCATTTTGCCGGTTGTTGCCATCCGTTGCCGGGAGACAGAATTGTTGGTATTGTTACAACGGGTAAAGGGGTTGCCGTGCATTCAATAGATTGCAATGCTTTGGAAAAATATGCATCGGAACCGGAAAGATGGCTTGATATATCTTGGGGAGATGGAGCTAATGAAGGTTCGCATATAGGTCGAGTTAAGGTCATTTTGGCTAATGAACCGGGAACATTAGGTGATTTATCCAATATGATAGCCAGAAATGAAGGAAATATTGCCAATTTGAATATAACTAACAGGACTTTGAGTTACTTCGAATTGATTGTTGATATAGAGGTTAGAGATTTGAAACATTTGACGGATATTATTGCAGCCTTAAAAGCATCGAAAGTTGTTTCTTATGTGACGAGAGCAAATCAATAAAGAGGCGGTATGATGTTTAAGCGTCGTTATAAAATAGGTCTAAGAGATAAAATTCAAAATATGGTTTGGCCCAAATTGGGATGGAAACGTTATGGGCAGTATATAGTTATGCGCTTAAACAGATTAAAAGGTACACCGCGAGAGATTGCTGCCGGTGTTGCGTGTGGGGTTGCCGTATCGTTTACTCCGTTTGTAGGGTTTCATTTTGTATTGGCTGCGATTACGGCGTGGATTGTCAGGGGGAATATTTTGGCAAGTGCAATAGGAACAGCTGCCGGCAATCCGTGGACTTTTCCTTTTATTTGGGTTTCCGTATTGTATACGGGGCGTAAAATTTTGGGGTTAGAATATGCTGATGCGGTTAATGTTAATTTTGAAACCGTTTTTACAAAAACGTTTAGGGCTCTGATAAATTTTGATTTTGGAAATGTTGTTAATGATGTTTGGCCTGTTTTATGGCCGATGATCGTCGGCTGTATTCCTTTTTATATAGTATTTTGGTTATTAAGTTTTTATATTTTTGATACAGCTTTGGAGAGAGTTGCCAAACGCAGGAAAGGTAAAGATAAATGATTGTCGGTTTAGGAACAGATATTGTCAGTGTTGACAGAATAGCTATGGTTTTAGAAAGAAATCAGTCGCAGTTTATAGATAGGATATGTACAAAAGATGAAAAAAAATATTTGCAACAATGTAAGGATGTAAAGACTAAACTTGCTAAAATTTGGGCAGTGAAAGAAGCTGCCGTAAAGGCTTTGGGAACAGGTTTTGTGCAAGGGATAAGTTTTACGGATATAGAATTACAACATGATAGTTTAGGAAAGCCAGAGATTGTGTTTTATGGAAAAGCTAAGGAGATTTTAGAAGCAAAAATTGAAGGTAAAACGGCAAATATTTTGGTGAGTTTAAGTGATGATAAGCCGTTTGCTCAAGCGGTTGTTATTATTGAAAAAAGTTGTTGTTAATTTATAAAAACATTGTATATTAGCGGTAGTTTAAAAAAGATATATAGAGGCCAAAGGATAATGGATAAAGAAGAAAGCTTTGCAGATACAATAAAAACAATAGTTTATGCTATATTGATTGCGGTGGTTATACGCAGTTTGTGGTTTGAGCCATTTAAGATACCGTCGGGATCTATGTATCCAACGCTTTATGTCGGGGATTATTTGTTTGTTTCAAAATATACTTACGGATATTCTAAACATTCTTTTCCTTTTAGTTTGCCTTTGTTTGATGGGCGTATTTGGTTTGACGAGCCTCAGCGTGGTGATGTTGTGGTTTTTAAGAATCCTCAAGATAATTCGACAGATTACATAAAAAGGGTTATAGGTCTTCCGGGTGATGAAATAAAATTGGAAAACGGTAGATTATTTATTAATGGTCAACAACTTGAGCGCAAAAATGAAGAAGAGTTTGTAATCAGAAATCGTTATGGTAGTGCAGAACGTTATCGTAAATATGTTGAGGTCTTGCCGGAAGGAAAAGAACATTTTATTTTGGAAGTTTCAGATTCAGAAATTAATGATAATTTTGAGAGTGTCAAAGTTCCTAATGGTAGTTATTTTATGATGGGAGATAATCGCGACCGTTCGGATGATAGTCGTGTTAATGTCGGTTTTGTGCCGGCAGAGAATTTGGTTGGCAGAGCGCGTTTTTTGTTCTTTTCGCATAATGATGAAGATGCTTGGTATAAGCCTTGGACATGGCCAAAAAAAATACGTTGGTCTCGTCTGTTTAACAAAATAGACTAAGGTTTTTGTTTTATGGATGAATTGCAAAATATATTAAAATATAAATTTAATAATAGCGAATTGTTGCATAAAGCTGTTACGCACGGGAGTGTTAATCCGAATATTTTGTCAAATTATGAACGATTAGAATTTTTGGGTGACAGAGTGTTGGGAGTGGCAGTTGCTTCTTTGTTGTATCGTCTTTTTCCAAATGAGCCGGAAGGAAATTTGTCGCAAAGGTTTGTAGGCTTGGTATGTAAAGAAACTGTTGCTGATGTGGCCTTAAAATTGAAATTAGATGAATTTATGGATGTTGCTATAGATGATTTACGCAAAAATGAGAATGTTTTGTGTGATGTTTGTGAAGCTGTCATCGGAGCAATATATATTGATGCAGGTGTTGATGCGGCAATAAATTTTGTTGATGAGCATTGGCGCGAGTTGATAGATAAAAATGTTGCACCTCCTAAAGATGCTAAAACAAAATTGCAGGAATTTTCCCATCAGTTTGGTTTTGGAACACCTCAATATCAAGTAGTCGGTCGAGAGGGGAGTGAACATGAACCTGTTTTTGAGGTAGAGGTTAGTTTGGGTAATGATAAAACTGCTATAGGGCGCGGTAGAAATAAGAAAACGGCAGAATTTGCTGCGGCTAAGGCGTTGTTGGAGAAAATAGGTTGATTAATGATACTGAAGAAACAAGGTGTGGTTTTGTTGCATTGATAGGCGCTCCAAATGCCGGAAAGTCTACCATTACCAACCATTTTGTCGGGTCAAAAGTTTCGATTGTTTCTCCAAAAGTTCAGACTACACGTACCTTAGTTAGAGGAATTGGTATTTTTGGTAATACACAGATAATTTTTGTTGATACTCCGGGAATTTTTAAGCCTAAGCGCAGACTTGACAGAGCAATGGTTACATCGGCTTGGGACGGGGCAAAAGATGCGGATATTACGGTTTTGGTGGTTGATGCCAAACGGGGTTTTGATGATGAGACCAGAAGTATTATATCCAGATTAAAGAAAAAGAACAAGCGAGCAGTTTTGGTATTAAATAAGGTCGATTTAGTTCACAAAGACAGTTTGTTAGGTTTGAGTTTGGCTTTGAACAATGAATATAGTTTTGAAGAGACTTTTTTTGTTTCAGCAACTACCGGTAAGAATATTGATGATTTTTATAAGTATTTGGCAGATAATTTGCCGAAAAGTCCTTGGTACTATCCTGAGGAGCAAATTTCAGATATGCCGTTAAAGTTGTTGGCTTCGGAAATTGTACGTGAAAAGTTGTTTTTGTTTTTGCATCAGGAATTGCCATATTCATTAACGGTTGAACCGGAACTTTGGGAACGTCGTGAAGATGGTTCGGTCAGAGCTGAGATTACTATATATGTTGAGCGTGATAATCAAAAAATAATTGTTTTGGGAAAAGGCGGTTCAATGATAAAAAGGATCGGTCAATCTGCAAGACGAGAAATTGAAGAGCTTTTTGAGTGTAGGGTTCATTTGTTTTTGTTTGTAAAAGTCAGAGAAAACTGGCAAGAGGATGCCGGACGTTATAGTGTTTGGGGTTTAGATTTTAAAGCTTAGGAGTTTGGAATATGAAGGTCGTTTTTATGGGGACACCGGAGTTTGCTTTGCCGGTTTTGCAAAAACTTAATGATGAACATGAGGTTGTATGCGTATATACCAGAGCGCCTAAGGAAGCCGGACGAGGTAAAGAGTTGCAAAAATCTCCGGTGCATTTATGGGCGGAAAAAAATGGGATTGAGGTTAGAACTCCTAAGACTTTGCGTAACGTTGATGAGCAGATTAAATTTGCAGAATTAAAAGCCGATATTTCAATTGTTGCGGCTTATGGATTGATTTTGCCAAAAGAAATTATAGAAGCTTTTCCGAAAGGATGTTTGAATGTTCATGGTTCATTGTTGCCGCGTTGGCGTGGTGCGGCTCCAATGCAACGGGCTATTGAAGCCGGAGATGAAAAAACAGGTATTACAATTATGCAAGTGGTTGAAGCTTTAGATGCCGGAGCAATGTATAAAAAAGGCGAGATTGTTATTGATGAGGATATGACGGTCGGTATTTTGCATGATAAAATGGCAAATATGGGAGCTGATTTGATGTCAGAAGTATTGTCAGATTTGGATAACATTAAACCGGAAGTTCAAAATGAAGCTTTGGTAACATATGCTGCCAAGATTGAAAAAGAGGAAAGCAAGCTTGATTTTAATAATGATGCTGTTGTTTTGGAACGTAAAATCAGGGCATTTAATCCTTATCCGGCAACTTACTTTGAACACAATGGAGAACGGTTTAAATTGTTGAAATGCAGAGTTATTGATAATGACAAAGGTCTTACTATAGGTGAACTTTGGCAAGATGACAAACATCTGATTATCGGGTGTGCAAAACAGGCATTAGAAGTTTTACAGATTCAAAGGCAGGGTAAAAAAGCAATGATGACAGAAGAACTGTTGCGAGGGTATAGGTTTGTGTGAATGATTGAAAAAAGCGGTAAGTAGGTTACCGCTTTTTTATGGTTATCTTTCTTTTGGGGAAGAAATAATTTTGCTTGCAGATAAAGGTGTTCTTGATGCGGTTTGGTTGGTGTTGTTTTCCGAAGTTATTTCTTGCATTTTTTCATACAAGTACCTTTGTAAGCTATTATCATTACTTGAAACAACCTTTAACAGTCTGTGCAGAAGATGATTGTCTTTATCTTCTGTATCGGTAAATATACTGCTGTATGTTTTTGTAGCAGTTTCAATATCGGCTTTGGACATTAAAGAACCTGTTGAAGGGAAGTCCTTAGGAAGACGATTTAGTAATTTGAGAATACAAATTTTGCCTTCGGGTGATGCAAGGTCAAAATATGTATTTTCAAAAGTGTATACTTGAGCATGCGCAATATCATGGATTATGCGGTCGTTTATTTTTTCGTTAATGACATTGCTATATATTTCGGCAACACTGGGTTTTTTTTTGTTTGGGTCGTCGCTTGTCATGTCTACGGGAGTGATTTCTTTTAAGCGGCTACGAATGTTGTGAAAGCTTGTATATTGTTTTGGATCAGATTTATCAAATATGGTATTAAATTTATCTTCGATTATTTGGTCAGCGTCAGGGGCAAATTCGTCAAAAACATTGTCAATTTGGTCAATAAGTCTTAAGAAACACAATTTGTTGATTGGTTTGCCATTGGTGTAATGATCCGGTTCGAAGGCTGTTTGAGGAGTAAAAGCTTCGTAAGATTCTACCAGATAATTGTCTTTTATAAATTCGACACACTCATCATAAGTACCGTCCGGATTGGGCTTTTTGAGGTAAATGTGCTTTAAATCGTCGTTAATCCAGCGTTGTGCTTTGTCCAGTACCATCATATTGTAGTAATGATCGCCGTTTTCGTTTATAAGGCGATTTTCAGTGATAAGTTTGTTAACAATAGCCATTTTATCTTCAAGCAACGGGTCATTAGGGGTTATATTTTCTAAAATTTCGCGGCTTTTTTTATAATTTAAGTAGGTGCGCTTGTCGGCAGACATGCAAAGAGTGTCTATTTTCAGTTCTGCTTCGACATCAAATGGTTCGTTTTCTAGTGTAAAAACCAGTTTAATGTCATAATATCTTTTTTCGTTTTCATATAGGGGCATAGTAAAACGATTGCGAGTGGTTTCGATGTGATAACCGTGCTTCTCTTGATGTTTGCGCCATATTTTTATCGTATGATCATTGCCTGATAAATATTTACGAGTTATGGTCAGACGTATGATATCATGCAGTGATTCTATTCGCATATCTTCTATTGGCTGCTGTTGATGTTGTTGGTCGTTGTTACCTAAGGTGGCACAAACTAAAGGAAACATTTCACGGTCTTCACTTTGCCAATATCTGTCCATCATTGCTTGAATTTGTTTTTTTTTCTTTTGTGTGTGCTTGGCTTTATTTTCTTTTTCTTGTTTTTTAAGTTCTTTGACAATCTCTTTGATAAGTTTGTCTAGCGTGCGATGGATAAATTTGATTTTGGGAAACATGACATTGATGTCGTTTTTGTTTTTGTCATGAAAACGGACTATGGTCACAAGAAAAGGAGCAATTACTTTGGTATTATATTTGATGATTTCGCCATTTGGTGCTGAGTCAAGTTTGCCAGTTTTAGGGTCAAGACCGTATACTCCGTCGGAGCTGCCAAATAGTGTGAGGCAGAGAGAGTAAACTTTGGCATAAGCAGTCATTCCGTCATTGTATATCGGATATAATTTGTCGTATTCTTTTGGGGTTATCAATTTTTGACGGTAAGCGGCTTCAAGATAGCAAATAGAATATTCATCAAAATATTTTTGAATTGAATAAATATCACCGTTGGATAAATTGTATATATCGCCGGCTGTGAGTTCTTGAGGATTGTGTGAAGAAAAAAAGTGAAACAAGGATTTGTATTCGGCTATGCTGATGCGTCCTCTTTCTAAAGCAGTGTTTAAAAAGAAGGTGGTATTGTTGTTTTCAAAAAAAGCTCTGAGATCTTCGGTAGTATATTGGTTTAAAATTTCCGGTGTTTTGTACTTCTTATATTTAGCTATTGTAGTATTCATTTTTGTTCTTTCTGTTTTGTCTAACTTTAGTACAATAGCATAGAATCGATATATACGCAACATATTTTTGTATAAAAAAGCCCCCGAAGCTTGTTAAGAGCTAACGGGGGTAAACTGTCCTTTCCTGACTTTTTTAGATTTTTTTCATTACCTCTAAAAGGCAATTAAAGAAATCTAATCTTTTTTGCTTACGCTCTACTTCAGCTTTGCGCTGTTCGGTATTTCGTAGCTTCTTTGCCCATTCAAGACGAATTTTTTCTTTGTCTCGCTGGAACTCTACAAGGGGCATGAGCTCCAATATAAGATGTTTGTTGAAGCATGGGTTCAGCTCAAATTCGCCTTTCCCATTATCTACAATCATCAGACGTACCGCGTTAATCGGTACTAAGTTTCCGTCTTCCCATAAGAGAAGCCAGAAAGCACTGTCCGCCCATCTTGTTTCCGGAAACATCTTGTTCTTCTTGATGTACTCCTCGCTTATTTGGTTTAAGCGGTAGTCCGGATAACGGAGACCGACAATCAAAAGGCGATTGATTTTACTTCTCAGATATCCGTATTTTTCCAGATATCGTTGGTAGTTCTCAATGTCTTTTTCTTCCAGTTGTGCAGAGTGCTTGTCTCTGTGAGACAAATATTTGTTTATCCTGTTTCGCAACTGATTTATAAACGTCTGAATTTCTCCTTCAATGACTGTTTTGTACATGCCATTGTCAGAAAAATCTACGGAAGCCGGCTTAACCTTTCGCATAGCTTTGTTAATGAGCTCATTCGTTTTCTCATTGAACAAAGTGACGGAAATTTCACCGTTTTCTTTCCATTCGTTGAGAAGTTCAAACTTCTCTTCCAACGTTGACGCGTTCTTTAAAGCGTCATTCTGTTGACGTGAAAATCTTTCTTTTGCCATAATTTTAATTTTTTAAGATTTTCACTTTACTGCATGGAATGAGTACTCCTTCCATTTGTTCTCCGGCATCAACTTGTGAAGCGCACCATCGGCATACAAAGCAATAAACTTGTTGCCATTAGCGTCTGTACACCAGCAAGTCCAGAATAGACGAGGAGCTTCGCCTGAATTTGCCTTTTTGACTTCTTTCAAGACCGCCGTCTTGTTTTTTGTAGTCACGCCGTTTGGCAACTTTTGGGATAGTTCTGTAAGAACTTGGTGGGTATCCACCTTCATAGATGTTTCTTTTTCCATATGTGAAAAAATTTTTAAGTGAATCGCGTTCATGTCACGTGCATATTCGGGTGTGAGATGATTGCGACATTAAGTTAATTATAGACAAATGTATAGAATATGCTTGCCTATAATATAGACAAAAAATGCGATTCGTTCAAGTGTTATTTAAAACTTTTTTTAAATATTATTCGTTATTATATGTAAGAGGTGTTAGAACAAGGATGATTAATATGAATAAAATGCTAAAGTTTTCAACGATTTTGCTGTGTGGTGCAGTTGTAGTGTTGTTGAGTGTTTCCGGGTGTAAAAAAGAATCGGCAACATATGTTACAAAACAGATTGAAAAAGGAAATATTGTACAAAAAATTACTGCATCAGGTACGATAAATCCGATTTCGACTGTTAATATCGGTACGCAAATATCAGGGATTATTGCAGAAATTTATGTTGATTATAATTCGAGTGTAAAAAAAGGTGATATGTTGGCGCTTATTGATCCGCAAACATTTGAAGCTACGGTAGACCAAAGGCAGGCGGCTTTGGATATCGCAAGAGCCGAGTTGGAAGTTACTAAAAATGATATTGTTTATTATAAAAAACATCTGGATAGGATAAAAAAACTTAATACATCAAAATATTCGACGGATAAGGAGTTGGAAACAGCTCAAAGAGATTATGATAATGCTGTTGCTCAACAAGTGTTGAAAGAAGCGCAGGTTAAACAAGCCGAAGCATTGTTAAAACAAGCACGAATCGATTTGGATTATACTAAAATTGTTTCGTCTGTTGATGGTGAAGTTATTTCGCGAGAGGTTGAGGTGGGACAAACAGTGGCGGCAAGTTTTAATACTCCGACGTTGTTTTATGTCGCAGAAGATTTGACTAAGATGCAAATAGAGGCCTCTGTGGTTGAAGCTGATATAGCTAAGGTTAAAGAAGGACAAAAAGTTGAATTTGCCGTAGATAGTTTTCCCGATGAAATTTTTGAAGGAATTGTTACACAAGTAAGAAATAATCCTATTACGACCTCTAATGTGGTTACATATGAAGTTATTATCGGAATTGATAATAAAGATTTGAAAATTAAACCGGGAATGACAGCAAATGTTGAGATTATTACTGCAGAAAAGAAAGATGCTGTCTTGGTTCCAAATAAAGCATTGCGATTTTATACAACAGATGAAAATGGTGATGTAATTCGCTATAAAGATAAAGGAATATGGGTTTTGAAAGGCGGAAAACCTGAGCGAGTTAATGTAATTACCGGAGTTTCTGATGATGAGGTCACTGAGATTGTGTCTGATGAGATAAAAGTCGGAGATTCTGTTATTTTGGAAAATAAAAGTGTTGAAGAACAAAAAGCAAATATGCGAATGAGGATGCCCAGATAATGAGTCTGATTGAACTTGTTGATATTACCAAAAGTTATCCTTTAGGTGACGGAGATTTGCAGATTTTGAAAGGAATAAATTTGCAAATTGAAATGGGGGAGTTTGTAGCAATTATGGGACCTTCGGGATCAGGAAAATCAACACTAATGAATATATTAGGTTGTCTTGATAAACCAAGTAGCGGAACTTATAGTCTTGATGGAAGAAGAGTTGACGGGTTGTCATCGGATGAGTTGGCTGAAATCAGAAACCAAAAAATAGGGTTTGTATTTCAAGGATTTAATCTGCTTTCGCGTACTACCGCTTTGGAAAATGTTGAATTACCGATGGTTTATGCAAATATAAGTGCGGTAGAACGAAGAAAACGCGCCGAAACAGCTTTGGAAAAAGTCGGGTTAAAAGAAAGATTGCATCATCAGCCTAACCAACTTTCGGGAGGACAACAACAACGTGTTGCAATAGCTCGAGCAATTGTTAATAATGCTCCGATTATTTTTGCGGATGAGCCGACAGGAAATCTTGATACCAAAATGAGCGTTGAAATTATGAAGTTGTTTCGAGAACTTAATGAGGAATCGGGACGTACAATAATTTTGGTGACACATGAAGAGGATATTGCCAGATATGCTAAACGTATTATCAAAATTGTTGATGGAGAAATTCATTCGGATATAAGGAATGTGTAATGATTGATTTGAAGACCATATTTTCAATTGCTATCAGAGCTATTAAAGCTAATAAAATGCGCTCGATTTTGACTTCTTTGGGAGTTATTATCGGTGTTGCGGCTGTAATAGTAATGTTGTCGGTTGGAAACGGAGCGCAAATTTCAATTCAAAATGAAATGAAGACTATGGGATCAAATTTGATTATTGTTCGTTCCGGAGTAGCAAAATCATCGGGTGCGCGCGGAGGGCATGGTTCACAGCCGACAATGAAAAAAAGTGATGGAGATGCAATTCAAGACAAAGTTTCAGCTATTCGTTTGGCAGCACCTGTTTTGGAAGAGACTGCTCAAATAATTTATGGTAATGCAAACTGGTCAACAGGGGTTACCGGTACAGATAATCGTTTTTTTGAAATTAAAGAGTGGAATTTAGTCCATGGGCGGAAGTTCTCGGATACAGATACAAAAAATGCTTCTAAAGTGGCTATTTTGGGGCAAACGGTGGTAAATGAATTGTTCGGAGATGTTGATCCGCTCGGTAAAACTATAAGAGTTAAGGGAATTCCTTTTCAGGTGGTTGGAGTTTTAGATAAAAGAGGGCAGTCAGGACACGGGCAAGATCAAGATGATGTGGTGTATATACCTATATCTACGGCGCAAAAAAAGGTTATGGGAATTACGTTTCCTGATCAGGTTAAGATGGTTATGTTGCAAGCGGTTGATGCTGAAAGTACTTATACGAGTCAAGAGGAAATACGAGAGCTTTTGCGCCAAAGACATAATTTGGGAACCAATAAAGAAGATGATTTTGTGATTATGAATTTGACACAAATGATGGAGATGATGGAGAGTTCGACACAAGTTATGACGATTTTGTTGGGAGCTATTGCATCAATTTCTCTTCTTGTGGGCGGAATTGGGATTATGAATATTATGTTGGTTTCGGTTACCGAACGCACACGTGAAATAGGTATAAGGATGGCTATAGGAGCAAAGGCTTGGGATATTCGTTGGCAATTTTTAATGGAAGCATTAGTTCTTTCTTTAATAGGCGGTATTGTCGGAGTTGTTTGTGGTTTGATAGGATCGTCTCTGGTGGGAATTTTTACTTCTTTGCCTGCGAAAGTTTCATTAATCTATGTTTTGCTTCCTTTTTCTTTCGCCGGATTTGTAGGGTTGTTTTTTGGTTTTTATCCGGCCTATAAAGCATCTCTATTGAACCCGATTAATGCGTTGCGTTATGAATAACCATAAAAAGTTTGTATAATAGTTTTCTAAAGTCGTTTTGTGCGGTCTCAAAAAATTCATGTACTTTTTTGTACACTAAAATTTTTTTCGCCTTCAAAACAACTTTATAAAATCAATTATCCAAACTTTTTGTTTTTTTAAGTTTTGTAATAGTTTTCTAAACTCATTTCGGATGATGGTGAAAATTATGTTTATTTTTTTAGCCAACGTGTGGCTTCAATAGCGGCTATGGCTCCGGAACCGGCCGCGATTATAGCTTGACGAAATTCAGGATCTTTAACATCGCCGGCAGCAAATACTCCTTCTACATTTGTCGCACAGCTGTCAGGGTGGGTTTTTATATATCCGTATTGGTCCAATTCAAGATGATTTTTAAATATTTCCGTATTGGGGCGATGACCGATGGCAATAAAAATACCATCTGTTTTAAGTATTTCGGTTTTATCGCTTTTAACATTTTTTATTCTTAATCCTTCAACATTTGGAGGGTTTTCGCTTCCGATGATTTCTTCAACGGTATAATTGTATTTAATGGTTATTTTGCTGTTTTGTCGTAGTTTTTCTTGTAAGGATAAATCTGCTCGTAAATTATCTCTACGATGTATCATGGTAACAGAGCGGGCAAAATTAGTGAGATACAAAGCTTCTTCAGCAGCAGTGTTGCCTCCGCCGATTACAACTACGTCTTTGTTGCGATAAAAATAACCGTCACAAGTTGCACATGATGATACTCCAAAGCCTCGGTATTTGGTTTCGCTTGCAATATCAAGCCATTTGGCTGATGCTCCTGTTGCAATGATTATACATGATGCATAAAAGACGTTGTGGTTTTCGGAGGAACATTCAAAAGGACGTTTTTGAAAATCGACTTCTACAATTTTATCGTTGATAATTGTTACATCCAGTTCAGCAGTTTGTTTTTTCATTATGTCCATTAGGTCACGACCACTGGTAGATTTGATGAAGCCGGGATAATTTTCAACAGCTTCGCTTAAAGTCAATTGTCCGCCGATTTCCGAACCGGATACCAAAATGGGATTAAGTCCCGCTCGAGCGGTATATATAGCTGAAGTGTAGCCGGCAGGACCTGATCCGATAATTAAAACTTTAGAATTGTATTCAGCCATTTTGCTATTATTCCTTTATGCAATCGCAATCACCTTTGGTGTCGCAAAAACAAATACTGTCATCATGGTAGTATTGATGCATATGTGTGTCGAATCGGATGCAACCGCAATTTTCATCATCGGTACATTCGCAATCACTTTCATTTACATTGTTTGGATATGTACAACCACAGTTGTTATCTTCATCACAATCACATTCATTTTCGTTACGTATAAAATCTCGAGTCATATTTTTCTCCATACAAATAAAAAAACTGCCAAGATTTCTCAGGCAGTTTTTTATGTAATCACGAATGTTCGTAATTTAAATATATTTAACCTCAAGAATTTCGAATGATTTGATTCCTGAAGGAGCTTTGAATTCAGCAACATCACCGGCTTCTTTACCTATAAGGGCTTTGGCAAGCGGAGAAGATAATGATATTTTGTTTTGTTCAATATCCGCTTCATAGTCACCGACAATTTGATAAGAATTTTCTTCATCAGAATCTTCATCAGCAACCAAAACGGTCGCACCAAAACGGATGACGTCACTTTTTACTGCAGCAACGTCAATTACTTGTGCGCGACTTAAAACAGCTTCTAAATCTTGAATACGTCCCTCAATAAAGCTTTGTTTTTCTTTAGCAGCAGAGTATTCGGCATTTTCAGACAAATCTCCTTGAGCTCTGGCTTCAGAGATGGCTGCAATAATGTTAGGGCGTTCTACTCCTTTTAGATTTTTTAGTTCTGCTTCAAGCGCATTAAAACCAACCTTTGTTAAAGGAAATTTTTCCATAGTTATCACCTGTATTGTAAAATGTTAGAAAAAAAGAACTGCGAGGGAGTTATAAAGCTCCTTCACAGAACAAATCAAGTTATTTAATATCCGTTAATATAGCATCAATATAAAATAAATCAAGACTTTTCTTTTGGGGAAAATTTTATCTTATATATTATATTTTAGATATTTTTGTGATAACCTCTTAGAGGTATTATGTATTTTTAGGAGATAAAACTTATGAAAAAAATTTATCTTTTGTCAGCTGTTGCAGCTGGTGTATTGGCTTTAAGTGCTAATGCTAATGCGCATGATTCAACCGGTTGCGGATTGGGTTCTATGGCTTGGCGCGGTCAATCAGGTATTGTTCCGCAAGTATTAGCTGCTACAACAAACGGAATGTTTGGTACTCAAACATTTGGTATTTCAACAGGTACTTCCGGTTGTGACCCTAATGGTCGTGTTACAGGCGGAACAGGTAGAATGTTGTTGGCATTTTTAGAAAACAATATGGAACAATTTGCATTAGATGCATCAAGCGGACAAGGTGAAACATTGACTACCGTTGCCGGAATTTTGAATGTTGACGAAGGTTCTTTGGCTGTAAAATTGCAGAATAATTTTGGTGTTTTGTTTGCATCAAATGATATAGATGCGGTTGATTTGACATTGGCTGTTATGTCTATTGCTAAGGCATAGCAAAAAGACAAAATTTCAGTGTTATTAGTACTAAGCCCGAAATCCGCTTAATGATGTTGAAAAGATTTCGGGCTTTGTTTGAAAGAACGTTGGCTGTGAAGTATTGGGTTTTTCTGTTATTTTGTTTAGTTTTTTTTGAATGTAGAGCGGAAGATTTTGCAACATCAGCCGAATGGCTTGCTTTGGGACATTATCAGAATAATAAAAGTTCGATTGATTCTCCAAACTTTTTTTTGGCGTCTGACGGTAAAATTAATCCTGTTTCAGAATTATCGGCAACCATAGAGCTTTTTGATAAAACAAATGACGAAAAGAAATGTATGTTTCCGGCTCGATATATTGCTTTGAAAAAAAAAGGATTGATAAATTCAGCCTTTCCTAAATGTGATGAATTTGAAGAATTTAAGAATGATTTGCAACCGGCAGGAATAACTTTGCTTTTTACCGATGCCTATATGAATAATCCGTCATCGATGTTTGGACATACTCTTTTTAGAATCGATACAAAACGTAAGGGAACACAACTTTTGGCTCATGGAGCCAATTATGGAGCTTTTACAGGGGATGAACCCGGAGCATTATATGCTGTTTTGGGTTTAACGGGAGGATATTTCGGAGGTTTTACGGTTAAGCCATACTACGATATCATTAATACCTATAATAATATTGAAAACAGGGATATTTGGGAGCTTAATCTTAATTTAACGCAAGAAGAGCTTGATTTTTTTGTGGCTCATTTATGGGAAATCGGACAAACACAGTCTCGTTATTATTTTTTTACAAAAAATTGTTCCTATATGTTGATGGAAATGTTGGATGCGGTGCGTCCATCTTTAAAATTGGCACAAAAATTTCCTGTTCAGGCAATTCCATTGGATACATTTAAAGCTGTTTATCGTACAAATGGTTTGGTAAAAGATGTTAATTACAGACCATCACGACAAAATAAGATATTGCATCGTTACAAAATGATGGATTACAATCAGAAAAATGCATTTTTGAAAGCATTAAAAGATAAAAACTATGAGTTATCCGATGAATTGAAAGATGAGGAAAAAGCGGATATTTGGGAAACGGCTTATCAATATGTTCAATATCAATATGTTGCTGAAAAAATGGATTTGAAAGATTACAGAAAACAAAGTTTTGATATTTTGCGGTCGCGTAGTAAAATAAAAACAGATGGGAATATTGAAGAAAAAAAGGATGCTCCAATGCCGGTTAAGGCTCATGATGCTATGCGAGCTGTTGTAGCAACTGGTATAAGAAATGGAGAAGTTTTTCAGGAAATAGCATATCGACCGGCGTATCAGTCATTGACTGATAGTCACTATGGCTTGTCTAAAGGAGCAGAAATAAATTTTCTTGAAACTTCTTTCAGGCATTATGATAATCAAGATAAATATGTTTTACAAAATTTAGATTTGATTACAATCAGGTCAATATCGCCGATTAATGCAATGTTTAATCCTGTTTCTTTTCAGATAAAAGCAAATGTCGAACGTTGGCAGAATCCCATAAATGAAGACGATGGATATGTGGGAAATTTGGTAGTCGGTACCGGAGGTGCGTATGCATTTACAGACTGGTTGTGGGGTTTTGTGATGTTTGATACAAAAATATCATACGGCGGATTTTTGCCCCATAACTCAGCAATCGGTTTGGAAGCTGATGCCGGTTTGTTGGTTGATTTTGATAAATGGAAAGTTTTGGCGGAAATTAAGCCACAATGGATGAGCCAAAAAATAGGGCAAGTTACGGATTATAATATTGAGATGAATTATATGCTTGATGATAATTTGGCTATCGGGAGTAAGTTTTTATATGGGGACAGATATGGAAATGATGTCGAAGAATTTTCAGTAGGTTTACGACTTTATTTTTAAAAATGAAATTCCTATATTGAGGTTGATTTTTTGTAGGAACATGTATATGCTTGCGATAATTAGAGAATAAAGGAGAAATAATATGTTAAGAGATGATTTGCAAAATGCGTTGAAAACAGCAATGTTAGCTAAAGACAGCGTTACAACAAGTGCAGTAAGAATGATTATTGCGGGAATGAAAGAAAAAGATGTTGATGCCAGAGGTAAGGGCAAAGAAAAAGCAAGTGACGAAGAATTGATGTCAATGATGCAGACAATGATTAAACAACGTAATGATTCTATTAAAATGTATGTTGACGGAAATCGTCCGGAATTGGCTGAAAAGGAAAAAGCTGAAATAGCAATTATTGAACGCTTTTTACCTAAACAAATGAATGAAGCTGAGATTGAAACCGTAGTTAAAACTTTGATAGCAGAGACAGGAGCTGCTTCAATGAAAGATATGGGTAAGGTTATGGGGGCCTTAAAGACTAAATATGCCGGTCAGTTGGATATGGGAAAAGCAAACGGAATTATTAAAAGTTTGTTGAGCTAGGATTTTATGGCAAGTACGGATTTACAAAAGTTTTGTGATGAGTTGAGAGCAAAGATTTCGATTGTTGATGTGGTCGGATCTAAGGTTAAGCTTGTTCGAAAGGGAAGGGAATATCAGGCTTGTTGTCCGTTTCATAATGAAAAAACGCCGTCTTTTACGGTAAACGAAGCCAAAGGATTTTATCATTGTTTCGGTTGCGGAGCTCATGGCGATATTATCAAATTTGAAATGGAAGCCAATGGTTTGACATTTATTGAGGCGGTAGAAAAATTAGCTCACAAAGTCGGCATGCAATTGCCAAAGCTTAATCCGGAAAGTAAAGAACAAGCCGAAAAAAGAGCTTCGGCTTATGATGTTATGGAAATGGCTGCAAGATTCTTTGAAAAAAATTTGCGGTTACCAATCGGGCGTGAGGCGTTGGATTATTTGTATGCCAGAGGGTTTGATGATGGTATTATAACAAAATTTCGGCTTGGATTTGCTCCGAATAATAACGGGTTAAAAGCACAATTAGTATCAAAAGGTGTAACAGAGGCTGAAATGGCAGAATTGGGGCTTTTGACAATACCGGAAGACAAAAATCGTTTGTCACATGATTTTTTCAGGAACAGAGTAATGATACCGATTATGGATAAAAGAAGTCGTGTTATTGCTTTTGGCGGGCGAGTGATGGATAAAAGCCAACCTAAATATCTTAATTCTCCGGAAACACCCGTTTTTAACAAAAGAAAAATCCTTTATAACCTCAATTATGCTAGAGAAAAAGGTTATGATGCACAAAAGTTGATTATTTGTGAAGGATATATGGATGTTATTGCCATGGATAAATATGGCATAGGTTATGCTGTTGCTCCGTTAGGAACGGCTTTGACAGAAGATCAAATTCAAGAGGCTTGGAAAGTTGTTAATGAGCCGATTTGTTGCTTTGATGGTGATGGAGCTGGAGTAAGAGCTGCTGTTCGTTCAGTTGACAGAGTTTTGCCGATATTAAAACCTGGATATTCTTTGCAATTTGCCTTTTTACCGGATAAACAAGATCCTGATGAGTTTTTGAAGGAAAAAGGTACTGATGAGTTTTTGAAGATTGTAACGGATACGGTTCCATTGAAAGATTTGTTGTGGAAAAAAACGTTGGAAGGCAAAAATCTTGAAACTCCGGAGCAAAAGGCCAGAATAGAAAAAGAAGTTAAAGAAGAAGTAGCAAAGATTACGGATGAAATTGTACGAAATTATTATGTACAAGAAATGAAAGGAAAAATTTATAGCGAATTAGTTGTTAAATCAAGGTTTGTAAAAGAAAAAAGTAGACAAGCTTCAGGCGGGGTGAAAAATAAATCAGAAATACGAAATGTTAAGACGGATTTAGATAATTTAGTTGCTCGTTTTATAATCTCTGCTTTTGTGTGTTATCCTCAATTAATTGAAGAATATGAAGAAAGGCTTTTAAATTTTGTTGTTAAAGACAATGAACTTCAGAAATTGTATGAAGCTATTTTGAGTTGTATAAGGGATAATCCCGATATAAAAAATGAAGAAGAGTTGATTAAATGTTTAGCTTCTGAAGAGCTTACAAAAATAATAAAACAAAAAATTGATATAAAAGTTTTGAAAAAGCAGTGTTTTGATATTATCAAGATGCGGAAAGATTTAGATGCCAGAATTATCGAAGTTCAATTAAAGCATTTGGATACAGAGATAAAAGAATGTAAAAGTGCTTTGGAAAGCGATAGTTTCAGTGAAGAGGATTATAGGCGATATGAAGCTTTGAAGAAAGAAAAAGATGCTCTTATCCAAGAAAATGAGGAGTTTTTGTAGTTAGAGTGTCAGCTGGCTGTTTTTTTGGCACGAATCGAAATTTTAAGGCTTGACAAAATATGTAAAAACCATTAAAAATTGTTGTCAGTTTAAGCTTAAAATAAAAATCGATTTTTAGGAAAATTTATGTCAGATATTGATAATTCGGATTTGTATGATGGTGCATCTTCTGATGCGCCGTTAATTGATTCTTTGGGAAGTGCCGTTAAGCGTTTGATTGATAAGGGACGGGCACGAGGTTTTATTACCGTTGAAGAACTTAATAGGGCTTTGCCTTCGGAGCGAGAAACGTCTGAGCATATTGAGGATATTATGACATCTATTTCGGATATGGGTATCAGTATCATATCCGAAGCTGATGCCGATGGTTTTGATGGAGATGCATCGGATGATGATGTGTATGTTGATGATGACGATGAAGGCGGTAACTTTGATGAGAAAGAGTTAGGGCGCAGTGATGATCCCGTTAGAATGTATCTTAAAGAGATGGGGTCTGTTGAACTTTTGTCTCGTGAAGGTGAGATAGCAATCGCTAAGCGAATTGAAGCAGGTAAGACTGTTATGATTGACGGCTTGTGCGAAAGTCCGATAACTATTAAAGCTATTGCAGGGTGGCGCGATGAGTTGCAGAATGAAACCATGCAACTGCGTGATATCGTCGATCTCGAGATGATGTATGGTGATGATGTTGATGCGATGGCTTTTGAGGATGATGATAGTGGAAGTAATGAAGATTTAGATAAAGTTGCACAAGAGCTTGATGAAAAAGAAAATCTTGATGATATTGATGATGATATTGATGATGATATAGAGTTGGACGGAGCTGTCGATGAAGAAGACGATGATTCCTCTGATGATATGAACGATGGTGATGAGAGTGATTCCGAAGGTGCTGATGATGAGATGGAAAGCGGAAGCGGACGTGCTTCGGCATCTATTACCGCTATGGAAGAAGCGTTGAAAGAGCCTGTTCTGGAAATTTTGAATAAAATATCAGGATATTATGATGATTTAAGTAAAATACAAAATCAACGAGTTGCTGCTATTATTGCGGGGAAGAATGTTTCTTCTTCGGTGGAAAAGAAATATTTGGAGGTAAAAAGAGAATTAGTTGAATTAATGAGTTCGATTCATCTTAATTCTTTAAGAGTTGAGCAATTAGTTGAACAGTTGAACGGATTGAATAAGCGCTTGATGGGATTTGAAGGTAAGTTGTTGCGTTATGCAATGAGCTGTAAAATTAAGCGTGAAGATTTCTTAAAGGTATATCAAAAGGCTGAATTGGATCCTAATTGGTTGGATGAGATAGCCAAGATTAAGGATAAACATTGGCAAGAATTTGTAAGTAAATACGGCTTAGAAATTACGGAATTACGTGATAGTGTTGCTCAAATGGCTCAAGAATGCGGTTTGCCGATTTCGGAATATCGTCGTATGGTTGATACTATAAAGAAAGGTGAACGAGAAGCCGAGAGAGCTAAAAAAGAAATGATTGAAGCTAACTTGAGATTGGTTATTTCAATTGCTAAAAAATATACAAATCGCGGTTTGCAATTTTTGGATTTGATTCAAGAAGGTAATATAGGTTTGATGAAAGCCGTTGATAAATTTGAATATCGTAGAGGTTATAAGTTTTCGACCTATGCAACGTGGTGGATAAGGCAAGCTATTACTCGTTCAATTGCTGATCAGGCGAGAACAATTCGTATTCCTGTTCATATGATTGAAACAATTAATAAGTTAGTACGTACTTCTCGTCAGATGTTGGCAGAGATGGGGCGTGAACCGGTACCTGAGGAGTTAGCTAAGAGGTTATCAATGCCATTGGAAAAGGTACGCAAAGTAATGAAAATTGCTAAAGAGCCTGTTTCTTTGGAGGCACCGGTAGGTGATGAAGAGGATTCATCTTTGGGAGATTTTATTGCTGATGAAAGTGCTTTGCAGCCTTTAGATTCAGCAATTCACTCGAATTTGAAAGAAACATGCACCAGAATTTTGTCGTCGCTGACCCCGCGTGAAGAGCGTGTTTTGCGTATGAGGTTTGGTATTGGTATGAATACGGATCATACTTTGGAAGAAGTAGGACAACAGTTTAATGTTACTCGTGAACGTATTCGTCAAATTGAAGCAAAAGCTTTGCGTAAGCTCAAACATCCAAGCAGATCACGCAAGTTGAGAAGCTTTTTAGATCAGTAAAAATGAAAAACCGGAACTTAAAAAGTTTCGGTTTTTTTAATCACTTATTCGAAGAGCTTGTTTCCAAGCTAATAAAATGTGAGGAGCATGAGCAAAAGGTTGTTTTGAGTTTTGATTTATTCGTTGTTTTTTTCGTTGAATCATGTTTTGGTATTCTTCTTTTTTTTGAATTAATAATTGTTCTTTGGCACTAATGGGAGTACTTTTATTAGTTGCGTTTATATCATAATATATGGCTAGGTTTGTCATATTTATATCAATAGTTTTATTTTGGTTTTGTTGTTTCATTTCAATAAATGTTTTAATTATTTTTGCATCTATATATGTTCTTAAATGTTCTTGATATTGAGCTAATCGTTTATTGTATATTTTTTCGTATTTGAGATGGATATTGCCATGTCCTAAATCAGTGAGAATTATACCGCTGACTATAGGATATACTTCCGGATTTATTATTCTTCTCATAGATAAAATGCAGTCATGAGTAACATTGTTTTCAGGTCTTGAAATACCAGCCGGATATATATCAATGAATGTTTTGTTGGGGTATAATTGCTGGTTTTCTGAACAAACGACGCGATATAGGTCTTTCATTATTGTTTCCTATAAATTTAATTTGATATTGATATATCATAATATTGAGATTGTTTAAAGAATTTTTTGTGGGTAGATACTCAAAAATTGCTTGACTAAGATCAATATTTGACATATTTATGTTGCAGTCAGCTGGCGGGCCCTTAGCTCAGTTGGTTAGAGCAGGCCGCTCATAACGGTCTGGTCGTTGGTTCGAGTCCATCAGGGCCCACCATAAACAAACACCCTCCATTTAGCGGAGGGTGTTTGTTTATGGTGAGAGTGTGACCTCTCGAAGCAACAGGAGGTGGTTTGAAACTTCTCTTAATGTTGCAATAAACTTTAGTTTGAAGCAACATTTAGTTGTTCGTACAAGTAGAAGGTTTTACCTTCGTAGCGGTACACTACAAGTGGCAGGCATACGGGGGTATGCCGGTGGCGTTAGCCAGCCACGCAGAGGCAACTCGAGCCTTTTTTAGGCGAAGAGTAGTACATCAGGGCCCACCATTAAGGTGGCAATAGCCATCAAGACTGTCTCCCATTGAGGGAGGCTTTTTTTGTTGCAAAAATCGGAAAGTGTGATAAGTGTTGATTTATAGATTGATTATTTAGAGTAAGTTTAATTTAAAATTATATATTATGGATTTTTTAGATAAAGAAACATGGCATCGTTTGGGCTCTCCATTTGCAAATATGGCAATGTGTTTTAAGATTAGGGTTACTGAAGAGGATATTGGGTATATAAATAATATCATAAAAAAAGATAGGGTTTATAGCTTAATTAACACAAGAGTTGAGTCGCCATATCCTCCTAACAGCAAAGATACACTGCTGTTGTACGCATACGGATATGTAAACACTATTCTTTTTTATGAAGAATATTATAACTCACCGAGTTGTCCTAAAGGAGTGAAACAAATACTTTTTGCATATATAGGTCTTTTAAGAGGTTATTTTGATGTTTCATATCCAAATCTGTTAGAGTATAGACGGTGTATCGTTGAACGATGGTTTGAAATGGTTAGGAAATAATAGTTGAGTAATAAAGGGCAGTTCTAAGCTTAAGGTTTAGGACTGTTTTTTTGTTCTGGAATCATTTGTATTTTGGTTAAAATTGTACTTTACAATATTTTTAGTACAGATATGATTTATTTATGAATTTTTATATTGGAGAGTATGAATGCTAAAGCTCGTTTTACCGGAAGAAAAATATTGGTTATCATTTCTGAGTGGGGTAGAGGAATTTAAGAAATTTCCTACACCTTATGATACTTTGGGTATAAAAAGTGGTTTGGAATACAGTAATTTTGTTGATTATAAAGTAAGTTGTGAAAATAACAGGTTAGGTGTAGGGCTTAAAGAAGGGTATGTTGCGTCTACGAGGTTATGGCTAATAGATGATGATAAGTTTGTCGGGGTTTTTGATGTTAGGCATAGTTTGACTGAAAATTTGAAAAAAGAAGGTGGCAATGTTGCGTATTATGTTATTCCGTCGATGAGAAAAAGAGGATTGGCAAGTATGGGGCTGAAGCTTTGTTGCAGATATGCTTATGATATTCTTGGGTTGGATAAGGTTTTGGTTACTTGCAATGCGCTAAATATTGCTTCGTATAAAACGATGAAAAAAGTTATGCTTGAGTTTGGCGGAAAAGAAGATGAGCCGGCCATGTTAGATACTAAGCAAGAAAAGCGCGTTTGGATAAAAACGATTTAGTCTTTTATATTTTTAAATATTTCAAAAAGGCATCACAACCCTCAATAATATCCCAATAGGTTTCATCAAAATTACCGGTGTACCAAGGATCTTTGATATTGCGAGGTTTGTTTGCAAAATCGAGTAAGCGGTGAATTTTATTGTCTGTATCCACGCCAATGATAGATTGAATATCTTCAATGTTGCTATCATCCATTGCTAAGATATAATCGTAATATGCATAATCATGTGGTTGAATACGACGCGAGTAATGTTCTTCAAATGGAATATGCATAGCATTCAGCATATTTCGTGTACCATGATGAATACCGGCATGACACATCTCATTGTATCCTTCGGTTGCAGCAGAATCTATTTCAAACTTATCAGATAAGCCTCGCTCATCCACCATTTGCTTAAATACAAATTGTGCCATCGGTGATCGACATATATTTCCAAGACAAACAAATAAAACTTTAATCATTTATGTTTTCCAGATTTTTGATTGATGATTTAAGATATGAACAAAATTGATAAAAGTCAAAATATTTATAAAATTTAAAAGCTTGTAACTTTTTGTAAAATATATAGAATGTATAAAAAGAGGAAAACAAATGATTGCAAAAGAATATATTGGAAAAACCGTAACCGTAAAAATGGATAGGCCTAAGGGAACTAAGCATCCTAAGCATGGTTTTGTTTATGAAGTTAATTACGGGTTTGTTCCTAATACTATTTCGGGTGATGGCGAAGAGCTGGATGTATATGTATTAGGTGTTGATGAAACTTTGGATGAGTTTGAAGGGATATGTGTAGCTTTGATTCATCGTACGGACGATGATGATGATAAATTAATTGTGGTGCCGAAAGGAAAAATAATATCTGATGAAGAAATAGAAAAACAAACGGCTTTTCAAGAAAAATGGTTTAAACACATTATTGTAAGGGAATAAAATGGCAAAGATTTCTAATTCTATTGAAATGATGAATAATGATGTTTGTTTTCAAACGGAAGATAATCGTCGTTTTAGGTTGAGAGCGGCAGCTATAATTATTGAAGACGGATGTGTGTTGTTTGCTACCAATGATGTTGAAAAATATTATTATTCAATCGGTGGAGCAATTGAATTGGGCGAAACAGCCGAGCAAGCTGTATTGCGTGAAGTGTATGAAGAGACAGGTGTGCATTATGAAATTGATAGATTGGCATTTGTGGAAGAGAACTTTTTTAAGCGTGAAGACGGAGCAATGAAGGGGCTTGATTGTCACGAGATTTCGTTTTTCTTTTTGATGAAGCCACGAGGAACAAAAGAAATTGACAGCCATAGTATGACATTAAACGGAACAATAGAAGAAAAAATGTGTTGGTTGCCGATTGATAAATTGGGCGAGGTTGAGGCATATCCGATGTTTTTGCGCAACAAATTGAAGGATTTGAAACCTTATACTGAACATGTTATTACCAGAAAATAATGGCAAGAGGTATTTGAGATGAAAAGTTTTTTTTATAATACACAAGGTGTTTGTTCGGTTAGTATCAGCTTTGATATGGAGAACGGTAAATTGCATAATGTAAAATTTACAGGTGGTTGTATGGGCAATTTGCAGGCGATTGCAAAATTGGTAGAGGGAAAGGATGCTAGAGAAGTAGCAAATATTTTACGAGGAAATGATTGTCGAGGTAAAGGTACATCTTGTGCTGATCAATTAGCAAAAGCAATTGATAGAGCTATAGAAAACAGTCAAAAAGTAGCGTAACTTATAGTCTTTTCCAAGTACGTAATTTATTTTTATCTTCTTTGTCTCTGAAAGCCTGTTCAAGGTCTATATTATGCATGTTAGCTAATGAACATAAATAAATGAATACGTCAGCCAATTCTTCCGCAATACTTCCGGCTTTTGAGTCAGAGGCAATAGATCCGGATTTGTTATTTTTGCGGATTGCTGCAATAAGTTCACCACATTCTTCTGCAAGTAAACAACATTCATAGAACTTATCAGTGGTATTGAAACCTCGCTCATTTTTCATCTGCAAAACATAATTTTGAAAATCATTTAATGTCGGATTAGCTTTTAATTCCAGCATTGTTGAATACCTTTAGTAAAATTGTTATTATGTATTTCCATCACCCAAGTGTCGGATTATGGGTAAAGGTTTTCCGGCAAGAGATGGAACCGGTACCGGATTTTCGAGTTTATCCATAATGTCTTTATAGAAATTTATTAAGGTGCGAACTCTCGGAATATCTTTAGTATGTCTGTTAGCAAACAAATGGTATGTTACGGGACTATCACATGTTATATTGTCCAAACATACAAGTCCTTGTAAGGCAAAACTTAATGGCATAATGCCAATGCCGGTACTGTTTTCCAAAGCATTAATCAGCGCCAGAGTATTATTTGAAGAAAAACATATTTTAGCTTTTTTAAATTTTTCTTCACCAATAACTTTTTTTAGCATACTGTCATGTTTTGTAATTAATCTGTGATTATTTATAAGATCATCAACATCTACGGGGTAACCTTTTTGAGCCAGATATCTTGATGATGCAAAAAATCCGCAATGAACTTTCTTTTCTGTGATTGTACATATATCAGGATGATCAATTTCTTCAAAAGTCAGGGCTATATCAAAATCTTTGGGATTAAGAGATGATATATCTGTTGATGTTACAGAGTTGATATGAAGTTCGGGATAGATATCAAATAAGTCAGATAAGTCTTGAGGAACCATGTAAGATGCGTATCCTAATGACATAAAAACACGAACTTCGCCTTTTATTTCCCTATTTTCAAGTTTTATGTGTGAAATTTCATCAAGTACTTCTTTGATTCTTTCTGCTTTTTCAACAATGCGTTGTGCCACACCGGTAAGACTTGATCCTTTACTACTGGTTGAAATCAGTTTTACGCCAAGAGTTTGTTCCAGATTATCTAAATATTTGTTTATAGTATCTATGGAGGTGCAAAGTTGTTCTGAAGCTTTTCTTTTTCCTTCACATTGCTCAATAGCATGCAAAAAGGCAATACTTTCCAAAATGGAGATGTCTTTTTTGCTAATCATACGTTCCTCGCTCACTTGTCTTGATTGTGATGCAAGGCGGTCGGAGAGTTCAGAAATCAAATGCATTGAGATGATCCTTTAACCTTTAAAGTCAATAAAGACTTCTGTACATTCGTTAAAGCTCCCCGACCATACAAATAATTGTAAATCAGGAAAATAGTCCTCATAGGCAGTTTCAGACATTTTGTCTGACAATGCATTGAGCTTCTGACGGCTCGGACAAACTTGATACCTAATCAAGATTGTTCTGTTATCAACATAGAAAGGTGAGTATTTTTTTCAAGAGCCTATTTTTTGATATAGGTTATCGAAAAACTAGTACACCCATATGCAAAATTATATGAAAAAAAATCATTTTGCAAGTATTATTAGAAAATAAATGTATATTTTTATTTATGGTTGTTTGTAAAGTTATTGCGTTTTTTTATAAAATTGATATGTTAGATAAAATTATTTTTAAGAGAGGATAGATTATGAAATATTCTGAACAAGTGATAACATTAATGAAGCGTTTTCAGCAAGATGAAGTTAATAGTGCTGCAATATATTCACATTTTGCAAAATGCGGAAAAGATAAAAAGAATTGTGCAGTATTACAGCAAATTGCACATGATGAAGCTCAACACGCTGCGGTTTGGAAACGTTATACATCTCAGGATTTGCATCCGAATGCTATAAAGGTTTGGTGGTATAGAGTGCTTACATATTTGTTGGGATATACGTTTGTTATAAAATTATTGGAATTGCATGAATATGAAGGTATTAAAGGTTTAGAACAACTTAAAAAGGAAATACCGGAAACGGAAGCGATTATTGACGATGAAAAAAAACATGAAAAGCAGCTTATTGAAATGCTTGATGAAGAACGCCTTAATTATATAGGTGCAATGGTGCTAGGGCTTAATGATGCTCTTGTTGAGTTAACAGGAGCTATTGCCGGTCTTACATTTGTATTGGCCAATACAACATTGATTGCAATGTCAGGAGTTATTACAGGTATTGCTGCTACATTGTCTATGGCAGCCTCAAATTATTTGGCAGAACGGGCAGATGGTAATCCGAATGCATTGAAAGCGAGTTTTTATACAGGAATTGCTTATTTGGTAACGGTAGTGTTTTTAGTGATGCCGTATTTGTTATTTCCTAATGATATGTATGTTGTAGCGCTTATTTGTATGATTGCTATTGTAATATTGTTGGTATTTGTATTTAACTTTTATATTGCGGTGGTAAAGTCAGAGCCGTTTTGGATTAAATTTGCAGAAATGTCCGTAATAAGTTTATCTGTTGCATTAATTTCATTTTTAATAGGTTTAGTTGCAAAAACAGCTTTTGGAATAGATATCGGATAAATTAAGACCTTAAAAATGAAAAACTCTTTCTTATATATGTTAAGAAGGAGTTTTTTTATGATTACGGTTAATGATAAGATGCAAAAAGGGTATGTTTATGAATTGACAGAACCCATAGGTAAAAATTTTTCTTATGATTTTAATCCGGAATTAACACCTCGACAAATGTTAGAATTAGGGGTTTTTGAGGGACATTATTTAAATGATTGTCAAGATGAATTTCCTGAGGAATGGTTTAAAAAAGCAAGATTAGCAAAAAATAAACCGAATGAAAAAATTAATTGTTTTGGTGTAAAGTCAAGACAATCATTGCAAGTGTGGCAACAAAACGGTTGGATAATTGAACCGGATGTCAGGGGATGGTTTCAATGGTATTGTCGTTATTATATGGGACGAAGGTTGCCGGAAATTGATAAGATACAAATTAAAAGGTGGCGTGCTTTTAGGCGACATAAAATACAGGTGATGAAAAATTGTATGATTATGGATTTTGATTGCCGTAAAAAACAAAGACAAGCATTGTTGCAGTGGGCTTATAATCCTTTTTTTTGAAGTTGCTAAATTTTTTTATAAGTAGTAGTCTTTAGATGAAGGAGACCGCTATGGGGAAAATAAAATTCGCAATTTTTGATGTCGGGCAGGTTTGTTATCCGTTTTCTTTGAAGCCTCTTAATGATTTTTGTATGCTTAATACTTCAGATAAATGTGATTTTAATAATAAGAAGGGAATAAGTTCTTTTGATTATAAGCCTTTTATGTTGGGTAAAATAAATTTTAAAGAGTTTTGTGAGGATTTGTGTCGTCATTGCAATATTGGTTATTCCGATGATTTAATAGTGAAAATAGATGAAAAATTACATCAAGGTGTTGGAGAATTTTTTGAAGAAACAATTAAGGTTATGGCCCATTTAAAAGAAAGAAATGTAGTTTGCTGTTTGCTTTCAAATGCATTGCCTAATTTAGCCGATACAGCGAAAAATTTAGTTGCGTATGATAAAGTTTTTGTTTCTTATGAATTGGGATTGTTAAAACCGGATATAAGGATATATGAAAAGGTATTAAAAATACTGAGGGCTGTTCCGGAAGAAGTTATATTTATTGATGATAAAATAGGAAACGTTGAGGCAGCAAAATCCATAGGTATAAACGGCATAGTTTTTAGCCGAGAAAATATTGCAAATGATATAAAAAGATTAGTTAAATGAAGTCTTTTGGGTAGTTTAATTTACAAAAAAAGGTTGTTTTTTATTAGTGATATGCTATAAGAGGCTAAAATTAATCTTTTTATGTAAATTTTGAACAAATTAAAATATTTCTTTATGGAACAGGTAAAAGTTATTGAAAGAATGATTTCTTTGGTTGCGTTGTCACCGGAGGAATGTTTGGCTTTAGTCAAATTATTGATTGCCAAGTGGAAAATAAAACAAGAAGATTGTTTTGTTAGTGAACCAAAACGTCGCGGACGGAAGCCAAAGGTTGTTTCTGAAACGGATGAAGTTAAGGAGCCTAAACGTCGCGGACGGAAACCTAAGGTCGTTTCTGAAACGGATGAGGTTAAGGAGCCTAAACGTCGTGGACGAAAACCTAAGGCTGTTTCTGAAACGGATGAGGTTATAGAAATCCCCAAAACACTTAATCCTGATGATGAAGTTTTGATTGAAGCGGCTAAAAGGTATCGAGACGGACGAAAATTGCTTGAAGATGGTGAAGTTATTGTTCCTGTTACCAATTCGAAAAAAAATAAAGTATTTATGCATTATTCCGATTATCCCGAGTTAAAAAAACAAACTTTGGGACCTAAACAGGAATTTGAGCTTTTATATAAGTGGAAAGGTAAATTATTGCTATCGCATTACATTTTAACAGAAGTGATGCCAATAGGTATTTATGTTCCTTATAAAAGCAAAATGTTCGGAAAATATATTGGTTTTGTTATATATTTGTATGACGAAAAAGTAATACAAGTAGGTAATGAAGCTATTAATGATGCTGAAACTATGGAATTGGTGGATGGTGAAAACTGGAATGTTATGGATTCATTGCAGTGGTGTACTGTTAAGCAGGTATCAGAGAGATTAAATCGTCTTTTAAGTAAAGTTGGTGGTGATGTGTTGGGTAGGACTTATCAAACAAGAACGCCAAACTCAACTACAGTAACCGGTATTGGAAATATTCGTTATACAGTTAACGTGAAATGATTTTTGCCTTTAAGAAAAACCTCTATGTATTTGATGATACGTAGAGGTTTTTCTTTATTGAAGTTAGTATTTATTCATCATCTATGGCAATTGCTCCGCCAATCATTTCAGAACTTAAGTGACCGGCATCTGCCTTGATTTTATTTTCAATTTCGAGAGCTATTTCCGGGTGGTCTCGTAAAAATGTTTTTGCATTTTCACGTCCTTGACCTATTTTATCCCCATTATAAGAGAACCAAGCTCCGGACTTTTCAATAACGTTTGCTTTAACACCAAGGTCAACGATTTCACCGGTTTTAGAAATTCCTTCACCATACATGATATCAAAATCAACAACTTTGAACGGCGGTGCAACTTTGTTTTTAACAATTTTGACTCTGGTTTGAGAACCGATAATATCTTCTTTATCTTTGATTTTTCCGATACTGCGAATGTCAATACGAACAGAAGCGTAAAACTTTAGAGCATTACCTCCGGTTGTTGTTTCCGGATTACCAAACATAACTCCGATTTTCATACGTATTTGGTTAATAAATATTACCAAAGTATTGGAACGGGCAATGGTTGAGGTTAATTTACGTAATGCTTGTGACATCAAACGAGCTTGTAAACCCATATGCGAATCGCCCATTTCTCCTTCTAATTCAGCTTTAGGTACAAGGGCGGCAACAGAGTCAACAACCAAAACATCAATAGCTCCGGAACGAACCAGAGTGTCTGTAATTTCCAAAGCTTGTTCACCGGCATCCGGTTGAGAAATTAAAAGATTTTCTAAATCAACACCTATTTTTTTGGCATAAGATGGATCCAAGGCGTGTTCGGCATCAATAAAAGCACAGGTTCCGCCATTTTTTTGAGCTTGAGCTATTACGCTTAGAGCAAGAGTTGTTTTTCCGGAACTTTCCGGGCCATAAATTTCAATAATACGACCGCGAGGAAGACCTCCAATACCGAGAGCCATATCAAGTCCCAGTGATCCTGTGGGAATTCCTTCAATATCTACATGGGCATTTTCTTGTCCCATTCTCATAATTGAACCCTTGCCGAAAGCTTTTTCAATTTGACTTAAGGCGGCGTCAAGTGCTTTATCTTTATCCATTGGTTACTCCATTTGATATATGTTAAAAGAATCGATATAACAGTATAATGTTCTATTTCTGTTCTTTTTGCAAGTTCTTTTTTTGATAATTATGTTTTTTTGTTACATAATAAAATTTTCTTGTTGATTTTTCAGAAAATTTTTGTTCCTCACCTTCTTTGTACTCACCGAGTGCAGCTGTTACGGCGGCACCTAATATTACAACAGCCCAATTGAGGTATAACCATACCAGTAATAGCGGTATGGCAGCTAATGCTCCGTACAGTGTGGTATAAGCAACGGAAGAAGCTATGAATGTTCCGAAAAATCTACGCATAATATAAAAGCCGACAACAGCGATGATTGCTCCCCAAAAAGCATGCCAAAATCGTACTTTTTTGTTTGGTACCAAAATGTAAACCAGCATTAGTGCCAGAATTGTAAAAAGTGTGGGTAAAGATGATTGTAAAAAAGATACGGCGGCAAAATCTTGTGGCATAAATTTTTGTAAGGTATAAAAATAACCTCTAAGAGAAAAACCGACACCATAAAGCAGAGGGCCTAATGTTACTACTGTCCAATAAAGGGTTATTTTTGTTTTGATGCTACGAGGTTTGTATACTTTGAATATGTAGTTAAAAGAATTTTCAATTGTTGACAACAGCAATATGGCTGTTACGGCAATACCGACAACGCCGACAGTTGTGAGTTTTGCCGTAGCAGATATAAAATCATTAAAGTAGGTTGTAACTTCTTTGCTTATTGATGGTACTAAATTTTGTACTAAGGTATTTTGCAATTGGTCTCGTACTTCACCAAAAACCGGAAAAGCCGAAAATATAGCCAGTCCGATAGCAATCAAAGGAACTAAAGCAATCAAAGAAGTATAACTTAGTGACGAAGCAACTCTAAGAATGTTGTCTGTTTGAATACGTGATGTTATAAAACGAACAAGCTTATGAGCTGATGTAAAATGTTGACGAATATTGTGGAAATTAAAATTCATATTTGTCCTTATATGCTAAAAAAACGGTTTACAAATCGAGTCAAATTCTATAAAAGTTTATAACGAAAAGCAAGAGAGTAAAAACTCTGTTGTGTATTGTGTGTGTAAAAATTATGAGGAATTCGGACTATGTCTAAGGGTTTGATGGAAGGCAAAAAAGGCCTTATCATGGGATTGGCTAATGATAAGTCAATTGCATGGGGTGTAGCTCAGGCTTTGAATGAGCATGGTGCTAAGATCGCTATTTCGTACCAGAATGAAGCTTTGGAAAAAAGGGTTAAGCCGTTAGCTGCTCAATTGGATAAGGAACCATTGTTAATTAAATGTGATGTTTCTGATAGTGAAAGTGTTGAGGCTTGTTTCAAAGAATTAGCTGAAAAATGGGGAAAAATCGATTTTTTGGTACATGCTATAGGTTTTTCAGATAAAAATCAGCTTCGCGGACATATGATTGATACGACCAAAGAAAATTTTGCAATGACGATGGAAATTTCTTGTTTTTCATTTATTGAAGCATGCAAATATGCAGCTCCGATTATGAATGAAGGTGGTTCAATTGTTACAATGACCTATATGGGTTCAGAAAGAGTTTTGCCTAACTACAACATTATGGGGGTAGCAAAAGCAGCTTTAGAGGCATCGGTGCGTTATGCGGCGATGGATTTAGGTGAGAAAGGAATTAGAGTTAATGCAATTTCTGCAGGTCCAATTAAAACTTTGGCAGCATCAGGTATCGGAGATTTCAGAAAGATGTTGCGATGGAATGCTTTAAATTCGGCTTTGGAGCGGAATGTTACTCCGGAAGAAGTTGGAATGGCAACGTTGGGGTTATTATCTGATTGTGGTGCTTGTATTACCGGTGAAGTTATTCATGTTGACAGCGGATACCACATTCAAGGAATGCTAAGAATGAAAAATATTAAAGAAACCGTTGAGGTTTTGACGGAAGGAATGTAGTTAAATATGCGCAATATGTCATTTGATGTATTTGCTTTGCGAAAAAAAACGGCAATTAAAATCTTGCTCAAATCGTTGATTTGGGCATTTGCCTTATTCGGAGCATTGTTTATTTTGGTTTTAGCTTTGCTTGTGGGATATATAAAGTCTCCTGCAGTTATGGTTGAAGTGCCGGAAAAAACAATTTTGACAATAAATTTTGATACACCAATCAGTGAAACCAGACAAGATAGTTTGTTGACAGAGGTTGTTCCGAGTAGCGGAATGTCTTTTACGGATATTTTGACTGTTATGGAAGTAGCTTTGTTTGATGATAGGGTTAAGGCTGTTGCAGCAAAAATTAATGATAGCGGTTTAGGCTTGGCTCAAACAATGGAATTGGCCCAGACGATGATGCGGTATCGTCAAGCAGGAAAAGAAACTTACATATTTTCTTCCGGTTTTGGTAATATGGTCGGAGGAACGTCAGAATATCTTTTGGCATCATCATTTGGTAAAATTACAATGATGCCCGGAAGTTATTTGGGAGTAACGGGAGTAGGAATAGAAGTTCCTTTTGCTCGAACATTATTGGATAAAGTCGGAGTTTTTCCTGATTTTTATGCTCGTTATGAATATAAAGGCGGGATGGCTTCTTTTACAGAAAAAAAGGTGCCAGAAGCATTTAAGATGAATATGAAATTTCTTCTTGCTGATTTGAATATGTCGGTATTGAAACAGATGATGGGGTTTCGATATACTGATGTTACAGGCAGGGAAACACTTGATATTTTGGATAAAGCACCTTTGGATGCCGAGTATGCTCGGAGTTTGGGACTTGTCGATAAAATTGATTATGAAGCTGATTGGATTAGTCAAATTAAGGATAAATATGATGCTGAAACGTTGAATATAGATGATTATGCATCAACTATTCATTGGAATGACAATGGTAAAAAAATAGCAGTTATGATTTTGGAGGGTGTTATTGTTGATGTTGCCAATATGTCATTGTCCGGAGAAAAAGAAATAAGTTCGGAACAAGTTTTGGATCAAATTGATGAAATAAAAAAAGATAAAGATGTTGTTGGTATTTTGGTCAGAGTTAATTCACCGGGAGGAAGTTATTCGGCATCAAGTGAGATATGGAATGCTTTAAATAAATTAAAGAAAGAAAAAAATGTTCCTCTTTATGTTTCTATGGGAGATTATGCTGCTTCCGGAGGATATTTTGTGTCATTGGCCGGAGATAAAATTTATGCAGTAAATACAACAATAACCGGTTCAATAGGTGTTTTTGGCGGAAAGTTTGTGCTGGAAGAATTGTGGAAGAAAATGGGGGTTGAGTGGGAAGTCTTTGCGGCTAATTCAAATGCTTCAATGTTTAGTCCAAATTTTAAATTTAATGGTAAACAGCGTGAAATTTTTGAAAATTCGTTGGATAGAATATATAAAGATTTTACCGAAAAAACAACGAAGGCCAGAAAACTTGATGAAAAAGAAACTGATAGTTTGACACGAGGAAGGGTTTGGAGCGGAAAACAAGCTTTTGAATATAGATTAATTGATGAGTTGGGTGGTTTTAATGATGCATTGTCTGAGTTAAAAATCAAAAGCGGGATAAAGGAAGATGAAAAGTTTGTTTTGGATATATATCCTAAACCAAAAACATTACAAGAAAAGTTGTCGGAAGTTATCGGAATGTCACCTTTGAACAATGTAAAAGTAACAGGTAAATATTTTGGTGTTGATTCTGAAATGTTAAATGTGTTAAAAATGTTGCAATATAATGCAGTTATGCCACCAATGGTGTTAACATATTAAAGAGAGGAATACAGATGGCAGTGGATGTTCAAGAAGTTAGAAAAATTGCTTTTTTATCTCGTTTAAAGATAGAAGATGATAAAGTTGAAGCAACTAAAGAAGAATTTAATAAAATTTTGCAATGGGTTGATACTTTAAAAGAAGTTGATACTGATAATGTAGAGCCGTTGGTTTCGGTTAATGAAAACAATATTGCTCTTCGTGAAGATGAGGTTGTTGCAGGTAATTGTGCTGATGCAATCTTGGCGAATGCTCCAATGAAAGAATATGGGTATTTTGCAGTTCCTAAGGTGATAGAATAAAAGATATTATCCAAATTTTAGTTTGATTAATGATTAGAGAAATAAGATGACAGATTTAACAAGATTAACAATTGCTGAGGCCAGAGAAGGCCTTAAGAATAAAGAGTTTAGCACTGTTGAGTTGACAGAAGCTTATATTAAAAATATGGAAATTAAGCGTAAACTAAATGCGTTTATTTGTGAAACTCCGGATAAAGCTTTGGAACAAGCAAAAATCAGTCAAGCTAAAATAGAAAATGGTACTGCCGGTGATTTGGAAGGTATTCCTTTGGGAATTAAAGATTTGTTTTGTACTTGTGGTGTTCCCACAACGGCATGTTCAAACTTGTTAAAGGGGTTTGTCCCACAGTATGAATCAACTATTACGCAAAATTTGCTTAATGCCGGTGCTTCATTTTTGGGGAAGCTTAATTTGGATGAGTTTGCCATGGGAGGAAGTAATGAAACATCAGCATTCGGTCCGGTTATCAATCCTTGGAGTAAGGATAAAGATTTGGTTGCCGGTGGTTCATCCGGTGGTTCGGCAGCAGCTGTGGCAGCTGAGATGTGTGCAGGAGCTACAGGTACTGATACCGGTGGTTCAATACGTCAACCGTCAGCTTTTTGCGGTGTTACCGGCATCAAACCCACATATGGAAGATGTTCTCGTTATGGGACAATTGCTTTTGCATCGTCATTAGACCAAGCAGGTCCGATAGCTAAAGATGTGAGAGATTGTGCAATAATGTTGAAGGCTATGGCCGGTTATGACGCAAAAGATGCGACTTCGGCAAATGTTGAGGTTCCTGATTTTGAAAAGTTTTTGGGTGGTGATATTAAAGGAATGCGAATTGGTATTCCCAAAGAGTATCGCGTTGACGGATTGGATACTGAAGTAGCTTCTTATTGGGATAAGGCGGCTCAAATGTTAAAGGATAGGGGAGCTGAAGTTGTAGAAATTTCATTGCCTCATACCAAGTATGCTCTTGCTGCATATTATATAATTGCGCCGGCGGAGGCATCTTCTAATTTGGCGCGTTATGACGGCTTGCGATATGGTAACAGAGTTGACGGCAACAGTCTGGATGAAATGTATATAAATTCGCGCACGGCAGGTTTCGGAAAAGAAGTTAAGCGTCGTATCATGGTTGGGACATATGTTTTGTCAGCCGGATATTATGATGCGTATTTTGTGAAGGCACAAAAGGTTCGTCGTTTGATTAGGGATGATTTTGTTAAAGCTTTTGAAAAGTGCGATGTAATATTAACTCCGACAGCTCCAGTAGCGGCTTTTCCGATTGGTGATAAGTCAATGCAAGAAAATCCGATTACGATGTGGCTTAACGACATATTTACAGTTTCGATTTCACTGGCGGGATTACCGGCATTGAGTTTGCCTATAGGGCTTAATAAGGATGGTTTGCCGTTAGGAATGCAGATTGTAGGTAAAGCTTTTGATGAGGCAAATGTATTTAAGGTTTCGTCGGTTTTGGAAGCTCAGGTTGGATTTAGAGGAGTGAAATAAGATGAGCGCAATGATATTAAAAGGCAAAGATTGTGATTGGGAAATTATTTGCGGTCTGGAAATTCACTGTCAAATTATATCCAAATCGAAGATATATTCAGGGGCATCGACGCATTACGGATCAGATGTTAATGAGAATGTATCGTTTGTTGATGCGGGAATGCCGGGGATGTTGCCGACACTTAATAAGGAGTGTGTCAGACAGGCAATTAAAACAGGGCTTGGATTAAACGCGAAAATTAATAAATATTCGGCGTTTGCTCGTAAAAATTATTTTTATGCTGATTTGCCGCAAGGATATCAGATTACACAAGATAAGTTTCCGATTGTAGGCGAGGGTGTTGTAAAGATTGAATTGGAAGGCGGCGAGACCAAAAATATAGGGATTGAGCGTTTGCATATTGAGCAAGATGCCGGAAAATCAATCCATGATATTTCACCGACCAAAACGTTTATTGATTTGAATCGTGCCGGTGTAGGGTTGATGGAGATTGTTACCAAACCTGATTTTCGTTCGCCTGAAGAAGCTGGTGCTTTTTTGCGTAAAATGCGTTCGATTGTCCGTTATTTAGGAACTTGTGACGGAAATATGGATGAAGGCTCGATGCGTTGTGATGCCAGTATTTCTATAAGAAAGGTCGGAGAGACGACTTTGCGTCCGCGAGCAGAAGTTAAGAATGTGAACTCGGTTAAGTTTGTAATGCAAGCAATTGAAGCCGAAGCAAAACGCCAGTTTGAAATTTATGAGAGCGGTGGGCAGATGGAACAGGAGTCACGCCAGTTTGATCCGTCAACAGGACAGACAAAGTTTATGCGCAAAAAAGAATTTGCCCATGAATATCGCTATTTTCCGGAGCCGGATTTGTTGCCGTTGGTTTTGACGGATGAATTTATTGAAGAAGTCAGACGTGATATGGTTGAGTTGCCGGATGTAAAGAAAGATCGTTTTGTTAAAGAACTCGGTTTGACGGAATATGATGCGCGAGTTATTTGTGAAAATAGAGAAACTGCCGAATTTTTTGAACGTGCGGCCAAAGGTCATGATGCAAAGAAAGTTGCAAATTGGTTGATGGGTGATTTTTTTGCAATGTTGAACGAGAAAAAATTGTCGTTAGATGAAAGTCCGATTTCGGCAGAAAATTTGGGAGCATTGGTTGAGCTTGTTTCAAAAAATGTTATTAACGGTAAGACGGCAAAAGATGTGTTTGCGATTATGGCAGAAACAGGCGAAAATCCGGAAAAGATTGTTGAAGAACGCGGATTGAAACAAGTTACGGATACGGGTGCGATTGAAAAGATTATTGATGATATAATCGCGGCTAATCCGGATAATGTTGCGGCGTATAAGGCAGGAAAAACTAATCTTATGGGGTGGTTTGTGGGACAAGTTATGAAAGCATCTCAAGGAAAGGCTAATCCGGGGGTTGTGAACCAGATACTGAATAAGAAACTCGGATAAAATATATACATTTCCGGTTGTCGGATATTAACCAAAAAACGCTTGCATTTGTTTAAATATATGTTATACAGAGCTGACTCAAATTGGAGATGTTTGTCTTTGGTTTGGGCGAATCGTATGTATTTAACAATTTTCGTGGGAGGCCAGCCATTGGTCTAATAACCACGAAACCTAACAAAAAGGTGATGAAAAATGGCTAAGTCTAAGAAAAAGATTTTAGGTTTAATCAAGCTTCAGATCCCTGCAGGTAAGGCTAACCCATCTCCTCCGGTTGGTCCTGCTTTGGGTCAAAAAGGCTTGAATATTATGGAATTTTGTAAAGCATTCAATGCTGCTACACAAAAGATGGAACCGGGGATTCCTGTTCCGGTTGTGATTACAGCTTATGAAGATAAGTCTTTCACATTTATTACAAAGCTTCCTCCGGTTTCTTACTATTTGAAGAAAGCTGCCGGAATTAGCTCTGCTTCGAAAGAACCGGGTAAGGTTGTTGCCGGTAAGATTACTATGGCTCAAGTTAAAGAAATTGCTGAAGCAAAATTGCCGGATTTGAACTGTTCAACTGTTGAATCAGCTATGAATATGGTTAAAGGTCAGGCTGTTTCTATGGGTATTAAGGTTGAGGAGTAAGCTGATGGGTAAAAGAATTGTGAATGCTTATAAGAGTCTTGATAAGGATCAGGCTTATTCTTTGAAAGATGCTGTTAAGATCGTTAAAGAAAATGCTAAGGCAAAATTTGACGAAACTATTGATATTGCAATCAATCTTGGTGTTGATCCGAAATATGCCGATCAGATGGTTCGTGGTGTATGTGCTTTGCCACACGGAACAGGTAAGACTGTTCGCGTTGCTGTTTTGGCACAAGGCGAAAAAGCTGACCAAGCAAAGGCTGCAGGTGCTGATATTGTTGGTGCTGAAAACCTTATTGATTCTATCTTGGCCGGCAAAATCGAATTTGACCGTATGATTGCAACTCCTGATATGATGGGCATGGCCGGTAAGGTTGCTCGTGTATTGGGACCAAAAGGTTTGATGCCGAACCCGAAGTTGGGTACAGTTACCGCTGATGTTGAGGGAGCTGTTAAAAAGGCTAAGGCTGGTGAAGTTCAATATCGTGTTGAAAAGAACGGTATTGTTCATGCTGGTATTGGTAAGGCTAGTTTCTCTGAAGAACAAATTTATGAGAACGGTAAAGCATTTATTGATGCTATTGTTAAGGCTAAACCGGCCGGAGCAAAAGGAACATATATGAAAAAAGTTTCTTTGAGCTCGACAATGGGTGTTGGTGTTAAGGTTGATACATCAGCATTATAATTGATAAAAAAAATATCAATAAATTGAGATGATCTGCCCCCGATTGGAAACAATCGGGGGTTTTTGTTGGAGGAATGGGGGCTAATTATACCAATTCTTTTTTAATAATTTGCGTTTTTTTGAAGGAACTAAAAATAAGAATGGGCGCACTAATCTTTTTAATAGATTAGGTTTTTTTACTAATAAAATTAGAGGAATTTCTGATATTGTAATTTGGTGTTCTGCTTTTTGAATGTTTATCCATATATTAAAAAAACGTTCTACCAAAAAGGCTGGGGCTCTGATGCTATTGTAATTTTTGTATTCATTCCAATTACAGTTTTTTTCTAATTCATCTAATAAAGGGAAAATCCATTCCATAAAGGATATAAATAAAGATTTTTTCATAATGAAATTGAGGCAAAAATATCCGCAATGTCCATTTAAAGTATTCAAAATTATGTCACTATATTGAGGATATTTTTTCAATGTTATTTCAATCATTTTTTTCATATCTTTTGTTGGATGATATTGATCGTAAGACTCTCTTAATGTTGTTCCTTTCAAATTTCTATTTTCAGGAAGAATAATATCGGCGTTTAAAAATGGCACGATATTCTTGAGGGTATAATGTTTTTTGAAAATTTTGTGAAACGTATCATAATAAATTCGTCCTTGGTCGGATTTATACTGTTTGTTTGAAAAATTAAAGAATCGTCTGTAATGACAAAACCCTACGTATTCAAGTTCCGGATGAATTTTAAGATAGTTTTTCCAAACCCAATACCAAGCAGTCATTTCACCGTAGTGTGGATTTTTATGTCCAATATTGTCATTTGTGTTATCTTTTAATATATTTAAATCAATATCTGTAAAGTTACATCCAGTTTGGATTGGTTCAATGATATCTGATTTGAATATTTTTGTAATTTTATGATATATACAAAATATTTTTATGACCGATTTCTTCCGTGTTTACACCGGCACTGATATAATCGGAACTGAGCTTGGCGGTGCACTTAAAAATGTAATCGCTCTTTGTGCCGGAATTTGTGACGGCGTTGGCTATGGCGACAATTCACGTGCTGCACTAATCACACGTGGCCTTGCTGAAATCACACGCCTTGGCATTAAAATGGGTGCTAAACCTGAAACTTTTGCAGGTCTTTCAGGGGTTGGCGATTTAATCGTAACCTGCACAAGTATGCATTCACGAAACCACAGAGCCGGAATTTTGTTGGGAAAAGGATATTCCCTAAAAGA